>NZ_JABWRP020000013.1 GCF_014269035.2 Pseudomonas vlassakiae
AGGTTTTCTGATACTTCAATTTCAAATCACTAACTTTTCAAAATCGATACGGGGTGGACTTCGCACGACTGCCGTGAACCAAGTCCAGGCAAGCCTAGTCTTGGCCCTGCGGGCTTGCATCCTCACCTCTGCGAGCGCCGCATGCTAGCCCGCGTTGCGGAATATTCGATCTGAGCCTATGTGGCGGCCTATGGACTCTCACAAATCAATTCAAGCTTCAGTCGATATGCTGACGGTTACGCTGGAGAATGCGCAAGATCTTTCCGATGACGTACTTCGCGTGATTATATTCGTGACAAAGGGTATCCAGTAATCGTCTGAAAGAAAGGTCAGTCGCCAGTGATGGGCGGCTTGAATTTTTCCTGAGAGGGGGCTTCGGTGGCCAAAAGCGACGTCTAGATGGTGTTGATCCCTTTTGAACCTCCAATATCGTGACCTACGAAAAGCTACAGGGCTACGTGGTCGCGTGCGCTCTCAACAGCACATGTGTGGTCTGCGATTGGGCAAAAAAACATAATTCTGCCCCACGGCGTGCGGCATGGAATACATCAGCATCGGGCAAGAGGATGTTGGCCGATTTACCGCCTAACTCCTGGCAAACGCGCTTCACACTATCTGCTGCAAGCTTCGCAACAGCGATGCCTGCACGTGTCGAGCCGGTAAAGGACACCATATCCACAAGCGGATGCCTGGCCAACGCAGCCCCTACCTCGACGCCTTCACCATTAACGAGGTTGAAAACCCCGCGTGGCACGCCCGCTGCTTGAAGGATTTCGGCGAACAAAATGGCGCTGAGAGGCGTTTCTTCACTTGGCTTGAGAACCATCGTGCAGCCTGCAGCTAGCGCCGGGAGCACCTTGCAAACGATCTGGTTGATCGGCCAGTTCCAAGGGGTGATAAGCGCGACGACACCTATGGCCTCTCGAACGATACGAGTGGTACCGCTTTGAGTTTCAAAGTCGAACGCCCGTAGTGTCTCGATATGCTGGAGCAACTGGGCGTGAGCACTGCCTACCTGAACGTCACGAGCGAACTCCAACGGAGCACCCAGCTCACGCGAAATGATCTGTGCCATCTCCTCCGCGCGCTCGTTGAAGCACACAAGGATGCGTTCAAGGAGTTCCAGGCGCTCTTGGCGCGTAGTTAAGGAGTATTGAGGGAAAGCAGCGGCAGCGGCCCTGACTGCCCGATCCACATCCACGGTGTTACCGAATGCCACCTCAGCAAAAGGTGATTCTGAGGATGGATCGTAAATGGGAGAGGTCTGAAGGCTGGACGGAGTTACCCAGTCGCCATCGATGAAAAAAGAAAGGGAGTTGGCCATTTTAGTTTCCTGGCCCGGTCGTATCTACTTCCATCCAAATAGCGGACAGGCGTAACCGGGGCGTAGGCTGTCATCTGACCGCGCCTATTTACCCCGTACAGCACGCCCCGAAACGACCGTGTACGGCATTGTCATCACCCCTTGGAAGGAGTGACTGGAACACGGTATACCATAAGATCGGGTAAGCCAATAGACATTTGCGTTCCACTCATCAGCTTATCTCGCCGTGTTGCCAGATGCACCGCGTCCAACGGTAGCTATGAGGGAACCGCTCTATCAGTACATGTTCAGCAGAAACAAGTCGTGATGGAGCTCTGTCCGGAGGAGATCTCGACCCTCATGGCTATGCGCTTTCTCATGTGGCGGTGTACTGGAGATTGAGTCAGCAAGGCTTGATCAATATGAAAACCTAGATGATCGATTAAACCGCAGTGCGTGCAACCCGAGCCTCCTTTTACGCTCGAAAAAAAAGGGGCTGACGTGCCTGCCAATCACGCTCTAGGCAGCAGCCGCGGCGGATTCACAACCAAAATTCACAAGCTCTACGACTCCGACTGGACACCGTTGCGCTTTCTCCTCTCAGGCGGTCATGCCAGCGTCATCAGCTACGCCCAGCCGCTCCTGGACGAGGTCAGCATTCCATCAAGCCAACGTTTTCGGTGCGTAGATTCGGTTTAAATGTTACTTGTTCCAGATTTAGCTAATTGAAGTGGAGGCTCGCTGTAGTTGATAATAACTAGGATGATGCTTTGATGAAAAAAAGGAGGACTTACGTCCTCCTTATTTGTCAGGCGTTGGAAAATATCTTACTCAGCTTACTTGCCGCTTTCTCAAATGCAAATTTCATCTCTTCGATAACAATGTTGCTGTGGTCGAACGAGATGTAAAGGCGGCCATACGGAGATGGCATCAATAGGACGCCATATTCGCGAAGTGCCAAGTGTAATTGCTTACTGAAGTCGGGATTGGCGATTTTCTGGGCTTGCTCATAGGTCATGGGGGCTACGTCGCCCAGCCAGATGCTGAAGACACTGCCGTAACCTGTTGTAGTGATCTTGATGCCATGCGAGGCGAATGTCGATGTGATCGCATCCCTCAATCCGTCACCTTTCTTAATCAGCGCAGTATAGTCCGCAGTATCGAGTTGAGCCAAGGTAGCCATGACTGCGGCGCATGCCATAGGGTTTCCGCTGAAGGTACCGCCCCGAAGTACTCGACCTTCTTCAAAAGCTGCTAGAACATGTGGTTTGCCAACGATAGCGGACACAGGAACACCGTTACCGATGGCCTTACCCACGCTTGCTAAATCAGGATCCAGCCCCGCTTGAAGCCCCGCGAGACCTGGATGAAGCCTGAAGCCCATCAGCACTTCGTCGCATATGACGAGGGCCCCGTGCTTATGTGCTACATCCTGCACATGTTTAAGGTAGCCAGGTAGAGCCATGATGCATCCGGCGTTTGCCAACATCGGCTCTAAGATTACCGCGGCGATGTTATCGTCTTCTGCGAAGATACGCTCGACATCGTCGAAGTCGTTGAAGCGCAGCAACGTTGTGCGGGCAGTGGAAGGGCGATCACCGTCGGCAAAGTTTGCTTCTTTGGAGGTCACATTGCCATAGCTCACATCGTCGAACCAACCGTCGAAGCCTGCAGCCATCTTGGCGATTTTGGAGCGGCCTGTGTAAGCACGAGCGGCCCTGCAGGCCAGGTGTACGGCTTCGCTGCCAGAGTTGGTGAAAATTACGCGACTCAGCTCGCCGGTATGCATGGCCAGCGCGGTTGCAGCAGAATGCTCGCGAACATGCGCCCAAGAAGGTGCTGCGCTGTCTCCGAGAGCCTCGATAACCGCATTGTTGACCACTTCATTGGAGTGGCCGAGGAGGATCGCACCAAAGCCCAGTGCTGTGTCAATGTACTTTCGACCTTGATCGTCCCAAAGATATGCGCCTTTACCTTTATTGATGAAAAGCTTTTCCCCGTTCAGGTCTGGCAAGATGCGCGCGGCACTGGATACATCACCAATTAAGTTTTTCATGTCTGTCTCTGAATCGTTTTTAAAGTGGCGAGCATTGGCGCTGTTCGATAGCTGAGTGCTGTGATGGCTAGAAACAAGCCCAGGCCCGCCTGTCTGAATTTTCGGCTAGCGATTGCTGGCCATATTGATCATAGCGATACGCGTTTTAATTTAGCAGTACTAATAGATACCGAAGGGTTCACTGGTTTACTCCCAAGGAGATTCATTAAGCTTTTGCTCCATGAAATCACGGAACGCCCTTATGCGAGGGCTTAAATGTTTTCGATTTGAGTAAACCATATAAATCGGCTCTTTCTTCGAGATATCAAAATCACTAAGGATTCGCACCAGGCGACCAGCCTTGACATCTGCTCCGATGTGAAACTGCGCCAGCTTCACGATGCCGCCACCACCTAAGGCGATATCTCTAAGTAGGTCGCCATGCGCAAGCGTCGCTTTCGGCTTTATCGGGATCGTCAGCTCATGCCTATCAATTAAAAACTGCCAGTTGTTCCAAATGCTGTTGAAACCAAAGTTGAAGCAGTCATGCTCCAATAGATCCTTGGGATGAAGAGGAGTACCCCGGCGAGCGAGGTAGTCAGGGGATGCGCACGTAATCCAAGCGCTTTCCCCGATCTTCTTGGCAATCCTCGAAGAGCTAGGTAGTACTCCACTGTGGATCGCGATGTCGAGTCCCTGATCGAAGTGATCAACATATTGAGGGCCTACCTGCAAATCGATCGTGACCCCCGGATACATGGCAAGAAATTCTGAGATCCAAGGCACGATCTGATGCTTCGCAAAAGTTGTCATCGTATGGATGCGCAGCGATCCTCTCGCTCGGTTAGGGAATGCTTCTGCCAAAGAATCGGCCTCTGCCATGGCATTGACGACTTCCCTAGCACTGACTAGGTAGGCCGAACCCTCTTCGGTGAGAGTCAGGCTGCGTGTCCCGCGCTGAAATAGACGCACCTGAAGACGGTCTTCCAGGCGAGTAATCAGTTTGCTGATTGCGGAAGGAGACAAGCCGTGCGCCCGGGCGGCGGCCGAAAAATTTCCTTGTTCCGTAGCCCATATGAAGGCCAGCATCTGAGAGTAATTGTCCATCGAGAAACCAGCGTACATAGATTAGGGTCAGCCTGACATCATAGGACTCAACGAACAAGCGCGCCGAAGAGAGGCGCGCTTGGTCATATCCGATCAGCGAATGAACTGCTCGATGTAGTCGTCCGGCAGTCCCAGCTCTTTGTAATGCTTGCGAGCAGTTTCAAGCTTGGTGAACACGTCTTCGTAACCAACCGCGTTGCCCTGGGGGTCTACGTATGTATAGCCACCCTGAACGTGGAACCACGTGATCATTTCCTCGACGTCTTCCGGAACGAAGAGCGTGTGGGTCTCTCCTGGTGGTTCGAACGCGAAGGAGCCCTCCTCAGCAATCCAGTCATGCTCAAGGTAGAACCAGCGCCCCTTCAGTACGATGGCGTGCACGCCACCGGTATGACGGTGGCGCGACAAGACGCCGCTTTTACGAACGCGTAGCAGGTTGATGTAGTAGCCGCCAGACACACTCAGGAGCAGTGGCTTGAATGAAACCGAAGCAGTTACAGGCACCCAAAGTTTGTCATCTTCCAGCCATTTGGTCATTACGCCTGGATGCACCATATCGGGAGACATGAATGGCACTTGTGGCAGTTGATAGGGGATAGCAAGTTCATCAGGTTTTGGCAGGGCGGTCATTGTATGTTCCACGGTCGTATGTGAATTCCCAGTAGCTATGAACTGGAGTTATAAGTAGATTAATCCACCAATTTCCCACTAAAAAGAGTAGTTACGTCATAGTGGGTATGACGGGGCGTCACAGGTGTAGTGGAAAAAAAAGCCGCTGCCCTAAACATTGGATGGCAGCGGCTGGAGTGATGGAACGTCAGGCGAAGGCTCGTTCTTGACTGGTTTGTCCCGGCCTCTCGCTGGTCATAATTGCGCGTTGGGCGGACAGCTCGGGTTGGCTCTTTTGCAAGTAGAAGCCGATCAAAACCAGAGCGGTTGCCAAGCCAAGAGTGGAGAGTAGTTCGATCCGTTGACCAGGGAAGGCTGCCATGATCCCGAACACCACCAAAATGAACCCGATGGTCAAAATGGTGAGGTATGGGAAGAGCCACATTTTCACTTCCAGTGCGTGGCCTTGGGAAACCAATTTACGTCGCATGCAAAGCTGGGTGACTGCAATTACCAAGTACATCAGCAACGCAATGGCACCGCTGGTAGCGAGCAGGAATTCAAATACCTGTTTGGGCATCAGATAGTTCGCCGCCAGTGCTGCCAAGGCAACCACTGAAGTCAGCGCGATCGCGTACACCGGTACGCCCTTCGTTGTGGTTTGCGAGCATGCTTTAGGAGCATCACCACGCTTGGCCAACGAATAGGTCATCCGCGAGGCGGTGTAGATAGCAGAGTTTAGGCAGCTGGTGACTGCTACGAGGACGACAATGCTCATGATGCCCGGGGCCCAAGGGATGTTCATCGCGGTCAGCACGGCTTGGTACGAACCTTTTGCAAGCTCAGGCGCGTTCCAAGGAATCAAGCACACGACTACGAACATCGAACCGAGGTAGAACAGGCCCAGGCGCCATACAACAGCCCGGATAGCCTTTTTAATATTCGCCTTCGGCTGCTTGGACTCAGCTGCGGCAATGGTGACTACTTCGCTCCCTTGGAAGCTGAACATGGCGGTCAAAAGTGCCGCTACGATCGCAACGTTGCCGTTAGGTGCGAATCCACCATTGCTGAATAGGTTATCAATGCCGCTGGTTGAGGATCCCGGAAGCAAGCCAAGAATCGCCAGCACACCCAAGACGATGAAGCCCACGATGGCAACCACTTTGAACAGTGAGAGCCAGTATTCCAAGGTGCCAAAATTCCCTACACTCAAGCTGTTGCAGGCGATGAGAATAAACGTGACGCCGAAGGCTGCCACCCAGTGCGGAATGGCTAGCCAATCTCCTAGAATGTTACCGGCGACGATCGCTTCTATCGCGATGACGAGAACGTAGAACCACCAGTAAAGCCAGCCAATCGAAAAGCCAGCCCAGCGCCCCATAGCCTGGTCGGCGTAAGCCGAAAATGATCCCGTATCTGGGCGAGCAGTCGCCATTTCGCCCAGCATCTGCATCACCAATATCACGATCAATGCAGCGATCAAATAAGAAACGAGCACGGCTGGCCCAGCCGCCGCGATCGCGTTCGATGACCCGACGAACAGGCCTGCACCAATGACGCCACCGATCGAGATCATGGTGACCTGTCTACTCTTTAAGCCGTTCCCTAGCATGTTGTTAGCGATTTGCTTGTTGTTACGCATCGGCTCGCACCTCGGCTCTGTTGCTAATCATTTTTTTTCTAGTCAGCCGCAGTAAGGCGGCGAAAATCCCGGCCACCTTATGACCAAACCTGAGTGTCGATTAGGTCGTTTTTCGTCATAGCTGGTGTGATCTCTCGTCATACATCAACTGGCACGAGTTCTGCGCTGTAATCAGGTTGCACTGCGCCCCATGACTCGAGGGAATGCAAGCCCGCCAATGTTCCGGGGCCTCATCCTCATATTTCCACTGCACCTGGCGTTCACATGCAGTGCGGAAATTCAACGAGCGCACCATCAGGGGGCAAATCAGAGTGGTGCATCTTCTGCGAAAAGAAATTGTGCTGTAAAAACAATTCTTGACAATGTCCGGTGGGTGCTTTAGGCGAATTGCTTACCATCAATTCTTTCACGTTTAGAGCTTCGTAGCAGAGGGGCGGTAAGCCCCATAATCTTGCCTAATGTCCCGTGCACTGCTCTAACTCGGGGCATGCAAGCGACTCCGTGCTCGCTAGTTGCACCTTTTGGGTGTCGGTGATTGTCATTTGAGAGCGTGCGGCCGTTTTTGAAGGCGTTTCACGGCAAATCACGAGCGAATGAGTCCGCCAAGCCCACCTGAGGTCATGCGCGAGACGTGTAGACCCACTGCTCGGGAGTTGAGCTGTAAATGTTCATGAAAAAATGGATGCATTGAGCAGCTCTACTCGACCCTCGTTGGGCTGGGGACGCATTTTCTAGCCCAAATAGATGTTTTTACTGAGAAATTTTTCCTCTTCCGCCGTCGGTCGAGTCGCTATTGAGGCAGGCCTGGAGGCGTCCTTTGCCTTATCTCGATACCGCTCTCGGCGGTCGTGAGCTTGATGCGAACGGTGGGGCAACGGTTAGTAGCTGAGCTGAAAGCCTGCATAAGAATGGCTTAAGGATATAGCTACGCATCGAGATTAGATTTAAGGTCACTCCACAGAACAAGAATTTTGGAGGCGGCATGATCAGCGTGGAAAACTCGTTCCTCATGGATTGAGAGCTGGCACTGTGTTCCGTCCCAAGCCCTTGTAGGTGCGCGACTGACGTAGAGGGAGATCTCGCGTCACACAGTGCAAGCTTCATCAGAAGAACGTCTTTTTTCATAGCTGCCGCCTATCCTCGCTCCGCTGGGCTTCAGGATGTCTGCCCGCGTGAGCAAGCTGGACGACAAAGACATGAAAATAAGCTGGACGTATCCACGCAAGACCGACGTAGCGAACCAGAGCCAACTGCCAGGCAAAGTTCGCGTCCTCACACCAGGTGGCGTTCTGAACCAATTGCGTTTAGAGCTCTTTACGGGTCGGTGGGATGTCAGTGGTCATAAAAAACTGAGGACTTCCCAAGTCCCAGCAATTCCTCCTTTCACCGCTCGCCAATACACTTCGTTGGCGCTTCTGGAATTAGCTACCCATCAGGCTGGCTCTTCCGGATTTTCCTTTGGAAAACCTTCGATAGGCAGTTTTCTGCGGGCTGTGTCATTCCCGAAATAATTTTGGCTATGCAGTTAATGCATTCTCCAGCCTAGACGCTCAAATATTAATAATGTGCGGTAAGGAGACACCTTGAAAGAGTATGACTATATCGTTGTAGGGGCTGGTACTTCAGGTTGTGTTGTTGCCTCCCGACTGGCCCAGCGCTCTGGTAACCGTGTTCTCTTGCTGGAAGCCGGCCCATCTGATCGTCACTGGACGATCCAAATGCCGAGTGCCTTTGGCCGAAATTTCGAGGGTGGCCCATACAACTGGGGCTTCTGGACAACCCCGCAAAAGCATCTCGATGGTCGCAAGGTGTTCCAGCCTCGTGGTCGCGCTTTGGGCGGATCGTCTGCGATCAATGGCATGGTCTACTTGCGTGGTCACGCGCTTGACTATGACCGTTGGGCCAAGAAAGGGGCTACCGGCTGGTCGTATGCGGACGTATTGCCTTACTTCAAACGTGGCGAGCGCTACAGCGGTGGTGGAGACGCATATCGTGGTGGCCAAGGCCCTGTCTCAGTCCTGCGTGGCACCGTGGACAATCCGCTTGATCATGCATTCTTGAAGGCTGGCCAGGAAGCGGGTTACCCGCTCACCAGTGATGTGAATGGCTATCAGCAGGAAGGCTTTGGCTGCTGGGACATGAACATTGATAACGGTGTTCGTGCCAGTTCTGCACATGCTTACCTGAAAACAGCTTCCTGGCATCCTAAAGTCGATATAGTCACTGGTGCACGTCTTCGCAAACTGGAGTTTTCTGGCAAGCGCGTGGTGGGTGTCCGCTATGAACACCACGGTGTGGAGGTGACTGCTCGTGCGCAAGCAGAGGTCATCCTCAGCGCAGGCG
Organism: Pseudomonas vlassakiae; assembly: GCF_014269035.2. Taxonomy (GTDB): domain Bacteria; phylum Pseudomonadota; class Gammaproteobacteria; order Pseudomonadales; family Pseudomonadaceae; genus Aquipseudomonas; species Aquipseudomonas vlassakiae. The sequence goes on from NZ_JABWRP020000013.1 coordinate 9,040, forward strand.
CCGTGCATTCGCCGCAGTTGCTTATGTTGTCCGGCATTGGCCCGGCAGATCACCTACGTGACATGGGCATCAAGGTGCATACCCACCTCCCGGGTGTTGGCGAGAACCTGCAGGATCACATGTACATGATGATCCAGTACGAGTCCAAGCAGCCGGTCACACTGAATAAATACGCCCGCCTGGACAAGCAGGCTGTTGCAGGGATTCAGTGGTTTGCTTCCAAAACGGGCCCTTTGAGCACAAATCACGTTGAGGTAGGCGCTTTCTTCCGCAGCCGCGCTGGCATCGAGCACCCGGACGTTCAGATTCACTTCAAGCCGGTGTTGCTTGAAGGGTGGCAACTGAGCAAAACCCATGGCTACAACTTCGGCGCCGGCACGCTTCGAGCTACTAGCGTTGGTTCGCTGCGCTTGAACAGTGCTGATCCGAACGATGCTCCTCTGATTGACCCGAATTACTTGGCGACTCAAGAGGACATCATCGATATGCGTAACGCATTAAAGCTGACGCGTGAGGTGGCCATGCAAGATGCATTTGCACCATTCCGAGGTCGAGAAATCACCCCAGGCAGTCAGCACCAATCGGACAAGGAAATCGATGCCTACATCCGTGCCAATGCGGGTAGCGGCTACCACTTGTGTGGTACCTGCCGGATGGGCACAGACGATCTCTCAGTGTGCGCTCCGGATTTGAAGGTGCATGGGTTGGAGGGCCTTCGAGTCATTGACGCGTCGATCTTCCCCGATGAGCCGAGTGCCAACACAAACGCTCCTTCCTTCATGGTTGGGGAGCGAGGCGCCGACCTGGTGCTCGGAAACGGCATGCTCCGCGCAGAGAACATTGAAATATTCGAATCGCCGCGCTTTGCAGTTGCGCAACGTTGATGAGGTAGTTATGGACTCCAAACTTTACATCGAAGGCCGTTGGATCGAAGCACGTGAGCGGGATGCGATCCCGAACCTCAACCCAGCTACTGATGAAGTGATCGGTGCGATACCGGTCGCAACCGCGGATGACGTTTCGCGGGCGGCAGAATCGGCTGGCAAAGGATTCGATCAGTGGTCTCAATTCACACCTGATGCGCGAGCCAACATCCTCACCAAAGTCGGCCAGCTGCTGCGCGAGCGCCGCCTGGATTTGGCCCGCACGCTCACCTGCGAGCAGGGCAAGATCCTAAGTGAGTCTCTTGTTGAAATTGACGTGAGCGCGGCCATCTTTGAATGGTATGCAGGAGAAGCTCGACGTTTGTATGGCCGACTGATCCCCGCGTCTCAACCAGGTATGGAGCTGAAGGTCACCGTCGAACCGGTAGGCCCCGTCGCTATTTTCACCCCGTGGAATTTTCCACTGATTGAGCCAGCGGCGCACGCCGCAGCGGCGCTCGCTGCAGGGTGCTCGGTTGTTATCAAGGTTGCTGAGGACACTCCGCTTACCGGTGTAGCGCTAATCCAGGCCCTTATTGATGCCGGTGTTCCACCTTTGGCAGTCAACCTGCTGACGGGCAACCCTGGCGCCATTGCCTCTCGATTGATTGAGTCGCCACAAATCAGAAAGGTATCGCTTACCGGTTCTGTGGCAGTCGGGAAGCTGTTGGCAGGCCAGGCTGGGAGCCTGTTGAAGACTTCGACGATGGAGCTGGGTGGGAATGCTCCGGTCATCATCTATGACGATGTAGACGTTAAGGAAACTGCCTCTCTGCTGGCTGTCAGAAAGAGTCGGAATGCTGGCCAGGTTTGCACGGCAGGCAACCGGTTCTTCATCCATGAACGAATCTACGATGAGTTCCTGGAGCACTACAGCAAAGCGTTGAGCAGCTTGGTGGTTGGACATGGCCTTGATGAAGCATCTCATGTTGGCCCTCTGGTAAACGCGCGTCGTGTCGCCGCTATGGAGGAGTTCGTGAGTAATGCACGCAGTACGGGTGCAGAGGTCGCACTGGGTGGTTACCGCATTGGTGACACTGGCAATTTCTTCGCCAACACCATTATCACAGATGGTCGTCCAGATTTGCTCGCGGGAACCCAAGAAGTCTTCGGCCCAATTTCGCCACTTTGGAAATTTTCTGACACGGACGCAGTCATCGCTGCATCGAACGATACGAATGTGGGCTTGGCTGGCTATGTGTTCACGAAAAATCTGTCGCTTGCAAATTACGTATCGAATCGTCTGAAAGTGGGTGTCGTCGCAGTTAACCACTGTACAGCCATGTTTGTAGAGGCACCTTTTGGCGGTATGAAAGATTCTGGTTTCGGTCATATCTGCGGGAAAGAAGGCTTGGATGCCTACCTGAAAACTAAACTGACTTCCATTTGCTATCCCAGCTAAAAGCCTAATAGCCGGCTAAATCGAATAATTAAGGGTTAAGAGGATCTATCATGAAAAAGCGTTCAGTACGAGGTTTGGTAGCCTTAGCTGCTGTGGGTACCATGCTGGCAGCGGGAGTAGCTAGTGCGCGAGATTTTACCGTCGTGTCGTGGGGTGGGAATTTCCAGGACGCCCAGCGTGAAAAAATCTTCAAACCATTCAGCGAGAAAATAGGGAAGCCAGTCCTGGAGCAAAGCTGGGAAGGCGGCATTGGTATTCTTCAGGCGAAAGTTAGAAGTGGTAATCCCAACTGGGATGTTGTGCAGATTGAGTCGCTAGACTTGGTACCTGGTTGTAGCGACGGGCTGTACGAAAAAATTGATTGGAAAGCGATCGGCGGCACCACTGATTTCCTCCCTCAAGCCGTTAGTGAGTGTGGCGTTGGCGCAATCATCTGGTCGATCGGTTTTGCCTACGACGGTGCGAAGCTCTCTGATGGCCCGAAAAACTGGGCAGACTTCTGGGACGTGAAGAAGTTTCCAGGCAAGCGGGGCATGCGTAAGGGCCCAATGTACACACTGGAAGCCGCATTGCTGGCAGATGGTGTCAGCAAGGATGATGTCTATAAAGAGCTGAGCACCCCAGCCGGTGTAGCGCGCGCCTTCAAAAAACTGGATGAACTGCGCCCAAATATCGTTTGGTGGGACGTAGCTGCATCTCAGCTTCAACTGCTGGCTTCCGGTCAGGTCGCAATGACAGCCGCCTACAGCGGCAGGATTGCGAGCATCAACCATAAAGAACACACGAATTTCAAGTACGTGTTCAATCAAAGCCTCTATGGCATGGACTATTGGGTAGTTCTTAAGGGAGCTGAGAACCTGGAAGACGCCAAGAAGTTTCTTGCATATGCAAGTGAGCCTCAGGTTCAAGCTGACTTTTCGGAGTACGCAATCCAGGGTATGACCAACACCAAGGCCATTCCGCTGGTTGACAGTAAGCTGGTGAGCGAACTTCCAACAGCTCAAGATAACATTGATGTCTCCATTCCGTTGGATGCCGATTTCTGGGCTGACAATATGGCTGACTTGACGCGAAGGTTTAATGCCTGGCTGACACGCTGATTTCCGATAAGCCACTAATAATTAAACTCGAAAAAGGGCATTAGGTAAGCAAATGGGCGAATACATCCAGTTTGATAAGGTTGTAAAAAACTATGGCAGCATAAAGGTCATCGATGGTCTTGACCTGGCCATTTCGCGTGGAGAGTTTGTCAGTCTGCTAGGCCCTTCAGGGTCAGGCAAAACTACTATGTTGATGATGTTGGCTGGATTTGAGGACACCTCCGGTGGCAAGATTACGGTGGATGGGCACCGTGTGGACAACCTTCCGGCCCATGATAGAAACATGGGTGTAGTATTCCAGAACTATGCGCTGTTCCCGCACATGACAATCGCTGAGAACATTGCTTTCCCTTTGAAAATGCGCAAGATGCCGTCCAAAGAGATCAAGGCGCGTGTAGATCGTGCACTTGAGATGGTTCAGCTCGGGCAGGTTAAGGATCGCAAGCCGAGTCAGCTGTCTGGTGGCCAACAACAGCGCATCGCTCTGGCCAGGGCATTGGTTTTCGAGCCTCAAGTTGTTTTGATGGACGAACCTCTGGGTGCTTTGGACAAGCAACTACGTGAGCATATGCAGCTTGAGCTCCGCGAGCTTCATAAGAAGCTGGGTTTGACAATCGTGTTCGTAACCCACGATCAAAATGAAGCGATCACCATGTCTGATCGGATCGCTGTGTTCAACAAAGGGAAAATCGAACAAATCGACTCCCCTGAAGAAATTTATCTGCGACCAAAAACTCGATTTGTCGCTGAGTTTGTTGGTGAGACCAATTTGCTTGAGGGGCAGGTCGTCGGCGCAAGTGCGGGCACTGTAACCGTCAAGCTTTCCAACGGCGCTCAGGTGAAATGTGCAACATCGGCTCGCCTGACCAATGGAACGAATGTTTTTGTTTCAGTTCGGCCAGAGTCGCTGTCGCTGACTGCAACGGATCCACATGTCAACGTCTTGGAAGCTGTAGTGGATGACTTGGTATTCCAAGGTGACCACACGCGTGTACATCTACGGAGCAAGAACCTCAAAATCGCTATGCGCCTGGCGGCGAGTAAGACTGATCTGAAAATTGGTCAGAATATCTCGGTTTCCTTTGCTCCAGAGATTTGCTCAGTGGTGGTGTGATGAATTACGAAAGCGTTAATCAAAATGTCGCTACATTGAACAGTTCTCGTCCAACGCAGAATGACACGGGAACTGTCAAGAAACGTCGCGTTGCAGGTAAAGGGCGAGCTTCGTCGCTGTTGCTAATCTTGCCGCTGCTTGCATTCTTGGTGGTGTTTTTCTGGGTTCCTCTGATTACCGTGCTGAAGACCGCGGTGATCAACACCACAGTCACTGTCGGCTTTCCGACAACGACCTCTGTTATTGGGAAGTGGGACGGTCAGTTACCAGTGCCGAAAGAGCTTGATCGAGCGGTCATTGCTGACGTTCTGAAAAGCGATGAGGATCGTATCAAGTTCGGTGACGCAGTACGGCAACTCAACGCGGACTATCCAGGTTTCCGCAGCTTGATCGCTAACACTCAGCGTGCGGTCTCTGGTCAGGATGTGAATAGCGCCCCTTTGCTCAAGGATATCGATCCACGATGGGGGGACATTCACTACTGGAACGTGCTCAGCCGTAACTCCAGTGTCCTGACAGATACCAATCTGCTCTCAGCGCTGGATATGCAGCGCAATGCTGAGGGCACCGTTGAGGCGATGCCGGAAGGGTTGTCCGAAAACAGGGTCATCATTGGCCGCACGTTCTTCATTTCCTTCATGGTCGCGGTCATCTGCCTGGCGGTGGGCGTACCTTATGCAATTATCGCGGCAAGGGTAACCGGCTGGAAGCGCACGTTGATGCTAACAATGGTGTTGATTCCGCTGTGGACATCGCTCCTCGTGCGGTCTGCCTCTTGGGTAGTGGTACTGCAGGACAACGGGATCATCAACAATTTCTTGATGTCCATCGGTGTCATATCCAGTCCACTATCGCTAATCTTCAACCGCACGGGCGTATTGTTGGCTATGTCTCAAGTGCTGCTGCCGTTCATGGTACTGCCGGTCTTCGCAGCAGTTAAGGCAGTGCCCATGAATCTGCTTTATGCAGCGTCGTCCTTGGGGGCTAAACCACATTCGGTATTCTTCCGGGTGCTACTGCCTCTGATTATGCCCGGTGTTGTGTCAGGTGCTCTTTTGGTCTTCATGGCTGCAATCGGCTACTACATCACACCAGCTCTGGTGGGCGGGCCAAAAGATCAGATGGTCAGTTCGATCGTTGCCTTCTACGCCACCGGTACCGCTGACTGGGGCCGTGCTGCGGCATTGGGCTTGATTCTGCTCGCAGTAACGATAGTGCTGTACATCGTTTACTCTCGTGTTTCTAAATCTAATCCGCTCACCGGAGAGTAGCAGCCATGAAGAAAGTCGTATTTTTCTTAGTAGCGCTCGCTACGATCATTTTCCTGATTGGCCCACTGTTGGCAATTTTGCCACTCGCATTTACTTCCAACGTCTTTCTCACTTACCCAATCGGTGAGTTGTCACTGCGTTGGTTTGATGTTGTCTTTAACAACGACGTGTGGCACCGGTCGATGGTTAACAGCCTTATCATGGGCGTGGGGTCGACGTTCCTGGCGACAGTGTTGGGTACCCTAGCTGCTTTGGGGCTTCGCAACAAGAATGTGCCCTGTGTCAGCCTGTTGAAGACTGTATTTCTGCTTCCGATGGTCGTGCCTGCGGTGGTATTGGGTGTAGGCATGCAGATCGTCTTCGCGAAGTTGGGGCTGGCAAGTTCATATACCGGTGTGATCATTGCTCACACTGTCCTGGCTCTTCCATTTGTTCTGATCAGCGTGCTGGATTCTCTAGCGGGTATTCACTCATCTCTGGAGCGTGCGGCGGCCAGCCTGGGAGCGAAGCCGTTTGCCACCTTCCGTCACGTCGTTCTTCCTTTGGCTGCACCGGGCATTGGCACGGGAGCGGTATTTGCGTTTGCCACTTCGCTCGATGAAGTCGTGATCACACTGTTCCTCGCTGGGCCGAACCAGACGACGATGGCCCTAAAAATGTTCTCCAGCTTGAGGGAAAACGTCACTCCAGCTGTTACAGCCGTCGCGTTCATTCTCATCTTGATCACGTTGGTCTTAATTGGCGCAGCTGCACTGATGAAGCGACGATCAAACCACGAAGTAAGTAATTAGTTCGTAGTTTTCAATTAAAGGCCTGGCTCAGTGCGCACCGTTGCATGAGCCATGGCTTAATCTGTAGATGACGTGTGCCGATTGAAGGTTTCTTTGGCGAGGAGTCCACGCACCCCTGTCGTTCAGCTTTGCTATTTACGTTTTTAACAAAAATATATTAACCATAGTGTCTTGGGTTTATTTATGACTGCCAATCTCACGTATCCTAGTTATCAAACTGGGTCGGGTTGGGCTGCGCTGCTTCCGAAGCGTACCCCTAAACTCGTGATGCCTACCGACAAGTCTTTCGATGTAGCTGTCATTGGCGCAGGTGTGACAGGGCTTGCCGCCGCTCGAAGGGTCGCCGAACTGGAGCCAAATAGCCGCGTCCTGTTAATCGACGCCACCACTATTGGTGAAGGGTCTAGCGGGCGTAACTCCGGCTTTCTCATCAACATGCCGCATAACACCAACATGGCAGGGCATGGTAGTCCAGCGGAGTTGGCGAGAGCGCAAATTAAACTCTTGGACGGCGGTTTGAGCTGGATAAAATCGCTGATCGACGAGCATAAAATCGATTGTGGTTGGAATCCTGCCGGCAAGTATCACGCAGCGGCGACCCCACAGGGTGAGCAGTCCCTGCGCGCTGTACTTGAGCAGTACAAAGAGTGGGGTGTCGACTATCGAGAGCTGGGTGGTGATGAGCTAAAGAACACGCTGGGCACGGACTACTATCGCTATGGGTTCTTTTCTCCAAACAGCGTGTTCGTCCAGCCGGCAGCGCTTGTAAGAGGCCTGGCTGATAGCCTCCCCGAAAACGTCTATCTCTGGGAAAACGAGCCAGTGTTCTCTGTTGAGCCTGGTAAGCCCTACGTCATTACCACTCGAAGCGCATCGGTCAAGGCAGGCCGGGTCATCATCGCCAACAACGGCTTCGCACGTAAGTTGGGCTTTGCTAAAGATCGGGTCTTCACCATCTATACCTATGCCGGCATCACGCCGCAGTTGGATGATGATGAACTGGGCAAGCTTGGAGCATCGCCGGAATGGGGGGCAATCCCTGCCAACCGGCTTGGCACGACCTTGCGCAAGATTTCCTCGGGGAGATTCATGGTGCGCAGCGCCTACTCCTATGAGAAAGAGAACAAGATCAGCGATGTCAAGGCGATGCTCAAATCCTTGTACGCAAAACGCTACCCCAACATGAAGTCCCACGAACTGGAGCATGTTTGGGGTGGGGTCACAGCGCTGACGGGGAACGGCGGCTTGTACTTCGGATGTGTCCGAGACGGCATGTATATCTCCATTTGCTGCAATGGCGCAGGCCTTCTGAAGTGCAGCCTCTTCGGCAAGCTTCTGGCCGAAATGGCGTGCGGCCAACAATCCAACGAGCTCGCAACTGTGATGGGCTTTGACCGCCCGAGCTGGCTTCCGCCAGAGCCAGTGAGGAAGCTAGCCATCGTCAGCGCAATCAATTACCAAAAATTCAAAGCTGGCCGCGAACGCTAGTAGAGGAGCAATTATGAGTTCGATCACCCGAGCACCTGGTAACCACCGTTACTCCGAAGTCGTTGCGTACAACGGGACGCTCTATCTTTCGGGCATCGTGCCAACGCGGCTTGACGTTGGCATCGCAGGGCAAGCCGCTGAAGTGTTGAAGTCGATCGAGTCGGTGCTGGAAAATAATGGCAGCGCAAAATCGAAGATCCTGTTCTGCCAGATTTACTTGGCAGATATTCGCCTTGCCAAAGAGATGAATGAGGTCTGGGACAATTGGGTCGATCCGGATAACCTTCCGGCCCGGGCAACGGTCGAGGCGCGACTCGCCAGCCCTGACAAGCTCATCGAGGTTTGCGTCGTCGCAGCACAATAAGATTAACAAGCGGAGGTGTGAGGAGATATAACTGCACCCCGAAGGCGCTCATTTTAGGATGAGGTTGGCCACACACCTCCCACCCCCTTGGGTAGGTTTTGAATGCTTTCATTCCGACCAGAGCCCCGCTATGTGCGGGGCTATCTTGTTGAATCCATCCGCGGCTCGTGCTCATGTGCAATTTGAAATGGAGTCTGTCTGATCACAGTTCCGAGTGCGGCTAGATGCCCATTCAAATTGCAAGATGAGAGGTGGCAGATGACATATCGCGTTATTGCAGCAAGATCAAGGCTTGTCGATGAATCCGGCCAGGGGCCGCAGCTTTTGGCACGTTGACCTTTCACCATGATCCTAAGTGCTATGCATGATCCGTAGCTCGTGACGGTCTTGATATTTGCCGACGATGGCTAGGTGCAGCTGTGTGCAGCTCGGCCACTGGCGTGATTGGTAGCAGTGTGCAATGCCTTGTGATCCTGGCCAGCTCGTGGCGTTCTGCAACTGGCCGGCAAGGTGATCATTTGGATCAAGCTGAGCGATATGGAAGGAGTCGAATGAAGGAGGGTAAGCGCTGGTTACCTGAAATTATTGGTCACCAGCGCTTAGAGCTACGCGAGGTCTATCGGATGCCGTCTTCCCCAAAAACGACATACTCGCCATTGAACTCACTGAGGGCGTCCATCACTGCCTCAATGAAGTACTCGTGTGAGCACCGATCGAACAGCAACTCAAAACGCTGTTTCCCCTCACTGCCCGTGTTGGCCACAACGGCAGTCACCCGAGCAACCTGGGTCTGCGCAATGTGCCCAGCTGGGAACACAGAGGGCCTGAGGTCGACACCACAAATTTTCGCCATCACTTCAGCGATACGTGGGCCATGAAGTGCAACCCAAGCGTGGCTGTCCTGGCGGGGAAGCAGGTAGTTGGCCGTGTCGTTAAGCGTCCAGTTCCGCTCTTCCTGAGCAATACGGGCCCCGTCATCAATCTGGCTGCCCAACAGGAAGTATTCGGTGTTGGACAGCTGCAGTACCAGGGTGCCGTCAGCTTGACGGATGGCACGGTTAGGTTGGCCAGGCAACTCATAGCCCTTGCCGGAAAGGAATGTCGCGCTGTCCATGCCGCGGAAGCCTACCCGTGGCATGTCGGTGAGATCGAGCATAATATGCTCGGCGGTTAAGCGAGCCATCATCACAACTCCTGACGCTTATTGTCGCGATCGAAAAATGGAAGTTCCACAACAGTTGCGTCAACGATTCGCCCACCCTCAACGCGGATTGGAAGTCGGGATCCTGGAGCTGCTTGGTTGGCGCCGGCATAGGCCAGGCCGATGATCAGCCCTTTCGTCTGAGAGAACTCGCAAGAGGTCACGTTGCCGCTGATGTCTTCTCCATCCAACACCAAATGGCCTTCCAGCGGCTGCTCGCATCCCTTCGGCAGTGTGAAGCCCACTAGCTTCCTGGTGAGTGGCTGCTTCGTCAGGATCTCTACAGATCGCTTCCCCACGAAAAAGGGCTTCGATTTTCCGACTGCCCAAGTCATATCGATCTCGGCAGGATGCGTCATGCCATCAGTATCCTGGCTGATGATCACGTGCCCTTTCTCCAAGCGAAGTAATCGTTGCGTTTCGACCCCGAATGGACGGATATCAAATGCCTTGCCGGCTTCCATTAAATCGTCCCAGAGCTTAGCGGCGTGTCGTGCAGGCACGTGGATCTCATATCCCAGCTCACCGACAAAGCCGACTCGTAACAATCGCGCCGGGATCCCAGCGACGGTGCCGAGCCTTACGGCGAGATAAGGGAATCCATCGGGGGAAAGGTCGATATCGCTGCAGAGCTTTTCAAGAACTTTCCTTGAATCTGGCCCCGCCACGTTCACCGCTGAGATCGCGGCGGTCACGTTCGCGATGTCCACATTGAGACGCCACTGGGCATTCCATTTCAGCATTTGCTGATAGATGCGATCCACGCCGCTGGTAGTTGCAGTGACGTAATAGTGGTTGTCAGCAAATCGTGCGCTTACACCATCGTCGACGACCACGCCATGCTCGTTTGTCATCAGTGCATAGCGCGAACGACCGATCGGTTGCTTTGTGAAACCGAAAGTGTACATGCGGTTGAGAAGCTCACCAGCATCAGGGCCCCTTACATCCAAGCCGCCCAGAGTAGATACGTCAATGATGCCCACTTTTGTACGCACATGCCTGGCTTCAGCTTGCATGCACTTCTCGCGCTCACTTGGCTTGCCGTAGTACGCAGGACGCTGCCAGATGCCAGCGGGCATCATTTTGGCGCCTAAGGCGACATGACGCGAGTGCAAGGGAGTTTGGCGGTATGGGTCGAAAGCGCGGCCTGCAACGTGAGCCAGTTTCTCTGGAGCGAAAGGTGGGCGAGCAGTTGTAACCCCGGTTTCGCTGACGGATCGGTTAGTCTCTTTTGCTACCAACCGCGCGGTCGGCAATGCGGAGTGTCGCCCCTGCGACGGCCCCATGCCCACGGTCGAGAAGCGTTTTACCAGTTGGATGTCGCGATAACCGCAGCGGGTAGCATTGACGATGTCGCGCACCTGAAGGTCTTCATCGAAGTCGACGAAATCCTTACCCTTCGGATGAGGGAAGATTGGCCAAGGGAAGTTGAGGCATGGCTCTCCGACGATGCGCGCCTTCGGCTCGGTCATCGATAGCCCCAAGGCCGATACAGCGTCGATCGCAACGTTCCTGCCATCAGCAATCACGTTCTCAAGTTTTTGGTACCCGTTCACCGAGCCGGCAATGCGAAGAATCGGTGGTAGATCTTTAACGCTGAAGCCACAGGTAATGTCTTCGTAGACGAGCTTCCCACCGGCCTGGCAGAGGAGCTGATACACCGGCATGTAGCCAGCCGACATACAGATCAGGTCACATGCGACGATCTCGCTCGATACAGCTACGCCACCTTGACCCTCAATACGACGAATGTCTGCGCCGGTGACATGTTTCATGCCCTTGCTGTGAAAAGCTTCGTACACAGTGCTTTTTATCTTGATCGGAATCCCGCGTTTGGATACGGCCTTGGCAACGGAACGATCATCAGGTTCTGAACGCATGTCCACGACGGATACGACTTCCACGCCCTGTTCTGCGAGGTCGAGAGCTGCCAAATATCCATCGTCATTGCCAGTCAAGACGATCGCGCGCTGTCCGGGTTTCACGGCGTAGTGGCGCATGAGGCGCTGAGCCGCACTGGTCAGCATTACGCCGGGTAGGTCGTTATTGCGGAAAATCACTGGCTGATCGAATGCGCCACAAGCAGCGATGCATTGCTGAGCACGAACCTTGTACATCCGCTTGTCTTTGATAACCGGAATATAGTTATCAGTGAACCAAGCGTTAGCGGTAGCACCGGTCAGAACGCGAATGTTTTTGTGGGCGTTCACTCGAGTGATGAGTTCTTCGCGGAGCGCTACTGCCTTTTGTCCTTCGACGTCGAAGCGTGCGTACGTCAGAGAGCCACCCAGTACTGGATTCTCTTCGATCAGCAGTACCTGGGCACCCGCCTCAGCAGCGGTCAACGCTGCCTGCAATCCTGCGGGCCCGGCGCCAATCACTGCCAAGTCCGTAAACAGGTAAGCCTTGTCGTAATACTCCGGCTTGAACTCCAGATCCAGTATCCCAAGACCCGCTTTCTTACGAATTAACGGCTCCCAACGCTTCCAAACACCTTTCGGTTTGTAGAATGCGCGGTAGTAAAACCCGACCGGCATGAATTTGGAGAATTTGCCTAGGTAGGCATCTTTGTCGCTCTCTAGGTTTCCGTTGCAGTTCTGGGCCGTAGCCGCGAGACCTGGTGCGATGGGGAAGGTATCCGCCAGTACGTTTGGTTCATGCGGCAACTGCACCAGCGTATTTGCGTCCTGACCTGCCATGGTCAAAACACCGCGCGGACGGTGGTACTTGAATGAACGGGACAATAGATGTTGGCCGTTGGCGACGAGAGCGCTCGCGAGGGTGTCGCCCTCTACGCCTTGGAATTCTCGCCCTTCGAATGTGAAGCGAATCGGCTTATTGCGGTCGATCAGAAGGCCCATTGGGGCGCGCAGGCGAGTCATCGTGCAACCTCCAAGGAGTCAAACTCCACGCGCTTGTTGAAGACTTCCCGTGGATCGTAAGTACGAATCACTTGGTCGGTCACCGTGTGGCGTTCTGCCAGGAACCAATAGCTTGAAGGTGAGTGCATCCACCATTCGGTGACGACACCTGCTTCGTTGTCACTATTGAACACGTAGTCAGCCCACTCTTCATCCGAGCAAGTCGACGGGTTGGGCATGGTCTTGAATTCACCGCCGTACGTGAACTCACTGATGTTGCGCGGCCCATTAAGCGGGCAGGTGAGGATTTTCATAGCGTGCTCCGCATTAGTGGCTGGCTGCCGTAGCGCCCATCTCGTTGACTTGGATGAAACGAGAGAAACGTTCCAGAGCAAATGGGGCGATGAGGTCTGGAGTTTTTTGCGTAGCGATCATTTCGGCCATGGTTTTGCCGACGATGGGAGTCGCTTTGAAGCCCCAAGTACCCCAGCCCGCATCGAGGTAGTAGTTCTTCACCGGCGACAAGCCCATGATCGGGCTGTAGTCCGGGGTCATGTCCGTAATACCCGCCCACTGCCGCATCAGCTTTGCATTCGCCAAGAACGGGAACATCTCAATTGCGTGAGCCAGCAAGCTCTCTTTCAGATCCAGGGTCGACCGGGTGTTGTAAAGAGGGTAGGGGTCGGAGCCACCGCCAAACACGACCTCGCCTCGACTGGTTTGTTGGACATAGCAATGGAGAGCAGAGGAACTCACCAACGGATCGAGGAACGGCTTGAAAGGTTGGGTAACCATTGCCTGCAGGGGGTAGGTGTGAATTGGCGCGCGGATACCTGCTTTCTTGAGCAGCAACGAACTACTACCGGCTACGGCCTGCACCGCACAACCACATCGCACCGTGCCGCGATTGGTCTTGATGGCACGGATCGCACCATTTTCAATCACCAGATCTTGCACCTCAGTGAGTTGATGGATCTCAACTCCGCGTTTGGCTGCTTCTTTGGCGTAGCCCCAGGCAACGGCGTCATGGCGTGCAGTGCCGCCGCTCATATGCCACAGACCCGCTAACACCGGAAGGTGGCCAGGGTCGAGGTTCAAGGTCGGCACAAGTTCACGAATCTGCTGCCGATCAATCATCTCGGTTCTTCCACCGAAGTGTTTGTTTACCTCGGCGCGCTGACGGAATGCACGAACGGTCGCATCGGTGTGCGCAAGAGTGAGTTGGCCGCGCTCGGAGTACATAACGTTGAAGTCGAACTCGTTCGACAAGTTCTCGTAAAGTTTCACGGACTCGATGTAGAACTTTACGCCCTCAGAAGTCAGGTAGTTCGAGCGGATGACTGCCGTGTTACGAGCCGTATTGCCGCCCCCTAGATAGGACTTTTCGAGTACCGCAACATTGGTAATCCCGTGGTATTTGGCCAGGTAATAAGCGATTGCTACACCATGTCCACCACCACCAATGATGACCACGTCGTAACTCGACTTCAGTTCTTTCGGCGGTGGTAGGTCGGCTTGGCTCGGATATTCGGCACCCAGGCCGTACTTCAGGAGATTGAAAGGCATGCAGCCTCCTTCGGCGCCTGCGACAGCGCGCGCGCAGCGATGACGGTATTTTTCATGAGGAACGCGATGGTCATTGGGCCAACACCACCGGGTACCGGAGTAATCGCGGCCGCCTGGGTGGACGCACTTTCGAAGTCGACGTCGCCTACAAGGCGCGACCTGCCGTCTTCTTCAATTCGATTGATGCCCACATCGATGACGATGGCACCAGGCTTGAGCCAGCATTTGTCGATCATCCGAGGCCGGCCTACTGCGGCAATGACGATGTCCGCCTGGCGTGTCAACTCAGCAGCATTTGGCGTTCTGCTGTGTACGATCGTGACCGTGCAATCTGCTTTGAGCAGCAGTGCAGCCATAGGCTTGCCAACGATGTTCGAACGGCCCACAACCACAGCGTGTTTTCCACGGAGATCGCCGATCGTCTCTTCCAGTAGGTACAGGCAGCCAGTCGGTGTACAGGGCGTCAGTACATCTCGTCCTTGACTCAGGCCGCCGACGTTTTCAGCATGGAACCCATCCACATCTTTGCCCGGAGCAATGGCCTGCAGTACCTTGGTTTCGCGAATGTGTGCAGGAAGTGGTAGCTGAAGCAGGATCCCATGGATGCGTGTATCTGCGTTTAGGGCGTGAATAAGAGCCAGTAGTTCGGCCTCGCTGGTGTCCGCCGCCAGCCTGTGTTCTACGGAGCGTATGCCACACTCGTTAGCACGAAGGATTTTGTTTTTAACGTACACTTGGCTGGCAGGATCTGCGCCCACCAGGATGACTGCCAAGGCAGGTTGTATGCCATTGGCGGACAATTTCGTTACGTCGCGACTCACCTCGGCTAATACACGCTTGGCCGCGGCCTTCCCATCGATCAAACGTGCCCCGGTCATTTGAACACCACCGTGCGATCTCGATTGAGGAATACGCGGTGCTGTAGGTGATAGTTCACAGCGCGAGAGAGTGCGATGGTCTCAGTGTCTCTGCCGACTGCCACAAGTTGATCCGCTTCATAGGCGTGATCCACCCGTTGAACCTCTTGTTCAATAATTGGCCCTTCATCAAGGTCGGCTGTGACGTAGTGGGCAGTTGCGCCGATGAGTTTGACACCGCGCTCATATGCTTGATGATAGGGCTTGGCGCCTTTGAAGCCAGGCAGGAATGAGTGGTGGATATTGATCGCGCGGCCAGAGAGCTTGCCACACAGATCGTCCGACAAAATTTGCATGTAACGAGCCAGCACGACAAGGTCAGTTCTGGTTTGCTCAATCAAATCCATCAGTGCACATTCTTGTTCGGGTTTGTTCTCTTTGTTCACCGGGAGGTAAACAAATCGTATCCCCTCACGCTCGGCCATCGGGCGTAGATCCAGATGGTTGGACACGATCGCCGTGATTTCCATATGCATTTCGCCACGATTATGGCGGTACAGAATGTCTCTGAGGCAGTGGTCAAACTTACTAACCATGAGCAATACGCGTGTTGGCTTGGTGGTATCTACCAACTCCCATTCCATACTGAACCGTTCGGCGACATCGGCAAAGCCGGCCTTCAATTGCTCAACTTCGTCGGCGACACCTTCGTTGAACCGGAAGACGGCGCGCATAAAGAATGTTTCACTGCTTTGGTCATCGAACTGAGACATCTCACTGATGTAGCAGTTGGCATCGGCAAGATAGGACGTCACCGCCGCTACAATGCCTGAAGTTGCCGGACAGATAACTTTTAGCACGTACATGCTCTTGGGGGTCTGCATCAGATTACCTCGACAAAGGGTGGTTATTCGGCAGTGAAGAGAAAATTTATAGATGAAGAATCCGGATCTGATGTCCTGTTGGCCCTGCCTGCGCAGGTGTCGCTCGTATAGGGTGATTCAGCGGTTAGAAGCCATTTCCGTCATGGTAACGTCGTGGTCATGGAAGGGAAGTAGATAGGTCTTAAAATGAGTGTTTATAAGTGAAATAACAGTCGTTCAAAAGCTGCGCTTATGTGCGGCTGGACGGGCAGTGATAAAGCGCCTGCTTGGTATGCAGGCGCGACTATGTGGCCTAACACCCGCTTGACACGCTAAGAGAAGGTTAATTCGACTTGTAGCCGAGCTGTAGGGAGATCTCGCGAGCGCAACTGATCAGCGCAATCCGCATACTGTCCAATGCCTCTCCTGAAGCTAACATTGCATCAGCTCCGGAGATATTTATAGCTGCAACAACCTGGCCCAAGTGATTGTAAACCCCTGCCGCAATGGCAGTTGCATAATCAGAACGGCTGATCACCCAGCCTTGAGATCGCGCGTGCTCCACCTCAATCTTCAATTCTGGCAAGGTCTTCGGCCCCGTCAGAGTATGACTATCCAACCTGGCGTTTTGGTAGATAGCATTCAGTTCGGTTTCGCTCAGCGCAGTCAGCAATATTTTGCCCATAGCATTGCAATGACAAGGTATCCGCGTTCCAAGGGGGATATTAACGGAAAGGCGCTGAGCGGCGAGCGCACGATAAACGTACAATGTGTCGAGATGCTCCCTAATACTGAGATGGCAAGACAGCGAAGTAAGGTCTCTCAGGCGATTAAGGTGTGGCATGGCTACGTCGACAATGTCGCGACTGGCCAGATAGGTGAAGCCCCGGGAGATCAGTTGCGGCCCAAGTTCGTATGAGTTTTTTGCCGTTTTTTGCAGGTACCCCATGCCTTGCAGGGTTTGGATGATTCTGTAGATCGTGGATACTGTGACGCCCAGTGCTTCGGCTATTTCATTCGTAGAGAGTTCGCGACGTTCGTAAGTGAATAATTCTAATATCCTAAGTCCGCGTTGAAGCGCCGGAACGGTGTAATCCGCCTCCTTGTCTATAATGTTTTCCACACCGTTCATAAGTTTAGACTCCATAGGTCAGGCTGTGCAGCAAGGCTGTTAGATAGGCGGCATCTCAGTGATGCTGTAGGCTTGCCCTTCGACACAAGGCGCCAATAGCTTCATTCTGGGTAAAAGGTGTGAATCGCAAATGTCGCGGCACAGTGTTGCAACTTGGCTGGGAAGTTCTCGCATTTCCCGATGTCGAGCCAGAAGTGTAATGTATCGAGCGTTTGCGCCGTTGTTTAGCGGCATCACCCGGATACCTTGCAAAAGCGACGGGTGCTGAAGCAAGCACAATGCCGTAGTGAAAGCCCATCCGCTTCCAGCTTGCACAAATCTGAACAGCGTTTGTGTGCTGTCCAATTCGTAGGGGGCATTCAGCTCAATGTTAAGTCGGCGCGCGACAATATCAGTCAATATACCAAGCCTGGCTTGGCGGTTGTATCGAACGAAAGGATATTGCTCGGCGAGTTTTTTCACGTCGTGAGCAACGCTTGATGGGATTGACTCGGGCACCAGCATGACAACCGGGTCGCGAAAGACTGGATGGCGCTCAAGTTCCGGGTAGTCAACCATTGGGTCACTGGTAATGAGTATGTCCAGGTCGTGCTCTAGCAGCGCTTTAGAAAGCGGTGAAATTAGTCCAATTCTAAGAGCTAGATGCGAGGCAGTGGGTTTAAGGTGCTCCAGCAATATATGGCCAGCGGCTTCGCCGAAGGAATCAATCATGCCGATGCTGAGATGAGTGGTTCCGTTATTTGAGGCGCTTGCTAACGCAGATAGCATACGCTTTGAATCGTTCAGTATTCTGTCAGCATATTCTTTGAGAATTTGGCCAACTGGAGTGAGGAGTATTGGCCGTGATCGCCTTACGACGAGCTCAGCTCCGACCTGAACTTCTATCTGCTTGAGGGCTTGAGAAACGGCAGACTGAGTGATCGCAAGGCGCTCTGCTGCGTGGGTCAGCGTCTGGGATTCAGCCAAAACCGAGAAGATTCTTAATGCACTGATTTCTATGTGTTTTTCGAGTTTCATCATTTTGGGCACGTCTGAGATCCCTTTGATGATACAACGAACACGCTCCATCAACACCACGTGTTGCGCAAGGTGAACGCGGGCGCCGAGCGCCCGCAGACCGACTAATCAGCTCCAGGGGAAGGGGCTGTTTGACACTGGATGAAGTTTGCCCTCGGCATAGCGGGAGAAGCGGAATGGCTCCAGCAGACGATTCTTGCTGCTACTACAGATTTCCTCAGCAACCAGTTTGCCTACGCCCAGCATTTTGTACCCATGATTGGAGTCGGCAATGATGTAGCAGTTTTTGCGGTATACATCGAACACCGGGAAGCTGTCAGGGGTGAACGCACCGATACCGCCCGATGGCTCATTCTTGTATCGCGCCATTTGACCGGAGAAGCGCTTTTGACAGTGGGCGAGGGACGACACCCACATGTGAGCGAACTCATGACCCACAACGAAATCTGGCGATTCCGGGCCGTAGGGATCAACCTTGACCTCATCGTACGGCTTGTCGATCACGAATGGAGCCGCACCGCCTTGGATGCCACCGAAGTGGAAGTCGGGCTTATAGTAGTTGCCCCACAACTTGTCGGTGATCAATGAACCATCAACATCGGAAAGCAACGGTGCATCAGTGTCCACGTGAATAACCGGGGGCATCTTGCCGTCATTGGTTTTTTGAAGATCAGGGTCAACACCCAAGGTGCCTTCCTGGAGCGACCAATAAGTCCACATTGGCACGCCGTCGGTGATGGCGCCGGTTTCCGGATTCTTAATGCTGACGGTCTTCGGCAGTTCCAGCATGTCCCAGAAATTGCCGACCCATGGGCCTGCGCCGATCACCACGTAGTCACACGCGATGGTGCCGCGGGAGGTTTCAACGGCAGTGATCGAGCCATCGTTCGCGGAGACGAAGCCATTGACTTCAACGCCAGTAATAATTCGAACACCGGCTTCCTCGACCTTGGTGGTCAAACCATACATAGCTTTAGTGTTGTTCGCGTAGCCACCACGCTTTTCGTGGAGCACTGAAGTGATGTTCTGAGCCTGCCAGTCGTGGAAAATACCCTTCATGTAGTTCATGCAGTCCTTTTCACCTTCGATGAAGACGGACTCATAACCAATGGCTTTTTGCTGGTCGTAAATGGATGCAACGTCTTTGTGCATCACTTCGCAACTGATCTGCATGTAGCCGACGGGGTGGTAACTATAAGCCTTTGGATCGCTTTCCCAAACACTTACGCTATGTGCCATCAGCTCACGCATAGCCGGTTGGAAGTAGTTGTTGCGTACTACGCCGCAGGCGATACCGGTAGCGCCTGCTGCAATTCCAGACTTATCCAGGATGATGATGTCGGCACCGCTGCCGCGCTTTGTGCGTTTGAGTTCTTCTGCAAGGTGGTAAGCGGTGCTAAGGCCGTGAATGCCAGCACCAATAATTACATATGGGGAGTGCTTAGGAAATGCCATGTTAATACCTATGTTAGATTGGGTGGCCTAACCATTTAATGGCTGGAGTGAGATTTTTTGCTGCGAAGCCCTGCGGAGCGTTAGCAGGCAACCCAATTGTTGAAATTGGGGCTCGTTGGGTCAACGGTTTTTTGGCGGCATTAGATACTATTATAAGTCGTATTTATGGCGCTAATGGCGAACTTCCCAAGCATGCAAGAATGCCGTGAAAGCAAATCTCAGATAATAGCTTTGAACTACACTTTGCCCTGAATGAGTGCGGTCGCCTGGTGGGTGCATCAGAATGGTGCGGTATTGACGCTTGGATGTTGAAGTTCGGGGCCAGTTCTTATGGTTAATGTTGTATGGTTTGTGACTAGCAATTAAGGCGGCCCTGAATTTTAAGTCCGCCTTAATTTTGCTCGTTAAGGGTTGCTTGAGTGGTTAGCGTGTGAGCCACGCATTAAAGCGTTGGGTGAGTGGTGCAATATTGTCGGCCCAGAAGTTGGCGTCTAGGGGGACGGAGACGTCAAAGTTTTGAGGTGACGAAGGCATGTAGGTTGTTGCCTCTTTGGGGATCAATTCCGAGGCTTTTTTGTTAGGGATGCCTTGAGTTGAATATTCTGCGTACTGTGCCTGGATATCGGGGCGGCTAACAAATGAAAGATACTTCATCGCGTCAGCTTTGTTTTTAGAACCTTTGAGCACTACCCAGTAGTCCATGCCGTAAAGGCTTTGGTTGAAGATGTACTTGTAACTGGTGCCTTCACTCTTGTTGATGTTAGCAATACGTCCACTATAAGCGACGGTCATAGCAACCTGTCCGGAGGCAAGCAGTTGCAGTTGCGATGCGGATACGTCCCACCACACAATGTAGGGACGAAGCTCATCCAGCTTCTTAAGCGCCCTTGCAACGCCCTCGGGGGTGCTAAGTACTTTGTAAACGTCTTCCTTCGCTACGCCATCGGCGAGCAATGCGGGTTCAAGTGTGTACATAGGGCCCCGGCGCATACCACGTTTTCCCGGAAATTTCGCCACATCCCAGAAGTCTGCCCAGTTTTGCGGGCCATCTGGCATCTTCTTGGTGTCATATGCGAAACCGACAGACCAGATGATGGCTCCTACACCACACTCCGTGACAGCTTGTGGGATAAAGTCATTGGTATTGCCAATTTTAGACCAGTCGACCTTTTCGAATAGGCCATCCGAACATCCTGGCACCAGGTCGATAGGTTCAATCTGAACGATATCCCAATTTGGGTCGCCGCCACGGGTCTTAGCTTGAAGAACCCCCAAGCCTCCTTCCCAGCTTTGCTCCAGTACGGGCTTTCCTAGCTCTGCGCCAAAGGGTTTGAAGAATTTCTCTCTCTGCGCATCTTGGAAATTCCCTCCCCAAGAGACGATGGTCAGATCTCTGGCGGAAGCGCTTTGAGATACGAAGATACTTCCGGTAATAGCTACGCAGAGCGCGAACTTTCTGAGGATTCCCATACTCATACCTCGATTGCTGAATTGTTAGAATTATGCTTTTGCCGGCCCTTAAAACGAATGCTTCCTAACAACAGGTTTAAGGGCGGGCTAAGCATTTGGCAGCGGATGGTGTGTACGTTCCTTCTAATTGTTTTGATTGCAGCGTGTAAAGGGTTATAGGAAGGTTGCCTTTTTAACAACTACATCTTCAATAAGCCTGGAGCAGCATGCCAGGCGATATCCTTCCCGCTCTTCCTTGGCACTGATTCCCCCCTGGGCATTCATCTTCACGTCGCCGGCAGTCACTTTGACCCTGCAAGTTCCGCAGACTCCCTGGGTGCAGCCCGTGGGAATGATCATTCCCGCTTTCTTTACCGCGTCTAAAAGCAGGTCGCCTCGCTTGGCTATAATTTCTTTGTTTTCGAACGTCAATTGTATGGCGTCAGAAGAGGCAATAATATTGAGGGCTTCAGTCGGAACTACTTCTGCTTGCGCAGTACGAGGAGGGCCAAAGTCCTCGGTGTGAAAGCTATTAGGGTTTCCACCCTCAGCAACAAATATCTTTTCTACAGCGTCCATGAAGCCTGCAGGCCCGCAGCAGAAAGTTTCTCGTGAGGCCAGGTCAGGCACGATAAGTGACATCAACTTGCGGTCTATGTGCCCTGAGTAGCCCGTCCACGATTGACCAAGAGGGACGGTTGTGGGGATGTAGGCAAGCCTAAGATTGGACATTTCACAGTCGAGCTTTTTGAGCTCTAATTCGAACAGTATGTCAGCGGGCGTTCTGGAAGCGTGGATGTACACGACGTCAACGGTCTCACCGCGCTTGGCGAGCCATCGCAACATCGACATCATCGGCGTCGCGCCGCTACCGCCTGAGATAAGGGCATATTTCGGTGCGAAGTGGTGGGCAATCGAGAAGTTTCCCACTGGCCCAAGTGCGCGCACTGAGGTGCCGGGATGCAAGAACTCATGCATCCATCGAGTTGCTCCGCCTTGGTTCTTGACCGTAATTTCGATCTCAGAGCCTGGGTCAGAGGCTATGGTGAACGTCCGGTACTCTGGCCCTCCAGGGCAAGGAAGCTGCAATGTGAAGGCCTGCCCGGGACGGTGAGCCCCCAGTACGCCTTCTTCTACGTCAAATTGAAAGGTGATGACGTCCGCTGTTTCGTTATGTCTGCCTTTACAGACCAGCCTCAGTTCGCCCATTCCATTTACTCCCCGCTAGCGCGACGTTTAGACGTGGCAGAGAGCATGGCGCGCATGGCCTCCATGTACCAAGTATTGAAATGCTCGACCATGAACTCACCAGTAGGCGAGTAAGGGCCAGGCTCGTAAGCATCGGACTGAACGCCTAGAGCATTCTGCTCTGCCAGGTGTTTGTCCTGCGCATTCGTTGAAAGCCAGACCTCGGCGAGACGGTCAGGATCGTAATCCCAGCCTTCCAATGCATCCGGGTGTACATGCCAAGTGGTGCGTACTTCGGTCTCGTACGGGCCTTTCGGCAGAATGCGAAAATGCATGATGTGATCAGCGAGGAAGTGGTGCCAACTGTTCGGTACGCGGAACATACGGATATCGCCACGATCCGGGTCGGTAAAGTTACTGATCAGTTTCTTGCAGCCAAGCTTACCGTCGAGAGTCATCGACATGACACCTGGGTTGAATGGAAGGCGTATGCAGCGGAACTCATTCCCCCCTTCGACAGGTTCATGTGGAAGCCCCTGGCTCTCCCATTTTTGAATTTTCTCTTCCATGATCTGCAAGAAACCGGGGGTCTTGGGATCATCAGGCAAAGCGGATTCTACGAGAGAAACGAGTAGTTCCGGGTGCGACCCCGCGCAGTGATAACACTCGCGGTTGTTTTCCATCACCAGTTTCCAGTTGGCCTTTTCAATAATGACCGACTCATACACAACTTTGGTTTTTGCTGGCTCGTAAGGTGTAACGAACGGCAGTACCGAAGCGCGGAATTTTTCGATGTCTGGAGGAGCATCCGACAGGCAGATATAAATTAAGCCTGCAATATTGGTCAAGTTGACGGGTTTTAAGCCGTGTTGATTAAAATCAACGTGTTCAGCAACTTGCTGTGCAAAAATTAGTTTGCCATTCAGATCATATGTCCACTGATGATATGGACAAGTCAGTCGACTGCTGCTGCCGCGTTCTTCTAAACAGATGCGAGAGCCGCGGTGGCGGCAGGTGTTGTAAAAGGCTTTTACCGTGTTTTCATCTGATCTCACGATAATAATAGAGTTGTTGCCAATTTCTACGGTGCGAAAGTCTCCCGGTTCCGGCAGTTCGCACTCATTGCAAATAAACAACCATTCCGCTTTCCAGATGGCTTCCATCTCAAAGTCGTAAGCGGCTTGATCATAATACAGAGCCCCCGGCAAGCTGTGATCTGGTTTGTAGGCTTCGAGGAGTTCTTCGACGCTTGGGTTTTTTCTCATTGCGGCTCCTTCATTATTGCAATCACGAGCAGGTGTTTAACTCAGTGCAATTAGTTTTTGTTGTTGTAGTTTACCGGTGCCTGTTGCTTGTTTTTGTAGTGGTGATCTAAAAAACCTGAAAAGATGAGTAATAATTCCTTGGCCCTGATGCTATCGAACGATCTCTGCCATCACCACAGCACACGACGGACTTAACCAAAATTAATGTTTTCGTTCTGTTTTGCTTATGACGATCAGGGAGGTGGTTAGCTTGTAGTCATCCTCTAAGTGGCTGAGAAACCGAGATTTTTTGCAGGCAAAGCCGTATAGGTGCTTACGCTGATGAAGACCTTTTTCACCAGTAAAAAAGTGCGAGCGATGGAGAGCACCTTCTCAATGTTCGTGACAACGCAATCCCGGTTTTGAAGCGAGAGGGTGGCGCCATTTACCTCACTGGCCTTTTGTCCAGGTTAATCACGGCAAGCAGAAACTGATCCATCCCTTGATTTACCTTGCTGGCATCGGGGTGAGGGATCGCCCATGAGAAGATGTTCACAGCCATAGATAAGACTGTGTTGCCGAACTCCTGCCGGGCATTTGCTGCCCAGCCAGACCCATGCACTCGCATTGCGAGCATCAAGTAGGAACCTGACGATGGCTCGGCAAGATGAGAAACCAGTTTGACTGGGCTCGGCTCACAGGAGTCTTCGCGAAACTAATGAATTGGAGGATTATGCTAATTGTGTCTCAGGGAAGCTGCTCAAGTACTTACGTGCGCTTCTCCAAATAGCATCCATAATGACAAGTGCGGTTCTGGGCCAGAGCGCATGCTATGGAGCTGATTGCCTGAATTGTAAACAATCCCTCCCAAACCAGGTGACCACCACTCCTGGTCTTCACGCCACCAGTCGCCTAGCGATAGCGAGATATAGAGTTCTTCAGGTGGATGCCTGTGTATTGGAAAGGTAACTTCGGGGGCCATCAAAGTAAGGCCGATCAATAGCCCGTCAATACTAATCAGTCCTGATTGTCCGACAATTATTGAGTTGAAGTGTCCGTTACTAAATTCTGCGCTACTTTCGTCATCTACCCGCTTGTACCACCTTAATTGTGGAGTGAGTTCTTCAATGTTCGCTATAATTTTCTGTAGTTCTGGTTCTGCAAAGGTGGCGTTTGCAGTAGCTATATCAAAATATTTATGAACCAGTGGCGGAGTGGCGCTTGGTTCATTGATGTGAATGGGTGTGTATGGTCTTCCTAGTAACTCAAGTATGTACGAGCTTTTTTTATGACTTTCCAAATACTCAGCTATTTCTCTGAGGAGTCCCTGCACTGGAATTGGGTCGAGAGGCATGATTGTACTCACTGGCTGGAAGTGGAGTAATCCTAGCATAATCCAATATCTGATGAGCCTCCACCTACACGCTGGCGGCGGTGTTGTGGATGTGTCATCCAATTGGTCGTTGATGCCTTCAATCGTTCGATTCAATAAAACCATTGTGCAATCCCTGAGTGAATCCTTTCGCATCTCATTGCCTAGTGTCACCGCTTACCTTTGCCTTAAAGCCCGCTCTCAGTCGACGTATTACATTTCCTTATCAAGTCGTCCGCAGAAATGTCGCTGTCTACACATTGAATTCATCCGTAACCTTTTCACAGAGCATCTACCGCTCGACGGTTTGGCTGGATCGACCAGCCGAGAACAATAAGGGGTTTTACGATGTCTGCATTCAATTTTTCCGGTGTCAACCTCGCCATCACCACGCCGTTCGATCCCTTGGGCAAAATCGACTATGCGCGATTTGAGCAGCTCCTTGAGCGTTACATTGCGGCCGGCGTTCATGGCTTTGTGCTGAGCTCCGGAACCGGAATGCATGTGTATCTGAGCAAGGATGAGTCCAAGGAGTTGGTCGCCTTCGGCTCTAAAATCATCAACGGTCGTGCTCGCGTGATCGCTCAAACCTCCGCCTTGCTGGCTGAGGAAGTCGTCGAGCGTACCCGCCATGCGAAGGATTGTGGCGCCGACGGCGTCATGGTGCTTCCACCCTTCTTCGAGGGCCCAACCGATGACCAGGGAATTATCGACTTCTATTCCTCGGTCTCCGAGGCCGGCCTGCCGATCATTGGCTACAACGTTCCACAGGCGGTAGGTGTGGAGGTGACTCCATCACTGTTCAAGCAACTGAGCAAAATCCCGAACTTTGTTTCGGTGAAGGACAGCAGTGGTGATCTCGCAGCTCAAGCTTCTCTTGTACGCACCGGCTTGCCAACCATGAACGGTGCCGATCCGCTGGTACCTTACGCTCTGTTCGCGGGTGCCGCAGGGTTGATCTGGGGTGGAGCCAACATGGCACCGAAAACCTGTGTTGCCCTGGTCAATGCCGCAGCTGAACGCAAGTGGGACGATGTGCAAGAGATCTGGAAGTCGTTGGCTCCAGTCATGTCCCTGATCTGGCAGGGTGACTACGTCCAGTCTGTTTACGCAGGTGCCGAAATCATGGGCTACAGCGCAGGTGACCCACGCCGTCCACTAGCCCGCCTGGCCGAAGATAAATTGGGTGCTCTGCGTGAAGCATTGGCTCCGCTGATCGAGCGCGAAGCTTCCGCTTCCTGATCGCTGGAGAGGCCGACATGTTTGTTGCTTCGAAGTTACCCAAAAACAATGGCAGCTCAGGTTGGGTAGAGATGTTGCCTCGCCGCTTGGCCAAGCCAGCATTGGAGAGCTCGATTACGGCAGACGTCGTAGTCATCGGCGGTGGTTTCGCCGGGCTGTCCGCTGCGCGTCAAATCGTTCGACTGGATCCGACCGTCAAGGTAGTAGTTCTCGAAGCCGGCCTGGTCGGCGATGGGGCTTCAGGACGTAATTCTGGGTTCATCATCGACCTTCCACATGAAGTCTCAGCAGAAGGGCTGGGTGGTGGTTCGCTTGACCGCGCACGTCGTGACATCAAGCTTTATCGTACCGCGATTGATCTGGGTATGGAGTTGGCTGAGGAGCACAGCTGGGGCAAAGAGGTCTTTGATCCCTGTGGCCGATACAGCGTTGCTCGAGGTACCCAAGGTGACGAACACATCCTGTCCTATGGGAAGCAGCTCGACGCACTTGGCGAAAAGTACGAACTACTCAACACGCGAGAAATCGGCGATGTAACAGGAAGCCCAGCGTACACATCCGGTATGTTCATGCCGGGTACGGTAATGATTCAGCCAGCGGATTATGTACGTCGCTTCGCTGATACCTTCAGGGATCCTGTTTGCGTGTATGAGCAAACGCCTGCCCTGTCTTTCAAGAACGTGGGTGGTTCCTGGGTAGTGAAAACGCCAAAGGGAGTCATTACTGCTGGCAAGGTCATCTTGGCGAACAATGGGCATGCGCAAAGCTTTGGCTTCTTTAAAGGGCAGCTACTGCACGTCTTTACCTACGCCTCGCTGACCGAGCGCTTTGATCCTAAGCGCCTTCCAGGTCACCGTACTTGGGCTGCGACCCCGGCACTGCCAATGGGGACAACCATTCGCCGCATAAGTGATGGTGATAGCGACCGGATTTTGGTGCGCTGGCGGTACTCCTACAACCCAAGCTTGACCATCGGTGATAGCCAGGTGAACAGTGCCGGAAGGGTTCACGACGAGAAATTCCTCACCCGTTTCCCTACCTTGAAGGGACTCCGCATGCAGTATCGCTGGGGCGGGCCCATGGCTCTGACCTGGAACAGCGTTCCTGCTTTTGGGGAAGTGGCCCAAGGAGTAATTTCGGCCTGTGGCTGCAATGGTCTGGGAGCGTCCAAGTCGAGCGCAGCCGGTATCGCGGCAGCCGATTTGGCTCTGGGCGTCAAGAGTGAGCTGGTGGATATTTTGAAGGCCTATGAAAAGCCCAAGCAGCTACCCCCCCAGCCTTTCTTGACCATTGGCGCGAAAGCGAATATGAAGTTCAAGGAGCTTCGTGCCGGAGACGAGTAAGGCTTTAAGCTTTGACAGCAAAACGAAAAGGGCCTACACGAGGCCCTTTTTCAGTATTATGGGGACAGAATGCGTGCAGGAGCACGTGTTCACGGAAACGGCGTAACGCGTGTTGGGCGTTAACACGACGGGCTGCGTGACGATACAAGAAGAATTATAAGGGGTGAGGCTTGATCAAGACTGCCGTGATGCAAATATCGTATTTTAGTTTGATAAATGGTATAGGCTAATGGTAAAGCATACGGAACCCGATTTGTCTTTGATTCACATGCCTTCACTGCGAGCTGTGAAGGCCTTCGTAGCTGCGGCGAAGTATTTGAACTTCACCCGAGCTGCAGAATCACTGTGTGTTACCCAGGCCGCTATCAGTCGCCAGATTCGCGAACTTGAGAATTTCTTAAATGCAGAATTGTTTATAAGGAATGGGCGGGCAGTAGAGCTGACCTCAGCAGGGGCAGCATTTTTTGATGCGGTTCAATTGTCGTTGAGCAATATATCTCAAGCATCAAGCCGTATTCGCAGGCAGACTAGCGGTAAGCGTGTTGTTACCATCTGTTGTACTCCAGCCTTTTCGGGGTTGTGGCTGACACCTCGTCTTCCAAAATTCCTAGCAGCTAACCCAGATATTGACCTCAATACGGTGGTCACGCAAAATTTTCTGACAATGGAGCCGGGCGTCCAGCCAGACATATTTGTTAATAAGCTTTCGAAGATACGAGAGGGTTATAGTAGCTATCCTCTTGTGTGTGACGTAATTTATCCAATATGCAGCCCTAGGTATCTCGAGCAGAATCCTGATCTCTCAGATTTAGAGAGCATGAGTCAGAAGCCATTGCTCAACCTCAGTCCTTTCGGTAGGTCTCAGATTGCAGAGCACGTAGATTGGTATGTTTGGTTTGAGTACCACCATGTCGATCTGAATTCGCGGGTAGTGAATAGTGCTCAGTTGTATCACTCCAACGACTACAGCTCGCTAGTCCAATTGGCGGTAGCTGGTCAGGGTGTTGCCTTGGGCTGGCACTATTTAGTAGATCCACTTGTTCAACAGGGCTTGCTCGTCAGGCCCGTTGAGCAGGAGTTGACTCACAAGGATAGTCAGCATTTCCTGACTTTCAGGGAGGAGAAGAAAGGGGATGATGCTTGTACTCGAGTCCGCGATTGGATATTAGAAGAGTTTGGAATCGTTCCAACAGTAATGTAGTACCAGGCTTAAGCCTTCTGATTTGAGACCATCTAGGGTAGCCACCGCCTGCGTTCAGGCGGTGGCTGGTGTGGTGCTGAGCTCCGTCAGAACAGCACCGGTCTTGCTCTGATTACGATGCGTTGATCCAGATGGTCTTCAGCTCCGTGTATTGGTCATGGGCCCAGACGGACTTGTCGCGCCCACCAAAGCCAGACTCCTTGTAGCCACCGAACGGCGTGGTTACATCACCTTCGCCGAAGCAGTTGACCGTGACCACACCGGCGCGGATTTCACGCGACAGGCGCAGCGCATTGCGCAGGCTGCCGGTGTAGGCCGAGGCGGCCAGGCCGTAAACGGTGTCGTTGGCCAGGTCGATCGCCTCATCGATGGTCTCGAAGCTGGTCACGCTCAGCACCGGGCCAAAGATTTCCTCGACGAACAGCTTGTTGTCGCGGCCAACGTTGTCGACGATTGTCGGCTGCACGAACACGCCATCCTCGGTCTCGCCACCCTGAACGATGCTGAGTTTCTGCTCGGCCGCATATTCAAGGTACGACTTCACCTTTTCGAAGTGCGACTTGCTGACCATCGCGCCCAGGCGGTTGTCCGGGTCGAGCGGGTCGCCCAGCTTCCAGTCCTTCAGGTGCTTGGCGATCAGGCTCAGCAGCTCGTCCTTGACGTCCTTGTGGACGATCAGGCGCGAGGACGCCGAGCAGTTCTCACCCATGTTCCAGAACGCACCGGCGGTGACGAACTGGGCCACCTCGTCGAGGTCTTCGCAGTCGTTCATGACCACGGCCGGGTTCTTGCCACCCAGCTCCAGGACGATGCGCTTGAGGTTAGACTCGGCCGCGTATTTCAGGAACAGGCGACCGGTGTCGGTGGAGCCGGTGAAGCTGACCATCGGGATGTCCATGTGGCGGCCGATGGCTTCGCCCACTTCACGGCCACCGCCAGGCACAAGGTTGAACACACCGGCAGGAATACCCGCCTCATGGGCCAGTTCCGCCACGCGCAGGGCGCTGAGGGTGGTTTCCTTGGCCGGCTTGACCACGATCGAGCAACCGGCGGCCAGCGACGGGGCGATCTTCCAGGCCAGCATCAGCAGCGGGAAGTTCCACGGCAGCACCAGGCCGACCACGCCAATGGCTTCACGTACCACCATGGTCACGGCGGCGTTGCCGGTCGGGGCGGTGGCGTCGTAGATCTTGTCGATCAGCTCGGCGTGCCAGCGGATGGTGTGGATGGTCTCCGGTACGTCGACGGTCTGGCACTCGCTGACCGGCTTGCCGCTGTCGAGCGCTTCCAGCACCGCCAGCTCATGGGCGTTGTCTTCCAGTAGCTGAGCGAACTTCTGAAGCACGTGCTTGCGGTCGTTCGGCTGCATCTTCGACCAGGTGCCTTCCTCGAACACACGCTTGGCCGCGGCCACGGCGACGTTGACGTCGTTGACGTCGCAGGCGGCAACTTCAGCCAACTGCTTGCCGGTGGCCGGATTGGTGGTGACGAAGGTGCGGCCGGAGATGGCATCGCGGAACTCACCGTCGATGAACGCCTGGGTGCGCAGTTGCAACTCGGCGGCGATGGCCGCGTATTGTTCCTTGTTCAGCAGCGTGGACATGTTCTACTCCATTGTCAGTGTTGAGGTTTAATCAGCCCAGCGAGGCGGCTTGTTGCAGGTTCAACGAGCGAGTTTCCGGAGCGAGAGCCCAGGACATGAACAGGCCTACGAAAGACACCAGCGCGGCGATGTACATGGTTTGTGCGATACCCAGAGAATCCAGCGAAAGGGGAACCAGGTAGGTACCTACTGCAGCGCCGATTCGGGATACAGAGGTACCGATTCCCACCGCGAAGGTACGAATCTCTGTTGGGAAGATTTCATTCGGATAGACCAGTACCAATACCTGGGCTCCACCTATGAACAAGGCGTAGGCAGCAAATAGCAACAGGATGATCATGCCGGGACTGGAATGGAAAATGCCCAGACAGAGCAAAGCGAGGCCCGACAGGAGGAAGCTGTAGATCAGCATGGTGCGTCGGTCGATCACATTGATGATGCGGGTAGCAATCATGCAGCCAAACACGAAGAACAGGGTGATCAGAGCGGAGCCTAGCGAGGCGATGTCCCCTTTGATGTTCAGTGCGCCCAGAACTTTGGGTGCGAACGAATACACGGCGAAAACCGGAATGATGGAGCACGTCCAGAAGCTGACGATGAACAGCATCCTTTTGCCGTAGCCCGAGTGCAGTAGATTGGAAAAACTTAGAGCGTTTCCGCTCTGCTCTTCTGGCAAATGACGGAGGTCAAACGCGTTGCCATATACAGCTTTGATCACAGCCTCGGCCTCGGCATTCCGCCCTTTACTCAGCAGCCAGCGTGCGGATTCTGGAGTGCCCAGCCGAACAACGAACAGGAACAGGCCGACTACAGCGGAGCTCGCCAGCACAAGAGGCCAAGCTTCCGCGCCCAGCGTACGCAGGATCACTTCACCCACCAGGTAGGCCGACGCTGCGCCGGCAAACCACAGAAGGGTAAGCAGTGCTAAGCGTGAGCCACGATATTTACGCGGCATGAACTCGACCAGCATGGACGTTGCGACGGGGTATTCAATGCCTACACCTATGCCGATCAGAAGGCGTAGAAAAAAAATGGCCAGAGCTGAATCCGCCCAGAGATGAGCCAGAGAGGCTCCGATAAACAGCAAGGGGCCTAGAAAATAGACCTTGCGTCGACCCAGACGGTTGGTAAGCCACCCTCCAAAGAAACCACCAAAAAATACGCCGATGAGCGAGGAAGCGGCGATCAAACCCTCCCAGAAGGTACTCAACTGCAAGGCTGCCGAAATGTGTGCCAACGCGACACCAATTACGCAAAGGACGTAGCCGTCAGCGAAACCACCACCACCTGATCGGACGGTCAGAGATCTATGGAACTTATTGAGTGGAACATCTTCGACCGTGATTACAGGACTTATCATTCTTGTCTCCTTTGTTAATTCAGGGCAGCTCTAATGTATGGTTTGTTTGGGTGCACGCCGCAGGTGTTTTGTAGTTTTCCTGCATTACCCAGGATTAATTTGCGTCCTCCCTGACAATGTGATTAGAAGTGGAATAGGCCTCGACACGTTCTGATATGCGTTGAGCTATCTCATCGCTTGTGCTTTTAGCGTCATCTGTGTCGTGGTGCTCAACTGCGGAGACCAGCTGCGCGTAGCGCGAAACGAACCACAGTGCATCGCAATTGGCATCGCTGACGCTCTGCCAGCGATAAATGATGCCTTGGATCCGGGCGTGGTCGATTAGCAGGCGTTTCAAGGATGGCGTTAGGTAGTGGTTGCCTGCTATTTGACCGACCTCGAAGAGGAGGGCGCATTCCAGTAAAACCCCCGCCTGATGGTTGGCTGCATAGCCGGCAATTGCGATGTGTCTGTGGAGTGAGTGCAAGTTTGTGATGTTTTTTTCGGTCGCTGTCGTCGCGGCCAGATGCGCTGTTGCCACATAAATCATGCGGGCCGCTTGTGCGAAACGCTTGAAGGAATCTGCTGTGATCGGAGAAACCCTCGGTGCACGGTTGGCTGCCATTTCGATATAGCCCTCTCCCGCTGCTTGGCGCAGGACTTCCCGCACGGGGGAGCGCGATATACCGAACTCTTTGCACAAGGCAATTTCATCGATGGCACTACCTGGCGCCATGCTCATGTCTAGGATCCGCCGATTCAGTGCGTTCTCGAATATCTTTTTTTTGTCGATGCTCGAGATATTGGCAATGCCATCTACATATTGCATGGAGGTCTTCTGTGCAGCCGGATCTATGCGTCAGCGATCAAGGTTCACTAGCGCGAGTAACAACGACGGACGATGCCGCTGGTGGTCATTCAGATTTCATAACGCATTTCTTTCGATGGAGGTCTTCCGAAAAATCTACTATAGGTTCGACTGAAGTGCGTCGCGGCAACAAAACCACAGGCTAACGCTACATCCATTACTGAAAGGGCGGTATTTTGTAATAATCGCCTTGCTTCAGTGATACGTAACTGCAGATAGTATTGCTGAGGAGTGTTTCCAGTCTGGTCGCGGAATAAGCGTTGGATTTGCCTTGGAGACAGTTTCACGCACTCGGAAATTTGGTGGATGTCTAGAGGCTCTTCCAGGTTTGCTTCCATCAAACGGATAATTTCCCGAAGCGGTTGAGTCATGTTCGGCTGCTGTGTGCGGATAGCACTCTGGAACCGCGTCTGGTCGTAATCCAGCAGCGCAGTGACTGCATTAGCCAGTTTGGGGTCGCAACGCTCCCGGAGCCATTGAACCATCACTTGAAACGCGCCTAGAGGAGTGGCTGCACTCAACCGATTACGGTCAAAAACCACGCTGTCTTGGCTCACAAGAGCTTGTGGTACGTTCTCCGCGAGAGCCAGGCGTTGTTCAGGGTGAATAGCGCATTTGTAGCCGTCGAGGAGGCCTGCATGGCCGATGTACCATGCGCCGTTCCACAATCCTCCGAGCGCCATGGAACAGCCAGCAAGTTTACGAAGAAGATTGCTTAGCCATCCAGGAACCGCGCGGGGGCTTCGCAGGCCTCCACATACAATCATCAGGTCAATCTGTGCGACTCGGACATCTGTCAGGGGGGTGTCGGGTCGAATAGGAATGCCAAGGTCGCTTATCACTTCACCACCGGTGTGGCTGAAGGTGTGAGTTCGCACTGAGCCAGGGCGGATAAGGTTGGCTGTGGCTAAAGCATCAAGTGCCTGAGTGAAGCACGGTAACGAGAAGTTGTCCAAAAGCAAGAAGCCAATTTTCGAGGTTTTGCGTGGTACCCGTTGTTCTAGGAACTTCAGGTTTCGCCCTTCGAATGCAGCGTTGAAGTGTCTGTTCACGGTTTGCATAGGTATTCCGTGTAGCGCTTCGCTCGACAGCTGGAGACGGTTCGGCGAAGGCATGGCGCCTTCGCCGAGGATGGGTCAGATGATCCGATTCGAAGTAGCTTCGGTCAGACGCTTGGTCATCAAATCGCAGTACCAGTCGATGAACTGGCAGACACCATTCTCGATGGTGCTCGAGTAAGGCCCAGGAACGTAGGCCGGGGAGGTGACACCAATCTGGGTACCTTCTACCAATCGCCGATCCTGGTCATTGGTAGCAATCCAGACCTTGGTCAGTCGATCAATGTCGTAATCCACACCCTCTTGAGCATCTTTGGGCACGAGCCACTTTGTCGTGACTACTGTTTCGCCTGGGCCTGCTGGAAGCACGCGGAAGCTCAGAGCGTGATCGCCCAAGAAATGGTTCCAAGTGGATGGGTAGTTGAAGTACAGCAGCGCACCGATGTTTTCGACGCCGCTACGATCCAGACGGCGGGCTACTGCAGGCTTGCCGTCCATGGTATAGCTGCTCGCTCCCGGATTCAGCGGAATACGGGTCATACGGAACTGGCCGTTCGGATCCATGACCATCCGGCTTGCCAACCCAGCTGCTTCACACGTGTCACAGTGTTCTGCAAATACTGGATCTTCAGCGCCGCCCAGCCCTTGTACCGAAAGCAATTCGGTATAGCTGCACAGCAGCTCCGGGTGAGTACCATCGCAATGGTAGCACTCGCGGTTGTTTTCAAATACCAATTTCCAGTTGCCCTTTTCTACAAGGTTTGATTCGAAGGCAACTTTACAGTCCTCAAGGTAATGAGGGCCGATGAAGGGCGATACCGCGCTTTTGAATTTTTCAAAGTCCGGTGCAGTCTGAGCAACGCAGACATAAATGTAGCTGTGAACAATTTCACAGTGAACTGGCATCAGGTTGTGATCAGCTGGATTGAACTCTGAACCCATATTGCCGGCGTACAAGAGTTTTCCGTCTAGTTCGAAAGTCCACTTGTGGTAAGGGCAAACTAATTTTGCAACCTTGCCTTTCGCTTCAGTGCATACTTTGGAGCCGCGGTGGCGGCAGGCGTTATGGAATGCGCGAACATTTCCATCCTTGCCGCGCACTACGACAACAGGGTACTCCCCGATCTGGAGGGTCAGATACTCACCGGGTTTTTCCAGCTCGAAAGTGTGGCCGGCAAAGATCCACTCTTTATACCAAATGTGCTCGAGATCTTGCTGGTAGAGAACCGGGTCGTTGTAGGCGGTGCCAGGTAGGCCATGTTGAGGCTTACGTTGTTTAATCAGGTCTAATGCTTCGGTGTAGTTCTTCATTTTTTATTTGCACTCCTCAAACACAGCTCTCTACCGCAAACCATTCTCCAAGTGCTTTGCACAGCATACGGCTTACCCGCGTATCTCCACGATACGAGGTAGTCATATGCAGTGCTCTGCGACTGAAACGCTTTACAGAAGTCTATGTGGTAACGGCTTGAGCCGGAATCAATTTTTTGGGGGACAGCTTGATAACAAAATGTAATCGCTGGTGCGGCTCAGGGGTTATGAGGCGCAGCGGCGTGGAGCGGCAGTGCCTAGTAGCTGGCCACCGGATTTCCGAATTGCTCTTTGTCTGGTATGACGCCTAGCCCTGGGCCCTTGGGGAGTGGGATGTGGCCATTCTGAATCTTCAGCCCGGCAGCCTCATCGTAATGCCCTTCAATGTAAGGTGAGGCAATCCAAGCCCCCTCGTTAAGATCAGGCCTAACGGTGGAACCCAAGTGGACACATGCCGCTGCTATGATGTCGCCTCCCCAAGCGTCATCGCTTGTGTGGGGAAGGTTACGGGCCGAACAGATATCGCGGAAAGTCCGCATCTGGTGCAGGCCGCCAATTCGGGTTACTTTCATCCCGAAACCATCAACGAGCCCTGTGCCGGCTGCAGTGATCACGGTACTCAAGTTGATCCCGTTTTCATCCATGTAGATGGGATGATTCACTACCTGGCGCAGGACTGAAAGCTCTTCAATCGTGTTGCAAGGTTGCTCAAGGATGAATGGGATGGCAGAGCATTCGCGGCTGAGTCGGATCACATCTCGTGTGTTCCATCCGCGATTACCATCTGCAGCCAGGCGAACACCGGAACCTCGGACTACCTCCCAGACCTTGTGAAGCGTTTCGATGTCGGCTTCGACTGATCGTCCGCCCAACTTGATCTGTATTCGAGGGTATCCTTCTTTCACACGCTCTTTGGCAATCTTCGCAATTTCGTCGGGGTCACCTACCCCTGTGGAGTAGTAGGTAGGGACATTCTCGGTCAGGGCCCCGCCCAGAAGCTCAGACACGCGTACACCGAGCTTTTTGCCAATCAAGTCATGTGCAGCGATATCAATCGCGGCTTTTGCGTAGTGATGGCCATTGAGCAGCGAATCCATTTTTCGATGCAACGACACTGGCCAGAGTTCGGTGCCGATCAACCCAGGGGCCATTTCGATCAAAGCTGCGCGAGCCCCTCCTGCAAAAGACTCCGCGTAAGTGGAGCCCACTGGGCACGTCTCCCCCCAACCCTCAAGACCGTCATCTGAGACTATGCGTACGAGGGTTGTGTCCAGTGACCAAACCGTACCGCTCGACATTACGCGTGGTGGGTTCTTAACTGGTAGGTCGTGCGCGTAGATATGAATTTCGCGAATCTTCATTTGCTTTTATCTCCGGGCGCTTTAGATCAGTGGATGTTCTCGGCAAACAACGCGGCTCGAGCGGCGCTCATTGCTGCAGTTATCGCTTTCTCACGTCCCTGCAGGCGAGCGGCTTGAGTCATCCCCTCGTGCAAGAGAAAAAGGGTGTCAGCCACCTGCTGGGTATCTTGTTCAGGGGCTACGTGCTGCAATCGCTTTCGGAACTCATCGGCCAATTCGGCTTTGTGGGAAAGGACAATCCGAGTAATTGCTTCGTTTTCTGGATACTCAGCAAGAGCATTCAAGAAGAGGCATCCGGTGTTAGCGACTTCGGAAAGCCAGTCGCCTAGGCGCTTGAGTGGGTACAGCACATGCTCGATACCCTCCGCTGGCCCACCTGCTAACCACTCAAAGTAAGTGGTGTGGCGATGCTCTAGCGCACCAACAATCATCGCTTCGCGGCTGGGGAAATATTTGTACAGCGTCCTGAGAGATACGTCAGCCTCAGCGCGAAGTGCTTCAACGCCCTGCTCGGCAAAGCCCTGAGCAGAGAAGCTACGTTCTAGATCACTAGCTATTTGTTGCTTCAAATCCTGCATTGGAAGGCTCCGTCGTCAGGCCGGGGTGCGTAGGTGTGATGATGGTAGAGCGATCATTCTACCCTGTAAATATCTGGGTAGAACGATTGCTCTACCTTGTCGCAAATAGGAATGGAAGAGATCAATCTGTTTTTGTAACTACCTGATTTTGCAGATTTTTTTGAAGGCTGACCTGGCAGTCAGTCTGGAGTGGCTTTGCTTGTCGCTTTCAGGCATGTGTACTCCAAGGCGGTGCTGGAAGCAGTCTGGAGCGGTGGCATCAAGGCGCAAGGGTGAACACGTTGTCTTGGCACCTACCAAACCGTTGCGGTCGAAAGGTGATTGCCGTAACTGTTCATCCAGGCACGGCAGCAACGAGGGCGCTAAGGTAATCTCGCCCTCCGTTCATCAAGAGCTACGACATAGGAGGCAAAGATCTTTTATCAATAGCATTAAATTGCTCCGCGAACCACAAGTGGAAGCGTAAGCAGGCTTTGTCATTAATTTTTTCCAGTTTCATTGCCAAGTAAAGCTTTGTCTCATGAATGGTAGATAGCTCTTTGAACGGATTTATGAGGTTGCCGTTGGCAATCAGTGGTGCGACTTGGGTATGCCAGCCTAAAGCTACCCCTTGATGGTTGATGGCGAAGTCAATGAGCGTGCTGTAATCATCTGTTATGATGTTCGTGGTCTGTTCGAGTTTTAAGTCTTTACCCAGTTTGTGATATTCAAGCCAAGTACTCCACTCCATATGCTCATCAGTTAATTCGGAGCTATGATTCAGTAGGCTTAGCAACGCGCCGCTCGTGATGCTTTTTACGCTTCCATCATACACGTGCTCTTCAGCATAATTAGGTGAGCAGACTGGGTAAAGATTATCAGTAACCAGTGGTGTCGAAATATATCCTGGGACTGATATTCGATTGGTAATAAAAAAATCAGGTTGAGTTCCTTGCTCGGGAGTGAAAGCATTTCTTGTAGTTTTGAGCCGCACCTCAATGTCGGAGTTGTAGTGTGCGAAAGTTGGTAGTCGGGGTACGATAAATAGCCTGGAGAGCAAGGAAGAGCAAGTCAGGGTCACTGGTCTTTTATGATTTTTGCCACTTCGAATCTTCTCGGTGGCCTGAGAGATATTGTCAAGTGACTGCTCTGCGGTTTGGAAGAGGATGCTGCCAGCGCTTGTGAGTGTTACCGATCTGCCTGTTCTCACAAATAAGTTGGTCTTGAACTCATCTTCCAGTTCTTTTATCTGGCGACTAATCGCAGCTTGAGTCACGCAAAGCGACTCTGCTGCGCGAGTAAAGCTTTGATGCTTTGCTGCTGCTACAAAGGCTCTTATGGCGTGCAGTGATGGAAGTCCGCGAAGTGTAAGGTCTGGATTGATGTGTTTAGATATCATGACTTTTCCTGTCTTACACATGCGGGTTGAAAACTTCCTGTTTTACTTGTGATTGCTGCAGTGGGTGGGTGCGAATTCGGTAGCTCAGATTCGCACCTTGATCATGTTATTTGGCCGCAACTGTCGCAGCACTTCGCGAAGCTGCAATCCACTCTTCGAACTGCTGTTTGTGGGCAGTAATCCATTCTTGAGCGTGGCGGCGGATATCTGCGGGTTTGTTTTCGCCCTGCTGCATTTTCAGGTTTTGTGCGCTCTCATCAGCGGCAGTGATGTGGGCGAGAGAGAAGAACTTCAAAGCAGCTGGGTTTTTCTCTGCGAAATTCTTGTTGAGCACTGCATTTGCCGTGTCGATAGCGAAGCCGAGATTCTTGCCTTCATAGGTGGTATTGGCAGTATTATTACCGTCCGGCAAGTCGGTTTTTGGTACCTCGAGCCATACCACGTCGCGCCCTTCTACCAGCACATTAGAGATCCATTGTGGGATCCAAGTGTAGTAGAGGATTGGTTTGCCTTCTTTAAACTTGGTAATGGTATCTGCCATAAGTGCGAAGTATGAGCCTTGGTTAACGTTGACGGTTTTCTCCAAGTTGTAAGCTTTCATGTGATGAGCAATTACGAGCTCGCAGCCCCAGCCTGGATTACAGCCGGTCATATCAGCTTTGCCATCGCCGTCGCTATCAAAGAGCTTGGCAATTTCTGGTTTCTGCAGGTCGGTAATGTATTTGATGTGGTATTGATCTGCAGTTTTCTTGTCAATCAGATACCCTTGCAGGATTCCAGGCATAAAGGCTCCTGCTTTTACCATAGTGTCGTCGCCACCAGCTTTTTGATAAAAGCTCGCGTGCAAGATCTCATTCATCTGGACAGTGAAGTCCGCATCGCCGTAAGCTACCGCAAGTGTCATTGTTGCGTATTCAGCTTCCTTTGGTTCTTGAATCTGATAACCGAGTTCCTTAAGGCCGGCTATAACTATTTCGCCGCGAAAGCGCTCTTCGGCAACCGTCGAGAACATCGGTGTCACCTTCACGCCTTCGCCAGGCTTATCTGCCGAAGCGACGGAGTATGCTGAAATAAGAGTCAGAGCCAAGCCTGTTGCGCAGCTGAGCAATTTGCGGGGAAAGGTAAGTCTGTTCATAGTCTTCACTCGTTCTTGGTTGTTTTAATTAACGCAGTAGATTTTTGAGTCGACTTTCAATGGCTCTTGAGAGCATTAGCGTTAGGGTTTCTGCGGAAAATGCGTACAAGCAGACCTAGTGGGCCTGTTTCATACCAGTTCCGGCTTGGGTCGTTAGTACGTTGGCCCATTGCCTGAGTCAGCCTGTCTAGGAAGATCGCCAATAGCACTAGGCCCACACCACCAACGGTTGCTAATCCCATGTCCAAGCGACCTATCCCTCGAAGCACCATTTGGCCCAATCCGCCCACCGAGATCATCGATGCGATGACCACCATGGACAGGGACAGCATAAGGGTTTGGTTTAGGCCCGCCATGATCGTCGAGGTGGCAAGGGGGAGTTGCACACGTGTCAGCATCTGACGAGGAGTACAGCCAAAAGCACGGGCTGCTTCGATTTTGTCTTCCGGTACCTGGCGGATGCCCAGGTTGGTCAGGCGCACTAGCGGCGGTAGAGCAAAGACGATGGTGACCAGCACGCCAGGCACGTTCCCAATACCGAACAGCATCACCACCGGCACTAGATAAACGAATGCAGGTAGGGTTTGCATCGCGTCCAGCACCGGGCGCACGACACGCTCGATAGCGTCGTTGCGCGCACTGAGGATACCCAAAGGGATGCCTATCACCGCGCAGAAGAACACGGAGGTAAGCACCAGCGCCAAGGTGGTCATGGATTCCGCCCATACCCCAATCAAACCTAGGAGCGTTAGCGTAATGAAGCTCATCAAAGCCATGCGCTTCCCCGCGACCTGCCAGCCGAGGAGGGTGGAGAGAATGATGCCGATGCTTGGGGGAATACTCTTAAGCGTGTATTCGATACCGTTGAGCACTTGGTCGATGGGCCAGCGAATGGCACGAAATACATCACGGAAGTTGTGCACCATGTAATTGAGAGTGCTTTCTACCCAGTCACCCAATGGGACTGTAGCGGATTGAAAGGGATCTAAAAGGCTGAACTCGGACATTTGTACTACCTCTTGAAAGTGCTTAAACGCGGCTCAGGGTCTGCAGCAGTTGGCTTTTGGAGATGGTGCCTTTCAGGGCACCAGCTCTATCCAAAACAGGAACCGGGTAAGGCAGATTGGCAGCGATGTTCAGCACGTCATGGAGGGGCGTGTCGATGTAAACCGGTTGTTTTTCCCTAACGTGATAATGCTCGGAGGGAGCACTCATAAATTGAGGGTCGAATACTTCGGTCTCTACGACATCGAGCAGCAATCCCTCCTCATCAATCAGATAGCTGTAGGGCGTGCACGCATTGGGTGACGGGGCTTTGCCGTTGAGCTTGAAGACGATTTCAGGCTTCAGGGAAGCGACATCGCCAGCTTTGAGGACGCGTGAGCTGTCGAAGCCTTTGAAGAAGGTTCGCACGTAGTCGTTCACGGGGTTGTTTATCAATTCTTGAGGGGTGCCGATCTGCACTACACGGCCGCCCTCCATGATCGCAATTCGATGGCCGATCCGAATCGCTTCTTCGATATCGTGAGAAATGAAGATGATCGTGCGTTGCTGTTCGGCCTGTAGGCGGATCAGTTCACCCTGCATTTCGCTGCGGATCAGTGGGTCGAGGGCAGAGAACGCTTCATCCATCAGCAGGATGGTTGGGTCATTGGCGAGCGCCCGGGCCAGTCCGACCCGCTGCTGCATCCCGCCGGATAGTTGGTGGGGGTAGCTGTGTTCGTGACCGGCTAGGCCAACCTGGCTGAGTGCTTCACAGGCTCGGCTATTGCGCTCTTGTTCGGCGACGCCGGCGATTTCTAGGCCGAAGGCAGTATTTTCCAACACGCTCATGTGCGGCATAAGAGCGAAAGACTGAAAAACCATGCCCATTTCTTTTCGGCGAACGTCCAGCAAGTCTTTATCCGATAGACCTGTGATTTCGCGTCCATTCAAATGAATGCTACCCGAAGTGGGTTCGATCAGGCGATTGAAGAGCCGAACCATGGTCGACTTTCCAGAGCCTGAAAGCCCCATAATCACAAAAATTTCGCCACGTTTTACGGAGAAGGTTGCATCGAAGACGCCGACCACATGGCCGGTTTTGCTGAATATTTCATTCTTATCAGCACCTTTGTTTAGCATCTCCATGGCGACGTCTGGCTTAGGCCCAAAAACCTTGAAGATATTTTTCACCGATAGGATTTCTTCGGCTTGGCTCATACGACTGCGACCTCTTTTTATGTTTATAACCAATAATTTTTTCGAGCTGATCAGCCTCGTCAGCGGAAACATCAATGTATTGGCAGTCTGTTCGAAAATGAACGTAAGTCAGTCGGCTACTTAAGCTAATCCCTTTTTTCTACAGGCATGTCCTTATGCACTTGCTAATTTTTAGGGTGTGCTTGTTCAATTCTTGGCAATTTGGATTCTGTTCACGCTTTGCCTTGTCTGTAGGAACAAACAAATTCACTAATTTTTTGAAACCGTCCTCGGATGTTAATCTTGAATCGTGTCGCCCTACGACTATCATGCGCCAATTTTTTGATAGCTGTATTCGACCAGGTGAGTCGGTCTGGGTGATGATTTTTTACCTCTCAAAGCAAACAGAGGTTGGCGCACCATCATTCGGGAGTCATCCGGTGACAGACACAGCTTGTGTTTTTGTGTTTCACGCTAGGATTTCCTTATGACTGGTAATTTGCCACTGCTTGATAGCCAGTCTAAAACTTGCATTCCATGCATTTGAATCGACATTTTTGACGGTGTACTGATGACAAAATCGAATGGCACCCGCTGAAATCATTTGGAGCCGAGGGAAGAAGAGGACGACGCTGGAGGTAATCCTGCTCACGTCAATCAGTTAGCTCATGTCACCACCTAGATGAGCTCGAGCCCAGCGATGGCATTAGCTGGCTCGATCCTGTATTGTGAGCGAAACGTTATGATATAACATTCTTATTTAAGGCAAATTCATGAGTTTTTCGGCTCAGCAGGGCAGGGTTTGGGTTTTTACTGGAGCAGCGTTGACTGCGGGTTTTGGTGGGCTCGAAGCCTCTGTGGCCGAAGAGGAGGTCAGAGCTTTAACAGAGCTGACGGCTATTGAAGTTGTAGGGGGTGGTGGTGGGGCTGATCCTATCAAGCCCTTGGTTCGTCGTGACGTCAGCAATGATCCAGAAAGCTTGCCTGCTGCGGTATCCATGCTCACCGAGAGCGAAGCAGCTCTCTCATGGTGCCGGCAGGCTCAGCTATTCGCATAGCTGACTCAGGTGTGTTTGAACGCCACTGCATAGAAATTGAACAAGAATGGTGATGCATGCTACAAAATTTAAGTAGGGCGAGCTGAAAATGGTTTACAGTGACCCACTAATTTCATCCGGTATTCGAGGAAACAAACACTATGTCCCGTCTGGCAGAGTTCCGTCAGCTTGAACAAAAGTTGGCCGCGCAACTGGCTGAGTTGGAAGCCATGAAAGGCTCCGTCGAGCTACAGAAAGAGATTGATTTTGAGACCAAACTGCGGGATCTGCTGGCCAAGTACGGCTACAGCCTGCGCGATGTCATCAACCTGCTGGATCCGCAGGCCGGCCGCCGTGCAGCGCCTGCTGCCGTAGAGAAAGCGCCGCGCCGGGCCCGCCAGGTTAAGCAATACAAAAATCCTCACTCCGGTGAGGTCATTGAAACTAAAGGCGGCAACCACTCGCGATTGAAGGAGTGGAAGAAGGAGTATGGCTCTGACGAGGTTGAGAGCTGGGTCTCTAAGTAAGTCGTGATAGCATGCACAAAACCTCCGCTCGCGGGGTTTTTTTACGTCTCGTGAATGAGGTCTCATCTGCTGAGCACGAGTCGCTCCTTTACGCCACTTGATGCGCAGCCCAGCTGACAATGAGCCCGCCCAAGCGGGATATGACCGATGCTTGGGCGTGTGCGGCTTGAGTAGCTTCGTCAGAAAAACGGGCTTTCTGTGAAGGTGTCAGGGGGTTAGGAAAAGCGACTAGAAAAAATATTTCGACGCCCCCCTTGAAATTTTTTTTGCGGGACGGAGTATATATTTTGTAAACAACAAAAAGCAGCGCGACAGGGCTCTCTAACCGTCTCCAGCGCTGCTCCTGCGCTTCAGCCTTTACACGTCAGTTACTACCTACAATTTCTGACTTCTTTTTGATCAGGAAACTTGTCCTGACGTTTTGATTGCTCCGCTGTGGTTTGGCGCTTTTGAAAAACGTCGCTTCCTCCGGCCTTATGGCCGGCTAGCTCTGCATTTGTGCTCAAATTCAGAGCCGCCCCCATTTTTTTGAGCTGAGATCGGTGGAATTCGATATACAGGCTATGGCGGGACAGAGATGGGCTTTACGACCGGCGCCAGGCTGCTTGTCTATGTCGAAAATTGGCTTGGGCTCGCTACCACAGCGCAGGCAAACTGGTAGACGCCCGCCCACATTGAGGCTTTTCCATGCAGGACGACTACAAAGCTCAGCTCACAAAAGCTACGGAAGGGCTGCGCTACTGTGATTTGATCCTGACACCTCAAGAGGCTGATGATCTGCTGGCCCTGGTGAAAGACTTACAGGCATCGGGTATGCACCCTAGTCTCAGTGGCGTGTTCAAAACGATCCTGGAAGAGACCTGGAGCAATGATGAACCGTGGCCAACATTCTCATCAGGATCGAAGCCTGCGCTGGATTGATCTGATGCCATTTCCAGCGGGCGGATCGCCCGAATGTTCTCAGCAGTCAAGTCACTGGAAAGTAGAGCTGTGTTTGCTGAGCCTCCGAGGCCTGGGGTTCGTGAAGCTTGCGAGCAGTGATGCAATGGATGGCGTTTTCCAAGCCCGGCACACCCCCGTCGCATTCCAGGCCTTCAATTTCTGAGCGAAGGTCGTGGATGAGGTCTGCCGCCGGTCTGCCGCACTCTTGGCTTAGGGTAAGAGTCAGCAGAGTCAAGGGGCTCAGCTCAAGCCGTTGGCTCACTTGTTCGAGCTTGTCCAGCGTCAGACTTGATCGAGCGCCTTCCAATTTGGACAGGAACGTCCGACTGGTATCACCAAAGTCGCGCTGCGAGAGTTTGCGCTTGCAGCGAAGCGCTCGAAGGACGATGGCGAATGATGACTTCAATGACATGTGCGGCTCCTTCGAATATGCCTTTCCTCAGTGATCTTGACGCTGCACCCGCCGTTCCCCCTAAGCTTCGCGACTAGCTGGCTAGGTTATTGATGGGGGCGAGCCACTTCGTCGAGATACTGTTGATGCATACAGTATATCTCGCTAAGCTCCGTAGGAGAACATTTGTACTCTTGGCAGTGAACAGCGTTATGAACAACTCGGATGAGATCGTCGACGACCGCTTCGCTTTCTTTTCGCGCGAGGAGCTGTTGGAGCAGCAGTGTCTCCTCCTCCAGAGCGAGCTTGTCGTAATGGGGGAGGAGTTGACGGCCTCCCGCGAGAAAATTGCCACATTGGTCTTGATGTGGACGGGCATCAAGGAAGAGCTACGGCAAGCTGAGGCGGAGTTGAGTAACGCAAGGCAGCAGCTTGATATGAGCTCCA
This sequence comes from Pseudomonas vlassakiae, assembly GCF_014269035.2. Lineage (GTDB taxonomy): Bacteria > Pseudomonadota > Gammaproteobacteria > Pseudomonadales > Pseudomonadaceae > Aquipseudomonas > Aquipseudomonas vlassakiae. Next base: position 53,640 of record NZ_JABWRP020000013.1, read on the forward strand.
CGGCACGATCGTAATTCCCTTTACCCTTGCTGCTCTCCGTGATGGCTTTATGATTTCACTCCGGTTACGCTCATTCGCAGCAGGGAGGAGGTGCATTGAGCTAACGCCGGAAATGCTCCGCACGGCAGATCATTGTAGGGCGATCGGATACCTACCTCGTGCTTCTTCGCTCTAAGCATTCGACTCAAACGAGGAAGGAACCCATGTCGTTTAGCGACTATCTGAAAGGCCCAGCCCATCGACAGCGTGCTAAAGCTCTTGAAGCACAGCTTGCTGAGCTTCAGCTGCAGCATTCGCAACTGCAAGAGCTCGTTACGAAAATCGGCGCCATGGACGTAGTGAATATCCAGCAGCTGATTGAGCAAGAGCAAGCCAGGCTCTCGGGTATACGCGAGGAGACCCAACGTGCGCAGAGGGAGTTGGCTGCTCTCGCACAGCGCTCGACTGATCTGCAGGGACTGATACTCGTCTGGGAAGAGACGTTGCTCCTAGAAAGCTTCGCCCTCTATGAGCCTAAGTTCAAGCTAACCAGCAACCAGGAATACAAGGCTCGACTGGATAACGTCCGTGATCGTCAGAAAGTCCTGATCAAGAATGGGCAGGCGGCCACCGGCAACATGAACTGGACTGTGAACAACAGCCAGGCCCAAGGCCGTAAACTGGTCAACGACATGATCAAGCTGTTGATTCGCTCGTTCAACAACGAAGCTGATGCCTGCGTGGCGAACGTGAAATTTGACAACGTCGAGCTCGGCGAGAAGCGAATCCTCAAATCGTTTGAAGCCTGCAATCGGCTTGGCAAAGTCATGAGCGTGGAAATATCGGGTGTCTACCTCGATCTCAAGCTCGATGAGCTTCACCTTGCTCATGAATTCCAGATCAAGAAGCAAGAGGAAAAGGAAGAGGCAAAACGCGCCCGGGAAGAGCTGCGGGAGCAGCAAAAGCTCGAGCAAGAGATCCGCGCTGCACGGGAGAAAATCGCCAAGGAGCGGAAGCACTTCACGACTGCTATGCGTGATCTTCAGACTCGCCTTGAGCAGGTGCAATCTGACGAAGAGCGTTCAGCGCTGCTGGTGAAGCTGGCCGAAGTTGAGGCTGGCCGAGCCGAGCTGGAGAGCGAAGAAAAGCTCATTGACTATCGCGAGCAGAACGCCAAAGCCGGGTATGTGTATGTGATCTCGAACCTGGGGGCATTCGGAGAGGGCATCTACAAAATCGGTATGACACGCCGCCTGGAACCCATGGATCGAGTGGACGAGCTGGGTGATGCGTCGGTGCCGTTCTGGTTCGACGTGCACGCCTTGGTTTTCTCGAACAATGCGCCTGCTTTGGAAGCCAAGCTGCACGATCACTTCGCATCAGGCCGGCTCAACAAGGTCAACGGGCGCAAGGAGTTTTTCCGGGCTGACATTGCTGAGATCGAGAGAATCATCCGGGAAAATTACGATGCCGTCGTCGAGGTCATTCATGAAGCGCCGGCAGAGCAGTACCGCGAAAGCCTTCGTATGGAGTTGCCTAAGCCGGCTATACAGCAAGCAGAGCGAATGACTGCGCAAAGCTAATCACTGACCAGATGCGTGTACAGAGTAAAGCCTGGGCTGCTGTTACAGAGGTGCTGTGAGTGATACGCGTCTCTCACCACACTGAAGCTAAGGAGTGGCCAGGCAAAGAGATCGACCGCCATCCGTTGCAAGCGGAGCACCTGTATCAGACCGTCATTGACTGTCAATTTCATGTGTCCGGTCAACTGGATGAGTCAATCCGCTCACCAGGTATCTCTTGTGGATGTAAGGAAGCTAAACTCCCTAGCATCCGAAATTGACATTACTAAAGAACAATGCAAATCGCCGAACTAGGCGTTCCAAGGGAAAAAATGGACAATCGAATCGCTCAGTTGGTGAAGGATAGCTACTTCGAGTCGAGGCTGTATGAAGCCGCAGTGCGAAATCTGCAAGATACAGAGAATAGGCTTCGCTTCAACAATTTCGCCTACGCCATGCGAGAGCTCAGCCGGCACTTTCTCAAACGTTTGGCTCCCGATGATCAGGTAGTCAAATGCACTTGGTACAAGAATGTGACTGGTGAGGTAGGCAAACTCGCCCGGTCTGAGCGAGCATCCTTCGCTGTTCACGGAGGCTTGGCAGAAGATTTCGTTCGGAAGAAGCTAAAAATCGACCTTAAGTCGATGAACAAGCGACTGAAGGAAACGATTGATGCGCTGAGCAAATACACACACATTGAGGAAAATGTTTTCAATCTGTCACCTTCGGATATTGATCACCTTGTCGCTGAAACGACCGAGACTTTCGCCGAATTTTTCGAGACCATCAAGCGATGCCGAGATGAGATTGCCAACGAGCTGAACGAAGCGATTGGCAGGGCAGCGTTTCAAGAAATCATCATGAATGCAGTGCCCGGCATGGATGAGTTGTCAACTCATCAGTATGTAGACGATATTTATATCGATGATGCTGAGGTCACGGCGATTGATTGCAAGACTGTTTACGTTAAGGTGAGTGGCACGCTCTATGTGGAATTGCAATACGGATCGGGTTCCGATGTCAGAAAGGGGGAGGGAACTACGATCGACGACTCCTTCCCGTTCGCCTGCAAAATGACATGTCCTACTTCAGATCCCAGCGGAAAGACGCTGCAGCTTCAAGGACGATTGAAGGCAAATTTCGACAGTTTCTATGGCTTGGATTACCAACATGACGAGCCAGAGCAAGAGGAAGACCCTTTTGACGAGTCTTCACGAGCGCAGAGATCCTCTTCTACGGACGAAGATGCACTGGCGTGATCTGTCCCACTTTAGCGAAGGAGTCGGATGATGCAGAGCAGCTTCCAGCTGCTCGATTGTGAGTAGCTGCTGCAAAGGTAGTTATTGGGAGAGGGACTAGTTATGTTGGAGCAACCAGTCTGGACTATAGCTGTCACAAGGCAGTCAACACCCCTTATACGACCTGGTACCACTCCCTTAAAGATGCGGGTTAAATCGATCCTGAGGGCAGCAGGTTGGGAAGCCTAGTCACGCCCAAAGGCTACTCCACTCGTGAGAGCGGAATTTATGCTGCTGGAGAAGCCAGCCCGAGTTCGCCCAAAGCTTTCAGACCGTCAGTGTCCACGACTCGAGCGATATCCGCAGGTGTCCAGGTCGAAATCTCTTGCCTGAAAATCTCGCTCGAGCGGAAAGGCATTGTCGACATAGCGTCGAGCATTCCAACTCTTGGGTTTTGATAGCGATCGATGTCATCTAGCTGCAGAAAATAGCAGTCGGCGTACTCAGAGAAGACCAGCTTAGCTGAGGCACGGAGGCGCAGGTGCTCGCGCAGCAACTCGAGGGCAAAACCTGGGCCTCGGACAGTTTCGGCTGCGATGATCATCCGATTCGGACACAGAGGCAGGTCATGTCGAGGTGCACCTGAGAAGGCCTCGCCGCGATCGATTTCGTCTACCCCAGTCTTTTCCATTTCACCGTTACCTGAATGAGTTGCGTCGTGCTCTCTGACTATCGAGCAGGGTACACGGGATCGGCTAGCATCGCCTATCCCCGAAGGGGCTAAGGGTCACGAACGCTAGATTTGGCCATGAGCATCATTGCGTTCCCGATCTGAGCCTGCGATGACCTTTGGAGGAGCGGGGTGTACCGTAATAGGCTCGACTGACCAACAAGCCAAAGGCCCGGGAATGAAAAGAACACTGCTGGGCATGGCGGAAGCAGGAGAGCCGCTACTGAAGCAAGCGCTTGAGGCAATGAGAGCGTACAACGAAGCGGTGGCCCAGGGTCGATCCGATGCTGAGCTTGAGCGCCTTCGCATCGAGGCAGATCACTTGTTCCAGACCGTGGTCGACTATCAACTGCACAAAGCCGGTACCTTGGGTGAGTCGGTACATTAGATTGATGTGTGCCATCGCCAGACCGCTCATCCGCAGGGAGGCTGCTTTCGGGGCTGTCCTCAATGAGTTCTCACCTGCGCGACAGAGTTCGAAACCGATACCGCAGACGCTGACGTATTCGAGGCTAAGATTAAGCTGGTGGTTAAGACCTTTGGAGTTACCAACATGGTGAAGGATCTCAACAGCGTTTTGCTTCCTGACCATCCGATGTACACGGATGCCGTGGAGGCTATGAAACGCTATCACCAGGCGCAAGCCGACGGTGTCAGTGGGGCGGAGCTCGAGCGCTTGCGGCTGCTGGCTGAGCATAGTTTTCAGGCAGTTACTGACTATCAGTCGCGCGTGCTTGGCGGCCCATCCGAGACCAGCCATTAGCTGCTACCTCCGCGACTAGGCCTTGGAGCGCCGCTTGGAAGAGGGGGTCGTTCTGGGGGCGAGTCATTTTGCAGGGGGAAATTAAGTGTGTGATTGCGGGCGGAGCGCGCCAGCGTAACGGATGGAAGCCCGAAGGGCCGAGACGTCGCAAGGCGATGGCTCGGTTCACGACAGCCGGGCCTGTTAGGGCACGCCATCAACGCTCTACAAGGCTTTCAACATGAGCTCCAGTGTCTGATGCTCCCAAGTCGATAGCAGAGCAACCGGATCTGTCCGGTCACCAGGATCGAAATCCCAGCGCTGCCCATCCGGGCTAACACACCGCTCGCAATAGTCCAGCTCATCACAGTCGTTGTAGATCGTGATCCGCCATCCCTCAACATCGATCTCGAAATGGCAGGCGTACACCTGCTCCCAGGACTGGCTGCCAATTTTGGTCATTGTCCGGCGCCCGAGCACCGCCTCTCGCAACACCTGGCAGACGTCCCGCGCAGTCAACGCGCCTGATGGTACGTCGTGCTGGTTATGTTCAGTCATACGCTGCCTGTATCTCTCTGTGATCAGCCATCGATATTACCCTGTGCGAAAGGTGCTCCGGAAAGCACGCAGGGTCGGGGAGGTTGGTTGTTGCAGTGAAAGCAAGAGGCTGGAGTACAAATCTTCCTGTGGTGAAGGCGCTCAACAAGCGACAGGCTGCAATGGGGTTATCCGATTGCGGCGTAGTCCTGGCCGGTGCACTGGCAGAAGGAGTCAGGAAATCACACGGCTCTACGTCGTTTCGAAATCAACCATAAACTAGGTTCTCAGATGAGAAAGCTTCGTAAACCGCTCTCCAGTCATCGAGCAGTTGAGAGCGTTCCTGCCGCTATGCCAAGCAGTGTGTCGAAGGCCATGCAGACTGAATTTGAATTGGCGATCACTGCTTATCTTTCATCGGCCTCCTACGGGTGGGGGAGATCTATCTGAAGGGTTGGTGTTTGGAGATCGGGAGAAGCGATTCGATGACGGCAGATCCTATCTGCACCTCATTCATCATGGGCACCAGAGAGATGCAGGGTTACGTGGTTGTGCAGACGCTAAATAGCCGGTACGTCGTGTGCGACTGGGCTGGTGATGGGGGTAGGCGAGGCTCCAAGGCTACACAGAGAAGCGTGTTGATAGTCTGATATGCATGCACCGCCACGGTCACCCACCACTGTCCCGTTAAGCAGGTAGCTGGTGATGGGTATGAAGGTCACCTCGGGGCTGCTTACTTCAATCAATGGCACGCCCTGGTTGCCCAGGCAGATGTCTGGATTTCTGGGCATACCCATCTCGCTTTCGAAACTGTTGTCCTGGGCTGCCGGGTCATTTCGAACCCGCGTGGTTATCCAGGAGAGCACACAGGGTTCGTTGATGATTTCATGATCGTGATTTGAAAGAGAGGTCACTAGGCCTGCCAAAAGTGTCTTCGACCGCTTGGCGCTAAGCGCTAAGCGGTCTTTTTTGTGGAAGCGATGGGAGAGCTATTCTTCACCGATCCTTAGAAGCGTACACCGGGCTCCTTCACCAACGTACTCGAAGGTCGACTTGCAGGGTATGGTCAACCACTGGCCCACCATACGCTCTCTCAAAGCTGTTGATTACCCAGCAGCTGGAGCGTCAGATGCCACTACGCCTCGATACACATAGCTATTCGCAGGTACATATTCCTTCCGCTGCATCAGGTTAATGATTTTTACCTTTCCGCTATGCTTGATGTACTTGTAGGTGAAATACCGCGCAACTTTATCTTCATGGGTGGACAAGATAACTTGTTTGTCGCTGAAGTCGTTGCGTAGCAACTCCACTAACGACGACATGTTGATGTCGTCCATGGTCTGAACAGGGTCATCAATAAGAATCGTAGAAAACTTCTTGGAGTACACCCTGTTCAAGGCCAGCGTTAATGATATTACAACTGCTGAAATCTGCCCGGAGCTCATGGTATTCATGATGTCATGATCTGTCTTCCAGTCAGATACCAAGCGCACATTTCTCAGAACTTCTTCGCCCAGTGGATCTTTGATGAAGACCCCTTGGCCTAGGCCTGCCTGATGGCTTTGCAGGATTTTGCCGGAATAGATATAAAAAGGAATTTCGATATCGGTAATGAGTTTCTTTCGATACATCCCGATTTGAGTATTGACGATGGTGATGAGGTCTCCCGTGTCGCTAAGAGCTTTTTCCAGAAAAGAATTCTGTTTCTGAAGTTTGTTGAATTCAGAAATGACTTCAGTCAGCGAACTAAAATATTGAGACCGGATGAAGCGTTCTTTCTGATCCAGTGTTGATGCTTCAAACTTACGAAGTTTGTCTGATTCGTTTTTGAAGTAGTCAGAATAGATCCTTTCGTAGACATCTTCTCCGAACGACTCATAATAGCCTTCTGGTGGTGTTCCGATTCGCGCACGTATGCGCTCGCAGAGAATGTCAGCGTTCTCCGAAATGAAGGCTTCACCACCTTTTACTGGAAAGGTGGTAGCTAATAGATCTTGGTCGAGTATGCCTTCGTTTCCTAACCATGTTCGCAAACGCTCTAGGCGCGTCTTCGCAGCGACTGCTTTTGCGAGTATAGACAAATCTGTTTGTGAAGGTGATTCCTGTTCGTCAAGGAAGCTATTACATGCCTTGATCAGTGGAGTCAGATGATTGGTCTCGAATGCTTCTCGCGCAGCCAATAGTGCACGGTCTTGGTCACCCAATTCGGCACGCAATAGGTGACCATGATCCGCGATTGCCTTCGTCAGGGCTTCATGGGTTTTATGGTCATGCCCGCATAGCCCGCACGCACTCTCGGTAGGCATCATGTCAATTCGTTGATGCATAGCATTGTGATGCTTGAGTAGCTCTGAGTAGATGGAACTCAAGCCTTGCGATTTTTCGATGAGTTCCAATATGTCGGCTATGTTTTTGGTGAAAATCGTTGGTTCGCCAAGCCCGAGAATGCTATAAAGCTGGGTGGTGTCGAGGTTGCGATCGATAAGTTTTAGGTCGCCTTCAGCCAGTATATCCTTGGATCTACTGACTACCTGGTACTTTCGATGGTTGGTTTCTAATTGCTCATGGTTTGCGATTGTGTTCGCATAGCCAATATGGAGTTCGATTATGTCCCTTTGGTCTATTGCTAGATTGTAATGCCTGGATCTTAAAAAGAAATTTTGATGAGTGTTGAGCGCACGGATTTTCGCCAGCTCATTTAGCGCCTTGTTCAACCGATCTTCGTTCAGATGGGAAATAGTAGGTTGATCCCAGAACGGAGACTCGGCATCGGAAAGCCAAGGCAGAGTATAGGTATGTTGCTCAATCTCACTGGTCGATAAGGTGTTGATATCTTCAAGATTGTGAAAGTTTTTGATGTCTTCGATTTTTGCACTGATGTTTCTTTTGCTCGCAAACAGTCTTCTTTTAACATCTGTGAGTTTTTGAAGATTTTGATCGGCCTCTACTGTGTCGCCAAAAAGTTTAGATAACTCTTCAGCGCGGCGCTGTTCATTGTTAGATTTGAGGAAGCGGGAGGTATCTTCCTGTTCAATGTAATGGAAGAGCAAAAAATCCCGGGAAAATTCTTTGCTGTTAAAGAACTGGTTGAGCGTGTCTTCGGTTACAGGCACGGCTTGACCCTCTAAAAGCTCGTGGAGCTCCCATAGGTCGGAGAAGTTTCCGATACGCCTTGCCGCATTTACTATCGTGTGCTTTAGTTTGCGTTGAAAGACTCGCTTGTTGGAGTCTTTATCTTTGAATTCAATAATTATCTCTACATCTTTTCCGCCGTTGTGGGCTACTACAATGTCCGCCGGGTTTTGACGACTTTCCAGGACGATTAGCCTCCGGATGTCGCCGGTAAGCGCGAGCTCAATGGCGTCGAACACCGAGGTTTTTCCGTAGCCGTTCGGGCCGTCCAACAGTACGAGACGACTGTCCTCAAAGCTTATGGTGTATGGCTCCCCGCCATATACTTTGAAGTTTCTAAGCGTGAGCTTGCTCAGCGTAATCATGCTTTATCCCACCAGATAGACTCAACATGCGCCAGGATGTTTTCATCCGACCATTCAACTGAAAGGATCTTATGAAAGATTTCGGTAAGTTGATTTGGTATGGCGTCATTGATTTGTAGGGAGAGGTTTTCTAGCTTCTGTTCCTGAGGGCTGTATGTTAAGAAAGGAAGCTTCAGAACTATTCTTATGGTGAGGTCGTATAGTGGGTTTCTGGTGCGGATTTGGTGCTTGAAGTCTAGGAAGTCCTTACCGTTATTTGAATTTAAAATTTCATTAATTACGTTATTGTGAATGGCGGAAATGGTGTTGCCCGTAAGATGTCTGTTGATAGCTGCCAGCTCTGCTGGCGTGTATGTGATGACATTTTTTTTGAAATTGTATGGGTCTTCCTCAATGGCGAGCACCATGCCGTGATCAAGATTTTTAGACTCAAGGCAAATCAGCATGGTGCAGTTTTTTTCGAAATAGCGCTCTACTTTATCAGATTTCTGGATCTCCTCGAAAATCGCTTGAGCTTTGTCATCAAGAAAGGATTTAAGGGTTTCGCTGCTAGGTGAGCTTATTTCGAGAGTGAGGAAGTACTCTTCTCTGCGTTGATTTTGTGACTTGAAGAGGGAAAGAGGGAATTCCTCATTGGTAAAATCAATATCCACTAGGACGAAGCCATTGCTTGTCATAATGTTGTTAAGGATTGTGATCATTTAGCAAGCGCGTCCTGTGCATTCTCTAGGGGAGGAGGATGATCGTCGGCAAAATTTCAATCTGCTTGGAGCGAGGATCTGCGGCTGTTGAAGGAGGAGCGTCAGTAATTTTTCCCTTGTCCGGTGAGAATGGATGGACTACGTTGCCAGAATAGATGAGGTTCTGAACCTCATACAGTAATTCGCTGAGGCATGGATTGGCGTTTAGTTGTCTGACCGTTTGGCTGAGCTTTGCACTATTTGTAATGGTGGTTGGAAGGTAGTTCTGACGTGGGATTGCAGAGCTTTTATATGAAAATCTATAAAGGTTTGCATCCTGAGACAGCCGAGAAAAGTTAATTTCATGGAATATCTTCAGTAGGAAAAAACGAATCCCATCATCGTTGCTACTGAATGCATTGTCAGTGTTGTTGTCGCTGGCTAGGTCTATCTGAGGCGAAAAATGCCTATAGTGCTCCCATAACTCAAGAGGTGGAAGAGACAGCAACAGTTTTTGCACTGCTTTGAGATTGCACGGTTCCGAGGATTCTAGCTGTGGGTAGTCATCCTCGTCCCCGAGGTACTCATCCATCAAGCGTGAAAACCGATCTTTGAATCGGCAAGCCAAATAATGCTTCCCTACATCCTCATGGTCAAAGCTCAAGGCGCTAATGATTTCCAAAAACGTGATCGGCTTTGCTGTTGCTGCTGTCTTATTTTTATGTCGCTCGATGATGTATTCGTCGATGATGCCAAGGAAATAGTCGAACGCTTTGTCGAGTTGCTCGTCCGTTATCGGTATCTTGCGAGCGGCGAGCGCAACAGAAAGCTGTTCCTTTATTTTTGTGTTTATGTCCTTGAGGTCACAGAACGCTTTGTTGTCGTGGTAAACGTAGCAAGCTATTCGATTCAGTGCGTCATTTTTGACGCTGATAATTTCGTTTACGATGGTGGCCAGTTCGTCGGCGGTTTTGCCAGGGAGTGCTGCTTTTAAAATTGCAGCCTTCTTCTTAAGTTTGCTTTCGTCGCTCGCCGCCTTTTCCAAGATGGTGTTGCCGGCTTTGGCTTCCGCATCTTGATATTCTTTGAGTACGATAGCGAAATCGTTCTTAATTGATTCCAGGAGACCTTTGCAGTCAGGCCTGTCATTGACCTTTTTCCACGTATGGAGGTAACCCTTAACATTCGGTCGTTTGTATAACTCGATGGTCAGTCCGAATAGTGCGTCAGAGTACTCTTCAAACGTGCTTGAGTTATAGGCTTTTACTTGGTGGAATGAAGTCGGCGAGCCACTGACGATGATTTCAAAATCTTCATTGGCCTCAAGCATTAGATTGGTTGTCGAGAAATCGAACTCAACCGGCTGAGCATTTATTAACGTCAATGCATGATGTAAAGCGACCTTACCCTGGTAGTTGAAACCACTCCAGGAGGGTGAAGCATCGAAAGCCATTGGACAATCTCCAGCACCATCACCTAAAAATTTGCGTGGGTCAGCGCGGCCAATTGAACAATGCAGCGTCTCCCTACGCAGCCCGAGATGTTAAGTGAAATGTCTGGCCATGTGCCATCTTTCCGAAGAACGGTCGTTTGGGCGGGGGTAATGCCCTAAGGTAGCGCTGGTCTAGTGGAGATCGCGGGCCATCGTATAGCGGGGCTGGGTGGCACCTTGGAGTCGCAAGTCTGGCTACCCGGTAGCTCTGATACTGGCATCCAAAACTATGGGGACTTGCTCGAGCGCCGGGCGTTCAGACCTCAGCACCAAGACATCGTAGCGACGAAGAAGCAGCACGCGCGTTCTGCAATCTACCCAGACGACTACTTCTCGCTCGCGATGGAGAAGGCGGACATCCTAGTCACTCATGAGGCTCCTAGCTGCCACCCGCACGGTTATTCAGAGATCGATGAGCTCGCCCAGGCAATGGGCGCAAAAATGGTCGTGCATGGACATCATCATGATTGCCTAGATTACAGGTCTGATTGGCCGAAGCTTGGTTTTGAGGCTCATAGCGTAGCGTTCAGATCAATCATGGCCATCGACGGCTCAGTCATCAGCTGAGGTTGAGTGTCTGCACGGTGTCGCAAGCTACTTGGTCATAACCATCGACGCTACGGGCTCGAAGAGGCCGGCTGAATCGTCGCTTGGTCTTCTATCCTGAGCTTGTAGGGTAGGGGGCGAGCAGTTGCGTCAGGTGATAGTTGCCGAGCGGGGTGAGCACATGAAGGTCGGTGAGTTGGTTCAGTTGCTGCAAGCCTTCGATCCTGAAATGAAAGTGCTGATGACACGTTCAGATACGGGCCTGGAGGACGTTGTCGCTTGTTATGACGACCTGGTTTGCCAAGGGCGCGTGGCCGGGTATGACCAGCTCGATGAGTACGTTCTGTCAAAGGGCGCTGACGCAACCACTGCTGAGGCAGTGATCGTGATTGACATGTGCGAGCGCCTAGAAGACTGGCAGAACAAGCAGTGAGCGCTACACAACTGGACGGTGTGGTGTACTTGCGAACGGCCTAAAAGCGAAGCCCTGCTGATGCAGGGCTCGTTTTAAATCCGGAGTCTCCTTTGTGTCATTAATCCACGTCATCGGGCTTCGGATAAAAATACCTTTGGGTGAAATTATAATTTTTGTGCCCAAGATTGGTAGGCACCATGTATACCCTGGCTAACCAGTCTTTTTTCCCAGATTGGCGGATAATCCAGGGCACGACCAAGCTGGGAAGAATGCCGGATTTAAGTGCCCATGACGCGCAGATACTACGAAGCTCGAATACAGACATAGGGGAGTGCTGGATACTATCTGAGGCGAAAAGAAAGTCTTCAGGAGACAGGTTGGCGAGCTCAATATGTCTGCTGATCGCGCCAGGATTTGGGATAAGATGTCGAGCTCTCCAGCCCGCCCCCCTTTTCTTATCAGCTTCGATAAAAATTCCATCGGTTGTGATGAGGATCTGCTTCACCTTTGCTGGCAAAAAATCTGTTGGCCGCAGCCCAGACAACAGGCAGCCTAACAGCGCCTGATCTCGGGGACTACACGAGGATGCGACGGCCGAAGTTATTTGCTGAAGTTGTTGAGAGGTCAGCTGACGATCTGCTGAGAATTGTTTCCGCTCCGACTTATCGGCTGCGCGTACAGCCGGAGCAATCTGAGATGGATCAATTGGAGAAGACTTGAACGCGCGGAGACGATTGACCGGTAGGGCGTTGACGATTCGTTCCCAGTCAGTTTGATTGGTAGCAAGCCACTCGTCTGGCTGGAGCTCAGCTTTGATCGCTGTGAGAATGCCGTGCCGGACTTCAGTTTCGGTCGGACAATCTTTTTCACGAGGCCCTCGCCTAGAGGATTGGTAGAGATCATGGTAATTGAGATAACCCAAACCCTTAGAAATTATTTCACGAGCAAAAGAGGGTGAAATAGTTCTGGGGCCGCACCATGTGTTTTGCAGGATGGATACAAGATTGCTAAAGCCGAATTTTGGATAAGTATCATTTGGGTAAATAGGTACGCGCATGGAAGTTCTCCATTAGGCAAGGTAGTGGTGGCAGCGTCTAGGGATAGGTTCGGGATAGTTTGTATTTCTGCGCTGAAGGTGTCTCGTAAAATCGGAGAAGAGTTTCAAAAAGGCTAGCGGTAGATCAATGCAAAGCGATAAAGCCATTGGGCTCAAAGAATGCATAAATTACATCCTCTGCAGCTCCCCATTCCTGCCAGGCGATCTCTAGGCCTTGACCTGCCCGTAGCCAACTATCGATTGATACACATTTTGTTGATAAAACAAAGTCCCGGCTCTCTTTTGCGGTTAGATGTAACTCGCTCAAGCTGCCGCCGGGACGTTGGTTAAGTAACCCAGCCATGAAGGTGCAGATTACGACAGCTTCCACTTTGCCCTGCCTCTGGCTTTTTCGATTCAAGTGCTTTGCTAATAATGTGCAAAATTCCGTCATGTCCGCCACGCTCAATAATGGTTTAAGAGCGCTGAGGTCTACCACTATTGCTTTATCAGGCTCATTGCAGCCAAAATGAGAGTTGTAAATTTCGATCTCGTGCTTTGAAGGTTTGCACAAGAGATATTGCTCATCGCAGTTAGGTTGTGGTTCGTTCAACACGCGAGTAATGCTTTCAGAGGTCAGGGCGCCTAATGAGATGTACACGGTTAGTGCGGAGCTTAAGATTTTGACTGCGTCTTCAGTGTTTAACCCTATTTCTAGGTTGAGAAAGCCTTTGAAGGCTAGCAGTGTGGAGTGCTTACAAGGCGTTAATGGTTTGTTTGCGCCAAAAGCCACCTTCAGAAAAGCGACGTGTACTGCGTAGCTGTTGATCAGTTCGACTTCCTGCTCGGCTGTGGGGTTGCCGCATAGGTTCAAAAAACCCTGGCGTTTAGCTCCAGTATGTCTAAACGAGTTGCGCAACTTTATTTGTTCCAATGTAATCATGTACGCGATTCCCTGAAGATAACCGAGTGGAGTCTAAAGCACTGGTGGTTGTAGGTGCTTAGCTGGTCTTTGTCACGGCTGGCCGTTTGATGATGAGTGACTTCCAGACTGTAGAATTTTCTATCGGAAAAGCAAGTTGCGCGGTCGATGTCATCTTTTCATCTTGGAGGGCCCTGCAGTTGATAGTTGTCAATACATATATATTGTTTATAAATTTTATGTTTAAAATCAATTGGTTGTGAAAGTAGCTGGTCGGCTTTTAACCGCCTGTTTTCGGCAGGGTGTAGGAGGAGTTTTGCCAAGTTTACCGATGAGTGGTCGTGTCCCGGTGGGCCCGGTCTTTGAGGAGTGTTGTAGAAGTCTCTGCTTGGCTTACATTCCACCCGCTCATCTTACCGGTCAATTAGACGCACATGGCTTACACTGATTTTTCGACCATTAGCGGAGTCTTGGCCATGCCTCAATCGCCGTATGAAATTCATCGGGATATCCTCCTAGACGGTAAGTATGGTACTGCCTACCTCCTTCAGGATTTCGTGCTGCACCAGTACGACAGTGACCTGTACCCCTTCGATGCTAGCCGGCATCTCGGAGGCTTCGATACCCGTCATCTACAGATCTATAAGGATCTCAAGCGGTTCTACTGGGATAACGGCCCAAGCACGGCGCAATTGGAAATTACCCGTACGCTCATCGCCAGGCGCACTGCCGAAGCCCAGGAAAATTTTGACGAGCTGACCGTCCTCAGAGCGATGAGGCCAGAGGATTATCCAGCTGAAGGCGGTGAGCGACCTGTTGATGGCTATCGCTCTGCGGTAAAAGCGTGTGAGATGCACCATCGGCGCTATGCAGAAATGGGGTTTGAGATTTTTAGGGCATCGCCCGAACTCAAGATCTGAGACCCCAAGTCCTGTCTTTTCAGATTGAGTTAACTGAGGTGACTGCATACAAAGCTAGGAAGATGAGCAGCTTAAGGGCGCCCAGTTAATGCTGGTTAAAGCGCCCTGCATGCTTAGAGGGTGGAACTAGAACAGTCGGAGCCGGCTGCCATCGATGCTCCCGCAGGGCTATAGCTTTGGTTGCCGAGGCTAGTAATACAATCCTGTCATAGCGTGACGCCCTAATTTCTTGACGTCAGCGTCGTATCGTAGCCGTTGAGGTCGGGTCGGTACATCTGGCATCGCAGGCAGGATGTCAGACTTTCTGACAGCTCCGGTGGCAGCTCGAACGTCGAAATGCACCCTCCGATCAATGTTCTTCGGCTACTTTCGGCTTGCATCCGGTTTACTTGCACGGCTGTGGTTGCCATGAGCACAGAGAGAGGCAAGTACGCCACCAATCGCTCCAGTTCAGCATGGTCAACAGCAAGCAAATTCTTGGGACTCATAGCAGCTTTCGCAGCAGTCAGTATTCCGTATCTGATGTCAGTCAATCGCGGCGAAGGGGCGCCAGGTGTCCAGTTTTTCGACTCTTGTCGAAGGTCATAGAAGTCCCGGTAACCGAATCCTTTGGCTAGAATCTCTTGAGCCAGTTCGAGTGAGATCGGGTGAGGGCCGCACCACTGCCTCCAGAGCCTTTTAGCCAGGGATTTGAAACCGCGATTGCGGGCAAGATCTTGGGGATAAACAGGAACGCGCATGGCATTTCTCCAATGGCGTCAGGGTGTCGGCTGCCCGCTGACCTTGGTCGAAATGCGTGCATAGAAAAAGAGGATACCTGTGGCATAAGCCGCCGCGAACCGACCGCGCAGATGCAGGCTGCATCAATGCTGAACGCTAGCATGGCACCTACTGGGCGTCCAGCAGCGGCAGAGGGCTGAGCTTCAAGTGTCTGATAACTCTTGATTTGTCAGTTGCATGAGGTGTTCGTAGCATTTCCAATTCCGAGCTAGGGATCTGTAGGTGCATATGCCTGCTCCTCTGTGGGGTTACCCAGGACTCTGCTTAGGTCATTTCTTAGGTGTGGGGAAGGGGTAGACGTTCTCATGTTCGCTAAAGGGCTGCTCATAACGACGAAGATCGCGCTGTGCTTCATCCAGCGCTCGGATCAACATAAGCTCACGTGCCAGCGATTCTTTGTAGCGCCGTTCATAGCTACCAGCTGCAGCTTTCGCTTTCTTGGTTTTCTGCTGTGCATCCTTGACCTTCTCCTGGCCTGGAGCTTGACGCTCTGCCATCTGCCTGGCCATTTCTTTGATGTCCTGGATAAGCGGGATGAAAATGTCTCGGTCTTTTCTGATGCTACTCGGGGACTTCCCGGCTTCTAGCGCTACGTTCTTGACTGTCATCTTTGATCCTTTGGGCAAGATCACGGTGGCGTCAGTGAAGATGCGAAGCGCCGCATCGTTGTATACCTTCAGTGTCGAGTGTTCTTGTTCAACTGACATACCTCTGCTCCCTATCATAGGAAAGTGGATTTAGCCGCGTGCGATGACCCGATCACGAAAGGCCTTGAAATCTTCGAGATTTTGGAGCTCAGCGCGGTACTCGATGGTTCCAGGCTTGATCTCCGCCAAATCGAATTCCATGATCTCGATCGTTTCGGCCATTTTGGCCTCTTGCCCTACAAATTGCTTGCACGTGATGCAAGTGTCCATTTTTGCATGTGCCCGCTTATCGCATGGTAACGGAGATGTGCACCCTCCTGCTGGGGTTTCCTGGTAAGCCGTCAAGCCAAGCTTAACTTGCTGCTTTGTCTCTTCCAAAGTCCCAGCTAGCCAAGGGGAATTTTCTCGCGCTTCCATTGCTCGACGTCCGGCGAAACCGTACATCTGTTCTGCGGACTTGAGGACGTCACGAATGAACACTGCAGCGTCAGCCTCTTCCTTAGCTCGCTTCAGCTCACGCGTTAGATCAGGGTTGATATCGCTGAATAGATAGTTTTTGGCAGAACAACCCTTCATGTAGTAGGTCGACATGGCTTTGGTGATATGTCGAAGCAGGCGTTTCAACGAGGGGAGGGTGATTAAGCCGCTTTGGCCAGCAAAAACAGCGATTGAGCGCCGGAACTGGTGCGTAGTAATTCGCCAAGGCTGACCTATCTTGAACTTTTTATCATCACGCCAGTTTCGAAAGGGATCAATGGTCTCCAATTCGCTGATGTCGGCTTCGGTAATCATGACGGGGGGGAATTTATAATCGAGGTTTGTGCGAGCGACGCCCTCTTTTTTCGAACAACCTGAAAATGGCAAGTTTGATGCTGCCAAGAGTAGCCAGTTTACTTGAGTGTCCTCTTCGGCGTGAGACGCTACGAGCTTTTGAATGGATTGAAGTACCTGTACTGGCTCGCGGATGTCGCCAGTGGTTATCCATTTTGCATCTGTTTTTTCACCTTCAAGCTTGGTTGAAAATCCACAAACGTAAAGAGCCTCGTCGTTCCAGCCCCGAATGGACTCCAGGCAGTCGACTGGAAGATTGTAAGCTTCGCTGTCTCGCATGAGGGTGAATAAATGGATCAAGCATTTTGCTGAATACTGTACAAGTGATAGAAAACGCGTCGCGCACATTGTCACTTTCCAGTTATATTTTTGAGCAAGTTTTGTCAGATTGTATCTTTCAATGGATTCTCCAAAAATAACCGTTTCTTGGTCGTGCGCTAATTTTGGGTCTATAGAAAGCTTAGAGTATTCGTCATCATATTTATAGCGGGTCTGCTCACATCTCCCAAAAAATCTATTTTCGATCGTTTTTTCAATGTATCCGTGAATTGCATCTTTGTTCGTTAAGTAGTCGTGTAGACATTCTTTGTACTGTTTGTATTTGATCCAGAGAATTCTGCTGGGGATTACTGGGTGCTGTTTGCCCTCGTTGCGAGAGTCGCGAGTGTTTTTTGCAAGGAACGGAAGTATAGAGCCATCGATCGCGAACCCTCTGTCTCTAGTGTCGATGCTGACAAGTGTTCGGACTAAAGCAAGCAATTGTTTGTTGTATGAGATAGGTATGCATTTCAGCATGTCCTCGAAAATTTTCCTTGAGCCAAATACTTCTTGGATTGGAATGTTGCATTTGTTGCTATATGAGTTTGCGTGATGCAGTGCTACCATTATCGCTTGCATGGTAGTTAGGCGTATAGCTTTGCCAGTTTTGGATTTTGTGGAAAACATTTTTATGGAAAGAATTCTTTTGCAAGTTTCAACGTTTTCAGTGCTGAATTTTCCTTCTTGTCGGAATGGCAGGAAGTCAAAATAAGGATTGTCCTTGACGCTATATGCGAAAGCAGGAAGAAACCACTGGTCATCATCAAATACTGATATGATGGATCCTTCTATTGAGCGGGACATTACCAGTCCTGGGCGTATCCGAGATAGTGCCATTCCATAATAAGCATCTGTGTCCAAGTGAGCCTTTTTGAGAGGAAAGGCAGTGCCGATCATCGAGGTTTGTCGTTTAGCTATCATTTCATCACCTTCAACTGAATCATGCGATGGTAGAAGCGCTTCCAGTAATCAGAAAGTTTATACTCATTACTGATTTCTGCGCTGATTTGACTAACTAATTGTGACAGGTCAGGCCGCTGCTCCAGAAGTTCTGAAAGGATGCGGTCAATCTGCGTCACAGCTGCGCCATGAATACTTTCGAAATGACTTCTATCAGCGCAAGAGTTCAAATATTCCAAAGTGACGAAACGCATGCTCAGGAGCTTACGAATAGCTGGTTCAGTGGCATGGGTTCTAAATTGGCTGCAGAAAATGCAACCTTCAAAGTTTTTGCAGTTTGGCTCATAGTCAGGAGGCGGAGAGATTGCTTCCGAACGACCAGAGATATCTGCACAGTCACCAGCTGGGGTTTCTTCTCCGGAATAGTCATTTAATAGATCAATCAACCGCCTCATCATGGTTGTTATTTCAGCTATGGCCGTATTTTCATTAGCTTGAGCATAACTATTGAGCACCGTTCTCTCGCTAGTTTGTAGCAGTGATGAAACGACTTGGATGGAATGGCCTTTGTTAAGCAGGTAATTGCTTTTGTATTTTCTGAGCTTTTGGTAACTCAAGCCTTTAAAGTTGGGAATCAAAATGCGTTTGATTCTGTCGTTAAGCTTTGAGATTTCTCCTAGGGCTAGCTGGCCGCCTATGGATTGTTCGTTAATGGTGATGCCGATAAACAAATATTTCTCTTCTGTTCCGTCGCCGATGAATTTACGTAGCTGGATAAATTTGTCAAATTGCTTGGTGAAAGTTTTTTTTATGGAGAATTTTACCTCCCTTCCTCCGGCGCGTATCTTGATGCCGATAAAACCCTTTTCCCCCGAATCAAAGGTTTCATAGTTTTCATCGAAAATCAGATCTCTCAGAGTTTGCTCGTTAATTCCGCTATTGGCTACAAACAAAGGGATAAATGAATCGTGTGCTATTTTAGCAAGCTTTATTCGTTTCTCGTGCCTTTGATTACTATTGGCCTTGTACATGTCTGTATTTGCGGCCGCGAGATCAGCCTGCACCTGATAGAGAGAGCGGCGACTAAGTCTGGCTGCTTCCTGAATTGCACGAATGTTGCCATTTTCGTAGTTCCAGCAAATGTTGTTTTGAACTTTCGGTTTCTGTGAAAGCACAATTTTGCTTATGAACGGGTATTCTGCAGGAAGTAACCAGAGGTATTCACTCATGAATGGAATGCGAGTGGGAAATCTTCTGAAGTTAAGGACGAATTCAGTTAGGCCGTCAAAGAGGTATTGGCAGGGCGTAAGATATGCTTCCATTTCGCTTTGGAGAGGCGGTTGGGTGGGCTTAGACCTGCCCCCTTTATTAGAAATGATTGGAAGGTCATCTCGGAAATTAAATGCCGTCCCTGGGAAGAAAATATATCCACTGTGTAGCGCCATTGACTGGTGATTGCTCGCAGTCAATAATGATTTTTCCTTTGTCCCAACCTGACGAAGCAAGTTTTGTGAATAGGCTTGCAAAGCTTGATGGTAGTTTTCTGGAGATTTCAGGAAGTCTTCAAAGCCATTGGAGTCCGCCCAGTCAAAGATTCCGGAAATTTTGGAGGCGTTGGCGAAAATGGTGGTGGCAGTGTTGCAGGTATAAGATTGTGTGACCTGCTGCACAACCCAGGCACGCACAGCGCTCTTACGCTCTAATCGCAGCGTATGGAGATCTACTTTTTTTGTCAGTGCTCGGGTGGGTTTGGTGCGAGTTTGGTAACAAAGTGCGCCTATATCGGCTTTGCGCTCTTTAGTGCATTCTAAAATAAGACCCTCAATAGGTATGTCAGCGATTTCTCGCTGGCATTCATCCAGTTCAAGGTTGTGTAAGTCGACTTTATAAATTTCACGATCGAATACCCTCATGTCGTTTCATTTCCGTTGTAATAACGCCCTCAAGATGAAGTTCAAACTCCGATTGGGCGTTGGCAATCAGAGGATGATCAGACCTAAACCTCAAGTAGCGCATGGAAACGTCAACGCTGCTGTGGTTTAGTCTTCTCCTAACCAAATCCAGCAACTCGAGTTGCGATATTTCGCCTTTTTCTACTAGTTTCATATTGTCCTCGATTAAGTTCATGCCGAAAGTAGCTCGTAGATCGTGGAATTGATATTTGAATGCAAGGCCTTCTTTTGCGAGCTCCTGTAGGATTTTTGTGGCGAACTGTCGGACTGCTGATCCGCGCTCGTTGGAGTATCCGAAAAGCTCGCTGTCTTCCTCTGCTACGTAGTACGGCTTGCCAGTTCTCGTCAAAAAGAGATATTGGTCATAGATTTTGCTGATCGGTGATTTCATAGCTCTGTCCTTGTGTCGTTGAGAGTTTAGATAGATCGTAATTCGGTAGTGCAGCCAGGCAGGCATGAGTACGCTTTGTTCCTTGCCGCCTTTTGCTCCCACATTCGTTAGCCCTCCAATGGTAATCGCGTACAAGGCATTCCTATTTTGATCCTCTGGTGAACCTACATCTTGTCGAATGCAATGGAAGCGCAGATTCAGGATAGACTGGATTCTCATTCCTGTGGCCAACGCTATGATATAAATTAGCAGCATCTCAGGATTACGCAGTCGCACCAGTGCAGACATGAGAGCTTGCTGGTTCTCCCGGGTGATTGGGTGGAGCTTCCCTCCATCTTCAATGTGGTCGCCCATGGAGATCGCGGCGACCTTCCTAAAGGTGAGGTCAGTACAAATGATTTCGCGAGATTGTCGAAAGCCATGGCGGTCGTCATACGAGATATACTTTGTAGTGCTAACCCACATTGCCTGTTGGGGCTTAAAACGTCCTGTGTTTACCATCCAGCGATAGAAACCAATCATGCTGGTGATCTTTCGATTAGCTGTACCTCTTCCTAGCTTCTCACCACTCCCCGTCGTACCGCTCCGTTCCTTACGTTGAATGGCCTTTTTCATCTGAGCTTTGTAGTAGTAGGTCGGGCGGCTGTATGACTCTCCCTCAAAATTCAAATAGTCTCTTCCGCCCTCCTGCATTTTGTTCATGAAATCGCATAGGTCGCCTGCGATGTTCTCGAGCGTAGGCGCCTTCTTACCTTGCTCTACTGAGAGCCAGTACAGGTATAAGCTACCGTCGCGCCAAATACTTCCGTTAGGCTGAAGGATTACGTAAAGGGTGTGGATGCTTGAGTTTTCGTACGGCAGGCGTTCGACAGGATAAGGCTCAATGCCGAGTCCGTCTTCTGAGATACCCCCTACCCAATCCATAGCTTGATCGGAGGCACAGGGCTTCCAAAGCTTGACGTTGCTCAGCACCACCTTTGAGTAGGAACTGATCGGTTCAGGGGGGGCTTCTTCGGGAAGGTGTGAGGTCATGGACATCATCCAATCGGTGATGTCTGTCAATTCAAGTTTAGCTCACGGGTTGTGTCAAATAGTAGGAGCTCACGCGTGGTTCTGCACCTTGACCGTGTGCAAGGTGATATCCACCACGTCGCCATCGGCACCCACCTGCGGCATCTCGATCCAGTCGCCCACGTGCAGCATGTCGTTGCTGGTCAGTTGCACGCTGGCGACGAACGACAGCAGCGTGTCCTTGTACACCAACAGCAGCACCGCCGACATCGCACCCAGGCCCGACAGCAGCAACAGCGGCGAGCGGTCGATCAGGGTGGCGACGATGACGATCGAGGCGAAGATCCACAGCATCATCTTGGCCAGCTGCACGTAGCCCTTGATCGAGCGGGTGCGGGCGTGTTCGGTGCGGGCGTAGATGTCCAGCAGGGCATCGAGCAGGCACGACAGCGCCATGGTCATGAACAGCAGGGTGAAGGCCAGGGCAAGGTTGCCGAGGAAGTGCTGGGCGGTGTCGGACAGCTCCGGCACCAGTTTCAGGCCGAACTGGATGACCAGTGACGGGGTGGTCTGGGCCAGGCGATGGAAGACTTTGTTGTGGCGCAGGTCGTCGAGCCACTTGAGTGCCGTCTGCCGGGCCAGCAGGCGAGCGCCGTGCAGCACCAGGAAGCGTGCCAGGCGCCCGAGCACCAGTGAAACCAGCAGCAGTACGGCCAGGCCGATAGAGGCGTGAAGCAGCGGATGTTGGTCGAGTGTGCCCCACAGGTCGAGGCTGTCACGCCAGATGCGTTGGATGTCCATGAGCTTGTAAACCGGTCTATTGCAGCAAAACGAAGCGCCATTAGAGCGCGGAAGCCGACGAAGTTGCCAAAAGAAATTCGGCTAAGGCGGCAGAAAACGTTACCCTATGCAACTGAATTTCCCGCACTTGCCTGAGGTTACCTCCGTGTTCTCCCAATTCGCCCTGCACGAACGCCTGCTTAAAGCCGTGGCCGAGCTTAAATTTGTCGAGCCAACCCCGGTGCAGGCCGCGGCCATCCCCCTGGCCCTGCAAGGGCGCGACCTGCGTGTGACCGCGCAGACCGGCAGCGGCAAGACCGCGGCATTCGTCCTGCCGCTGCTCAACCGCCTGGTCGACCTGAAAGGCGGGCGCGTCGAGATCCGCTCGCTGATCCTGCTGCCGACCCGCGAGCTGGCCCAGCAGACCCTCAAGCAAGTGCAGCTGTTCTCGCAGTTCACCTACATCAAGGCCGGCCTGGTCACTGGCGGTGAAGACTTCAAGGAGCAGGCCGCCATGCTGCGCAAGGTGCCGGACGTGCTGATCGGCACCCCGGGCCGCCTGCTCGAGCACCTCAACGCCGGCAACCTCGACCTGTCCCACGTGCAGGTGATGATCCTCGACGAAGCCGACCGCATGCTCGACATGGGCTTCGCCGAAGACATGGAGCGCCTGTGCAAGGAGTGCGAGAACCGCGAGCAGACCCTGCTGTTCTCCGCCACCACCGGCGGCGCGGCCCTGCGCGACATCATCGGCAAGGTCCTGAAAAACCCTGAGCACCTGATGCTCAACAGCGTCTCGCAGCTGGCAGAGGGCACCCGCCAGCAGATCATCACCGCCGACCACGACCAGCATAAAGAGCAGATCGTGCAGTGGCTGCTGGCCAACGAGACCTTCGACAAGGCGATCATCTTCACCAACACCCGAGCCCTGGCCGACCGCATCTATGGTCACCTGGTGGCCAAGGACGTGAAGGCCTTCGTGCTGCACGGCGAGAAGGACCAGAAGGACCGCAAGCTGGCCATCGAGCGCTTCAAGCAGGGCAGCTCCAAGGTACTGGTGGCCACCGACGTGGCAGCCCGTGGCCTGGACATCGACGGCCTGGACCTGGTGATCAACTTCGACATGCCACGCAGCGGTGACGAGTACGTGCACCGTGTGGGCCGTACCGGCCGTGCCGGTGGCGAAGGCCTGGCGATCTCGCTGATCACCCACAATGACTGGAACCTGATGTCGAGCATCGAGCGCTACCTCAAGCAGCAGTTCGAGCGCCGGGTGATCAAGGAAGTCAAAGGTACCTACAGCGGGCCGAAGAAGGTCAAGGCCTCCGGCAAGGCGGCGGGTGCCAAGAAGAAGAAGGTCGACAAGAAGACTGGCGAGAAGAAAGCCGCTGCCAAGCGCAAGCCGACCGCCAAGCCACGGCCGAATGCACCGCTGGCCAGTGCCGATGGCCTGGCACCGCTGAAGAAGCGCAAGCCGGCGGCTGAGTAAGCTGCCGGGATCAGCCCCGTCGCCAGCATGCCGGTGATGGGGCTTGCAGTGCCTGGTTCCGGCTGTCGGTTATTTGGCGGATTTTGCAGGTGAAAATTTGACGCAAGTGTAGTGGCACAATAATATCGCCCCCTGTTTTTTTCCAGGGAGTGGATATGCGGGCGCATGTTCAACTGGCGCCTCGCAAAGCGCTTTTCATCTTGCTGTTGGCATTTTCCGACGATACCGCACTTGCGGCCTCGCCTGGCGACCAGGACCTGATCCGCGACCGCCAGGACCGTCTGCTCCAGGAGCAGCAGCGCCGCCTCGAAGAACTGCGCACCTTGCCCGGCAAGTCGGCGCTCCCTTCCGCGCCGCAACCTGCGGCCGATACCCGCTGCTTCACCATCCACACCATCGAGCTCAAGGGTGCCGACAGCCTGTCGGCGGCTGATCGCGATGCGCTGCTCAAGCCCTTCATCGACCAGTGCCTGGGCGTTCCCCAACTCAACGCCTTGCTCAAGGCCCTCACCGACCACTACCTGGGCCGTGGCCTGGTGACCAGCCGCGCCTACCTGCCACAGCAGGATCTGTCTTCCGGCCATTTGCAGGTGCTGGTGGTGGAAGGGCGCGTGGAAGGGCTGCGCCCTGAAAAGGACAGCGGCCTCAGCGCGCGCGAGCTGGCCATGGCCTTCCCGGGTGACGTCGGCCAGCGCCTGAACCTGCGGGAAATCGAACAGATGGTCGACCAGCTCAACCGGCTGCCGTCGAACAAGGCACAGATGGAGCTGACCCCGGGCAAGGCGGTCGGCGGCAGCGAGGTGCTGGTCCGCAACACGTCGCAGAAACCCTGGCGCGCCTCGCTGTCGCGCAACAACGAAGGCCAACGCAGCACTGGCGAGCAGATGGCCAATGTCGGCCTCGAATGGGACAGCCCTTTGGGCCTGGCCGACCAGTTGATCCTGCGCGGCGGCCACGACGTGGTCAGCGATCACACCGTCGGCTCGAAGAACGGCGTGCTGGCCTACAGCCTGCCCTGGGGCTGGTGGAACTTCAGCTACAGCTACAGCGAGACCGAATACCGTGCCAAGGCCCAGGTGAGTGGTTTTGACTTCAAGCAGACCGGCGACAGCCAGAACCATCAGTTGCGTGCCGAGCGCGTGGTGCACCGCGATGCCACCAGCAAGACCTCGCTGAGTGCCGGCGTCGCTCACCTGCGCACCAACAACTACATCGAGGACTCGCGCCTGGCGGCCAGCAGCAACCGCCTGAGCGAGGTGCAGTTCGGCATCAACCAGGGTCGCCGCCTGGGCAATGCCTTCGTCAACCTCGACCTTGGCATGCAGCACGGCATCGGTGCTTTTGATGCCCAGGGCAACGGTGACCCGGCCCCGGGTGAACCGGTGGCGCGCTACCGCAAGTACAGCGCCACGATCAGCTATGTGCAGGGCTTCGAGGTGCTTGGCGAGCGCTTGAGCTTGAGCAGCCTGGCCACCGGCCAGCGCAGCGAGGACGTGCTGTTCAGCCCGCAGCGCATCAGCCTCGGCGGGTTGTCGTCGGTGCGCGGCCTGAAAGACCAGTCGTTGTCCGGCGACAGCGGCGGCTACTGGCGCAGCGACCTGCGCTGGACCCGCCCGGTCACCTGGCCGGCCCTGCAGCCGCTGGTGGCTGAATACGGCCTGGGTTTGGGCTATGACCTCGGCGTGATTCGCAATGACCGCTACAACGGCGAGTACCACGGCCGTGCCAGCAGCCATTCGCTGGAGCTGTTCGCCCGTGGCCAGCACCTGGCCGCCAGCGTGACCTTCGCCCACAGCCTGGAACGCCCCGGCGTGCTGACCGAAAAGGAACGCCCGGTGTACTTCCGCCTGGACTTCTTCATTTAAGCATCTGATTGACGAGACCTGACATGGACGTTCGCCTGTTCGCCTTCCTGGCCCGCCAACGCTCGGCCCGCATTCAGCCGCGCGAGTACTTCTGCGGCCTGCCCAAACGTGCCCTGGCGCTGCTGCTGGCCAACGTCATGTTCTGGCAGCCGTTGTGGGCGCAGGCCGAAGGCATCGCGGTCAGTGGGGCCGGTACCAGCCTGGGGCAGGCGGGCAATGGCGTGCCGATCGTCAACATCGCCGCGCCCAACGGCAGCGGCCTGTCGCACAACCAGTTCAGTGACTACAACGTCGGCCAGCAGGGGTTGATCCTCAACAACGCCACCGATCGCACGGCCTCCACCCAGCTGGGCGGGATCATCCTCGGCAACGGCAACCTGCAGGGCAGGGCCGCGCAGATCATCCTCAACGAAGTCAATGGCGCCAATGCCAGCCAGCTGCGCGGCTACACCGAAGTGGCCGGGCAGGGTGCCCATGTCATCGTCGCCAACCCGCACGGCATCAGCTGTGATGGTTGCGGCTTCATCAATACGCCGCGGGCCACGCTCAGCACCGGCACACCGGTGATCAGCAACGGCCAGCTCACCGGTTACCGGGTCGACCAGGGCCAGATCGCCATCGAAGGCGCAGGCGTCAACGCCAACAACGTCGACAGCTTCGAGCTGATTGCCCGCAGCGCCAGGATCAACGCCGAGATCCAGGCACGCAACCTGACGATCATTGCCGGGCGCAACGACGTCGATGCGCATACCCTGGCGGCCACCGCGCGGGCCGATGACGGCAGCGCCAGGCCGGCGCTGGCGATCGACTCCAGCGCCCTCGGCGGCATGTATGCCGGTGCGGTGAAACTGGTGGGCACCGAGGCCGGCGTGGGCGTGCGCCTCGATGGCCAGATGATCGCCAGCGGTGGCGACATCCAGCTCGATGCCAACGGTCAGTTGCGCATGAACCAGGCCAGTGCCAGCGGCAATGTACGGGTCCAGGCCCGGGCCATCGATGCGCAGGGCCCCGTGCATGCCGGGCAGCAGTTGCAGATGAGCAGCCAGGGCGACCTGGTCAACCGCCAGGGGCTGACAGCGGCCGGCCAGGTGCAATTGAGCGCGGGTGGCCAGCTGAGCAACCTGGGCGGTATCCAGGCGGGTATTGCAACCGATGGCAGCCGTGTTGCCGACGCTGACTTGAAGATCTCCGCAGGCGCGGTGGACAACCGCAACCAGAAGCTGATCGCCAGCCGCGACCTGGCGGTGAACGCCGGTAGCCGTCTGGACAACCAGGGCGGCAGCGTCAATGCCGGGCGTAACGTCGTCGCCAATGCCGCGACCGTGGACAACCGCAAGGGCCGCATCGCCAGCCAGGCTACCTTGAGCCTGGCCGGCGGCAGCCTCGACAACAGCAGTGGCCAGCTTTACAGCGACGCCGCGCTGACCGTCCGCCTCGACCAGGTGCTCGACAACCTCGATGGCGTGGCTTCCGGCGAAGGGTTGAATATCCACGCCCTGGCCCTGAACAACCAGCGTGGGGTCGTGACCAGCGACGCGGGCCTGGTATTGGTCACCGGTGCCGGTATCGACAACCAGCAAGGCGAAATTTCCAGCAGCGGCGACAGCCAGCTGCGTGCCGCCAGCCTCGACAACCGCAAGGGTGTCCTCAGCAGCAACCAGACGTTGCAACTGGACCTCAACCAGGCCCTGGACAACCGCAATGGGGTCGTGGCCTCGGGTCAGGCGTTGGCGGTGAATGCCGCCAGCCTCGACAACCGCGAGCAAGGCAAGGTACTGGGCGAAGGCTCCGTGACGGCCAAGGTGGCCGGGCTGCTCGACAACCAGGGCAACGGCCTGATCAGTGGCCAGGGCGCCACCGAGATCGATGCCGGCCAGCTGGACAACCGGGGTGGGCGCCTGGTGGGCAAGGCGCTGCTGACCCTCAAAGGCCAGCAATGGGATAACCGCGGCGGCCGGATCAATGCTGCCGGCGCGCTGACGCTGACCGTCGACCGCCTCGACAACCGCGACCAGGGACTGGTCAGCGGCCAGGCCCTGGTGCGCTACAGCGGCACCGAACTGCTCAACCGCCTGGGCGTGTTCGGCGCCCAGGGTGACCTGTACTTGCAGGCCGAACACCTGGATAACAGCGGCGGCAGCCTGACCAGTGCTGGCGACCTCGACGGGCGCATCACCCGTGTCGAGCAACTGGGCGGCAAGCTCTCTGCCAATGGTCAACTGGGCCTGCTCGGCAGCTCGCTGGTGAACCAGCAGGGCGGCGTGGTGGGCGCGGGGCAAGGCCTGCGCTTGACGGTTGCCAACGTCGACAACCGCGGCGGCGAACTGTCGGCTGCCCAGACGATCGGCATCGACGGCCAACAGTTGGACAACAGCGGTGGCCAAGTGCTGGCCGGTACCGACCTGGCGCTGACCGTCGGCCAAGTGATCAACCAGGCCCAGGGCCTGTTGCGTGCCACCCGACAGCTGACCCTCGACGGGCAGGCGCTGGACAACCGCAGCGGGCGCCTGTCCGGTGTGCAGGGCACGCGCCTGCAACTGAGCCAGGCCTTGGACAACGGCAAGGGGTTGATCACCACCGAGGGCAACCTTGCCATCGGCGCGGCCAGCCTCGACAACCGCGACGCCACCCTGACCAGCGCCGGCACATTGACCCTGGCGACTACCGGTGCGCTCGACAACCAGCGCGGCTCGATCACCGCCGACGGCGCCCTCGACCTGCGCAGTGGCAGCCTCGACAACCGCGCCGGCGAGCTCGGCGCCCAGGGCGCGATCGACCTCGCCACCGGTGCGCTGGACAACCGCGACAATGGTCATGTGGTCAGTAACGACCGCCTGACCCTCAAGGCAGGCCAGGTCAGCAACGCGGGCAGCGACAGCCGTATCGACAGCGTCGGAGCCTTGTCGCTCAGTGCCAGTGGTTTCGACCAGCAGGCCGGGCGCCTGCTGAGCAACACCTCGATCACCCTCGACCTGGGGCAGGGCGCGCTGGTCAACCATGGCCTGATCAAGGCGCCGGTGCTGGTGCTGAACCACCTCGGCAGCGTCGACAACCAGCGCGGTATCATCGCCAGCCCGCAAGCCTTCAGCCTGGCCGCGACCACGCTGGACAACCGCCAGGGCCAGGTGCTCAGCGACGCAGGCCTGACCGTGCGCATCGCCCAGGCCCTGGCCAACGCCAAGGGCCTGGTCTCGGCCAATGGCCTCGACCTGCGCGCCGCCAGCCTGGACAACCAGGGCGGCGTGGTCAGCAGCCGTGGCAACCTGGCCCTGGCCATCGATGGGCGCCTGGACAACCGCCAGGGCACGCTGGTCAGTGATGCCGCCAGCCAGTTCAGCGCCGCAGTGCTGGACAACAGCCAGGGCCAGGTGTCGAGCAAGGGGCGTCTCGATATCGACGCCGGCACGCTGGTGAACACGGCCGGCACGCTGATCGGCCTGGATCAGTTGCAGGTCAAGGGCGCCCAGCTGGACAACCGTGCCGCAGGCCTGCTGGGCAGCAATGGCGCGCTGACCCTGAGCGTGGGCCAGGTCGACAACCGTGGCGGTGAAATCACCGGCAAGGCCGGCGTCGAGGTCACCGGCAGCCTGCTGGACAACAGCGACGGCGGCCTGCTGGTCGCCGGCAGCGGCCTGACCCTGGCCTTGCAGCAACTGCTCAATCGCAACCAGGGCGCCATCGAAGCCCAGGGTGGCCTGACGCTCAGCGGCGCGACACTGGATAACGATGGCGGGCGCCTGACCAGCCAGCAGGACATGACCCTGACCTTGACCGGTGAAGCGCTCAACCGCCTCGGCATGGTCAGTGCCGAGGGCCAACTGGCCCTGATGGCGCAACGGGTGGACAACAGCAGCGGGCAGATGAGCAGCGCCGGCCAGCTTCGGCTGACCAGCCAGGGCGAGCTGTTGAACCAGGGCGGCGAGCTGCTCGGCGACGCCGACATCGTGCTGGCCAGCGCCAGCCTCGTCAACACCGACAGAGGCGTGGTATCGAGCAAAGGCGCGCTGGCCATCAACACCGGCCACCTCGACAACAGCCGCCAGGGCAGCCTTAGCAGCAACCGTACCCTCGACCTGCGCGCCGGCCAGCTGGACAACCGCGACGGCGGCCGCATCGGCAGCCGCGAAGCGCTCACCGCGACGCTGACCGGCCTCGACCAGCAGGGTGGCAAGCTGTTCAGCGACAGCTCGGTACACCTGGACCTCAACCAGGGCCAGCTGGACAACCGCGGCGGCCTGATCAACGCCCCGTTGCTGGTGTTGCACAACCTGAACGGAGTGGCCAACCAGGGCGGCGAGATCTCCAGCGCCCAGGCCTTCAGCGTGGACGCCAAGCAGCTGGACAACAGCAACGGTCGGTTGCTCAGCAACCAGGGCCTGATGCTGCGGGTCAAGCAGCGGCTGGATAACCTCAAGGGCCTGATCGGCGCCCAGGCGCTGGATGTTCACGCCGGGTCGCTGGACAACAGCGGCGGCACCCTGAGCAGCCAGGGCGGCATGCAGTTGGCCATCGATGGCCTGTTGACCAACCGCGGCCTGATCGAGGCCCGCGGTGCGCTGGCCCTCTCCAGCCAAGGCCTCGACAATCGCGACGGCAAGGTACTGGGCAGCGCGATCGACCTGACGCTTGGCGGTGGCGACCTCGACAACACGGGTGGCCTGATCACCACGGCCGGGCAGTTGACTGTCAAGCAACTGGGCACGCTGATCAACCCGAACGGCGAACTCTCGACGGCCCAGGCGCTGCAACTCGATGCCAGTGCCGTGGACAACCGCGCAGGCAAGTTGATCAGCGAGCAGACGCTGGCGCTTACCAGTGGTGCAGTCGACAACCAGGGGGGCCTGATTTCCGGTTGGCAGGGGCTGACGGTCAGCGGCCAGCGTCTCGATAACCGCCAGCAAGGCACCTTGTCGAGCCGCGCGGGGTCAGTGCAGGCCAACATCGGCGGCGCGCTGCGCAATAGCGAGGGTGGCGCCCTGGTCGCCCAGCAGCGCCTGGACGTCAGTGCCGCCAGTCTCGACAACAGCGCCAAGGGCGTGCTGTCCAGTGCCGGTGCGCAACACCTGGCGGTCACTGCTGCGCTGGACAACCATGACGGTGGCCTGATCGATGCGGGCGAGCAGCTCGACATCGATGCCCAGACCCTCGACAACCGTGGCGGGCGCGTGGCCGCCCAGCAGGCGCTGAAGCTGAGCGCTTCACGCCTGGACAACAGCGCCGGCAGCTTCATCGCCCAGGGCGACCTGACCCTCGACCTGCTGGGTGACCTGATCAACCGCCAGGGCAAGCTGGCCAGCGGCAAGGCGCTGCTGATCCAGCGTGCCAACCAAGTTGATAACCAAGGCGGCGAGATCGCCAGCCAGGGCCTGCTGAAACTGCTGGCCGCCAGCGTCGACAACAGCCAGCACGGCACCCTGGCCGCCAGCGGCCTGCTCACCCTCACCAGCAACGGGGCGGTGAACAATGCGGCCGATGGCCTGATCTATAGCCAGCAAAGCGATGTGAACCTGCAGGCTGCCAGCCTCGACAACAGTAACGGCACCGTTCAGGCAAGCGGTGCGCTCAGCGTCAAGAGCCTGGGTGATTTCGCCAACCAGCGCGGCAAGCTGATCGCCCAGGACGGCACCCTCGACCTCGGCGCGGCCAACGTCGACAACCGTGGCGGCACCCTGGCCAGCCTCAAACGCTCCCTGGCCGTGCGCACCACCGGCGTGCTGCGCAACGGCAGCGACGCGGCCGGCCAGCGTGGCATCCTCCAGGCCTTGAGCCTGGACCTGCAGAGCGCCAGCCTCGACAACCACGGCGGGCGCATCGCCGCGCTGACGGGCGATGCCCTGATCCGCACCGGCCAGCTCGACAACCGCGACGGCGGCGTATCGGCCGGCGGCCTGCTGAAGGTGACTGGCAGCAGCCTGCTCAACGGCGGCGATGCCCGTGGCGAGATGGTTGGGCAGCGTATCGAACTGGGGCTCACAGGCGCGCTGGACAACCGTAGCGGCATCATCGAAAGCTCGACCACTTTCGCCATCAGTGCCGCCAGCCTGGACAACCAGGGCGGCCAACTGCGCGCACTGGGCACCAGCGGCCAGAGCCAGTTCGCCATCGGCGGCCTGTTCGACAATCGCGCCGGCGTGGTGGAAGTCGGCAACACCGACCTGACCCTAGGCGCCGGCGTACTGCAGAACGTTGGTGGCAGGGTGCTGCACGCGGGCAGCGGCGTGTTCGACATCGACACCCTCAACCTGACCCGTGCCGGCGGCAGCCTGATCACCCGCGGCGGCCTGACCTTGACCGCCGACACCTGGACCAATGGCAGCGCGATCCAGGCCGGGCGCCTGACCGTCAACGTCAACAACCTCACCCAGACTGCCGACGGCCAGCTGTTGGCGTTCGACAGCCTGGTGGGCAATGGCGGCAACTGGAGCAACGATGGCCTGATCGTCAGTGACGGTGACCTCCGCCTCAACCTGGGCGGCCTGTACAGTGGCAATGGCCGGGTCAGCAGCCTCGGCACCCTCTGGGTAAGCGCGGCGCAGATGGACTTGGGCAGCAACGCCAGCATCACCGGCGTTGGCAACACCACGGTCAACGTGACCGGCCAGCTGAACAACCAGGGGCGGATGAGTACGGCAGGGGACCTGCTGGTCAATGCCGGCAGCCTGAACAACCTCGGTACCCTAGGCGGCAACCAGCTGGTGCGGGTCACCACGGGCAGCCTGCGCAATGATCATGGGTTGCTGTTCAGTGGCCAGGACATGCAGCTGTATACCGGTAGCCTGACCAACTTCTATGGCGATGTGTACAGCCTCGGTGGGCTGACTGTGGCGCGGGATGGGGCGGGTAATCTGGCGGATCTGCTGGACAACGTTTCCGGCAGCCTGGAAAGCGCCGGGGACATGCGCCTGAGTGCGGCGCGTGTCGACAATCGCAAGGAGTTCATCAAGACCTCCAGCAAATTGGTGTCGAGCGCGATCGGTCTGCGTTCAACTGCTGCAACCAGCGGGCATTTCGTGTTGCAGGAGCACTACGAGAACGTGCTGGAAGCGGATTCGCAGGCGGCTAGAATCGCCGCTGGGCAGGATCTGGTAATGAATGGCGGTGATTTCACCAACGATGCTTCGGTGGTCACGGCAGGACGCAATTTGCTGGCTAATTTCGACGACTTCAATAACGTCGGTCGTGCGTTGGGCAGCTACTCGACACTGAGGTCTTTCAACCTCCAGGGCCAGAACCCAGACTTCTGGTCGGAGGCGGTGCACTACAACGCCGCCAACGATCCTGACTATCGCCTGCAAGTGGTTGACGGGTCTCGTTATCGAGGTGGCGTTGGGACATTTCGACATTGGGATGCAGGTTGGAATGAATCGACCGTTGCTCCTCGGCTGACCAGTTCTCCACAAGCGTATGAAGAGACCATGAGCGTTGGGTGGTATCGTTCATGGGGTTGGAGAAAAGGTGTTGAGTTCTTCCATGTTGCACCTTCATACAACAGCGGTGTGCGGGCAGCACTGCCCGCGTCGGTAGCCAATGCCAGCTTCTTCGATACCCGGACTCTTTCCGATCCAAACACGGGCACTGCAATCAATGCCGTGGTCCAGGCCGGCAATCTGGTCCAGATCAACGCTCGACAGAACCTGAGCAACAGTGTCGTTCAACAGAGCCAGCCGGTCGGCACTCCAACCGGCAGATCATTCGATCCTCAGTTACCAGGTGCTGGCAACAATACGGTCATCACCGTTCACAGCCAACTGCCACCCGACCTGGCACGCCAGCAGGTCAATCCGCTGGACCTGGGCGGTTTCACCTTGCCCATCGGGCAGAACGGTTTGTTCCGCCTCAGCGGGCAAGGCGGTAATGCTGCGACCGTATCGGGCCAGCGGTGGGACCTCGGCACGGGCAGTGTCACCACCCAGAGTCGTCAGGGCAACGTACCCGGTTCGATGCCGGGCGGATTGCAAGCGGCAAATGCGGGCGCTTACAACCTGACTGACAGCGACATCGCTGATGTCGCTCACCAAGGCCGGACGGTCGGCGGCCGTGCCAGTGCCCTCGTGGTAAACGCGCCGGGAGATACCGCAGTCGATTTCGCGATGCCGCAGCGGCACGCAAACACCGGTGGCGATCTGGGTATCAATATCCCGGGCGTCACTCGCTTCCCGGCCAGCCAGTACGTCAGCAAACCCCAAAAGTACTTGATCGAGACCAATCCGGTGCTCACCGAACTCAAACAGTTCATGAGCTCCGATTACCTGCTCGGTAGCCTGGGCTACGACCCGGATAACAGCTGGAAACGCCTGGGTGACGGCCTATATGAGCAACGTCTGGTCCAACAGGCAGTGGTGGCCCGTACCGGTCAGCAGTTCATCGATGGCAAGACCTCGGGTGAGCAGCAGTTCAAGTACCTGATGGACAACGCCATCCGTAGCAAGGACGAACTCAACCTGAGCGTCGGCGTAGGCCTGACTGCTGCCCAGGTGGCGGCGCTGACTCACGACATCGTGTGGATGGAGCAACATGTCGTCAACGGTGAAGCAGTCCTGGTGCCGGTGCTCTACCTGGCCAATGCCGACAACCGCTTGGCCCCCAACGGCGCGCTGATCGCCGGCCAGGATGTCGAGTTGATCGCCGGCGAGGACCTGAGCAACGTCGGTACCCTGCGCGCCAGCCGCAACCTCACCGCCACGGCGGGCAACGACCTGGTCAACGGCGGCCTGATAGAGGCCGGCGAGCGCCTGGACCTGCTGGCGGGCAATAACCTGGTCAACAGCGCCGGCGGCATCATTGCCGGGCGCGATGTCAGCCTGACCGCAGTCAACGGTGACATCCTCAACCAGCGTGACCAGCAGCGTCACAGCATGACCTATGGCGGCATCACCAACCAGTGGGACTATCTCGACAACGTCGCGCGCATCGAGGCCTCAAATTCCCTGGAGTTGAAGGCCGGCCAGGACATCAAGAACATCGGCAGCGTGATCCAGAGCGGGGGGGACTTGTCGCTCAGTGCCGGGCGCGATATCAGCGTTCTTGCGGTGGAGCAGCGTGAAGGCTTCTATTCCGGGTCCCAGCGCAACAGCACCGTGCAGCAGTCGGGCGCGACCCTTGAAGCCGGGCGGGACCTGAGTATCGGTGCCGGACGCGATATCTCCGCAGTCGCCAGCCAGATCGACGCAGGCCGCGACATCGCCATGGCTGCCGGTGGCGACCTGAACCTGACCTCGGCCGCCGACGAAGCGCACAGCTTCAGTCGTAGCAAGAAAGTCACCCAGTCCAAGGACCTGGTTACCCAGGTCTCGACCACGCTAAACGCTGGTGGCGACATCTTGCTCAGCGCCGGCCAGGACATGGCCATCGTCGCCAGCCAGGTCAAGGGCAAGGGGGATGTCGACATCGACGCCGAGCGCGACCTGACCATCGCGTCCGACCAGGACGAAAGCGCCTCCTACTACCTGAAGAAGAGCAAAGGCTCGTTCGGCCGCAGCAGCTCGACACAGAAGGAGAGCTACCACAGCACCAACGTCGCCTCGGTGATCGAGGCCGGCGGCGACCTTACCGTCAACGTCAGCAAGACCGACAGCGGCGGCATCAGGCTGGACGGCGGCCGCGATGTCAGCGTGATCGGCAGTCAGCTCAAGGCTGGCGGCGATCTGATGCTCGGCGCCACCGGCGATGTGGCGGTGCTGTCTGGGGTCGAGGAGCATGGCGAGTACAGCAAGAAGACCAAGTCCGGCTTCCTCGGCCTGTCGAAGAGCGGCAAGAGCCAGCTCAAGACCAGCGCCACCCAGGTCGGCAGCGAGCTGAACGCCGGCAACGACGTGGTCATCGCCGCCGGCAGCGACGTGCGCCTGCGCGCCAGTGAAGCCAATGCCGGCAACGACGTGGAGTTGCGCGCGGGGCTGATCGACAAGGAAGGCGACATCAACCTGGTGTCAGCCAACGACGCCGCTTATAGCTACAGCGATTCCTATAAGAAAAAAGTCGGCATCTCGGTTTCACCTGGGGCCGTCGTCATTCCTTCGGTATCGGTGGCGTCGGCAAAAAAAGCTGGCCAGGAAGCACGCAGCAGCACCAGTGTCGCCAGCCAGGTCTTAGCAGAGCGTGATGCCACGCTGCAGGCCGAGCGCGACATCAACCTGCTGGGCAGTGGTGTCAACGCCGGGCGCAACGTCAGCTTGAATGCCGGGCGCGACGTCAACGTGGCGGCGGCGGAGAACCAGAGCGATACCCGCAACTGGTCGCAGACCTCGAAAGTCGGCCTGAGCACCAGTGCCGATGACAACGGCATCAAGGCCTTCGCCGGTGTCGAAAAGGAAATCGCAAAGGACCGGCTGCGCGAGCAATTGGCGTCGGCCAGCCAGATCAAGGCCGGGCAGGACCTCGACATCAAGGCCGGTCGCGACATCAACCAGACCGGTTCCGACCTGGTGGCCGGGCATGACATCAGCCTGGATGCCGGCCGCGACATCAACATCGACGCAGCGCGCGAAACCCGTGTGCTCGAGCAGGAGCGCGAGTACGCCAGCCAAGGTGTTGGCGGTTCGATCAATCACAACTTCGGTAAAACCAAGGACGCCCTGAGCAACGCTGGCAAGGGCGAGAACGCGGTCAGCCAAGGGTCCAGTACCCTTCAGGCAGTGGACTCGCTCAACCAGTTCCTGGCCGGCCCGACGGGTGATGTCAAAATTGGCAACAGCTCGCAAAAGAGCCAGCAGACCAGTATCGAGCAAAGTAACCGTGGCTCCAGCCTGGACGCCGGCAACGACATCCGATTGCAGGCCGGCAACGATGTCACGATCACCGGCAGCGGCGTCAAGGCTGGGCGTGATCTCGACATCAAGGGTCGCGACATCAACATCGATGTCGCCCATGGCAGCAGCAGCCAGTCGAGCCGTGAGTCGCAAAACTGGGCTGGTATCAGTGGTGGTAGCAGTGGCGGCCTCAAGGTCGGTATCGGTGCCAGCCATGGCGCCGCCGGTGCCGATGGCACTCAGGGGACTTCGTCGCCAAGCCAGCTCGAGGCAGGCCGCGATGTTCGCCTCGATGCCAGTCACGACCTTAACATCGTAGGTTCCGAGGTCAAGGGCGGGCGCGATGTCGAACTCGCTGCCGGTAATGAACTGAACATCCGCGCTGCGCAGAACGATTCCAGGTACGAGCAGAATCGCCACAGCGGGGGCGGTGAAGTGGGGCTGGCGTTTGGCTCGGAAGGTATCGGCGTCTATGCCAGCGTCAATCTGGGCAAAGGCAACCTCGAGCGCGAAGCCCAGCGCCATCAGGAGGCCTATGTCTATGCCGGTGACCAGCTGAAATTCACCAGCGGCAAGGACACCAACATTCAGGGCGCCCAACTGCGCGGCGACGAGGTCATCGGCCGGGTCGGCGGCGACCTGAACGTGGCCTCGGCGGTCGATACTGGCAAGGTCAAAGGCAAGGAATTTGATCTCAGCGCGACTGTCACGATCGGCCCCGGCTCAGGCATCAGTGGCTCGGTCGGCTATGGCAAGACCACCGGCAAGACCGAATGGGTCGAGGACCAGACACGTATCACCGGGCGCGACAAGGTCGATATCCGCACCGAGCACCACACCCAGCTCGACGGCGCGTTGATCGCCGCCGACAACGGCAACCTCAAACTCGATACCGGCACCTTGGGTTATAGCGACATAGCCGGCAAGGACCAGGAGCACGGGTACTACCTGAACGTCGGCGGGAGCTGGAAGCAAGGCTCCGGCACGACGCAGCAGGATGCCAGCCAGCAAGGGAAGGGCGAAAAAGGCGAAAACGGCTGGAGCGTCAGCGGTTGGGAGTATGAGAAAGACCGTGAGCAGATCGTGCGGGCGACGGTGGGGGCGGGGGAGATCACCGTTCGCCAGGATGCTGGGACCGGGCAGGACTCCACGGTTGGGTTGAATCGGGATCTGGATAAAGCCTACGAGATCACTCGCGATAAAGAGTCGCGCACCGATCTCTATGTCACCGACAGTTCGCTGCATGATTCGTTGAATCCGAAGGAAACGTTACAGAAGTGGAGCGACGGACTGCTCAACTATGACGAGACAGCACTGAAGAATTTCGAAGCGGCAAGTGTTGGTATCAATGCCACGCTCAACCGCCTTGATCGCTTGATGGGGCGGCAGTGGGCGCCAGGTGTCATGGGTGTTACAACTCGTGAGTTCGCTGAACAGACCCTGGAGCAATTGATTCTCAGTGGTAAGAGTCGCAGCGAAGCCATGGCGCTGATGGCGGATGAAAACTTTCAGAACAATGTGCTGGGTGAGTTGAGCCGCTTCTGGAACATCAAGCCTGAGACCATAGCAGAGGCAAAGGAAATTGTTGACCAGGCCATGAAGCCGATGGGTGTTGCGGGCACCGTTTTACTACCTGAGACAACCGTCTATACAAAGGAATTGACCCTGCTGCAGGACAGCCTGCGCTCGATGTCGTACATCAACGATTACATCGAAAATAATCCGGAAAAAGCCCAAGCGATTGGTATTATTCTGGCTCTGACGCAAGGTCCCAAGGGGGTCGTCCAAGCGGTAGCGATGAGCGCTGCAGAGCAGACTCCGTTGGGCCAGGCACTGATGGAGCGGCTGCAGGGATATCAGGACTATGTAGGACAGAAAATTGCTGAATACATGGAAGGTAAGGATCTTAGTAAAGATGAGAAATTCGATCGGCTGCTGATGGGCGGCGGTAACCTCATTGCCAGCATCATCGGAACGGGCATCTCGTCTATGCACAAAGGGGGCACTGAGAAAGCACCCAATGAGGGGCATGCGCATAAGCCGGACGGGAAGGATAGACCAGAGGCCAAGGGAGGGGAAGCTCCGGATCCCCAGGCGGGAGATACACCAAAGCCACTCTCAAAGCTGGAAAAGCTCGCGAATGAGCGTATGGATGAGATAATTTCGCAGTTTGCGGATAAATCACAGCATCCTAAGGATTTCAAACTGACGATTGATGGTAAAACGCTGAAAACTGATCCTAAGGTTAGTGACAATGCACCCGTATTTATTGGCGCTTCTGACGATATGGTGAAGTCCTACTTCCTGCAGCTTGGTGGAGTAGAGCATTTGCCGCCTGTACAAACGATCAGTATCCGGGGGGAATCAACCAACCTCTATGTGCTGACGCGGGAAGATGGTGTAAAAATTAATCTGCGCGACAGGTCAAGCTCCGGGATGGAGACCGGCGCGAACTGGACTATAGATATTATAAAACATCCAGATCTGAAAGCTAAAAAGGTAGAGGTAAAGTTCAAATGATTTCTTGTTCTCGTGATTCGGAAGAATTTAAAGAAATTGTAGGGCGGAGTGAAGGTTTTGCGGTGGATGCGCTTTGGCTGAATGTGTGTGATATATATTCACATGCAAATTATGAAGACCAAAAAAGAATTTTTCTGCAGGTGCTAAGATATCTTCTCTTAGACAGTCGTGTGTATTTAGCTGCAAAAAAACCTTTGACTGGCACACTTGAGGAACAAATAGCAGAATTTGAGTCGGCTTGGCCTGCTGAGGAGGATATTCACGACGATATTTTCTGGGCAACTAAAGCCGGAGAGTGCTGGGTTCCAGGAGGGCTTGTCTGGGTTTACGAGGATGGCCATGAGGTTCCGACATGATCGAATCGCCCCCCATAGCGGCCTCACGGATCAAGTTATCAACTGGCTGCTTGGCATTCCATTCAACATGCATAACTCAAATGGATGCCACGTTTGGCAGTTTGGATGTCAGCAAATGTGACTGTCGTTTGCGCCTTTGAGCGTTACCTAAGTATAAGTCATTAAACTCTGCCTTCTTCCTCGCGTCCTCCCAGTCCTTGATCCGCTTGCCATGCATGCCGAGGAGCTAGGTGGAGCCAAACGGATATGCACTCAATCCAGCCACCGGTGTGTGGGAAACCATCACGATTTTCCCGGTGAGATGATAGTTATGAATAAATATTCATCAGTTGAAAATGCGCTCGAGTCACTGTTCTTCGTAGAGGTGGGGTTGAGCGACGAAGATGCCTTTACGCTCTTCGATGGAATGTAATAAGGACTATCGAGATAATTTCGAGGCAGAGTTGCGGGCGATATTTGCAGATCCGTCGGTCATCATAGATGATGCTTCTAGAAAATCAGCATTACTGTGTTTATCCCGCTGACAATGAGAGCAACGAAAAGATTCTTTATAAGTTTGATATGGAGCAGAGTGGTTCTCCCGCAAACTCTGCCTTGAAAATATTTCAGGCGTATAGTTGTTTATCGAGTAGAGGCTCAACAGGGTTGGCTGCTTCAGCAGGTTTTATTAAGCCTGCTGAAACAGTGCTCGCTTGTAGCAGTGGTCCAAAAGCAACGACAGCGGCTGGGGAGCTTGCTGGCGTACCTCCCAAAAACCCATTGCTTGATGATTCAATTCCGAGAAATGGTGATCGTCTGGTCGTGAACCAAGGGCCCGTGCCTTTGCAGACACAACTCTTGCGGTATGGTTTTGGATACGTTGGGTAAGGAGGTTGATATCGGATCTCTTATCCAAACGATTGCGCCTTCTGAGGGGTGGGATTTACACTCGAGATGTTGCAAGCCTGATGACTTCTGAAGGTGTTCCTGCAAGTGCCTTTGGGAGCAGAAATGTTGCTGATTTGGCTAGGTACACCGGTGATGGAGCTTCGGTGGTTGTCCGCATTGTTGACAACACGAAAGGTACTGACTTTTCCCATTTTGTAGTGGTGGATGGGGTTACAACTAGAAATGGAATCTCCGTTGTAGCTATTCGCGATCCGCATGGTACCCAACATTTTAGTCCCGTCAGTACCTTTCAAATAAATTTTTCAGGTGAGGTTGTTGTTCCTCGGAGTGCACTTAAGTGAAATTAAATATCGACTTCCCTGAAAACATGATGACGGATGAATTACTCAGACAGGAACGAATACCCTGCTTTTGCAAGGTTTCAAAAGAATTTGAGATTTCGTTTTCGGATACTGTTCCTGAGTCATCGGGGGTGGTATCAGAATGGGATCGTAGAGAGCTGGAATTGAGAGCCGTTGCAGGGGCGGGCGGTCGGTATACGCATTTTGCTAATGGTTTGATTACATTGCAGAAGATTAATGAAAGCATTTACAAGATCCTTGATCTTGAGATGTTTTGTAGAAGTTACGGCTGGTGCGCTGTCTTACGTGGTGGGGAGTATGCGCCTCCTGGAAATTTTTGGGATGAAGAGTAAAGATTTTCTGATGAATGCTAGGCTAGGGATTCAATTGCATGAACGGACTCTCCTAGTCGAATTTCGAATCCAATCATTGATATGGTTTAACTGAAGCTCCCTAACTTTGTACCACGCTAACACCGGCTTTGTGCCGGTGTTTTTGTACCCGGTCTGCACCCCTTTTGCCGCCTTCCTGCACCCATCCTGTAGCCCTTTTGCACTCAAGCTGCACCCTTTCTGCAGTCAAGTTGCACCCCTTTTAGCTGGACACGCTCGACGGCATCGCAGGTTTAGGCCTTCAGGCCGGCTTCACTGGTGTTGCGTCGGGGGTGACGCAGACCGTCATCAAGGGCGGAAGCCTTGGCGACAACCTGATGCAGAGCCTGGTGTCGCAGGCCGGCAGTGTGGTTGCAGCGGTGGCCTTCAATAGCGTCGGCAGTTATGCCCTGGAGCAGCAGATCAAGGCCGAGGGCCTCGGGGACAGCAGCGGGGCGGCCTTCTGGCGCGAAGGTGGCGAGGGCCGGATTGCCCTGCATGCCCTGACCGGTGGCGCGATCTCGGCTGCCACCGGTGGTGACTTCACCACTGGCGCAGTTGCGGCCGGGGCCAACCAGGCCATGGCCAACGTGCTTGACCAGACCTTCAAGAGCCAGCCAGCGTTGCGCCAGGCCTTCTCTCAGCTGGTGGGCGCCGCCGCCGCTGGCTTGGCCGGTGGCGATGTGAACAGCGGGGCGTGGATCGCCCAGATGGCCGACCAGTACAACCGCCAGGCGCACCCCGACGAAACGCGCCTGATCAAGAAGGAGGCGCAGGCACTGGCCGACGCGGCCGGCATCAGCCCCGGCGAGGCCGAGCAGCGCATGGCCCAGGCGTTCGCCTACTACACCGACAGGCAGTGGCAGG
Organism: Pseudomonas vlassakiae; assembly: GCF_014269035.2. Lineage (GTDB taxonomy): Bacteria > Pseudomonadota > Gammaproteobacteria > Pseudomonadales > Pseudomonadaceae > Aquipseudomonas > Aquipseudomonas vlassakiae. The sequence continues at coordinate 94,991 of NZ_JABWRP020000013.1, forward strand.
AAGTACTGACCAAGCAAGGCCTGGTGATCGATGCCGTGACCATGGACTACCTGGCCAGGGCGCTTACACCGATGGCTGCCGATTACGATGCGGCGCAAGCGGTGGGCGACGTTCCTGTTGTCGAGGGGGCCGGCAAGCAGTACACCCCTGAACAGACGTTGGCGTTGCTCAAGGGGTATGCGAGCAACCATAGCGGCTACTTCAACGACAACAAGATGTACGGTGAGTACCTGCTGGCGGGCAAGGAGAATGAGGACTACTACAACCGTAACCTGAATTTCGGCAAGCTCGACCCAAATGCCCAGGTGCTGGGCGCGGGGAAGGGCATTGCCGACTCCGTGGTGGAACAGATCAAAGGCCTGTACGGGCTGGGCGAAGGCCTGGTGACGAACCCGGAAGGTACCACCACCGGCGTCTTGCATGAACTGATCAAGTCTGCGAGCAACCCGCAGGATGTGGTCAAGGCGTTCCTGCAGGCCGAGCAGAATGCCGACATCCAGGCACGGCTCTTCCGGCTGCAAGGTGAGCCCGGGAAGGCAGCCGAGGTAGAGGCGAAGTGGGCAACGGATTTCGTTTCGACTTTTGTTGCCGTCAACGGTGCTGCTAAGCTTGGGCAGGTCGCCGAGTCGCTCATGAAGCGGGAAAGCGCGGCGCGGGTGGCTGCGGAAGGTAGCAGTGGTGCGAAAGGTATCGAAATTGCGCCGGGTAAATTTGACTACCTCTTTGGCAGAGTAGCCAGTAACTCCCATAATGCTTCTCGTTCGAATCAGCTTGCGCTAGAAATGAAGAGGCTTGGTGTTCCTGACAATGCCGCTGGTCGTCAGATGCTAACGGATCACTTGGCGCTTTCGGCTAAAACTGAAGGTAATGTGATAAATACGTTCTCAAACCAATATGGAAAATTCGAGGTTAAGGAGTCATTATTCGTGGGCCCGTCGGGCAAGGCTGCTAACTTCCAAAGCACGTTCCAGGTACTTGGTGATGGAACTCGTAAACTAAGCACGGTCATACCGCTTCACTGAGGATTCAGTAATGGAATTTCCTAGCGAAAATGATTTTTTAGAAGAATTTGGTATTGAACCTATAGAGGTTGACAAAGATTTGGCTTTGTGTCGCTATAAACTAAAATCCCAAAATAGCGATCTTGAGTTGGATTTTTCTTTTAGCGCGGTTATGGAGTCGTTTCAAGTTGTATTGAAACTTGCCAAGAAGGAGCTAGCTATCATTTCGTCAGAAAGCGTGAAGTCTATCGAACTCGTACGGGGTAGTTCAGAGGCTGGAGTTCGTGTTGTCTTTGATATTCGTGATTCGATTTCGGAGGCTATGGTTACGTTCGAACCTGATTTGAGCTGTCGATGGTGGACGTTGCGTAAAACATAGCTGCGATCCTTTAATTCTCCTGTTAGATTGGTGCAAAAGGCGGAGCTTCTAGCTACGGCTCTGAAAATGCGACCTTGTATGTAAAACCGAGGGATCAACAAGAAAAAACTGAGCAATATTGCTGCTCAGTGCTTAGGTTAGTTGCGGCTGTGAACGGAGTGGAACGAAAAATTCGAACTTCTCTATAGGTAACGGTACATCTTTCGAAGCCAATCAGTTGGGTAAAATATGGGTTGGAGATGGTGCAGTAAAAACAAGTAATGGGCTTGGTTTTATTAGCGCGGACGGCACTCGTGTATATAGGCCGCCAACACCAAAAGATTCATCTTCTGCAAAGACAGGCGTGCAGGCAAATTTTGAAGCATACAAAATCAACCCGGTAACAGGTCAGCGCGTAAAGTAAGTAACGGCCATCTGGATGTGGCTGACTAGGAGGAATGATGCGTGCTGTTGTAAAAGGTATTTCTAATGATATTTTTGATGTTGAGACCTACGTTCCTGAGAATCTGGACAGATTTTCTTTAAGTCTTCGTATTCGAATTGGTCTTGATTGTACACAAGGCGCAGATGATTTTGAGCTTTTCATCTGCAATCCAAAGTGGTTAGAAGAGACAATGTGGGAGCCTCGTTGGGGTAGAGGTCTATTAATTGTTCGAGAATATGATTTTCCGACTATTAATGGATTGATTCATGAATATGTGAATCGCTGCGAGGGTGATAGCTGGGAAGCAATCGTGATAAAGCTAGGGAAGGTATTTTCCTGGGAGTTTGATGATTACCAGTCCTAATCAATAGGATTATTTAGCTACGCCGGCCTCGTGCCGGTGTTTTTTATCTGCTTGCTGCAAAATCTACCTTCCTGCGCTCTTGCTTTGGACGTGGCCTGAGCGATCAGGGTATCGAGCATCTGCGCAAAAAATTTCTGTTGACTCTTCGGCAGTTGGTCGATGGCTTCCAGTTGCTGTTGTCATTTCGGAGCCGGGTCACGCTTACGCGCAGTGGTTTCCTGCTGCTGACCAAAAAAGCTCTTCTAGTGTGGCCGAAAGCAACCGGGCCAGCTCTGGCAACGCTGCCACCTAGATACGCCGGTTGCCGGATTCATAGGTTTGGATGGTCTGCTGGAACATGCACAGCCTTTCGGCCAGTTGGGTCTGGGTGTTGCCGTGTTCTTTGCGCAGGCGGGCATGCGTTCGCCCAAGGGGATGAAAATTCACGTTCTTCGCTGGTGATGCTCATGGCTGTCGTCGAGCCAATCTGTAAAGATGGGCGGCTCTGGAAGTTTACGCTCATGCTTGAGTAGCGGAGCATCCTTGGTTTAGTGCGTGCTTTTTGCGGCACTTAAAAGAGCGTCCTTCGACCGGTAATGCTTACCAGCCCGGTCGGCATGCACGGTGGTACGTTAATCATCTTTGTGATCAGTCTCTCTCTACGCCTTGATCCGCTTTCCGATCAACTGACATTTTTCCGGCGAATCATTGCTCGCCGTCCCCAGCTCCATCCGTTGGAGCTCATCGTTGATTTCCTTGGCCTTCTGCGGGTTCTGTTCGGTCAACTGGCTGAGCAACCCGGCCAGCTCTTGCCGTTTCTGTGTTGCAGAAACCAATGCCGACAACGACGTGGAGTTGCGCGCGGGGTTGATCGACAAGAAGGGCGACATCAATCTGGTGTCGGACAACGACACTGCTTATAGCTACAGCGATCCGAGCCATGTCTCTGATGAGCGTGGTCGCGTTCAGATGGCGCTCACGTATGCGAGCAACCATAGCGGCTACTTCAACGACAACAAGATGTACGGTGAGTACCTGCTGGCGGGCAAGGAGAATGAGGACTACTACAACCGCAACCTGAATTTCGGCAAGCTCGACCCAGATGCCCAGGTGCTGGGCGCGGGGAAGGGCATTGCCGACTCCGTGGTGGAACAGATCAAAGGCCTGTACGGGCTGGGCGAAGGCCTGGTGACGAACCCGGAAGGTACCACCACTGGCGTCTTGCATGAACTGATCAAGTCTGCGAGCAACCCGCAGGATGTGGTCAAGGCGTTCCTGCAGGCCGAGCAGAATGCCGACATCCAGGCACGGCTCTTCCGGCTGCAAGGTGAGCCCGGGAAGGCAGCCGAGGTAGAGGCGAAGTGGGCAACGGATTTCGTTTCGACTTTTGTTGCCGTCAACGGTGCTGCTAAGCTTGGGCAGGTCGCCGAGTCGCTCATGAAGCGGGAAAGTGCGGCGCGGGGTGGCTGCGGAAGGTAGCAGTGGTGCAAAAGGGGGAGCTGTTAGCTCCGGCGCTGAAAATGCGGCCTTGTATCCAAAGCTGAAGGATCAACTGATACGAGAAAATCTGAGCAATATTGCGGCCCAGGACTCAAGGTTAGCTGCTGCTGTGAACGGCAGCGGAACGAGAAATCCGAATTTCTCCATAGGTACTGGTTCCGCCGCTGAGGCTGACAGCCTCGGTCAGATATGGGTTGGTGACGGTGCTAGACCTATTTCGGGTGTTCCTGGAGGCTTAATTAGTGCCGATGGAGCCCGTGTGTATAGACCCCCAACGGCAAAACCTAATACTCCTGCTCAATATAATCCAACAGGGGTGCAGGCTAATTTTCAGACGTTGCAAGACGGAAAAGTTGTTGGTAATGGCCACTTGAGTGTTACGAACTAATGAAGGCAGTCATAAAATCAATCGACCTGAACGATGCCATTGGTTTTGATCAATATTGGCCCGATGACGAAAAAATCTTTGGGATATGGCTGACAGTTCAAATTGGACCTGATGATCAAGAGGGCGGGCATCTGTTTCAGATACTTGTATGTACTCCCGACTGGATTAAAAACAAGTATTGCTCCCAGGGGGCTGTGTGGGGGCGACATATGCTGATCGTTTTTGAATACGACAAGGATCTGATAGTCAAAGAAATTTCAAACTACGTTGATGGTTGCTCGGGAAAGGAGTTTTGGGATGTAGCCCAAAAACTATCTCGTATCGGGGCATGGGAATTTGAAGATTACGAACCATAGCTAACAAAAATATGCATGCATACCTGACACCGGCCCTGTGCCGGTGTTGTTTTATCTGCTTACTGCAAAGTTTCCCTTCCTTCGCTGCTCGCCTTGGTCGTGGCCTGAGCGATCAGGGCATCGAGCATCTGCGCAACAAATTTCTGCTGGCTCTTGGGCAGTTGCCCGATTTCTTTCTGGAGCCTGCCGAAGATGATGCGCCCCGACGCCAAAGTCGAAAAAGTCTTTCTCTACCCCAAGCCCGTCGACTTCCGAAAGTCCATCGATGGCCTGGCTGCGCTGGTCGAACTCGATATCAAAGTGGCGGTGTTCGACCCGGTGCTTTTCGTCTTCCTCAACAAGCCGCGCAACCGCGTGAAGATCTTGTACTGGGAATGCAACGGCTTCTGCCTCTGGCCCAAACGCCTCGACTCCGAACGGTTCAAAACCTCACCCGATCTGACTGTCGTGGCCATCGTGCTGACCGTTCAGGAACTGAACTGGCTACTCGACGGCTTCGACCTCTGGCGCAACCGTCCGCATCAGGTTTTGACGCCTCGATACGTCGCCTGATTCGGTATAATCCGCGGCATGATTTCCATGCCCGAAGACCACCACCAGCCGAGCGCAGGAGGTGCCGACGCGCCTGCTGGAAGGCTATCGCGGCTATGTCATGACGGACGACTACGCCGGTTACAACGCGTTGGCTGCACAGGATGGCGTGGAGCGGTTGGGCTGCTGGGCGCACGCACGCCGCAGGTTCGTCGAAGTGCAGAAAGTGCAGCCCAAGGGTAAAACCGGGCGCGCAGACATCGCCCTGAATTTGATCAACAAGCAGTATGGCATCGAGCGCGACCTTAAGGACGGCAGCGATGAAGATCGTAAGGCTGCCCGCATGGAGCGCAGCCTGCCATTGCTGGCTCAACTGAAAAGCTGGGTAGAGAAAACGCAACCTCAGGTCAGGACGCAGAATGCCTTGGGCAAGGCCATTGGCTACTTAGCCAGCAACTGGAGCAAGTTGGAACGCTACATCGAGCACGGCTGCTTACCGATCGACAACAACGCAGCCGAGCGTGCGATCCGCCCGTTTGTTATCGGCAGAAAGAACTGGTTGTTCAGTGACACGCCCAGAGGGGCGACGGCCAGTGCGCAACTTTACAGCCTGGTCGAGACGGCCAAAGCCAACGGCCAAGAACTCTATGCGTGGCTGCGCCACGCGCTGGCACTCCTGCCGCAGGCGTCCGCCGTGGAAGACTACCAAGCGCTGCTGCCGTGGAATTGCACGCCTAATATACATAGTTAAGTGCTCCCCCATTGTGGGTCAGATGGAGCCTGCGACGCGCTTGAATGACAAGAGCGGGGTAACGACCATGGAATACGACGAAAAACTGATTGAAAACGCAGTGCTTGCCTTGTTGGCAGCCTATAGCTCCGACAAGGGTAACGCGTGGAAAGGATTTGACTTCGAGATCATGAATAGACTGCATGAACGGGGTTTCATCAGTGATCCAGTTAATAGAAACAAATCCATCTGGTTGACGGCGGAGGGGTTGGAGCGAGGCCGACAGTTAGCTGACCAGTTGTTCGGGTTAAAGACTCAAGCGGGGCAGGTGCCCGACTCGAATACCTGATTTCCCCGTCCTTGATGTAACGGGTGAGGTTTAAGGATCGCTTACGATGAAACGCGCCTGATCAAGACGGAGGCGCAGGCACTGGCCGACGCGGCCGGCATCAGCCCCGCCGAGGCCGAGCAGCGCATGGCCCAGGCATTCGCCTACTAAACCGACAGGCAGTGGCAGGAAGTACTGACCAAGCAAGGCCTGGTGATCTATGCCGTGACCATGGACAACCTGGCCAGGGCGCTGACACCGATGGCTGCCGATTACGATGCGGCGCAAGCGGTGGGCGACGTTCCTGTAGTCGAGGGGGCCAGCAAGCAGTACACCCCTGAACAGACGTTGGCGATGCTCAAGGGGTATGCGAGCAACCCGAGGTAGAGGCGAAGTGGGCAACGGATTTCGTTTCGACCTTCGTTGCCGTCAACGGGTTTTTCAGTTGTCGATATTGCATGGCTCGTCGACGATCAGCCGATAGACCCTTCATTTGCTTTTTCTGATGGTCCAAGAGTGGGTGTATTTTTTTATTCCTCGTCTGAGCCTTGGATTATGAGTTTGCTAGATAATCGCGTTTATGTTGGTAATGCATAGGTACATAAGGCATAGTGGCTGTCTGAGCACCGTTGCCAGAAACATTCATACTAGGCAGCAAGGCAAGCATGTTCTGGAACCGCCAGGCAGGGGTGATTGATGGAATGGGTGGTACTGCTTGGCTTAGTGGGTAAGGGGCAGGATGACCAAGTTTTTGTGAGTCTGGTCAGTGCACTTGGTGAAAAGCCGCAGGTAAGCATGTCACCGTCAGTTCGTGACGATCTCGAGGATAGGACGGTTTATCAAAAATTTCTAAAAAATGGGATTGAGTTGGGTTTCCGTGCCCGACGTCTCAATCAGATTCATCTTTTCGTACAGCGTCACGAAGGCTACTCTCGATTTACAGGGGAAGTGCTCGATTTGCCTGCTCATCTTTGGACGCGAGATAAGCTTGTAAAAGCTCTGGGGAAGCCGAATGCACACGGTGGGGACAAGATGGATGGTCTGTTGGGCTATATCCGGCCTTGGCTACGCTATGAAAAAGTTGGCGTGGCGTTCCATGCTGAATTTTCTCAAGATGGACGGCTCTGGAAGTTTACTCTCATGCTCGAGTAGCGGAGCATCCTTGGTTTAGCGCGTGCTTTTTGCCGCGCCTTTTAAGGGTATCCATTCGACCGGTACTGTTCACCGGCCCGGTCGGCATGGGCGGTGGTCCGTTAACCAGCTTTGTGATCCACCTTTCTCAGTTCTTGATCCGCTTGTCGAACTGACACTTGGGCGCAGCACAGGGCGGTGGCACAGGCGATCCTCAGCAGCGGCTTTATCCTTTCCGCCTCCGGCGGTGGTGTTGCCGATTGAGGCCAACATACGGCGGTTGGTCCGGCCACAACGACCGGCGGCTATACCTATGCGTATATTTATTGCGCTCCCTCCTCGGCTCGCCAGTACGATGCTGCTATCGAACAAATGTTAAGGTACGCAGAAACACCTCGATCCCAAGGATTCTATCAAGGGTTGAACTTATGAAATTTACATACTGCGCCCGAAACGGGCTGCAGGTTTTTGCGGGAATTCGCGCGCGCAACGACGTAAGAGCAAGGCTAGGACTGCCGTATAGGATATTTGCCAAAACCACATTTTCCGAAAATTCGACTGATGCCTTCGGCGGCGTTTTGCTGCAGGCATGGTATGACAAGAATGATTACGTGACAGGCGTGCAGTTGTACGAGCCAGAGGCTAGATTTGAGTTTCGAGGTCAGTCAATTCTTGGCGCTTCAGTGCGTGAGGTGGAAAGGGCGCTGCAAGGCCTCAATGCTCATTACGAATTCGAGGAGGATGGTTCTGGTCTGAAGCTGCTTGCCGATGGTTTGGAATTAGGTCTATATGCTCCGGATGCGAAAGATGATAAAGAAGCCAAAGTAGAAGCAGTTTATATCCCTATTCCCCGCTTGATGGACGATGATGCAGCTTTTTCTACACAACGATAAATCAGGCGAAGCCTCCGTTGAGTAAGACCAGAGGCCTCGCCGCTGCTCTGCATGCGAGGTTCGTTTTTTCCACGTGATGATTACTCACTCAGCCTTCTTCCCTGCCTCCTTCAACTCCTTGATCCGCTTGTCGATCAACTGACACTTGTCCGGCAAATCCCTACTCGCCGTCCCCAGCTCCATCCCCTGGAGCTCGTCATTTATCTCCTTGGCCTTCTGCGGGTTCTGCTCGGTCAGCTGACTGACCAACCCAGCCAGCTCTTCGCGTTTCTGCGTCGCTTCTTCCGGCGTGCAAGCCCAGGCGGGCAGTGCGCAGCACAGGGCGGTGGCACAGGCGATCCTCAGCAGCGGTTTCATCCTTCCTACCTCCGGCGGTGGTGTTGCCCGGTGGAGGCCCGCATTCGATGGTTGGTTCAGCGCCAACGACCGACGGCTATCCCACTGGGTGCCCTCTAGTCTCGCCCTCAAGCAGAGTATTGAGGGTTGAAGCATCAATGGGCCAGATGCGGTTTTGCAGCCATGTCGATACCCAGAGCCTTCATCACTGCCAGAAAAGATTTCAGTGTAGGGTTGCCGTGCTCGCTGAACGAGCGATAAAGCTGTTCACGTGAAAGGCCAGTCTCTTTTGCCAACTCACTCATGCCCTTGGCCCGTGCCACGACGCCTACGGCTTTTGCAACATAGCCAGCATCGCCTGTCTCCAATGCATCTGTCATGAAATGCGCTATGGCCTCAGGTGTGGTGAGGTAATCCGCTGGATCGAATTCGAAGAATTGTTCAGTCATTTTGCATCCTCCACGAACGCAGAATCTGGTGGGCAGCCCTGATGTCTCTTTGTTGGCTGCTCTTGTCTCCACCACAGAGCAGGATCACCCAAGTATCGCCCGATTGGTGAAAGTACACCCGGTAACCCGGACCATAGTGAATCCTGAGTTCACTAACGCCGTGGCCAACGGGCAAGACATCGCCGGGCAAACCTTCAACGAGACGGTTGATGCGAGAGATGATCCTGAACCTGGCATTGGCATCTCGAAGCCCGACCACCCATTTTCTGAAACTGCTGGATTCGATTTTTTTCATCGGGCGAATGTAGTTTATAAAATACATTCGTGGGATACAGCAAATAGTTTCTACCTTTTGCCACCTGATACACGGTGTGAGCGACCTTGTTTCAGCCCACTCCCGTTGCGGACTTAGCCGTAGTCCAATTCGGAACGTTCGTGTCTAGATAACTTTTGGAACACTCCCGCCTGCCAACAGGTCCCAACCTGTGTATCCCCCCTTCGTCCACAGCAGGAGGCCATCTCCATGAGCAGCACCTACGACTGGGACCTGATCGAGCGTTTGCTGCACGAAGTGCAGAACGGCGCCGGTCACAGCTTCACGCCACGCCCCTATGCCGAGCAGCACGCTGCGGCGCTGGCCGCCAAGGGCCAGCCAGTGGGTGACCTGGACCACTTGAAGACCCGTGCGTGCGAATACGAGAAGCTGCTGTTCGAGCGCGGTTTCATAGAAACTCGGCCGCCGGAGGATGGCGGCAATGGCGAAAACTTCGTGCTCACCGAGCGTGGTTCGCGCTTGCTCAGCCTGATCGACAGCAGCATCCCCGGCTTCGAGCACCCGCGCCAAGTGCTGGATGAACAAGAAGACGCACTGGATGAAACCACCTTCGAGCAGGTCTCGGCCAAGGCACAGATCGCTTGAGGTCGTTTTGAGGCTGGCAAGGGCGGGCCGGGAAACCCGATAATCGGTATTCCTTGACCACTGCCGAGCCCTTGCCGATGCCCTCGACCACCCAAAAGGCCCGCCCATGAGCGCGGCCCGCAAGAACCCCGACGCCTTTGCCTTCCAGGTGATGCTGGGCCTGTGCCTGATCTGGGGCTGCCAGCAGGTGCTGATCAAGACGGCGGCGGTGGACATCGCGCCGGTGATGCAGGCGGCCCTGCGTAACTGCATCGCCGCGGTGCTGGTGGGGCTGATGATCTGCTGGCGCGGTGGCTGGGAACAGGTGGGCAGCACCTGGCGGGCGGGGCTCGTGGCCGGAGCGCTGTTCGGCCTGGAGTTCCTGTTCATCGCCGAGGGCCTGAAGTTGACCTCGGCAGCGCACATGTCGGTGTTCCTCTATACCGCACCCGTTTTCACTGCGCTGGGCCTGCACTTCATGCTGCCCAGCGAGCGGCTGCGGTGGTTGCAGTGGCTGGGTATCCTGCTGGCGTTCGGCGGGATAGCCGTGGCCTTTGCCGGCGGCCTGTCGTTCGCTGACATGGATGGACGAATGTTGCTCGGCGACGCCTTTGGCGTGCTCGCCGGGCTCGCCTGGGGCGCGACCACGGTGGTGGTGCGTGGCTCGCGCCTTTCGGAAGCTCCGGCGACCCTGACCTTGTTCTATCAACTGGCTGTAGGCTTTGCCGGATTGCTGCTGATCGCCCTGGTCAGCGGGCAGATTGGCGATGTGACATTGACGCCGCTGGCGGTGGGCAGCGTGCTGTTCCAGGGGATCGTCGTGTCGTTCGTCAGTTACCTCACCTGGTTCTGGTTGCTGCGTAAGTACCTGGCCTCCAACCTGGCGGTGTTTTCCTTCATCACTCCGTTGTTCGGTGTGACGTTCGGCGTCGTACTGCTGGGTGAGCCGTTGAGTCTGAACTTTGTGCTTGGGGCGGTGATGGTGCTGCTGGGGGTGATCCTGGTCAGTGCCGAGCCATGGGTGAAGCAGCAACTGCGCAAGTTTGTCGGTTAAGCGGCGCTCTGAGGTTCAGCCTGGCACGCTTGGAGGCTGCGGCCACTGGTCAGCACCAGCGCACCCGCTACCCCCAGGCCCACTGCCGCCAGCACCAGCGCCGGCTGCAAACTCCCGCTGTAGTGGTTGCTCAGCGCCGCCAGCAACGGCCCGCTCAACTGCCCCAACGCAAAGCACGCGGTCAGCAGCCCGGCATTGCGTTGGGTGGCATGCGGCGCCAGTTCCCGCGAGCGCTGCATCACCAGCTGCATGCACGCCAGGAAGGGCCCGCCGCACAGCACCACGCCCAGGGCCAGGCCAACGCCACCCCCCATCAGGCAAGCCAGTACGCCCAACCCTTGCAGCCAAAGGGTGACAGTCAGCCAGGTCGAAGTGCGGCCCGCCCGGCGCAGGCTCACCAGTACCACACCCAGCGCGGCTGCCAGGCCGAACGCTGGCCAGAACAGGTCAGCCATCCAGTGGCCGCGAAACTGCTGGTTGGCCATCTGCGACAGGAAGGTGGCCGGCAGGATGTAACCCACGCCATACAAGGCATAGACCAAACCGAGGCGACCGATACCGACGCTACGGGTTGGGCCCTGCTGCGCGGCAGTGGGCAGCACGGCAGGCTGCAGGGCGCGAGGCAGCCAGGGGCGCACGGCCAGCAGCATGACCAGCGCTGCAACGGCATAGATCAGCCAGAGTGCCGCCGAGCCAAGCCCCAGCAAATGCGCAGCCAGTGCCAGCAAACCGGTCAGCGCAATGCCCAACCCAGGCCCGGCGAACACCATCGCCCCAAAGCGTTGGCGGTTGTGGGCATTGGCCACTTGCTGGCTGAGGCTGGTGATCATCACCAGTACCCAGGCACTGGCCACGCCCGTGCCGAAGCGCAGCAGCAGGTGGCTCCAGAAGCCGTCGGCAGCCCAGGAAGCCAACGTCAGCAGCACGCACAGCCACAGGCCGCCGTGCAGGCGCAGTTTCACCTGGTTGGGCCGACGGGCGTACATGGCGTCCACGGCGCCTAGGAAGTAACCCAGGTAGTTGGCTGCCGCGACCAGCCCGGCGGCAGTCAGGTCGAACTGCCCTTCGGCGATCAGTTGCGGCAGTTGCGGGGTGAGGGCGAAGCGGCCAATGCCCATGGCCATCATCAGGGCCACGGCGCTGGCCAGCAATTGTACGAGCGGCGACATGAGGACTCTCCTGCGCGAATCGATGCGATGGATGGCAGGTTAGGGCGGATTGACTTTCAATAAAATTGAATAATGATGATCAAGTTGTTCTGTTTTGGAGAATGTCATGGAGTTCAGCCAACTGCGCATCTTCCAGGCCGTGGCCGAGGAAGGTTCGGTGACCCGCGCCGCCGAGCGGCTGCATCGGGTGCCGTCGAACCTGTCGACGCGCCTGCGCCAGCTCGAAGAGCAACTGGGGGTGGAATTGTTCCTGCGCGAACGTCAGCGCTTGCAGCTGTCACCCGCTGGCAAGGTGCTGCTGGATTACGCCAACCGCCTGTCGGCGCTGCGTGATGAAGCGGTAGCGGCGGTGCAGGGCGGCCAGCCGGCCGGCGATTTCGTGCTGGGCACCATGTACAGCACTGCCGCCATCCACTTGCCGGCGCTGTTGGCGCGCTACCACCAGCAATACCCGGCGGTGAACCTGCAGGTACAGGCAGCCCCCAGCGGCGACCTGCTGGAAGGCCTGCTCAGCCATCGCCTGGATGCCGCACTGGTGGACGGCCCGCCAAGCCTGGCCGGGCTGGATGGTGTGCCGCTGTGCGATGAAGTGCTGGTCTTGATCACCAGCCCGGAACACCCGGCGGTGCGCAGTGCCAGGGACGTGGCCGGCAAGGCGGTGTTCACCTTCCGCCAGGGCTGTTCCTACCGTATGCGCCTGGAGGCCTGGTATGCCCATGACCACACGCCGATGGGGCGGGTGATGGAAATCGAGTCGTACCAGAGCATGCTGGCCTGCGTGATTGCGGGTGCGGGCGTAGCCTTGATGGCGCAATCGATGCTCGACAGCCTGCCTGGGCGTGATCGAGTCAGCGCGCATCGGTTGCATTCACCCTTCGATCACGCAGAAACCTGGTTGATGTGGCGCCAGGGCATGCGCGGGGCGAATTTGCAGGCCTGGATCGATCTGCAACAAACCGAAACGATTAACCAGTCGTCGGAATGCGCCGTTTCCGCTTGATCCGCGTCAATCTAGACCATATCTGTAGGAACAAGAGCATGCGTAGTACAGGACATCGGACTATGATCTGTATGAAACATCGCAAGATTGAATTTGCCGTGAGGCTGACCCGTCAAGGGGGCATTATGAAAAACCCAATGTTCAACTGGCTCCACGACCTGGCCGTCGCCTTGGGGCTGATTCCACCACCTTTGCAGCCGGTGCCGATCCCGACTGATGAAGAGCAGCGCAAGCGCCAGCCGCGTCGTCGCTGAAATGCAAAAGGCCGCAGCATCTGTCCGATGCCGCGGCCTTGTTGTTTCTGCTGTTATGGCCTGATCAGGCCAGCTTCACTTCACCCAGCGGCTTGCGCGACAGCACGCTCACCAGCACGAAGCTCACCAGGCCAACCGCCAGGCTGTAGTAGATCGGCGTGTTGGCATCCAGCCCGTCCTTGAACATGAAGAACAGTGCGGTGGCAAAGCCCAGCGACATGCTGGCGATGGCGCCTGCGGTGGTTGCACGCTTCCAGAAGATCGCCCCGATCAGCGGGATCAGCATACCGCCGACCAGCAGGTTGTAGGCCAGGGTCAGGGCGCTGATCACATCGTTCACCGCCATGGCGATGCCCAGCACCACCAGGCCGGTGATCAGGGTGAACAGGCGGCTGACGCCCAGGCTCGACTGCTTGCCGCCACGCAGCTTGGGCAGCAGGTCTTCGGTCAGGGTGGTCGAGGCTGCCAGCAAGCCAGCACTGGCGGTCGACATCATGGCCGCCAGCGCGGCTGCCATCAGCAGGCCACGAATGCCTTCCGGCAACTGGCCCTTGATCATCTCGGCAAAGGCATTGTTCGGGTTGGCCAGGTCCGGCATCAGCACATGGGCGGACATGCCGATCAGGGCGCACGCCAGGCCGTACAGCACGCAGTACACACCGGCGGTGGTGCCGGCGCGCTGGCAGACCTTTTCGTCACGGGCAGTGAATACTCGCTGCCAGATGTCCTGGCCGATCAGGATGCCGAAGAAGTAGATCAGGAAGTAGGTGATGATGGTGTCCCAGCCGATGGTGGTCCAGCTGAAGCTGGCCGCCGGCAACTTGGCCACCAGGGTATCCCAGCCACCGGCCTTGTACAGGCAGATGGGCAGCAGGATGAACATCAGGCCAACGGTCTTGATCACGAACTGGACGATGTCGGTGAGGGTCAGCGACCACATGCCACCAATGGTCGAGTAGATCACCACCACACCGCCGCCGAGCAGCAGCGACGCCCAGAAGGGCAGGTCGAGCAGCACTTGCAGCACGGTTGCCATGGCCAGGGTCGAGGTGACGCCGATCATCAGCGCATAGGCCAGCATGATCGCCGCGCTGGCCTGGCGGGCCATGGGGTTGTAGCGGCGCTCCAGCACCTGGGTCACGGTGAAGATCTTCAGGCGCAGCAGGGGTTTGGCCAGGAACAGGTTGAGGGCGATGATGCCCAGGCCCAGGGCGGCACACAGCCAGAAGCCGGAAATGCCGTGGACGTAGCCCAGGCGCACGGTGCCGACGGTGGAGGCGCCGCCGAGCACGGTGGTGGCCATGGTGCCCATGTACAGGGTCGGGCCGAGGTTGCGCCCGGCCACGAGGTAGTCTTCGTGGGTTCTAGCGCGCCGCATGCCATACCAGCCCAGCCCGAGCATGCCGACGGTGTAGATCATTACAACAATGATGTCCAAGGCCATTGGGGGTCTCCCGATTATCTTTATTATGGCGAGATCGACCGCAAGGCGGGTTCACGGCGCCCGGCGGTCTTGTCTTGTGTTGGCGGGCCTCTATGGCCCTCCCTCATGGCTCCTGCCGGGGTACTTCAGGCAAAGCTGATCAGCGACGCACGACGCCCGGCAGCACGCAGAGCATCTCGAACAGCAGGTTGGCGCCAAGCAGCGAGGTGTTGCCGGTGGTGTCGTAAGGCGGGGAGACTTCGACCAGGTCACAGCCGATCAGGTCCAGGCCGTGGCAGCCGCGAATGATCTCCATCGCCTGGATGGTGGTCAAGCCGCCGATTTCCGGGGTGCCGGTGCCTGGGGCCCAGGCCGGGTCGATGCCGTCGATGTCGAACGACAGGTACACCGGGCCACCGCCGACCTTTTCGCGCACTTCGGCCATCAGCGGTTCCAGTGACTTGTGCCAGCACTCTTCGGCCTGCACCACGCGGAAGCCCTGGCGGCGGCTCCAGTTGAAGTCGTCGGCGGTATAGCCTTGGGCGCGCAGGCCGATCTGCACCACACGGTCGCAATCGAGCAGGCCTTCTTCCACGGCGCGGCGGAAGGTGGTGCCGTGGGCGATCTTCTCGCCGAACATGTGGTCGTTGACGTCGGCGTGGGCATCGATGTGCACCAGGCCGATCTTGCCGTGCTTCTTGTGCAGGGCGCGCAGGATCGGCAGGGTGATGGTGTGATCGCCACCGAGGGTCAACGGGATGACGTTGTGTTCGACGATCTCGTCGTAGGCTTGTTCGATGATGCGCACGGCGTCGAGCAGGTTGAAGGTGTTGATCGCCACGTCACCGATGTCGGCCACCGATAGCGAGTCGAACGGGGCGGCACCGGTGGCCATGTTGTACGGGCGGATCATCACCGATTCGGCGCGGATCTGCCGCGGGCCGAAGCGGGTGCCGGAGCGCAGCGAGGTACCGATGTCCAGGGGTACGCCGATGAACGCGGCGTCAAGGCCTTCGGCGCTTTGCAGGTGGGGGAGACGGAGCATGGTGGCGATGCCGCCGAAACGCGGCATTTCGTTGCCGCCCAGTGGTTGGTGGAGAACTTTGTCCACGGTGGGCCTCATCAGTCGGTCGATTGTTCTGTTTGTTCGAACCTGTGCCGCCGCACGCCTCTCAGCTTCGTATATGCCGGCGGGCAGGGCCATTTCGGCCAAGTCTGCGCAAGGTAGTGCGTGAGAAAAATCGCTACCGGCAAATACTTACTTCAGGAATTTCTGAACTATCGCCCACAGGAGCGGTTAGACTGCGCGCAGATACCTTGCGGAACCGTTGCCCATGGCCTCGACCTTGCCCGACCTGAAACTGCTGCGCATCTTCGTCAGCGTGGTGCGCCACCAGGGGTTCGCCAATGCCCAGCGCGAACTCAACCTGTCGACCTCGGCCATCAGTACCTACATGAGCCAGCTCGAAGGCGCCCTGGGGATCGTGCTGTGCCACCGTGGCCGGGGCGGCTTCAGCCTGACCAGCAAGGGCGAGCTGTTCCATCAGGAGACCCTGCGCCTGCTGGCCGAGCTGGACGGTTTCGAACAGTACGCCGCAGCGCTCAAGGGCGAGCTGCGCGGCACCCTCAACCTGGGGGTGATCGACTCCACGGTTGGCGACCAGGCGCTGCCCTTGGCCGAGGCCATCGGGGCCTATAGCCAGGAACACCCGGCGGTGCACCTGCACCTGTCGGTGTCCAGCCCCTACGAGCTGCAACTCGGTGTGCAGGACAACCGTCTGGACCTGGCCATCGGCGCGTTTTCCTCGCGCATGAGTGGTTTGCTCTACCTGCCGCTTTACCGCGAACAGCATTGGCTCTATTGCAGCAGCCGCCACTCGCTGTTCGCCGAGCGGCGCATCCCCGAGCAGGTGGTGACGCAGCAACGCATGGTGGGGCGTGGCTACTGGAGCCAGGCCGAACTGGCCCGGCACGGCTTCAAGCACAGTGCGGCGACGGTAGAAAGCATGGAGGCGCAGCTGATCCTGATTCTCTCGGGCGCCTACATCGGCTACCTGCCCGAGCACTACGCCCAGGCTTGGGTCGACAAGGGCGACCTCAGGGTGCTATCGCCGGCGACTTTCGGGTATCAGGCGCCATTCTCGCTGATCGTGCGCAGGGGGCGTAGTCGTGAGCCGCTGATTCAAACATTCCGGGACCTGCTCAAGAGCCAGTTGAATGTCGGTTGAAGGGTGAGCTTCGTAGGACAATCCGACTGAGTGCGCTAAATAAATTTCCAAATTAGCCGCTAACCCCTCCACGCTCTGCTAGATATTTAGTTGCGCTGCACCCTCAATACCCCCTCTTCGAAGGACCGTTCAAGATGCGCATGAACTTGCCCGTCACTGAGCACGAAAGAACCTTTCCCCACGAGCAGCGCCTGATCTCCACCACGGACCTCAATAGCCGCATCACCTACTGCAATGACGCCTTCGTCGCGATCAGCGGTTTTACCTACGACGAACTGGTCGGCCAGCCACACAACCTGGTGCGTCACCCTGACATGCCCCCCGCCGTGTTCGGCCATATGTGGGAGACCATCAAGCAAGGCAAACCCTGGATGGGGGTGGTCAAGAACCGCGCCAAGAACGGCGATCACTATTGGGTCAGCGCCTATGTCACGGCGATCTACGAGAATGGCCGCATCAGTGGCTACGAGTCGGTGCGTTCGGTGCCGACCCGCGAGCAGATCCGCCGTGCCGAAGCCCTGTACGCGCGGCTGCGCGCGGGCAAGTCGCCGGCGCCCTGGGCAGCCCGGTTGGCGCGTGGCGTGGCCCACGGCGGGCCGTTGATCGGCGCCGGCCTGCTGTCGGCTGCCGGCTACCTCTGGTTGCCGCCTTATCTGGCGCTGGGCGTGCTGATGACCAGCTTGCTGGTGGCCTGGTACCTGAGCGAACGCCAGCAAGGCCAAACGATCCGCCGCACGCTTGCGGAGCACCCGAAGGCGTTCACCAGCCCTTTGGTGGCCCTGACCTACAGTGACAATCCTGGCCTGCTGGGCCAGCTCGACCTTGCCATCATCAGCGAAGAAGCGCGCCTGCAAACCGCGCTTACTCGCCTGGTGGATGCCGGCGTCGGGGTCAAGTCGCGGGCCGCTCAGTCGGCCGACCTGTCCGATGCCCAGGCGCAGATGCTCGACCGCCAGCGCAGCGAGACCGACCAGTCGGCCACGGCCATCGCCCAGATGGCCGCAACCATCCAGGAGGTCACCCACAACGTGCAAAGCACGGCCCATGCCGCCGGTGACGCCGACCAGCTGGCCCAGCACGGCAGCGAGCTGGCGCAGCAGAGCCTGAAGGCCATGGGCAGCATGAACGAGGCGGTCAGTGACATTGGTCAGGCGGTCAACGCCCTGGCCGAGCAAACCCAGTCGATCGGCAGTGTGGTCGATGTGATCACGTCGATTGCCGAGCAGACCAACCTGCTGGCGCTCAACGCCGCGATCGAGGCAGCCCGCGCCGGCGAGCAGGGCAGGGGCTTTGCCGTGGTCGCCGACGAGGTGCGTTCGCTGGCGCAGCGCACACGTGCTTCCACCGACGAAATCCACCAGATCATCGCCTCGCTGCGTGCTGGCGCCGAGCGTGCAGTGAGCACTGCCAGCCGCGGCGAGCAGATTTCGCGCGACAGTGTGCAAAGTGTCGAGGCGGTGCAAACGGCGCTGGCCGGCATTGCCCAGGCGGTCAGCCGCATTACCGGCATGAGCCAGCAGATGGCCACGGCGTCGGAGCAGCAGAGCCATGTGGCCGAGGATATCAACCAACAGATCGTGCGCATTGCCCAACTGTGCGACCAGTCGGCGGGGCAGGCCAAACAGGGGGCCGAGATCAGTCAGGACCTGGAACGGATGGCCGAGTACCTGCATAGCCTGGCAGAGCGGTTCAACCGCTGAAGACGTTGGGGCCCGCAAAGCGGGCCCAAATTTCCAGCCTGTGGCAAAATCCCTCCGCCAACGGAGACCTCCATGCCCAGACCCCGCTGCGAACGCTGCCAGCGCCCGCTCGACCATTGCCTTTGCCCGCTGATCCCCAGCCTCGACAGCCGCACCCGCGTGGTCCTGCTGCAGCACCCCAGCGAAACCACCCACGCGCTGAACACCGCCCGCCTGGCCGCCCTGGGCCTGGTCAATGCCGAACTGCGGGTCGGGGAAGTGTTCACTGACCTTGGCGAGCTGTTGGCCAGCCCAGGCTACCGGCCTGTGCTGCTGTTCCCGGGCGAACAGGCGCAAGCGCTGACGGCGTACGGCGAAATGGACGACAGGCCATTGATGCTGATCGTCCCCGACGGCACCTGGCGCAAGGCACGCAAGCTGCTGTACCTGAATCCGCTGCTCGACGCGCTGCCTCGCGTGACCCTGGCCGAGGTGCCGCCTTCACGCTATCGCCTGCGCAAGGCGCCGGAGCCGGGGGCGGTGTCGACGATCGAGGCGGTGGTGCAGGCGTTGAACGTGCTGGAACAACCCGTGAATTTCGATGACCTGTTGCGGCCGTTCGAGGCGTTGATCGATGGGCAGATCAAGGCCATGGGCGCTGATGTGTTCGAGCGTAACCATGGGGCATGAGGGCGCATGCCTTGGCATTTTCAGCGCCTGTGAGACCGAGCGCCGCGCGGGCGGCGCGCGATTTCACAGGCGCCGACCATCCCCCGTCCTGCACCCGCCCGCCCTCACGCAATCCAAACCAGTCACCGCTCCCGTAACGCCTCGGTCCGTGCCTTGAGCACCGGCTTGAGCAAATAATCCAGCACACTCTTCTGCCCGGTGATGATGTCCACCGTGGCCACCATCCCGGGGATGATCAGCAGCGGCTTGTTGTCCCCGCCCAGGTGGTTCTTCTCGGTCCTCACCTGGATCAGGTAGAACGCATTGCCCTTGTCATCGGTGACGGTGTCGGCGCTGATCAGCTCCAGCTTGGCCTTGAGCCCGCCGTAGATGGTGTAGTCGTAGGCACTGAACTTGACCATCGCCGGTTGCCCCGGGTGCAGGAAGGCCACATCTTGCGGGCGCACCTTGGCCTCGATCAGCAGGTTGTCCTCGATCGGCACGATCTCCACCAGGTCGCTGCCCGGCTGCACCACTCCGCCGATGGTGTTGACCTTGAGCAACTTGACGATGCCACGCACGGGCGACACCACCGTAGTGCGGTTGACCCGGTCGTCGATGGCGATGCTGGTGGCGGTGATCTTGGACAGCTCGGTGCGCTTGTCATTCAGCTCCTTGGCTGCGTCCGAGCGGAAGCTTGCATCAGACTCCTCGATCTTGCTCTTGATCTCGGCGATCGCTGCCTCGGCGCGAGGGATGGCCAGGCTGGTGGCATTGAGCTGGCCGCGGGCTTCCACGGTGCGTTGCTTGAGGCGCAAAATCTCCACCGGCGAGATGGCGCCCTTGCTCACCAGCGGCGCCGACATGTCCGTTTCCTGCTGCAGCAGTGCCACGGCCGAGCGGTACTGGTCGACCTTGGAGCGGAACTCGGCCAGCTCCTGGTTCTTCTGCCGCAGTTGTTCGTTGAGGGTCTGTTTTTCGCTGGCCAGGCGCCGCTGGCGCGAACCGTACAGGGCGATCTCGTCTTCGGCGACCTGCGGCGCCTTCGCACGTACTTCATCCGAGAGCACGAACGGGCGGCCCTCGGCTTCCGCCGACAGGCGCTCGACCTGGGCGGTCAGGGCATAACGGTCAGCCTCGCTTTCGCCTTTGTTGGACTTGAAGCGGGTGTCGTCCAGGCGCAGCAACGTGGCGCCTTTTTCGACCATCTGCCCTTCGCGCACGAAAATCTCGGTCACGATGCCGCCTTCGAGGTTCTGCACCACCTGCACCTTGCTCGACGGGATGGCCTTGCCTTCGCCGACCGTCACTTCGTCGAGCACCGCCAGGCTGGCCCAGACCAGCGCCACCAGCAATAGCGCGGCGGCCAGCCACACGGTCAGCCGCGACAGGCGTGGCGAGTCCTGCAGGGTGGCGCCGGCCAGTTCCGGCATGTAGTCGCGTTCGGCCCGTTTGTCGGTGCCCTGGCTGCTGCGTACGCTTTGCATGAGAGGCATGGTGAGCTCCTACAGGGCCGAGCCGATACGGCCCTTGCGCAGGGCGTCGACAACCGCATCCTTCGGCCCGTCGGCGACGATCTTGCCGTTGTCCAGCACCACCAGCCGCTCCACCAGGCTGAGCATCGCGGTGCGATGGGTGACCAGCAGCACGGTCTTGCCTGGCACCCAGCTCAGCAGGCGCTGGCGCAGTTGCTCTTCGCTGCTGTTGTCCATGTGGCTGGTGGGCTCGTCGAGGATCAGGATCGGCGGTTCCAGCAGCAGCGCGCGAGCCAGCAGCACAGCCTGGCGCTGGCCGCCGGAGAGCAACTGGCCGCGCTCGCCTACCGGGCGGTCGAAACCGTTGGGGTGTTGCCGGGCCAGCTCGCTGACGCCCGTCAGTTCGGCCACTTCGAGCATGCGCGCATCGCTGATGTGGCGGGCGCCGAGGGTCAGGTTGTCGCGCAGGCTGCCGGCCAGCAGTGACAGGTCGTGGGCCACGTAGCCGATCTGGCTGCGCAGGTCGGCGATGTCCAGCTGGCGCAGGTCAAGGTTGTCCAGCAGCACCTGGCCTTCGTCGGGGTGATGGAAGCCCATCAGCAGGCGCCCGAGGGTGCTCTTGCCCGAGCCGCTGCGGCCGATGATGCCGATGCGCTCGCCGGGGGTGATGGTCAGGTTCACATCGTGCAGTGCCGGGCTGACTTGCCCCGGGTAGCGGAAGGTGATGTGGCTCAGCGCCAGGCCGCCCTTGAGCGTCGTGTGCTCCAGGGCCTGCTGATCGAGCTGGCGTTCCTGGGGCAGGGCCATCAGTGCGTCGGTACTGCGCATGGTCAGCTGCGCCTGTTGGTAGCGGGTGATCAGCCCGGCGATCTGGCCGAGCGGGGCGAGGACGCGGCTGCCGAGCATGTAGCTGGCGACCAGGGCGCCAACGCTGAGGTTGCCGGCGATGATGCTGTAGACGCCGGCGACGATGGTGGCCATGCCGCAGAACTGCTGGATGAACAGCGTGCCGTTGCTGGCCAGCGACGACAGGTTGCGGGCGTGGGCGTCGAGGCGGGCGATGGCGGCGTTGGTGTGTTCCCACTGGTACTGGCGTTCGCTTTCGGCACCGCAGGCCTTGAGGGTTTCCAGGCCGCCGAGGGTTTCGATCAACAGCGCCTGGCGCACGGCGCCGAGGCTCAGGCTTTTCTGCACGGTGTCGCGCAGGCGGGCCTGGATGGCCAGGGCAAAGCCTACGGCCAGCGGGAAGGCGATCAGCGGGATCAGCACCAGCCAGCCACCGAGCAGGCCGATCACCAGCAGCATCAGCGCCACGAAGGGCAGGTCGATGATGCTGGTCAGGGTGACCGCGGTGAGGAACTCACGCAGGCCCTGAAAGTCATGGATGCTTTGGGCGAAACCACCGATGGTGGCGGGCTTGGCCTTCATCGCCATGCCGGTGATGCGCTCGAACAGGGTAGCGGAGAGGATCAGGTCGGTCTTCTTGCCGGCCTGGTCCAGCAAGTGGGCGCGGACCATGCGCAGCACCAGCTCGAAGGCGGTGCCGATGAACAGGCCAGCGACCAGCACCCATAAGGTCGACAGCGCCTGGTTGGGGACCACGCGGTCGTACGTCTGCATCACGAACAGCGGCACCATCAGGCCGAGCAGGTTGATCAGCAGGCTGGCCAGCAGGGCGTCGCCATACAACCAACGGGAATGGCGCAGGGTGTCGCGGAACCAGGCGTTGACCCGCGGCAACAGCGGTGAGCGCACGTCTTCGAGGGTATGCCGTGGGCGGGCGAACAGGGCGTGGCCGCTGTAGGCCTGCTGCAGTGCTTCACGCTCGACCCATTGCTCGCCGCCTTCAGCTTCGCAGGGCAGAATCAGCGCGCGGCCGTCATCGCCCCAGCGCTGCAACACCGCGCTGCGGCCATTGTCGAGCAACAGAAGCACTGGCAGGTTGAGCGCCGAGATATCATCCAGTGCCCGCTCCAGCACCCGCGCTTGCAGCCCGGCACGCGCCGCAGCCCGCGGCAGCAAGTCGGCGCCCAGACGTTGCCGGGCCAATGGCAGGCCGCTGCACAGGCTGGCGCGGCTGGCCGGGCGGCCGTGCAACCGGCAGAGGATCAGCAGGCCATCGAGCAGTGGGTCATCGACATCCGGGCGCGGTTGCGCACTTTGCATACTGGTCACGATGGCCTACTCCCGCCAGGTGGATGGTTTTGCTGTGCAGGCGATCCGTGCCAGTGCGGGCGACGCTCAGCGCATGTCGGGCAATCTGGCTTCGGTCCGGACGTCGTTGTTGGCGATAGCCTCTGGTGGTAACGAAATGCGTTGTTTGCTGAGCAGTTCCCCCATGGTCGCCAGTACCCGGTACATCGAATACTCTTCGGTATAACGCACTTCGGTGTAACGGCGGTTGGCGTTGTACAGCTCGTTTTCGCTGTCGAGCACGTCGAGCAGGGTGCGCTGGCCCAGGCCGAACTGGTCCTGATAGGCGGCGCGCACGCGCTGAGTGGTCTCGGCGTATTCGCGTGCGGTCGGGGTCTGCTTGCGGGCATTGTTCATCGCGTTCCAGGACAACCTGAGGTTTTCCGTCAGCTCGCGCAGGGCATTGTTGCGGATGTCCAGGGCCTGGTTGATCTTGTGCGCGTCAGATTGCAGCCGGGCTTTGTCACTGCCGCCACGGAACAGGTTGTAACTGAGCTCGACGCCGGCCTGCCAGTCGTTGTTGCTGTGGCCTCGCTCGCCGCCGATGTTGTTGTTGGCACCGGTGGCCAGCACCGCGTCCAGACGCGGGTAGAACGGCGACTTGGCCACTTCGTATTGCTGTTCCGCGGCATTGACGTCGGCCTGGGCCGACTTCAGGTAAGGGTTGTTCTGGCGCATGGCTTCGCGTGCTTCGTCCAGCGTGCCTGGCACATCAACCTTGATCGAGCGTGGCCCTTCCAGTTCGTCTGGCACTCGGCCGACCACACTGAAGAAGTTGGCTTCGGCATCGGCGAGGTCGACTTCGGCGGTGTCCAGGTTGTTTTCTGCCAGGGCGCGACGGGCGCGAGACTGGTCGAGGTCGGCGGTGCTGCCGACACCCCGTTCGCTGCGCAGGCCGATCTGGTCGTTGACGCGCAAGTGCGCCTGCAGGTTGTTCTTGGCCAGGTCCACAAGCTCCCGGCGCTTGAGCACTTCCAGGTACACCTCCACGGTACGCAGGGCGACATCCTGGGCGATGGCCTGGGTGTAGTAGGCGCGAGAGGTCGCCACCGCCTCGGTGCGGCCTACTTCATTGGCGGTGTTGAAACCGTCGAAGATCATTTGCCGCAGGCGCAGTTCCGACTGTGTGTAGTTGAGGGTTTCCTTGTCGTGGTTGGTCGTGCCGTCCGGGTTGATACCACGGGTGTTGAGGTTGTCCGAGCGCTGACGCCCGTAACCTGCCACCAGATCCACGGTCGGGTAATAACCACCGCGGGCGAATTTGACATCCTCATCGGCCGAAAGCTTGCTGTTGCGATTGGAGCTGATCTGCGGGTGGTAATCCACGGCACTCTGGATGGCTTCGTTGAGGGACATCGCCTCGACGTTCGTGCATGCCATGACTACCAACATTGCGCTGGCGAGGGGGGTTAAAACGCGCATGGGGCTACTTCTCCCTGGTCACAAAAATTTCCTGCTTTTCGCCAAAAAAATGACGAAATTTATTATCCAAACCGTTTCATGTTTGTAACAACTGAGCTAAGAACATTTGACGCGCGATCTAAGAAGATTTTTTCATAATGGCTATGCGAAAAAAAACTTATGCGGTCTATGGAAAGCAAGACATTGTTTCATCCAAGTGAATTCGCGAGTCGTTACAGAGCGCGAGTTACAAGCACTGCAGCAAGTTCCATATTTTTTGCAGCTAAGGACGAAGAAGGGTTAGGTGAAAGCAGTATTTGGCGACAAAAAATTGGCATGGATTGATGGCCAACTTACATTATTACTATCGCCAAAGTAGTGCCTGAGCGTACGAGTCTTACAGTCGAGCGGTTTCGTACCTCATGCCCGCACCTGCCTGCGCAATGTCATTGGCTGATGTAGCCCACCAGTAAGGGGAGGCGTGCGCTCATGGCTAAGTATGTCGGTGTGGTCAGCAAGGTGATTGGCCAGGTATTCGCAGTCGCCAGCGATGGAAGTCGGCGCCCTTTGATCGAAGGTGACCGCCTGTTCGTGGGCGAGCAGCTGGAGACGGGGGCTGCTGGGGCCGTGGCGGTGCGCCTGCAGAACGGTGCCGAGTTGACCCTGGGCCGCGAAAGCAGCCTGGAGATGACGTCGGACCTGCTTGCCAACCGGGCGCCCCATGCACCGGCCCACGACGTAGCGCCGAGCGACGCACAATTGAGTGATGTGGAGCGTATCCAGCAGGCGATTGCCGCAGGCGACGACCCGACCCAGAGCGCCGAGGCGACCGCCGCCGGCTCAGGCAGCCCTAGTGTCTCCGGGGCGCTGGGAGGTGGTCACAGTTTCGTCATACTTGATGAAGTCGGCGCCCGTGTCGATCCCGTGGTGGGCTTCCCGACGGCAGGTTTCAATGGTTTTCCCGAACTTGCCAACCGCGAAGTAGGCGGCCTCGACCCCAGCAATGGCAGTACGCTCAACGGTAGGCCTGGGGCAGGTGACAACGGCAATGGCGGCACGGGACCTGCGGAGCCGACCATCCCGTCAGTAGACGAAAATCATCCTGTCACCTTGCTGGGCCTGAACATCGACCCGGGTGAACTGAGCCTGAACGAGGCGAATCTGCCACTGGGTTCTGCCAGTGATGCGGTGGCACTGACCCAACAGGGCCGCTTTACCGTGGTGGCGCAGGATGGCGTGTTCAATCTCAGTGTCGGTGGCATCAATGTGGTGACGGGCGGTGTGGTGACAGGCGTTGGACAGTCGATCACCACCGGGCTAGGAAACATCCTGACGATTACTGGCTACAACCCTGACACTGGCGAGGTCAGTTACAGCTATACGCTCACTGCATCCGGACAACATATCGAAAACGATGGGGCCAAGTCGTTGACCGAGCATTTGCAGGTGCTCGTCAGTGACCGTGACGGTGATGTCGCCCAAGGCTCGCTCGATGTGATCATCCATGATGATGCGCCGCAAGCTTTCGATGATGGCAACCCTGTGACGGCAACCGAACAGCACGTCGAGCTGACCGGTAACGTGCTGAGCAACGATATCCAGGGCGCTGACCGCGTGGCGGGTGGCCCGGTGATCGCCGGTACTTACACCGGCACCTACGGCACATTGGTCCTGGCCGCAGACGGTTCCTACACCTACACGCTCAACCCTAACGCCCCGGACTTCAAGAATCTGGGCGGTGGCGGCGAGGGTGTGGAGCATTTCACCTACACCATCAAGGACGCTGACGGCGACACCAGCACGGCGACCCTGACGCTCAACATCAGCAACCTCAACGACCCGGTGACCCTCAACGGCCTGGACGTGCAGAACGGCGAGCTGAGCGTCTACGAGAAGAACCTGAGCGACGGCACCTCGCCGGATGCGAATGCATTGACCCAGCAAGGTACCTTCAAGGTCACTGCACCGGATGGCCTGCAAAGCTTGAGCGTGGGCGGCATCGCCGTGGTCACGGGCGGCGTGGCCGTCGGCTTCCCGCAATCGGTGGTCACACCGCAAGGCAACACCCTGACCATCACCGGTTACAACCCCAGTACCGGGGTGGTGAGCTACAGCTACACCCTGACCGACAACGGCAACCACCCAGACGGTGCCGGTACCAACAGCATCAGCGAACACTTCGACGTGGTCGCCAAGGATGTCGATGGCAGCACCGCCACCGGCAGCCTGGACGTCAACATCGTCGATGACGTGCCGCAGGCGAGCGCGGATACCACCAGCGTGGTTGAAGGCGGGACAGCCACAGGCAATGTCTTGTGGAATGACAAACTGGGTGCGGACCAGGCGGGCACCGGCACTGTCGTGGTCGGTGCGCGTGCCGGCTCCGATACGTCGACATCGGCCATCGGCAATCTCAATGCCGCGATCGTGGGCCAGTACGGCACCTTGACCATTGATACGGCGGGTAATGCGGTCTATCACGCCAACCCGAATGTGGTGCTGCCGCAAGGCGCCAGCGACGTTTTCGTCTACACCATTCGCGACACTGACGGTGACGAGAGCACCACGACCATCACGATCAATGTGCAGGACTGCTCGCTCGTTGCCGGCCCCGTGGGCGGGGTAACGGTCCACGAGAGCGCTCTGGATACCCATCAGGATGGCGGTGACCTGGCGGCAGGTAGCGTCACCGGCAGCGACCCGGACTCGGCTCGTGAAACCGCTTCCGGCAGCTTGGCAGGCTCTGCCAGCGGCGGTGTCGGTGCGTTGACCTACAGCCTGGTGAGCGATGCCACGGGCCTGTACGGCCAGCTTCACCTGAACGCCGACGGCACCTACACCTACACCCTGACCTCGCCGGCCAACTCGCCGACCCACGCCAACGACGGCCCCAACACTGTCACCGAAACCTTCACTTATCAGCTGAAAGACGCGGTCGGCAATTCGACCACCAGCACCCTTGTCATCACCATCGTCGACGATGTGCCGCAAGCCCACAGCGATTACACCAGTGTGTACAAGGGCGACGTAGTGCGCGGCAATGTGATGTACAACGATGTGGTCGGTGCGGATGTGCGCACTGATGGCAACTATGTGGTCGGTGTGCGCGCTGGCAGCGACACCTCCACCTCGGCCATCGGCCAGCTGAACACCCAGGTGAATGGCCAGTACGGCTACCTGACCCTCGATGAAAAGGGCAATGCGGTTTACCACTCCAACCCGGACGTGGTGTCGCCGCGCGATGCCGTTGACACCTTCGTCTACACCATTCGGGATGCCGACGGCGATGAAAGCACCACGACGATCACCATCAACGTCCACAATTCGCTGATGGCCTGCGAGGACCGTGATGTCACGGTGTACGAAAACGCCCTGGACCTGCACAAGGACGGCAACGACCTGGCCGCCGGCAGTGTCACCGGCAGCGACCCGGACTCGAGCCGCGAAACCGCCTCCGGCACCCTGGTCGGCTCTGCCAGCGGCGGTGTCGGTGCGTTGACCTACAGCCTGGTGGGCGATGCCACGGGCCAGTACGGCCAGCTTCACCTGAACGCCGACGGCACCTACACCTACACCCTGACCTCGCCGGCCAACTCGCCGACCCACGCCAACGACGGCCCCAACACTGTCACCGAAACCTTCACTTATCAGGTGAAAGACGCGGTCGGCAATTCGACCACCAGCACCCTTGTCATCACCATCGTCGACGATGTGCCGCAAGCCCACAGCGATTACACCAGTGTGTACAAGGGCGACGTAGTGCGCGGCAATGTGATGTACAACGATGTGGTCGGTGCGGATGTGCGCACTGATGGCAACTATGTGGTCGGTGTGCGCGCTGGCAGCGACACCTCCACCTCGGCCATCGGCCAGCTGAACACCCAGGTGAATGGCCAGTACGGCTACCTGACCCTCGATGAAAAGGGCAATGCGGTTTACCACTCCAACCCGGACGTGGTGTCGCCGCGCGATGCCGTTGACACCTTCGTCTACACCATTCGCGATGCCGACGGTGACGAAAGCACCACGACGGTCACCATCAACGTGCATGACCCGCGTATCGAAGTGTGCATGGACGGTGGCGTCACGGTGTTCGAAAAAGCGCTGGACTTGAGCAAGGACGGCAGCGATCTCGCCGCAGGTACCGTTACCGGCAGCAACCCGACATCGTCCCTCGAAACCGCGTCTGGCAGCTTGGTCGGCCTGGCCAGTGGTGGTTTGGGCGCGTTGTCCTACAGCCTGGTCAGTAATGCTGTCGGGCAGTACGGCCAGCTTCATCTCAATGCCGACGGCAGCTACACCTATACCCTGACGTCTCCGGCCAACTCACCGACCCATGCCAACGACGGCGCCAACACCGTGACGGAGTCCTTTACCTATCAGGTCCAGGACGCCTATGGCCATTCGGCCACCAGCACCATCGTCATCTCCATCGTCGACGACGTGCCCCAAGCCCATTGCGATTTCGTGAGCGTGTACAAGGGTGACGAGGTGCGCGGCAATGTGATGTACAACGACGTGGTCGGGGCCGATGTGCGCAGCGATGGCAACTATGTGGTTGGCGTGCGTGCCGGTAACGACACCAGTACCTCGGCCATCGGCCAGCTGAACACCCAGGTCAATGGCCAGTATGGCTACCTGACCCTCGATGAAAAGGGCAATGCGGTCTACCACTCCAACCCGGACGTGGTCTCGCCACGGGATGCGGTCGACACCTTCGTCTACACCCTGCGCGATGCCGACGGTGACGAAAGCACCACGACGATCACCATCAACGTGCACGATGCCACCCTCGTGGCCTGCGGGGACCGTGATGTCACGGTGTACGAGAAAGCCCTCGACCTGCACAAGGATGGCAACGACCTGGCTGCGGGCACCACCGTTGGCAGCGATCCGACGTCGACCGGCGAAACCGCATCCGGCTCGCTGGTTGGGTCGGTTTCCGGTGGCGTGGGGGCGCTGACGTACAGCCTGGTGGGCAATGCTGTCGGCCAGTACGGGCAGATCAGCGTCAACCCTGACGGCAGCTACACCTACACGCTGACTTCACCCGCCAATACCCCGGGTGCCGGTTCGGCGGTCGAAAACTTCACCTACAAGGCCACCGACGCGCTGGGCCACAGCGTCACCAGCAACATCGCCATCACCATTGTCGACGATGTGCCCAATGCGATCTGCGCCGAACGCAGCATCACACCGGGCAAGCTGGATTCCAACATCCTGTTGGTGATCGATGTGTCCGGCAGCATGGATTGTGCTTCAGGCATACCCGGCCTGACCCGCCTGGACGCGGCCAAACACGCCATCGCTGCGCTGCTCGACAAGTACGACGGCATGGGCGACATCAAGGTGCAGATCGTCACCTTCAGCGGTGGGGCGCAGATCCAGTCGGCGGAGTGGGTCAGCATCGAGGCCGCCAAGTCGATCGTCAGCGGCTTGCAGGCTGGCGGTTCGACCTACTACGACAGCGCGGCTACGGCTGCCCAGACGGCCTTTGCCCAGAATGGCAAGCTGGCGGGTGCACAGAATGTCAGCTACTTCTTCTCCGATGGCGAGCCCAGCTCCGGGCATGCCATGACCGCGTCCCGCGAAACCAGCTGGGAGACGTTCCTCGACAGCAATGGCATCAAATCCTACGCCATTGGCCTGGGCCAGGACGTCAACGCGGGCAACCTGAACCCGTTGGCCTATGACGGCAGCAGCCATACCGACACCAACGCGGTGATCGTCAACGACTTCAACCAACTTTATGGCGTGCTGTCGGGCACCGTACAGGGTTCGCCGATTACCGGCAGCCTGCTCAGCGATGGCACCTTCGGCGCCGATGGCGGCTTCATCAAGGCCCTGCTGGTGGACGGCACCACCTACACCTATGACCCGAAAGCCAACGCGGGGCAGGGCAGTTACCTGGCCAGCGGTGGCGCCGACAACGCCAGCTTCGACACCACGGGCAACACCCTCACCATCAAGACCAGCCTGGGCGGCAGCCTGCTGGTGAACATGCATACTGGCGAGTTCACCTATACGCCACCCAATGGCAATGACAGCAGCCCGCCCGAGCGTATCGGCTTCATGGTCAGCGACAATGACGGTGATACCAGCAGTGCTGACCTGCTGATCATGATCAATGGCAACCATGCACCGGTGGCGGTGGCCGACCATGTCATTACCAACATCACCGGTTCCAGCATCACCTTGCCGTCCGAAGTGCTGCTGGCCAATGACAGTGATCCGGACAACGACCACTTGAACGCGGCGCCGATCACCGTCAACACCCACTTTGCCGACAAGGGAGCCGGCTTCACCCTCGGCAATGGCGTGCCTGCCATCACCTTCGATGGCCAGGGCAATACGCTCGACAACCAGTTCAAGGCCCTGGACCGCAGTGCCTTCACCACTGCCGCCGGCAGCATGACCGCGGCGCTCGTGGTGTTCGGCTACCTCGGCAACATCAGCAGCAGCAACGCAAATGGCGAGGACGTGATCACCGTCAGCCTGCGCAAGGGCGAGACCCTGCAGTTGGACCATGATCGCCCGGACGGTAACCTGAGCCTGGAGTGGAAGGATGCCAGTGGCAGCTACCAGCCCATCGCCGATGGCGGCAGCTTCACTGCCAGCCATGACGGGGTGTACAGCATCCATGTGGTCAATCAGGCCAACCCGTCGGACTACAGCAAGGCCGCCGAAAACTACAAGCTGAGCCTGGTGGTCGACTACAGCAATGCCGTGAACGAAGTGCATCAGGCCAGCTATACGGTCAGCGATGGCCATGGCGGCAGTGCTATTGGCGCGGTGGATATCACCTACCACGCCGGCACTACCCTGAATGGCACGGCAGGCAATGATGTATTGATGGCAAGCAACGTCGACACGCTCCTCGATGGCAGTGACGGCCATGATGTGCTGGTAGGCGGTTCGGGCAATGACACCCTGCACGGCGGCACTGGCAATGACCTGTTGATCGGCGGCCTTGGCAACGACCTGCTCGATGGCGGGGCGGGCAACGACACCGCCAGTTATGCCTCGGCCACCGGAGGGGTGACGGTCGACCTGAGCCATATTGGCCCGCAGGATACCGGTGCCGCTGGTATCGATACCTTGACCGGCATCGAGAACCTGATCGGCTCCGACTACAACGACACCCTGATCGGTGATGCCGGCGACAACCTGCTCAACGGTGGCCTGGGCAATGATGTGCTCAAGGGCGGCGATGGCAATGACCTCCTCATCGGCGGGCCAGGCGACGACATCATGACCGGAGGCAACGGCAACGACGCCTTCGTCTGGCAGAAGGGCGACACTGGGCATGACACGGTGACCGACTTCACCCCGGGCAGCGACCACCTGGACCTGTCGCAACTGCTGCAGGGTGAGAATGCCACGGCGGCCTCGCTGGATGACTACCTGCACTTCAAGGTCAGCGGCAGCGGTACAAACGTGGTCTCGACCATCGAAGTGAGCAGTGTGGCAGGGGCGGCGCCGACCCAGACCATCGACCTGGCGGGGGTCGACCTGGCCCAGCATTACGGGGTGACTGCGGGGGCGGGCGGCGTGATTTCGGCAGGGCAGGATACTGCGACCATCATCAACGGAATGATCAATGATCATTCGTTGAAGGTGGATACCGTGTAATTGCTGCCCTCCATGGCCTGTGCCGGCCTCTTCGCGGCTAAAGCCGCTCCCAGAGGGGCCATGCTGCCTGAGGGCTGCAGGAGCGACTTTAGCCGCGAAGAGGCCGGCACAGGCGATAGCAGGGCTCAGCCCGGCCGACGCAAGGTCTTTTGCTTGAGGATATACAGGCTCACCAGTACCGCACTGGTGAGCATGAACGCCCTGGCCCAGAACAGCGGCACCAGGTAGCAGGACAGAGCGATGCTCGCCCACATCAGGCCGATGGCGTAGACCTTGCCCTTGAGCGGTATGCCTTCGCCGCTCAGGTAGTCACGGATCCACGGTCCCAGCTTGGGGTGGTTGACCAGCCAATCATGAAAGCGCGGCGAGCTGCGGGCGAAACAGGCCGCCGCCAGCAGCAGGAATGGGGTGGTGGGCAACACCGGCAGGAAGATCCCCAGCACCCCCAGCGCAACACTGAGCCAGCCGATGGCCAGCAGCAGGTAGCGCACGGCCGACTCAGTGGTGGCGTGGCTTGAGCAGCGCCGGCTTTTCGTCTGGAGCGTGCAGCAGCAGGAACAGCGCGCTCAGCGCTTCCGGGATTTGCACGATCATGTCGTCCTGCAGGTTGGCATTGCTGGCGATGTCGGCGAACTCAGGCTGTTCGTCGAACAGACCGGAACCGACCATGATCGGCAGCAGCATCTCGCTGACTTCTTCCTCGGCGTCCTCGAACCAGGCCTCTTCGCGCAGGAACACGCCCTCCATGAAGCCGATGCACCAGCCACGCAGGTCGGAATCGTCCGGCTCGTCGGTCAGGTCCAGGTCGCAGGGCAGGTCGAATTCCTCGTCGCTGGCCAGCTGGCGGGCGATGTGGCCTTTGAGGGCCACCAGCGTCGCTTCGATCTCGGTGCGCTGGGCATCGCTGGCGTAATGGGGCTCTTCGGCAAACAGCGCGTCGATCCATTCACGCTCGGGGACGTCCTCGGAGCAGATCGACAGCGCGGTCAGGTAGCCGTGTGCGGCGACGTAGTCCAGCGCTTCTTCGTGCAGCTCATCGGCGTCGAGGAAGGCTTGCAGGCGGGTCAGTTGCTCGGCGAAGGACATTACAGGGCTACCTTGGGGAATAAACGATAGTGAATTCTAGCACCTTGCGGCGGCAGCGGGGCAAAGGGAACGTCTGTCACCGGGCATCCTGTGCGGGCCGTCACTACGGTATACTCCGCCGTTTTTCATCCAGGACCGGGTTTTCTCCGGCCATCTGGCAAAAGCCGCTTACGCTTTTGGCGTGTGCGGAGCGGGTTTATCGTCCAGCCTGTGTCCAGGATGGTACGGCGATTTGTGGAGTTGCACATGCTCGAACAGGCTCAGCGCGTTCTCAAGGATATCTTCGGTTACGACAGTTTCCGTGGGCGCCAGGCAGCGATCATCGAATGCGTGGCCAATGGCGGCGATGCCTTGGTGCTGATGCCTACCGGCGGCGGCAAGTCCCTGTGCTTCCAGGTGCCTGGCTTGTTGCGCCCGGGCCTGACGGTGGTGGTGTCGCCGCTGATCGCGCTGATGGACGACCAGGTCGCCACCCTCGACGAACTCGGTGTCGCCGCCGCAGCGCTCAACTCCACCCTGAGCCCGGAGCAGCAGCGTGATCTGGCCGGGCGCCTGCGCCGTGGCGAAGTGAAGATGCTCTACCTGGCGCCGGAGCGCCTGGTGCAGCCGCGCATGCTGGACTTCCTGCGCGGCCTCGACATTGCGCTGTTCGCCATCGATGAAGCCCACTGCGTCTCGCAATGGGGCCATGACTTCCGCCCGGAGTACCTGCAGCTCGGGCAACTGGCCGAACTGTTCCCCCATGTGCCGCGCATCGCCCTGACCGCCACCGCCGACATGCGGACCCGCGAGGAGATCGTCCAGCGCCTGCACCTGCAGGGCGCCGAACGCTTCCTGTCGAGCTTCGACCGGCCGAACATCTTCTACCGCATCGTGCCCAAGGAGGCGCCACGCAAGCAGTTGATGGCCTTCCTCGGCGAGCGGCGTGGCAACGCCGGCATCGTCTACTGCCTGTCGCGCAAGAAGGTCGATGAAACCGCAGCGTTCCTCTGTGAGCAGGGGTTCCCGGCGTTGCCCTACCACGCCGGCCTTGCCGCCGAGACGCGCGCCGCCAACCAGCATCGCTTCCTCAACGAGGAAGGGCTGATCATGGTCGCCACCATTGCCTTCGGCATGGGTATCGACAAGCCCAACGTACGCTTTGTTGCCCACCTCGACTTGCCCAAGTCGCTCGAGGCCTATTACCAGGAAACCGGCCGCGCCGGCCGCGACGGCTTGCCATCGGATGCCTGGATGGCCTACGGCCTGCAGGACATGGTGATGCTCAAGCAGATGCTGCAGAACTCCGAGGGTGACGAGCGCCACAAGCGCATCGAGCAGCACAAGCTCGACGCCATGCTGGCCCTGTGCGAAGAAACCCGCTGCCGCCGCCAGGCACTGCTTGCCTATTTCGACGAAACCCTCGAACAACCCTGTGGCCACTGCGACAACTGCGTCGACCAGATCCAGACCTGGGACGCCACCGAGCCGGCCCGCCAGGCGTTGTCGGCCGTGTTCCGCACTGGCCAGCGCTACGGCGTTGGCCATCTGGTCGATGTGCTGCTGGGCAAGGACACCGAGAAAGTACGCAACTTCGGCCATGAGAAGCTTTCGGTGTTCGGGGTCGGCAAGGGCCTGGCCGAAGCCGAATGGCGTTCGTTGTTCCGTCAGCTGGTGGCACGCGGCCTGGTCGACATCGACCTGGAAGGCTACGGTGGCTTGCGCCTGTCCGACAGCTGCCGGCCGCTGCTGCGCGGCGAGGTTAACCTGCAGCTGCGCCGCGACCTCAAGCCACAGACCGTGGCCAAGACGTCGACCAGCGGCGGCAGCCCGGCCAGCCAGCTGGTGCGCACCGAGGAGCGCGAACTGTGGGAGGCGCTGCGCACCCTGCGGCGCAAGCTGGCCGAAGAGCACAGCGTGCCACCCTACGTCATCTTCCCCGATTCCACCCTGCTGGAAATGCTCCGCAGCCAGCCGACCAGCCTCAGCGACATGGCACAGGTCAGCGGCGTCGGTGCGCGCAAGCTGGAGCGCTATGGCCAGGCCTTCCTCGAAGTGCTCAACGGCGCGGGTGGCACCGAGGAGGCGCCGAAGGTGGTGCTCGACCTGCGCCACGAACTGGTCAGCCTGGCCCGCGCCGGCATGACCCCGGCGCAGATCGCCGGGCAGCTCAACTGCAGCGAGAAAAATGTCTACAGCCTGCTGGCCGAGGCCCTGGGCCGCCAGGAGCTGAGCCTGGAGCAGGCGCTGGACTTGCCGGAAGACCTGATGATGGAGGTGCAGGACGCCTTCCTCGACGGCGAGGGCGAGCTGCCGCCGGTATCGGCGATTGCCCCGTTGTTCGGCGCACGGGTGCCGGAAGGCGTGCTGTACTGCGTGCGTGCGGCATTGGCAGCGGAGTTCGAGCTTTGAAGGGCGGCATTTCCGTCAACTGCTGATGTTTGTCATCCTTTTTGACGATTATCAGACGTTTCCGCGGCGGCCAGCCTTGCCTGATGCCCCGGAGCATGGTTAGCTGACTAATAATTAGTTCTAGTCTATGAGTTGCCTATGCCCCTGACCGACAACCAACACCGCTTCGGCATGCAGCTGGCGCAGATGTCCCGCGGCTGGCGTGCCGAGCTGGACCGCCGCCTGGCCGGGCTCAACCTGTCCCAGGCACGCTGGCTGGTGTTGTTGCACCTCGCTCGCTTCGAACAAGCGCCCACCCAGCGTGAGCTGGCGCAGAGCGTGGGCGTCGAAGGCCCGACCCTGGCGCGGCTGCTCGACAGCCTGGAAAGCCAGGGGCTGGTGCGTCGCCAGGCGGTGCTGGAGGACCGGCGGGCGAAGAAGATCCTGCTGTGCCCACCGGCCAAACCGCTGATCGAGCAGATCGAGACCATCGCCAATGCCCTGCGCCTGGAGCTGTTCACGGGCGTCGATGAGGCCGATCTTGAAGTGTGCATGCGGGTGCATGCCAAGATCCTCGCCAACCTGGAAAAATCCTGACTCCCGAGGGGCCGCAAGGCGGCCCCCGTTCTAGAAGGTATGCCCCAGGTTCAGGTACACCGCCTGCTCGTTCGCCGTGTTGGCCCCATAACTCAAGTTCAATGGCCCCAACGGCGTCTCCAGCCCCAGGAAGATGCTCGCGGCATTGATGTAGCCACTGTCGAATTCGTTGTCGTTGTTCCACACCCGCCCACGTTCCAGCGAGCCGCCGATATACAGCGGGAAGTCCAGCGGCAGATAGGCCCGCGGAGTCAGGCGCCGGTAGTACACCATCCGCAGCAGGCTCACGTTCTGCCCTGACACCGAGTCCTGGCGGAAGCCGGAGAGTTCCCTCGCGCCGCCCATCACGAAGCTTGAGGTCACCACCTCGGTAGCGTCCAGCGTACGCCCATAGCGGCCACCCAGCACAAAGGTGTTCGGGCCAATGCTGAATGCCTTGTCCAGGTTCAGCAGCCACTGGCGGTAGTCCTCGTCCGAATCCAGTGACTTGTCATACTTTCGCACGGTCAGGCCGATGTCCTCACCGTTGTGCGGGAAGTACACGTTGTCGAGGGTGTCGAACGAGTATTTCAGCTCGTAAAAGCCTTCGTTGAAGCTGACCGAGGGCAGGTCCTGATCGCCGATACGCACTTCGGCCTCGCCCCAGGCCTTGCCGACACCCAGGCGCACTTCGCCGGAGGTGCCGATCTGGCGGCCCACATTGAGGCCGAAACCGTAGCGCTCGAGCCGGTACTCGGCAATCGGGTCGTTGTCCAGGCTCGCTTCGATGTTCTGCGAGCCAAGGTCCAGGTAAGGCGCGACGAAGTAGCGCGAGCCTACGTCCAGCGGCTGGTAGAACTCACTGTAAAGTTCCTGTTGGTCGCCGATCTGGGCGCGTGTCAGCCACTCCGCGCCCAAGCGGTTGATGCCGTTCATGCGGTAGCTGGCGCCGAGGTTGAAGGCACTGTCACCGCGCAGGTCGTCGGACAGGTTCAGGCCCAGGCGCAGGTAGTCGGTGCCGCCGCGCTTGCCGCGGGCATTGATCACCAGGGTGTTGTCATCGCCCTTGTGTACCACGCGGTATTGCACCCGGTCGAAGTAGTCCAGGCCATACAGGGTGCCCATGTCGGTCTGCAGACGGCCCAGCGCCAGCGGCTCGCCGATGGGCTGGCGGATGTAGTAGCGGATCACGTCATCGCTGACTTTCGAGTCGTTCTCTATCCTGATCGCAGTGATCACCGGTGTGCGCTGGCCCGGTGAGCGGGCCACGGCCAGGCTGGCGTCATGCTCCGGTTGGCGCAACGCGGCCAGGCGCGTGTCGAGCAGGCGAGTCGCGCGGTAGCCGGCGTCGATCATGTCGTGGGCACGGCCGAAATCGGTGACGCCGAAGGCCGCCAGCTGCGGCTGTATGAGGATGTCGTCGCGGTGCAGGCTGGCCAGCTGCTCCTCGGAGTTGCGCCGGGTCATGAGGGTGATCGACTGGTTGAGCACGTCGACCACCGTGGCCAGTTGCTTGCGGTCACGCAGCGGGGTGCCGATGTCGACCACGATGGCCAGGTCGACGCCCATTTCCCGGGCCACGTCGAGCGGGATGTTGTCGACCATGCCGCCGTCCACCAGCAGGCGACCGTCGAGTTCGACCGGGGCGAATACCGCCGGGATCGACATGCTGGCGCGAATCACCTGCGGCAGGTGGCCACGGCTGAACACCACCTTTTCGCCGCTGGCGATGTCGGTGGCCACGGCGCGAAAGGGGATTGGCAGCTTGTCGAAATCGCGGGTGTCGGCAGTGTGGGCCAGCTTGCTTTCCAGCAGCAGCGCCAGGTTCTGGCCCTGGATCACCCCCAGCGGCAGGCCGAGGCTGCCGTCGTCACGAAAACTCAGCTTCTGCTTGACCAGGAAGTCACGGTCATCCTGCTTGCGCCGGAACGGCACGTCCCTGCGCGGTGGCGCATCGGACAGCGCCTGTTGCCAGTCCAGCGTGGTGGCGAGTTTCTCCAGTTCCTCGACGCTGTAGCCGGAGGCGTACAGCCCGCCCACCACCGCGCCCATACTGGTGCCGGCGATGGCGTCGATGCGCACGCCCTGTTCCTCCAGTGCCTTGAGCACGCCAATATGAGCCAGGCCACGGGCCGCGCCGCCAGACAGCACCAGGCCGACCTTGGGGCGGGCGGGCTCGGCGGCGAATACGGTGAGGGTGGTGAGCGTCAGCAAAAAGCAGAGCAGCAGGCGGCGCATCGTGAGTCTCAAACCGAAGGCTAAAGACCGCTAGTATAAGCGGCCCCTCACCTGGAGATGCTTCAGCATGGCCGACAACAAGCCGGAAATCGTCATCACTTATTGCACGCAATGCCAATGGCTGCTGCGCGCCGCCTGGCTGGCCCAGGAACTGCTCAGCACCTTCGGCGACGACCTTGGCCGGGTGGCGCTGGAGCCTGGCACAGGCGGCATCTTCCGCATAACCTGCGATGCCGTGCAGATATGGGAACGCAAGGCCGACGGTGGCTTCCCCGAGGCCAAGGTGCTGAAGCAGCGCGTGCGCGACCAGATCGACCCGCAGCGCGACCTGGGCCACAACGATCGTTGATCAGGCGCCCTCGGCCGCGACCTTGTGCCGCGGCGGTTGCTCGGCGGCCATGCGGCTCGACAGCACGATGGCGAAGATGATCAGCACGCCGCCCAGCAGCATGCGCAGGGTTGGCGTTTCGGCGAACACTGCCCAGGCCACGGCGATGCCGTAGACCGGTTCCATGGCAAAGACAACGGCGGCGGTGCGCGCCTTGATCACCCCCAGGCTGGCCACGAACAGGCTGTGGGCGACGCCGGTGCAGAAGATGCCGAGCAGGGCGATCCACAGCCAGTCCATGCGTTCCACCTGGCTCAAGCCTGGGCCGGCGAAAGGCAGCAGGCACAGGCCGACCACCAGGTTTTGCCACAGCGCTGCCTGCACGGCCGGCAAACGGCCGGAGCCGGCGCGGTTGGTCAGTGACAGCAGCGAGAACAACAAACCGGAGAGCAAGGCCCAGAGCAGGCCACCGGTGGCCTGGCTGGCCAGGTCGAACTGTGGGGTGACCAGTATCAGGCCGATGCTGACCAGCACCACCAGCACACCTTCGTTGCGGCGGATGCGCTCGCGGAACAGCAGGCCTTCGAGGATCACGGTGAATGCCGGGAAGCTGGCGAAACCCAGGGTGGCGATGGCCACGCCGCCGACCTTCACGGCGATGAAGAAGCTGACCCAATGGCCGGCCAGCAGCACGCCGCCGAGCAGCAGGCGGCGTATGTCATGGCCGTTCAGGCGTCGCCAGCCGGGGCCGGTGAGGCTGGCGAACAATGCCAGGGCCAGCACGGCAAAGGCGGCGCGGCCGAAGACGATGATCGTCGGGCTGGCACTGGTGGCCAGTTTGCCGAACACCCCGGTCAGGCCGAAGAACAGCGCGCCGATGTGCAGGGCGCCGAGGGCGGTGCGATGGTTCATGCTGAGTCCTTGCTCAAATCTTTAAGGGCTGTGCCGGCCTCATCGCGGATAAATCCGCTCCTACACGGTATCTTCAGGCGCGGATTCATCCGCGATACACGGTGCCTTCAGGCGCGGGTTTATCCGCGATACACGGTGCCTTCAGGCGCGGGTTTATCCGCGATACACGGTGCCTTCAGGCGCGGATTCATCCCCGATACCCCGTACCTATAGGAGCGGATTTATCCGCGATGAGGCCGGTGCAGCACAGTGTAAGGCCACAGGCGATCCCTTTCTGTCGCCATCCTGCCGTCAGTTGTCGCCAGGCGCTCGCCGCATGGCCAGCGGCGAGCAACCAAACGCCCGCAGCATCGCCGCCGAAAATGCACTCTGCGAGCTGTACCCCACCTGCGCCGCAATCTCCCCCATCGGCAGCAAGGTCTGCGTGACCAGCCGCCTGGCCTTGAGCAGACGTCGCTGGCGAATGTAGTCCATTGGCGTCATGCCACATTCGGCGCTGAACCGTGCATGCAGCCGGGTACTGGACAAGCCGGCGATGCGCGCCAGGTCGGCCACCTGCAAGGGGTACGCTGCGTGCTGTTCGATATGCACATCGAACGCGGCGTAGGGCAGACGATGGCTGGGCGTGACGATGGCCGAAGCGCTGGGGTTGAGGCTGGCCAACAACAGTACCGCGCCTTGCCGGGCAATCAGCGGGTCGTCCATGGGGCTCGCCGCCAGCCAGTCCACCAGCTGCTGCTGGCGCTCGTTCAGCCCGCGTGCGCCAGGCTGGTCGAGCAGACGCCGGCTGGCATCGGCATGCGCCCCCAGCTGCTCGTGCAGCCAGTGTTCGTCCGGTACATCCAGCACCAGGCAATCGCTGCCGAGGTCACTGCCGCACGTGTGGTGGGCGCCAGCGGGCACCACCACCAGCCCCTGGCGGGCGACCTTGGCGCTGTGGCCCTGCACCTCGAAGTCCAGGCGGCCGTGCAGGCCGAACACCAGCTGCGGGTGTGCGTGACTGTGGGCGATCAGCTCATCGCGGTAATGACGCATGGATAGTATCGGGCCGGCCATGGGGCTTCCTCGTGGGGCTGCCCGCCATTGTGCCGCATTCCTGGTAGTCCATCACTCGTCACATCCCTGCCACCAACCTGTCACCTGCGCCTGCCAGTCTCCAGCAAACAGCGCCGGAGCCTGCCCATGACCCATGTCGAACTTTCTCGCCCGTCACGCAAGCAGCGCGTGCGCACGCTGTGGATATCCGATGTGCACCTGGGCACGCGAGACTGCCAGGCCGAACACCTGTCGCAGTTCCTCAAGGGTTACCAGGCCGACCGTATCTACCTGGTGGGCGATATCATCGATGGCTGGAAGCTGCGCAGCGGCATTTATTGGCCGCAAGCCCACACCAATGTGATCCGCCGCTTGCTGACCATGAGCAAGCGCGGCACCGAGGTGATCTACGTCACCGGCAACCATGACGAATTCCTGCGCCGTTACTCGAAACTGATGCTGGGCAACATCCAGCTGGTGGACGAGGCCGAGCACCTGACCGCCGACGGCCGTCGCCTGCTGGTGGTGCACGGCGACCAGTTCGACGTGATCACCCGCTATCACCGCTGGCTGGCCTTTCTTGGCGACCGTGCCTACGAGTTCACCCTGGTGCTCAACCGCTGGCTCAACCACTGGCGTGCCCGCTATGGGTATGGCTACTGGTCGCTGTCGGCGTACCTCAAGCACAAGGTCAAGGGGGCGGTGAACTTCATCAGCGACTTCGAGGATGCGATTGCCCATGAATGCACCCGTCGCGGTTTTCACGGGGTGGTGTGCGGGCATATCCACCATGCCGAGATCCGCCAGGTGGGGGAGGTGGAGTACCTCAACTGCGGCGATTGGGTGGAATCGTGCACGGCGCTGATCGAACATTGGGATGGCAGCATCGCGTTGTATCGGCTGGCCGATGCCCAGGCGCGGCTGGCCGCGCAAGCTGCTGCGGTACGCGAGCCGGCATGAGCCGGCTGCGCCCTCAGGCTAGAGGCTGATCCTGCCGAGCAGGATGTCGCGGAACATGGCGAAGTCGCCAATCAGGCTGTACCAGGGGTGACTGAAGGTCGCCGGCCGGTTCTTCTCGAAAAAGAAATGCCCCACCCAGGCGAAGCCGTAGCCGCAGATCGGTACCGCCAGCAGCAACAACCACTTGCCACTGCCCAGGGTGTAGGCCAGCAAGGCAATCACCAGGCTGGTGCCGACAAAGTGCAGGCGCCGGCAGGTGGGGTTGCTGTGCTCGCCCAGGTAATAGGGATAGAACTCGGCAAAACTGCGAAACTGCGCTGTGCGGGTCATGGGCAGTGCTCCGGGATTATCACTTTTGGACAGGATACACGGCGTGGAGCCTGAATCGAGTCTAGAGTCATTGGCGGGGCCGGCCAGTGACAATAGGCGCC
The DNA here is from genome assembly GCF_014269035.2 of Pseudomonas vlassakiae. Classification (GTDB taxonomy): domain Bacteria; phylum Pseudomonadota; class Gammaproteobacteria; order Pseudomonadales; family Pseudomonadaceae; genus Aquipseudomonas; species Aquipseudomonas vlassakiae. The sequence continues at coordinate 136,791 of NZ_JABWRP020000013.1, forward strand.
AAATGAGTATCCTTGAGGTTCACCGCATGAAGCGGTCCGTACAAGAAGCCTGCCATGAGTGAGAGAACCACGTCAGCCAGCTGGGCATCAGGGATTGTGAAGGCGCTGGAGCTCGAAGGGCTCGATTGCCCGGCGATGTTCGAGCAGCTGGGGTTGGATTTCGCCGCACTCGACGATCCGGATGCACGCTTTCCGCAGGACGCCATGACCCGCCTCTGGCAGCTCGCGGTCGAACTTTCGGGCAACGAGGCGATTGGCCTGAACATGGCGCGGGTGGTGCGCCCGGCTTCGTTCCATGTGGTGGGTTACGCGCTGATGTCCAGCCGCACCCTGGCCGAAGGCTTCGAGCGGCTGGTGCGTTACCAACGCATCATTGCCGAAAGCTCCGACCTGAGTTTCACCCTTGGCCCTGAAGGCTATTCGCTGATTCTGACCGTGCATGGCGATCACCTGCCCCCCACCCGCCACAGCGCCGAAGCGTCACTGGCCTGCGCGCTGGCCTTGTGCAAATGGCTCAGCGGCCGGCCGGTGCAGCCGCGGCGGGTGTTGGTACAAGGGCCGCAGCCGAAGGATATCGAGCCGTACAAGGTGGCCTTTCATTCCCCGCTGGTATTCGGCGCTCCGCACGATGCCCTGGTATTCGAACGGGCCGACATGGAAGCGCCGTTGCCCACTGCCAACGAAGCCATGGCCATCCTGCATGACCGCTTTGCTGGCGAGTACCTGGCGCGTTTTTCCGAAAGCCGCGTGACCCATAGGGTGCGCCAGGTGCTGTGCCGTATCCTGCCCCAGGGCGAACCCAAGCGTGAAACCCTGGCCCAGGCCCTGCACTTGTCCCAGCGCACCCTGCAGCGCCGTTTGCAGGAAGAGGGCACCAGCTTCCAGGCATTGCTCGACGACACCCGTCGTGAGCTCGCCGAACAGTACCTGGCCCAGCCAGGCATGACCCTGCTGGAGACCGCCTACCTGCTGGGCTTTGCCGACCCGAGCAACTTCTACCGGGCATTCCGCCGCTGGTTCGATGAGACCCCCAGCGAATACCGCGCCCGGCTGGGCGCGGAGCCAGCCGAGGTCAGTGACGCCAGAACGCCGGCATGCACAACACCAGCACGGTGATGATCTCCAGGCGGCCCAGCAGCATACCGGTAGCGAGAATCCACTTGGCGGCATCCGGCAGCGTCGAGTAGTTGCCCGAAGGACCGACCACTTCGCCCAGGCCCGGGCCAACGCCCGACACCGTTCCGGCGGCACCGGTCAGCGCGGTCATCCAGTCCACGCCCAGCAATGACAGCAGCAGCGCCATTACGCAGATGGTGATGGCGAAGAAGAACGAGAAGGTCAGGATCGAGCGCACGATCTCTTCGTCCAGGCGATGGCCGTTGTATTTCTGCTTGATCACCGCGCGCGGGTGGATCAGCTGGTTGAGGCTCGCCTTGAGCAGGATGTAGGCGACCTGGAAACGGAAGATCTTGATGCCGCCGGCCGTCGAGCCAGAGCAGCCACCGACGAAGCCCAGGTAGAAGAACAGCATCAGCGAGAAGTTGCCCCACAGGCTGTAGTCGCCCAGCGCGAAACCCGTGGTGGTGACCACCGAGGTCACGTTCAGTGCCACGTGGCGCAGGGCATCGAGCCAGTGCAGGTTGGTGGTGTACCAGTACCAGGTGCCGAGCACGATCCAGGTCACCACCAGCATGCCCAGCAAGCCCTGCACCTGCTGGTCACGGATCAGCGCCTTGCGGTTGCCGCGCAGGGTTGCCACGTACAGCGTGAAGGGCAGGCTGCCGAGGATCATCACCACCACCGCGACCCAGTGCACGGCGGGGATGTCCCACTTGGCCAGGGACTGGTCAGAGGTGGAGAAACCGCCGGTGGAGATCGCTGACATGGCGTGGTTGATGGCATCGAACGGGCTCATGCCGGCCCACCAGAAGGCCAGTGCGCCAAAGATGGAGAAGCCGACGTACACGCCGACGATCGATTTGGCGACCATGTGCGAGCGCGGCATGACCTTTTCCGAACGGTCCGACGATTCGGTCTGGAACAGGCGCATGCCACCGATGCGCAGCAGCGGCAGGATCGCCACCGCCATGGCGATGAAGCCGATGCCACCGAGCCAGTGCAGCATCGAGCGCCACATCAGGATGCCCGGCGACATGCTGTCCAGCCCGCTGAGCACCGTGGCGCCGGTGGCGGTGATGCCGGACATGCTTTCGAAGAAGGCGTCGGTGTAGCTGATGTGCTGGGTCAGCAGGAAGGGCAGTGCGGCGAAGACGCACACCACCACCCAGCTGCTGACGGTGAGCAGGTACATGTCGCGCGGGCGCAGGTGGACGTGCTCGGGGCGCCCCTGCAGCACCATGGCCAGGCCGGCGATGAAGGTGATCAGGCTCGACCAGAGGAACGACGGCATGTCGCCGGTGCGTTCGAACACCACCAGGGTCGCCATGGGCACGACCATGCTGACCGCCAGGGTGATCAGGAAGATGCCGATGATGAAACCAATGATCCTTAAGGTCGGCAACGCCATGTGATCTGCTCTGACTCGAAACGGAAGGGCGCCATTCTACCTATGGGTCTGGTGATGTAAACGCTAGAATGGCCGCACATTTACCTGCCAGGAGGGTAGCCGATGGAGGCTCTCGACGCATTGCTCAACCGTGTTTCCGTGCCACGCCTGACCGACCCTGCGCCCAACGAGGCCCAGCGTGAGGCGCTGTTCCAGGCCGCCTTGCGCGCACCGGACCACGGCCAGCTGCGGCCATGGCGCTTCCTGACCATCGAGGGCCAGGGCCGCGTCAAGCTGGGTGAGCTGTTTGCCGAAGCGTTGCAGCACAAGGGTGACGCCAGCCAGGCTGCACTGGACAAGGCGCGGGCCATGCCGCTGCGCGCGCCATTGCTGATCGTGGTGATTGCCAGGCTGCAGGACCACTACAAGGTACCGAAGTCCGAGCAGCGCCTGGCGGCAGGGTGCGCGGCCCATGGCATCCTGATTGCGGCGCATGCCCAGGGGATCGGTGCGGTTTGGCGCACTGGCGACATGGCGTTCGATGCGCATGTGCACAAAGGCTTGGGGCTGGCGGAGAACGAGGAGCTGATCGGCTACCTGTATGTCGGTACGCCGATGGCCGAGCCGCGCACGGCGCCTATCCTCGAGACTGCCGAGTACGTCAGCGCCTGGGGCGAATAACGCGCCGGATTCTTCGCGGGCAAGCCCGCTCCCACAGGTACAGCGCGGGCTTCGGGCCTGAGGCGATCCCTGTAGGAGCGGGTTTACCCGCGAAAGGGCCGGTACCCGCTGTCACTTCAACTGCCAGTCACAACTGCCAGCGGCAACTCCAGGCGGGCCACGAACCCACCCTGCGGGTGATTCTCCAGTAGCAGGCTGCCGCCATGGCGCTCCGCCGCCTTGCGCGCAATCGCCAGCCCCAGCCCATGCCCTGCCGCTTCCTGCCCCGGCGCCCGGAAGAATGGCTCACCCAACTGCGCCAGGTGCTCCGGCGCCGTCCCCGGCCCATGGTCGCGCACACTCAGCACGATCTTGTCCTGCTCGCGCTGCGCGCTGATCTCGATCGGTTGCCCTTGCGGGGTGAAGCGCAGGGCATTGCGCACCAGGTTGTCCACGGCACGCTCGATCAGCGTCGGCCAGCCTTGCAGCGTCAGCCCCGGCTGCGCTTCCAGCTTCACCTCCTGCTCTGGTGCACTGAGCTGAGCGTCCTTGCGCACGCTGCCGAGCAAGGCGTTGAGGTCGACAGGCTCGGCGTGGGCCTGCTCGGCATCGACCCGGGCCAGCGTCAGGATTTCGCTGATCAGGTCTTCCAGGCGGTCGCATTCACGGGTCAGGCGTGGCCACAGGGCCTGGCGCTGCTCGGTCTCGGCTCGCTCGGCCAGGGCCAGGGCAATGCGCAGGCGGGCCAGCGGCGAACGCAGCTCGTGGGACACATCACGCAGCAACTGGCGCTGGCTGCCGATCAGGCTCTGCAGGCGCGCCCCCATCTTGTTGAAGTCTTTGGCCAGCACACCGAACTCGTCACGCCGGGCAGCCAGGCGGGCCAGGCTGTTCTGTTGGTAGCTGGTTTGGCCAAGGTCGTGCACGGCGCCGCGCAGGCGGTTCAGGGGGCGGGTGATCGACAGGGTCACCAGCAGGCTGAACAAGGTCAGCACCACCAGGGCGATGCCCAGCGCACTCAACGGCCAGAGCAGGCTCTCACGGTGCCAGGCGTCCAGCTCCGGATGCGGGATGCGGTAGATCAGCAGGTAGGTGTTGCCGGTGTCGGGGCTGGTGTATTCCTCGGTCAGGCGCCGCCACGGCAGGTGGCGCTCGTCATTGTGCTGGCGCGCCTCGAACGCCGCAGCGCGGCGCGGGAACGTACCGGGCACCACTGCATCGCCGCTGTCGTCCAGCACCTGCACATCGATCTTGTAGCGCTGCTTGCGTCGCTCGAGGAAGGCCTGGGCCGACTCCAGGCCTTCTTGCTCGTAATGCTTGGCCCAATGGCTGGCCATGGTCTTGAGGCCCGGGTGGCGGCTGAGGATCCAGGCGTCCTGGTTAAGCACGTGGCCCAGCAGGAGCGACAGGCCCGCGACCAGGGCGATAGCCAGCCAGAAACTGGCCAGGATGCGCCAGAACAGAGAACGCAAGAGCACCTCCTGAAAACGGGAAAAGCCCGGCCCGCTTGAGGACGGGCCGGGCATTGGGGAGGAAGCTTACTGGGCCTTGGCGGCTTTTGCAGCTTTCCAGTCCTGGAACTCTTTCCATTCAGCCTTGCGGGCTTCGCGCTCCTTTTGCAGTTCATCGAACTTCTTCTGCTGGTCAGGCTTGAGCAGCGCGCGGACTTGACTGTCGGTCTTGTCGTGGCTGGCCTTGAGTTCGTCTTTCATGGCCTTCTGCTCGGCGGCTGGCAGCTTGTTCAGGTAGCGCTCGGTGATTTCGCGGCGGTTCTGCATCTGCTCGCCCATCAGCTTGCCAAGCTGCTGGCGCTGGTCGCGGCTCAGGTCCAGTTGGGCGAAAGGCGCATCACCGCGATGATGCGGGCCGTCGTGACGCGGGCCGCCGTCAGGCATGGCCATGGCCACGGTCGGCAGGGCGGCGGCGAACATCAGGGCGATAAGGGTCTTGCGCATGGTGTCTCTCCTGTCATGGGCCGGTGGTTACCGGATGAGCTCAGTCTAGGGAGATCAAGGTCAAGCGCAGTCAGCTGACGGTAAAGGCAGGGTAAAGATGGGGCGCGGGCGGCCCCATGCTGGCTTACAGGCAGTAGTAGTAACCACGGCTACGCAGCGCGACGATCCGCGCCCGCCCATCGGCATGCGGGCCGATCTTCTTGCGCAGGTTACTGACATGCATGTCCAGGCTGCGGTCGTACAGGGTCAGCTTGCGCCCCAGGGCGATCTGCGCCAGTTCCTGCTTGTCCAGCGGCTCGCCCGGTTGGCGCAGCAGTGCTTCGAGGATTCGGCTTTCGGACAGGGTCAGGCTCATGTCGCGGCCATCGATGCTGACCACGCCGCGCACCGGGCTGAACGCCAGGTCACCGATCTCCAGCTGGGTGGTGGTGGCGGTGGGGTGGCTGCGGCGCAGCACGGCGCGCAGGCGCGCGGTGAGCTCACGGGGGTCGCAGGGCTTGGCCAGGTAATCGTCGGCGCCCAGCTCCAGGCCGAGGATGCGGTCCAGCGGTTCGCCACGGGCCGACAGCATCAGCACCGGCAGCTCGGCATGTTCGCTGCGCAGTTGCTTGAGCAGCTCCAGGCCACTGCCGTCGGGCAGCATCACATCCAGCACCACGGCCGCCGGGGCATGCTCGGCCAAGGCCTGGCGCGCGCTCACGCCATCGTGGCAGGCGCGTACCGCAAACCCTTCCTGGGTCAGCCAGCTGCCGAGCAGCTCGCAGAGTTCCTGGTCATCATCAATCAGTAACAGCTCGCTCATGACTCACTCAATTCAACCATTGACGGCGTCTTCTGTGTCCGCCAGTGGCAAAGATACCGCAGACTGAGGACGAGCGTGCACTTCGAGCCTGCAATTAGAGCGGGGCAGGCCGCGTCGCCGGCTCGATCGGCGACGCGGTGGCAATCAAGGCAGGACTTGCTTGAACGGCTTGACGACGACCTTGTCGTACACGCCGGCGGCGATGTACGGGTCGGCATCGGCCCAGGCCTGGGCGGCGGCCAGGGAGTCGAACTCGGCGACGATCAGGCTGCCGCTGAAGCCGGCTTCACCCGGGTCGTTGCTGTCGATGGCCGGGTGCGGGCCGGCCAGTACCACGCGGCCTTCGGCCTTGAGCTGCTGCAGGCGCTCGATGTGCGCCGGGCGTGCGGCCAGGCGTTTTTCCAGGGAGTTCGCGACGTCGCTGGCGATGATGGCGTAGAGCATGTCAATCCTTGGGTTTGGAGGTGGAGGGGTCGTCGTGCAGGTGACGCGACAGGTAAACACCCTGCGCCACCAGGAAGATCACGGTCATGCCCAGGCTGCCGAACACCTTGAAGTCGACCCAGAAGTCCTGGAAGGTAAAGGCAACGAACAGGTTGGCGGCGCCGCAGAACACGAAGAAGGCGACCCAGGCCACGTTCAGGCGCGACCAGATGGCGTCGGGCAGGGTCAAGGCGTGGCCCATGATGCGCTTGATCAGCACCCGGTCGCCGATGAAGTGACTACCGGCGAAGCCCAGGGCGAACAGCCAGTTGACCACCGGCGCCTTCCACTTGAGGAAGGTTTCGCTGTGAAAGGTCAGGGTCAGGCCACCGAACACCAGGCAGGCGATCAAGGTCAGCCACTGGCCCTTCTCCAGTTTGCGCTGGCGCAGGAACAGTGCGCCGTAAACCACCAGCGAGCTGATGATCAGCATTGCCGTGGCGCTGTAGATGCCGCCGAATTCGAAGCTGTGACCGGCGACGTCCACCGGGCGCGGGTCGAGCTTGTAGACGATGAAGAACAGCAGCAGCGGGATGAAATCGATGAATTGTTTCACAATGGCAGCCAGGATCGGGATGTGACGGCATAATAACAAACATCGATTCCAGCGAAAGCGCTCCTCCATGAATGTTGATCTGCACTGTCACAGCACGGCCTCCGACGGCGCCCTGTCGCCTGCGGACCTGGTCGCCCGGGCCCACGAGCACGGGGTGCAAACGCTGGCACTGACCGACCACGATACCCTCGAAGGGCTGGCCGAGGCGCGCCAGGCCTGCCATGCGCGTGGCATGCACTGGGTCAGCGGCGTGGAACTGTCGTGCACCTGGGGGGGCGCGACCATTCACGTGCTGGGCTACAACTTCCCGCTCGAAGCGCCGCCCTTGCTCCAGGCCATCGAGGCCTTGCACCGCGGCCGCTGGTTGCGCGCCGAGGAAATCGACAAACGGTTGGCGGCCAAGGGCATGCCGGGCGCCCTCGACGGCGCACGGGCCGTGCAGCAAGAGCTGGGCGACAGCGGTAACGCCCCGGCGCGGCCGCACTTTGCCGAGTTCCTGGTGCGCGCCGGCCATGTCAAGGACCGCGCCGAGGCCTTCCGCAAGTGGCTCGGGGCCGGCAAGCTGGGCGACGTCAAGCAGCACTGGCCGACGCTCGATGAAACTGTCGCCACCCTGCGCCAGTCCAACGCCTGGGTGAGCCTTGCGCATCCCATGCATTACGATCTGACCCGCAGCAAGCGCAGGCGCCTGATTGCCGACTATATTCAGGCAGGCGGGCAGGCACTTGAAGTGGTCAACGGGATGATGCCGGCCGAGCAGGTGGGCACGATGTCCATCCTCACCCGTGAGTTCGGCCTGCTGGCAAGCGCTGGCAGCGATTTCCACGGCCCCGGCACCTGGGGCGAGATCGGTGCCTACCGGCCATTGCCCGAGGACTTGCCACCTCTGTGGCGTCGATTCAGCCATGAACAGCCTATGGCGCTATGAACAGGACGACTTTGTGAGCCAATTTTTCCAGATTCATCCGGAGAACCCACAACCGCGCCTGATCCGCCAGGCGGTGGAGATCATCCGCAAGGGCGGCGTGGTGGTCTACCCGACCGACTCGGCCTATGCCCTGGGTTGCCAGATTGGCGACAAGGCGGCGATTGAGCGCGTGCGCCGCCTGCGCGGCCTGGACAAGACCCACAACTTCACCCTGATGTGCTGCGACATGTCGCAACTGGGGCTGTACGCCAAGGTCGACACCGGCACCTTCCGCCTGCTCAAGGCCCATGTGCCCGGGCCCTACACCTTCATTCTCAACGGTACCCGCGAAGTGCCGCGCCTGCTGCTGCATGAAAAGCGCCGCACCATCGGCCTGCGCGTGCCTGACCACGGCATCACCCTGGCGCTGTTGGCCGAACTGGGCGAGCCGCTGATGAGCGTGAGCCTCATCCTGCCGGGCGACACCGAGCCGATGACCGATCCCTACGAGATCCGCGAGCGCCTGGAGCACCATGTGGACCTGGTCATCGACGGCGGCTTTGGCGACCTCAAGGCCTCGACCATCATCGACCTGTCCGGCGACGAACCTGAGCTGATCCGCGAAGGCTGCGGCGACCCCACGCCGTTCATGGTCAACGCGTGAGTCAGGTGGAAGTCGCCGAGGCGCCGGCCGAGCAGGCCGCTTCGCCCCAGCAGTTGCAACTGGCGCTGGTCTACGGCGAAGCACTCACCGAAATGCCGGTGGACCTGTACATCCCGCCGGACGCCCTGGAGGTCATCCTCGAAGCCTTCGAGGGGCCGCTGGACCTGCTGCTGTACCTGATCCGCAAGCAGAACATCGACATTCTGGACATCCCCGTGGCGGAGATCACACGCCAGTACATGGGCTATGTCGAGCTGATGAAGAGCGTGCGCCTGGAGCTGGCCGCCGAGTACCTGGTGATGGCCGCGATGCTCGCCGAAATCAAGTCGCGCATGCTGTTGCCGCGCTCGGCAGAGGTCGAGGAAGAGGAGGGCGACCCGCGCGCCGAGCTGATCCGCCGGCTGCAGGAGTACGAGCGCTTCAAGGCTGCCGCCGAAGGCATCGACGAGTTGCCGCGGGTGGGCCGTGAGATCGTCGTGCCGTGTCTTGAGGCCCCCCAGGCCAAGGTGCGCAAGCTGCTGCCGCAGGTCAGCCTGGAAGAGCTGCTGGTGTCCATGGCCGAAGTCATGCGCCGCAACGATCTGTTCGAGAGCCACCAGATCACCCGCGAGACGCTGTCCACCCGCGAGCGCATGAGTGATGTGCTGGAGCGCCTCAAAGGGGGGGCTTTCGTGCCGTTTGTCGAGCTGTTCTCTTCAGACGAGGGTAAGCTTGGCGTGGTGGTGACCTTCATGGCGATCCTCGAGCTGGTGAAGGAATCGCTGGTCGAACTGGTGCAGAATGCGCCCTTTGCGCCGATCCATGTGCGGCTGCGTCCCGAGTCTGTCGAAGAACCTGATGAACCTCAATGAACCCCGCGACCTGGCGTCGCTGATCGAAGCCTTCCTGCTCGCTTCGGGCAAGCCGCAGTCCCTCGAACGCCTCTACGAGCTGTTCGAGGAGGCCGAGCGCCCCGAGCCGAAGGTGTTCAAGAAGGCCCTGGAAGTGCTCGCCAAGTCCTGCGCCGGGCGGGCGTTCGAGCTCAAGGAGGTGGCCACCGGTTACCGCCTGCAGATTCGTGAAGACTTCGCGCCCTGGGTCGGACGGCTGTGGGAAGAGCGCCCGCAGCGATATTCCCGTGCGTTGCTCGAAACCATGGCGCTGATCGCCTACCGCCAGCCGATCACCCGTGGCGAGATCGAGGATGTGCGGGGTGTGGCGGTCAACAGCAACATCATCAAGACGCTGATGGAGCGCGAGTGGATTCGCGTGGTCGGCTACCGCGAGGTGCCCGGGCGCCCGGCGATGTTCGCCACCACCAAGGCATTTCTCGATCACTTCAATCTCAAGAGCCTGGACGAGCTGCCAGCGCTGGCCGAACTGCGCGAGATGGAACCTCAACCGGTGCTTGATCCGGATGAGGCCCCGGTGCCGGCGCACATACAGGCCCTGGCCGATGCCAGCCTGGGCGAAGAGGAGGCCGTCGGCGAGGCGAAGGACGAGACCAGTTTCCGCAGTTTGCTGGTGGAGCTCGACGCCATGGAGGAGGGGCTGAAGACCGACTTCGACGACCTGCGCGAGGAAGAGCCCGAGGCATCGGTGGCGGAAGAGGGCAAGTCGGAACCCTGATTCTTCTGCCGGCAACGCCCACACACCACCATTAGGCAGAATTCACTCCCAAAGCCCACAAAAGCCTCTACCCTGCAGTGCGTTCCCTCAGCGAACCGCGTATGATGCGCGGCCTTTTGGCGCGTTCGTCGCCAGAACCCTTATTTCATTCCTACACCGGGAGGTGCCCAGATGAGTGAGCAAGACCTGCAAAATACCGAAATTACCCCACCAGCCGGCGAAAAGCTGCAGAAAGTGCTGGCGCGCATTGGCGTCGGCTCGCGCCGTGACGTCGAAGCCTGGATCAGTCAGGGCCGCATCAAGGTCAACGGCGTCGAGGCCACCCTCGGCCTGCGTGTCGACCTGCACGACGCCATTACTGTCGATGGCAAGCTGATCAAGCGTGAAGAGGCCGCCGAGGCCACGCGCCGGGTAATCATGTACAACAAGCCCGACGGCGAGATCTGCACCCGTGACGACCCGGAAGGCCGCCCGACCGTGTTCGACCGCTTGCCGCGGCCAAAAGAAGGCCGCTGGATCAACATCGGCCGCCTCGACATCAACACCACTGGCCTGCTGCTGTTCACAACCGACGGCGAACTGGCCAACCGCCTGATGCACCCGTCCTACGAGATGGACCGCGAGTACGCCGTGCGTGTGCGTGGTGAAGTCGATGACGAAATGATCGATCGCCTCAAGGCCGGCGTGATGCTCGAAGACGGCCCGGCCAAGTTCACCGACATCCAGAAGGCACCAGGCGGCGAAGGCTTCAACCACTGGTACCACTGCGTGGTGATGGAAGGCCGTAACCGTGAAGTGCGCCGCCTGTGGGAATCCCAGGGCATGGTGGTCAGCCGCCTGAAGCGCGTGCGCTTCGGCCCGGTGTTCCTCAACTCCGACCTGCCGATGGGCCGCTGGCGTGAAATGACCCAGGGCGAAATCGACATCCTCGCCGCTGAAGTCGGCCTGCAGCCGGTTGCGCTGCCAGCCTTGAACCTCAAGGCCAAGGACAAGATGGAGCGCCTGCAGCGCAAGTCGAGCCGCCCGCTGGGGCGCAACGAGCGCGTGCGCAGCCTGCGTCCGGCCCATGAGGGTGCCGCGGCCGAGCGTCCAGCTCGCCAGTCGCGTGACGAAGCACCGCGCAAGGGCAACCGTGGCAGCGCCGTGGCCGAGCGCCCGAGCGAGATGCGCAAGCGCCCAGGCAAGCCTGACGGTGATAAGCCGGCTGGCCGTGGTCGCGGCAAGCCGCGGGGTTGATTGCCCTGTGCAGCCATCAGGAACCAGCCTTCGGGCTGGTTTTTTTATGCCTGTCACAATTCGGGTCGCCAGGCGGCCCCAACCTGTTGAACAAAAAGAATTTTTCGGACGACTGGCAAGTTTCTGAACCGTGTTGTAAAGAAAACTATACATAGCGGCCCGAATTCTGCCGGCAATTCGGAAATTTCCTGCTCGTGTAAACAGAACTTGCCGCTCCGCCCGCCGCGAGGCCTCTGCTCCGATTCCGCCCGGTCTTGCTCAAACCCCCGTACCACGGTGGTATAGCGCTCATTGCCATGTGCAAAAGCCCGTCCACAGAGCCGGGCCAACAGAACAACAAATGGAGGCGCCATGTACGCCGATCACTTCGCCTTTTCAGGCTCCTACCACAGGATCGCTGCGTTTTTTCCCAAGGAAACGATGCAACGCGTTGACGCCTGCACGTTTGCAGGGGTATACAGTGCGCCGCGTTTTACCTGTGACCCTCTTGCGTACCGCGCACTCCTGCCCACACCTGGCTGATCCGCCCCGGCGGTATCCGTTGGCAGGAAACCCAAGGTAACCACCTTGCCCATTCCGCTGCGCCACGAGCGCGGTGGGTCCGATTCCGTCACAGATAAAAACAATGCAGGTGACTTCGTTCATGAGTGGACAAAACATGCATTCAGGCGAGCTCAAGCGGGGCCTGAAGAACCGCCACATCCAGTTGATCGCCCTCGGCGGCGCGATTGGTACCGGCCTGTTCCTCGGCTCGGCAGGCGTGATGAAATCCGCCGGCCCGTCGATGATCCTCGGTTACGCCATCTGCGGCTTCATCGCCTTCATGATCATGCGCCAACTCGGCGAGATGATCGTCGAAGAGCCGGTGGCCGGCTCGTTCAGCCACTTCGCACACACCTACTGGGGCGGCTTCGCCGGTTTCCTGTCGGGGTGGAACTGCTGGGTGCTGTACATCCTGGTGGGCATGTCGGAGCTGTCGGCGGTAGGCAAGTACGTGCATTACTGGTGGCCGGAGATCCCGACCTGGGTCACGGCAGCAGCGTTCTTCGTGCTGATCAACGCCATCAACCTGATGAACGTGAAGTTCTTCGGTGAAGCTGAATTCTGGTTTGCCATCATCAAGGTCGTGGCCATTGTCAGCATGATCGGCCTGGGTGCCTACCTGCTGACCAGCGGCAACGGCGGCCCTGACGCCTCGGTGAGCAACCTGTGGAGCCACGGCGGCTTCTTCCCGCATGGTGTCAGCGGCCTGGTGATGGCCTTGGCGTTCATCATGTTCTCGTTCGGTGGCCTGGAAATGCTTGGTTTCACCGCCGCCGAGGCCGACAAGCCAAAGACCGTGATCCCGAAAGCGATCAACCAGGTCATCTACCGTATCCTGATCTTCTATGTCGGCGCTCTGGTCGTGCTGCTGTCGCTGACCCCATGGGACAACCTGGTCGCCAGCATCGATGCGTCCGGCGGCAGCTATGGCAGCAGCCCGTTCGTCCAGGTGTTCTCGCTGCTGGGCAGCGATGTGGCGGCCAACCTGCTGAACTTCGTGGTACTGACCGCAGCGCTGTCGGTCTACAACAGTGGCACCTACTGCAACGCCCGCATGCTGCTGGGCATGGCCGAGCAGGGTGATGCCCCGGCCTCGCTGGCCAAGGTCGACAAGCGCGGCGTGCCGGTGCGTTCGATCCTGGTGTCGGCGGGTGTGACCCTGATCGCCGTGCTGCTCAACTACCTGATGCCGCAGAATGCGCTGGAGCTGCTGATGTCGCTGGTAGTGGCAACTCTGGTGATCAACTGGGCGATGATCAGCTACTCGCACCTGAAGTTCCGCCAGCACCTTGACCGCGTTGGGCAGAAGCCGCTGTTCAAGGCGCTGTGGTACCCGTACGGCAACTACCTGGTGCTGGCCTTCGTGGTGCTGATCCTCGGCATCATGCTGATGATTCCGGGCATCCAGGTGTCGGTGTATGCGATTCCGGTGTGGCTGGCGGCGATGCTGCTGGCGTACCTGGCCAAGGGGCGTCGTCGGCCGCTGGCCAATGGCACTGCTGGTACCGTGGCCAAGTAAGCAGTGATTGCTGGAAGAAACCCGATGTCAGGCGACTGGCATCGGGTTTTTTGTTGCCTGTTCCGGCCTCTCGCGGGTAAAACCGCGAAGAGGTCGGAACAGGCGTCAAATCTGTTCCAGCAACCAACTCCGAAATGCCCTCAAGGAAGGCAAAGCCTCATTGCGCGGCGGATAGATCAGGTAATAACTGCGCTGACTGGCAAACGCCGCCCCCGGGCTGAACAGTTCACCCTTGGCCAACTCTTCTTCCACCAGAATCCGTGGTACCAGGCCAATGCCGATCCCGGCCCGCACCGCCTGAATCAGGTGCGAGGTCAGTTCGAAGCTCGGCCCCAGGCGCATCGCCCGGTGCGCCAGGCCATGGTGGGAAAACCACTCGCCCCAGGCGTGGGGGTTGTTGGCCACGTTCAACAGCACCTCTTCACTGATCCGCGCCGGGGCCCAGCCTTGGGCATCGCCACTCGCTTCAGGCGGCAGGATCACCACCAGCTCCTCGGCATGCAGGCGATGGCAGATCAGCCCGGGCAGGTCGTGGCTGGCCACGCCGATGGCGGCGTCGATCTCGCTGGTGTCGAAGTTGATCGCTTCGATACGTGAATGAATGTGCACCAGCATCCCCGGGTGGGCACTGTAGAACGCATGCAGGCGCGGCAGCAGCCACTTCGAGCCGAAGGTGGGCAGGGTGGCCAGGCGCAGGGTGCCGACCCCGGACTGGTAGGCCAGCGCCTGCAAGGTGGCGCTGCGGATGCGCCCCAGCGCCTCGCTCAGCTCGCGCTGGTACAGCCGGCCGACGTCGGTCAGCTGCACCTGGCGGCCCTCGCGGCGGAACAGGGTCAGGCCCAGTTGCTGCTCCAGGGCCTGCACCTGACGGCTGACCGCGCTCTGGGTCAGCGACAGTTCGGCGGCGGCGCGGGTGTAGCTTTCATGCCGGGCCGCCGCTTCGAAAGCCAGCAGCAGCGACATGGACGGTGTCAGGTGGCGGTAATTCATTCATAAAAGTCATTGATAGCGGCAGGATTATCCGTTTGCCCCTGAAGCGAAACTACAGGAACATTGGCCTATACGTCATCCCTGCATGAAGCAATGCATGCCGGGGCGACAGGATTCCCGTGAAATAGCCACTATCAAGAGGCCATCCTTCGATGATCGCCCAGCTGTCGACCGTTGCGCCGAGCGCCAACTACCCCGAATTCCTCGAAGCCCTGCGCAACAGCGGCTTCCGTGGCCAGATCAGCGCTGACTACGGCACCCGTACGGTGCTGGCCACCGACAACTCGATCTACCAGCGCCTGCCCCAGGCGGCGGTGTTCCCGCTGGACGCCGATGACGTGGCGCGTGTCGCCACCCTGATGGGTGAGCCGCGCTTCAAGGAGGTGAAGTTGACCCCGCGCGGCGGCGGTACCGGCACCAACGGCCAGTCGCTGACCGACGGTATCGTCGTCGACCTGTCGCGGCACATGAACCAGATCCTCGAAATCAACGTCGAGGAGCGCTGGGTGCGGGTCCAGGCCGGTACCGTCAAGGATCAGCTCAATGCCGCGCTCAAGCCCCACGGCCTGTTCTTTGCCCCTGAGCTTTCGACCTCCAACCGCGCCACTGTCGGCGGCATGATCAACACCGATGCCAGCGGCCAGGGCAGCTGCACCTACGGCAAGACCCGCGACCACGTGCTGGAACTGCACAGTGTGCTGCTCGGCGGCGAGCGCCTGCACAGCCTGCCGATCGACGACGCCGCGTTGGAGCAGGCCTGCGCCGCGCCTGGCCGGGTTGGTGAGGTCTACCGCATGGCCCGGGAGATTCAGGAAACCCAGGCCGAATTGATCGAGACCACTTTCCCCAAGCTCAACCGCTGTCTGACCGGCTACGACCTCGCGCACCTGCGTGACGAACAAGGCCGCTTCAACCTCAACAGTGTGCTGTGCGGTGCCGAAGGCTCGCTGGGCTATGTGGTCGAAGCCAAGCTCAATGTGCTGCCGATCCCGAAGTATGCCGTGCTGGTCAACGTGCGCTACAGCAGCTTCATGGACGCCCTGCGCGACGCCAACGCACTGATGGCGCTCAAGCCGCTGTCGATCGAGACGGTCGACTCCAAGGTGCTGATGCTGGCAATGAAGGACATTGTCTGGCACAGCGTTGCCGAGTACTTCCCGGCCGACCCCGAGCGCCCGACCCTGGGCATCAACCTGGTGGAGTTCTGCGGCGACGAGCCGGCCGAGGTCAACGCCCGGGTCCGGGCATTCATCGACCACCTGCAGCGCGATACCAGTGTCGAACGCCTGGGCCATACCCTGGCCGAGGGCGCCGAAGCGGTGACCCGCGTCTACACCATGCGCAAGCGTTCGGTGGGCCTGCTCGGCAACGTCGAAGGCGAGGTGCGCCCGCAACCGTTCGTTGAAGACACCGCCGTGCCGCCAGAGCAACTGGCCGACTACATCGCTGAATTCCGCGCGCTGCTTGACGGCTACGGCCTGGCCTATGGCATGTTCGGCCATGTCGATGCCGGCGTGCTGCACGTGCGCCCGGCGCTGGACATGAAAGACCCGGCCCAGGCTGCGCTGGTCAAGCCGATCTCCGACGCCGTGGCCGCGCTGACCAAACGCTATGGCGGCCTGCTGTGGGGCGAGCACGGCAAGGGCCTGCGCTCGGAATACGTGCCGGAGTACTTCGGCGAACTGTACCCGGCGTTGCAGCGCCTGAAGGGCGCCTTCGACCCGCACAACCAGCTCAACCCTGGCAAGATCTGCACGCCGCCGGACAGCGCCGAAGGCCTGACCAAGGTCGACGGCGTGACCCTGCGTGGCGACCTCGACCGCACCATCGATGAACGCGTGTGGCAGGACTTCCCCAGCGCCGTGCACTGCAACGGCAACGGCGCCTGCTACAACTACGACCCCAACGATGCCATGTGCCCGTCGTGGAAGGCTACCCGCGAACGTCAGCATTCGCCCAAGGGCCGTGCCTCGCTGATGCGCGAATGGCTGCGCCTGCAGGGCGAGGCCAACATCGACGTGCTGGCGGCGGCGCGCAACAAGGTGTCGTGGCTCAAGGGGCTGCCGGCCCGGCTGCGCAACAACCGTGCCCGCGACCAGGGCCAGGAAGACTTCTCCCATGAGGTGTATGACGCCATGGCCGGCTGCCTGGCCTGCAAGTCGTGCGCCGGGCAGTGCCCGATCAAGGTCAACGTGCCGGACTTCCGTTCGCGCTTCCTCGAGCTGTACCACGGTCGTTACCAGCGCCCGCTGCGTGACTACCTGATTGGCTCGCTGGAGTTCACCATTCCGTACCTGGCCCATGCGCCTGGCCTGTACAACGCGGTGATGGGCTCGAAGTGGGTCAGCAAGCTGCTGGCGGACAAGGTCGGCATGGTCGACAGCCCGCTGATCAGCCGCTTCAATTTCCAGTCGACCCTGACCCGCTGCCGCGTCGGCGTGGCCAGCGTGCCGGCGCTGCGCGAGCTGACCCCGGCCCAGCGCGAGCGCAGCATCGTGCTGGTACAGGATGCCTTCACCCGCTACTTCGAAACGCCGTTGCTGGCCGCGTTCATCGAACTGGCCCATCGCCTGGGGCACCGGGTGTTCCTGGCGCCGTACAGCGCCAACGGCAAGCCGCTGCATGTACAGGGCTTCCTGGGTGCCTTCGCCAAGGCGGCGATCCGCAACGCGACCCAGCTCAAGGCCCTGGCTGACTGCGGCGTGCCGCTGGTGGGGCTGGACCCGGCGATGACCCTGGTCTACCGCCAGGAGTACCAGAAGGTGCCGGGCCTCGGAGAATGCCCGCAAGTGCAGCTGCCACAGGAATGGCTGATGAACGTGCTGCCGGAGCAGGCGCCTGCTGCGCCGGGCAACTTCCGCCTGATGGCGCATTGCACCGAGAAGACCAACGTGCCGGCCAGCACCAGGCAGTGGGAACAGGTGTTTGCCCGCCTTGGGCTGAAGCTGGTGACCGAGGCGACCGGCTGCTGTGGCATGTCCGGTACCTACGGGCACGAAGCGCGTAATCAGGAGACTTCGCGGACCATCTTCGAACAGTCGTGGGCGACCAAGCTGGACAAGGAAGGCGAGGCGCTGGCGACTGGCTACTCGTGCCGCAGCCAGGTCAAGCGCATGACCGAGCGGCAGATGCGCCACCCGCTTGAGGTGGTGTTGCAGTACGCCAAGCGCTGACCTCGAGGGGCCTTGGGGCTGCTTTGCAGCCCTTTCGCGAATAAATCCGCTCCTACGCATCCATGTAGGCGCGGATTTATCCGCGAGAGGCCCTCTAGGGCGCCACAGATCTCAGTTTTCCAGACGCCGGCGGGCCTGCTTGTAAAGATACAGGCTCAGCACCAGCCCACAGCACGCCGCCGCTGCCGCAAACAGAAACATCGAAGCAAACCCGAACCCCGACGCCACCGCCCCCACCAGCGGCCCGGTAATCCCCAGCGACAGATCGATGAACAGCGAATACGCCCCCACCGCCGCCCCGCGGTTGGCCGCCGACACCTGGTTCACCGCCTCCACGCCCAGCGCCGGGAACACCAGCGAGAATCCGAAACCACTCAGCGCCGCGCCTGCCAGGGCCATTTCGGCATTCGCTGCCAGCCACAGCATCAGCAGGCCAAGGGTTTCCACCGAAAGGCAAACGATTGCCACCCGGAACCCACCTATCCGGTTGATCAGGTTGCCAAACAGCAACCGCGCGCAGATGAAACTGGCGCCGAACAGGCTCAGGGTCAGCGCCGCATTGGCCCAGCCGCGGCTGGCGTAATACAGGGTGATGAAGGTGGCGATGGTGCCGAAGCCGATCGAGCCCAGGGCCAGCCCCGAACCATGCGCGAATACCTTGCCCAGCACCTGCATGAACGGCAGGCGCTTGCCGCTGACCACCGGTGCAGCGCGTTTTGGCCAGGCCAGCAGCAGGCCCAGCGCGCACAGCAGGAGGATGCTCGTCCCCATGCTCCACAGCCCCAGGCTTTTGACCATCAGCACGCCCAGTGGCGCACCGATGGCCAGCGCGCCATAACTGGCGATGCCGTTCCAGGAAATGACCTTGGCGGTGTGCTCGGCACCGACCCGGCCGATGCCCCAGCCGATCGAGCCGGAACCCACCAGGCTTTCCGCGCTGCCCAGCACCAGGCGGCCGACCAGCAGGCAGCCGAGGCTGACCCAAGGCAGGTGGGTGAGGAAGGCACAGGCCAGCATGAACACACCGCTCAGGCCGCAGCCTGCCAGGCCATACATGACCGCCTTCTTGCTGCCATGGTTGTCGATGATACGGCTGGCGGTAGGGCGGCTGAGCAGGGTGGCGAGGTACTGCACGCTGATCACCAGGCCCGCGATCACGGCGCTGAAGCCGAGGTCGTTGTGCACATAGCCGGGCAGTACGGCGAGGGGGATGCCGATGTTCAGGTAGCCGATGAAGGTGAACAGGACGATGGAAACGACTTGCAGGGTGACCGCAAGAGGGCGCGGTGAGTCAGGCATGGGGGTCTTCGTGGCAGAGGTTCGTGACGGTGTGAAAACGTGATGACGGGGGTAGCCCGCAGGTCAGCCGTTTTCACACAGTCGGAGGGTTGCGCGGTTTATTCCTGGTCAGCGCTGGATTGGTCGTCACCATCCTGATCGACGGCAGGCGCCGGTTCAGCGTGGACGGTAACGGATGGCTCTTCGGGGTTCAGGCTTGGGAAGGGAAGATTCGGGATTTCATGCATCTCGTCGTTCCTCGCAAGTGTGAGTGAAAAGTCTGCGCCAGGCGCGTTTGGAGCTTCGTGAAGCGTGGGCAGGATACACAAGTCTGGATGACAGTTTGTAACTTTTCCCCGTCACTTGTCGGTTTTGCGGGCGGATACCGGACGGATTGCGGGCAAAAAAACAGGGCCATCAGGCCCTGTCGTTCGCGGTTACTTGCGGCCTTCAGCCGTCTCGGCGACCTTGTCGGTGCGTGCGCACATGATGAAGTCATTGCGGTGCAGGCCCTTGATCGAGTGGCTCCACCAGGTCACGGTGACCTTGCCCCACTCGGTCATCAGGCCAGGGTGGTGGCCTTCGGCTTCGGCGATTTCGCCCACGGCATTGGTGAAGGCCAGGGCCTGCTTGAAGTTCTTGAACAGGAACACGCGCTCCAGTTCCATGTGGCCATCGCGGATTTCGATGTTCCAGTCCGGGATCTCGCGGATCAGTACCGCCAGTTCCTCGTCGGTGACCTTGGGTGCATCAGCGCGGCAGGCTTCACAGTGGGCTTGGTTCAAGGCATTCATGGGTGTGTTTTCCGCTTCGAGTTGTTATCGGCAAGGCGCTCAGGCAGCGACCTTGGGTGGAAATTTCGGTGCGTGCAGCCCCAGCTGCATGGCTTGCTGGACCATGGCCATGATGTCTTCGTGGGCCAGGTCGAACAGGCGCTTCATGTTTGGCAGCACGAAGTACAGCGGCTGCAGGATGTCGATACGGTACGGCGTGCGCATGCACTCGATCGGGTCGAAGGCCTGGTGCTCAGGCTCGCCAGAGAGACTGTAGACGGTCTCCTTCGGCGAGGAGAGGATGCCGCCGCCATAGATCTTGCGGCCCTGCGCGGTTTCCATCAGGCCGAACTCGATGGTCATCCAGTACAGGCGGGCCAGGTAGACGCGTTGTTCCTTGGTCGCGGCCAGACCGAGCTTGCCGTAGGTGTGCGTGAATTCGGCGAAGAACGGGTTGGTCAGCAGCGGGCAGTGGCCGAAGATCTCGTGGAAGATGTCCGGTTCTTGCAGGTAATCCAGTTCTTCCGGGGTGCGGATAAAGGTGGCGACCGGGAAGCGCTTGCTTGCCAGCAGCTCGAAGAATGTCTGGAAGGGAATCAGCGCCGGTACGCGGGCAACCTGCCAGCCGGTGGTGGCACCCAGCACCTTGTTGATTTCGCCCAGCTGCGGAATGCGCTCATGGGGCAGTTTGAGCTGGTCGATGCCGTCCAGGTATTCCTGGCACGCGCGGCCTTCGATGACGTTCAGCTGGCGGGTGATCAGGGTGTTCCATACCGCATGCTCTTGCTGCGGGTAGTCGATAAAACCATGCGCATCGGGCTCGCGTGCCACGTATTGCGTCTGTTTCATGTGGCTCTCCTGGTGAGGCTTTTCTTGTTATGTCCACGACATGACCTAGGAATATCCCTTCAGTGGATGATTTGCACGAGGGTAAGCGCCGCTGCCAGGTGCTCCTTGGCCTGCGTTGCGTAACGATTATTTTACAAAATGCCGCACATGCCGGAAAATCCGGCTCATCGAGCTGCCCTTGATGGGGTTTTTGTCAGCTTATCTTTACGACTTTTCTGTGCGAGGTTGAAAATCTCGCCGCTTCGAGAGCATCCATGCGTATCAAAGTGCACTGCCAGAACCGCATCGGCATTCTTCGCGACATCCTCAACCTGCTGGTGGAATACGGCATCAACGTGCTGCGCGGCGAGGTGGGGGGAGACCATGGCAACGCCATCTACCTGCATTGCCCGAACCTGATCAATCTGCAGTTCCAGGCATTGCGGCCCAAGTTCGAGTCGATCGCTGGCGTATTCGGTGTCAAGCGCGTCGGCCTGATGCCCAGCGAGCGCCGGCATATGGAACTCAACGCACTGCTTGGCGCGCTGGATTTCCCGGTATTGTCGATCGACATGGGAGGCAGCATCGTCGCGGCCAACCGCACTGCGGCGCAGTTGCTCGGGGTGCGCGTCGACGAAGTGCCGGGCATGCCGCTGGCGCGCTATGTCGAGGATTTCGACCTGCCTGAACTGGTGCGTGCCAACAAGTCGCGCATCAATGGCCTGCGCATCAAGGTCAAAGGTGACGTGTTCCTGGCCGATATTGCCCCGCTGCAGTCCGAGCACGATGACAGCGAGGCCCTGGCCGGTGCCGTGCTGACCTTGCACCGCGCCGACCGCATCGGGGAGCGCATCTACAACGTGCGTAAACAGGAATTGCGCGGCTTCGACAGCATCTTCCAGAGTTCGCGGGTAATGGCGGCGGTGGTGCGTGAGGCGCGGCGCATGGCGCCGCTGGATGCGCCCCTGCTGATCGAAGGCGAGACCGGCACCGGCAAGGAATTGCTGGCCCGCGCCTGCCACCTGGCCAGCCCACGTGGCCAAGCGCCCTTGATGGCCCTCAATTGCGCTGGCCTGCCCGAGTCGATGGCCGAGACCGAGTTGTTTGGTTATGGCCCCGGGGCTTTCGAGGGGGCACGTGCCGAGGGCAAGTTGGGGCTGCTGGAGTTGACCGCCGGCGGTACCCTGTTCCTTGATGGGGTGGGGGAGATGAGCCCGCGCCTGCAGGTCAAGCTGCTGCGCTTCTTGCAGGACGGTTGCTTCCGCCGCGTCGGCAGCGACGAAGAGGTGTACCTGGATGTGCGGGTGATCTGCGCCACCCAGGTGGACCTGTCCGAGCTGTGTGCCCGTGGCGAGTTCCGCCAGGACCTGTACCACCGGCTCAACGTGCTGTCGCTGCACATTCCGCCACTGCGCGAGTGCATGGATGGACTGGAAGGGCTGGTGCAGCATTTTCTCGACCAGGCCAGCCGGCAGATCGGCTGCGCCATGCCACGCCTGGCACCGGCGGCCATGGACAAGCTCAGTCAGTATCACTGGCCGGGCAATGTGCGGCAGTTGGAGAACGTGTTGTTCCAGGCGGTTTCGTTATGCGAAGGCGGGGTGGTGAAAGGCGAGCATATACGCTTGCCGGACTATGGCGTGCGGCAACCGTTGGGCGAGTTTTCGCTGGACGGGGATCTTGCGCAGATTGTCGGCCGATTTGAAAAGGCGGTACTGGAAAGTCTGATGAGCGAGTTTCCCAGTAGCCGGGCATTGGGTAAACGGCTGGGCGTCTCCCACACGACGATTGCCAACAAGTTACGGGATTATTCCTTGGGCAAGTCGGCAGATTAAATAACTTTTAGTTAATGGCCTGTTAACTTTTCAGGGGCGCAGAAGTTGCGGGGCGGACCAGCACGCGAACGGGGCCCGCAAGGGCCCCGGTTCGAGGTATCAGCCGTTGGAGCAGCCGTTGCCCATCACGCGGTATTCGAGAATGTGCTTCTGGCCCTTGGAGTCCTCGTAGGTCATGCGGGCGGGCACGACTTCACACACGTTGGGCACTTCGCTCATGGAGATGACCCGAGCAATGTCCAGGTGCTGCGAGTAACTGTACTGTTCAACCGGAATCTGCTCGACATTGTTTGCTTCGTCGGCCATCGCCGCGCCGCAAAGACCGCCAAGTACCAATACCAGTAAAGCTTTCATTTTCATTTTACCTGTCTAAGGTCGTGAGGGGGCACGCGGCGCTTGTGGCGCCGCGAGTACTGCATAAGTTCAACTATCGGGATGAGAGGGGGATTAACTGATTGCCTTCGTGGGGGCTGTTTCCAGTAGTTAATCGCCTTGCCGTTGCTGGCGAGGTGAATCTTATGCCTGGGCAACTAAGGGAAACAGATGGCGTTTTGATAAAGTTTTTTTGCCTTTTTCCATAATCTGTAACAATCCGCTGGCAGGCGTTGTCGCATTTTTCCCTTGCCGGGCCGATAGCTGCGGGCTAGAGCCTTCTGTGCCGTTCGCATGAAGATTTTGCTGTCGCGCTACTACCATCGTCGTATGGTTTTTCCCGCTCTGGTACAGTTACAAACGGTTCCATACAAAAACAACTATTACACCGAGGTAACACAGATGAGTGCGGCTCCACTGTATCCCGTTCGTCCCGAGGTTGCGGCCACTACCCTGACCGACGAGGCCACCTACAAGGCCATGTACCAGCAATCGGTGATCAACCCGGACGGCTTCTGGCGTGAGCAGGCCCAGCGGCTGGACTGGATCAAGCCGTTCACCAAGGTCAAGCAGACCTCGTTCGACGACCACCATGTCGATATCAAGTGGTTTGCCGACGGCACTCTGAACGTCTCCTCCAACTGCCTGGACCGCCACCTCGAAGAGCGCGGCGACCAACTGGCAATCATCTGGGAAGGCGACGACCCTTCCGAACACCGCAACATCACCTACCGTGAGCTGCACGAGCAGGTCTGCAAGTTCGCCAACGCCCTGCGCGGTCAGGACGTGCACCGTGGCGATGTGGTGACGATCTACATGCCGATGATCCCCGAGGCCGTGGTCGCCATGCTGGCTTGCGCCCGCATCGGTGCTATCCACTCGGTGGTGTTCGGCGGCTTCTCCCCGGAAGCACTGGCCGGCCGCATCATCGACTGCAAGTCGAAGGTTGTCATCACCGCCGATGAGGGCTTGCGTGGTGGCCGTCGTACCCCGCTCAAGGCCAACGTCGACCTGGCGCTGACCAACCCGGAAACCAACAGCGTGCAGAAGATCATCGTGTGCAAGCGCACCGGTGGCGAGATCGCCTGGCACCAGCACCGCGACATCTGGTTCGAAGACCTGATGAAGGTTGCCTCCAGCCACTGTGCGCCGAAGGAAATGGGCGCCGAGGAGCCGCTGTTCATCCTTTATACCTCCGGCTCCACCGGCAAGCCGAAGGGCGTACTGCATACCACCGGTGGTTACCTGGTGTACGCCGCGCTGACCCATGAGCGCGTGTTCGACTACCGCCCGGGCGAAGTCTACTGGTGCACTGCCGATGTCGGCTGGGTGACGGGCCACAGCTACATCGTCTACGGCCCGCTGGCCAACGGCGCCACCACGCTGCTGTTCGAAGGTGTGCCGAACTACCCGGACATCACCCGCGTGTCGAAGATCGTCGACAAGCACAAGGTCAATATTCTCTACACCGCACCGACCGCGATCCGCGCCATGATGGCCGAAGGGCAGGCAGCCGTAGCGGGCGCCGACGGTTCCAGCTTGCGCCTGCTGGGCTCGGTGGGCGAGCCGATCAACCCTGAGGCGTGGAACTGGTACTACAAGACGGTTGGCAAGGAGCGTTGCCCGATCGTCGATACGTGGTGGCAAACCGAGACCGGTGGCGTGCTGATCAGCCCGCTGCCAGGTGCCACGGCGCTCAAGCCGGGCTCGGCGACCCGTCCGTTCTTCGGCGTGGTGCCGGCGTTGGTGGACAACCTGGGCAACCTGATCGAAGGGGCCGCCGAAGGCAACCTGGTGATCCTCGATTCCTGGCCGGGCCAGTCGCGTTCGCTGTATGGCGACCATGATCGTTTCGTCGACACCTACTTCAAGACCTTCCGCGGCATGTACTTCACCGGTGACGGCGCACGTCGTGACGAGGATGGCTACTACTGGATCACCGGCCGTGTGGACGATGTGCTCAACGTGTCCGGCCACCGCATGGGCACCGCCGAGATCGAAAGCGCCATGGTCGCCCATGCCAAGGTGGCGGAAGCTGCAGTGGTTGGCGTGCCGCACGACATCAAGGGGCAAGGCATCTATGTCTATGTCACCCTCAATGCCGGCATCGAGCCGAGCGAGCAGCTGCGCCTGGAGCTGAAGAACTGGGTGCGCAAGGAGATCGGCCCGATTGCCTCGCCGGATGTGATCCAGTGGGCGCCGGGGCTGCCGAAAACCCGCTCGGGCAAGATCATGCGGCGTATTCTGCGCAAGATCGCCACGGCCGAATACGATGCCCTGGGTGATATCTCGACCCTGGCCGACCCGAGTGTGGTGCAGCACCTGATCGACACCCACAAAGCGATGAGCCTGGCTTCGGCCTGATAAGCCGCATAGACGATGGATGGTGCAAAACCCCGCCAGGGCAACCGGCGGGGTTTTTGCTTTACTGTTACCCGACAATCATCGGTAACTCTTCTGTCACCGATTTCGCACAGGATCGGGGCGCAGGGAAACAGGTCCGTGTCATTTCGGTGCGTTCGCTTGGTTGTTTTCAGCAAGGTGAAACGCTGCACTTGCCGTATCGCAAGGGTTTGCCAATAATAGGCCCGGTAATTGCTTGGCTTACAGGTTATTTCTCTCGAGCTCTTGCATGTTTTGCAAAAGCTGTCAACATCGCCCGCCGCGATTTCAAGCGCTTCTGTAAGTAGTTGTCGCTTTGAAGAAATATCGACTACCGGGCTGTCGTTAAAATGCCACTCACTCGCTCGTGGTCTGCGACCTTGGTCGAAACCTGCGCGGCTCGCGTTGTACCCATTCGCATATCGGGCAGTTGTTACCCCTGCCTCGTATTGCCCCGTACCGATGGAGTTACCTGATGAAGAAGCTCGCACTGCTTGGCGCCCTGGCGCTTTCTGTGTTTTCCCTGGTGTCGCAGGCCGATGAAAAACCGTTGAAGATCGGCATCGAAGCCGCCTACCCACCGTTCGCCTTCAAGCAGCCAGACGGCAGCATCGCCGGTTTCGACTACGACATCGGCAACGCCCTGTGTGAAGAGATGAAGGCCAAGTGCACCTGGGTCGAGCAAGAGTTCGACGGCCTGATCCCGGCGCTGAAGGTGCGCAAGATCGACGCCATCCTGTCGTCGATGTCCATCACCGACGACCGCAAGAAGTCGGTCGACTTCACCAAGCGCTACTACCTGACTCCAGCGCGCCTGGTCATGAAGGAAGGCACCACCGTCAGCGACAGCCTCGATGAACTCAAGGGCAAGAAGATCGGCGTGCAGCGCGGCTCGATCCACGACCGCTTCGCCAAGGAAGTGCTGGCTCCCAAGGGCGCCACTGTCGTGCCATATGGCACCCAGAACGAAATCTACCTGGACGTCGCCGCCGGTCGCCTTGACGGTACCGTGGCCGACGCCACCCTGCTCGAAGACGGCTTCCTGAAAACCGATGCTGGCAAAGGCTTTGCCTTCGTCGGCCCATCGTTCACCGACGTCAAGTACTTCGGTGACGGCGTCGGCATCGCCGTGCGCAAAGGCGACGATGCCAACCGCGAGCGCATCAACAAGGCCATCGACGCCATCCGCGCCAATGGCAAGTACAAAGAAATCGAGAAGAAGTACTTCAACTTCGACATCTACGGTCCAGACTCGAACTAAGGCGTCGGGTTTCACCTGTGCAATGGTGCAAACAGCAGAAGCTCTGAGGTTTGCACCATTTTTCATTCCCAAGCCCTGAGGAATCCCAATCATGTTGAAAGGCTATGGGGCAGTCATCCTCGACGGGGCGTGGCTGACGCTACAGCTCGCCTTGTCGTCGATGGCCCTGGCCATCGTCCTCGGCCTGATCGGCGTGGCGCTGCGCTTGTCGCCGGTGCGCTGGCTGGCCTGGCTGGGGGATCTGTATTCCACGGTGATCCGTGGCATCCCCGACCTGGTCCTGATCCTGCTGATCTTCTACGGCGGCCAGGACATCATCAACCGGGTGGCGCCGCTGCTCGGCTATGACGACTACATCGACCTGAACCCGCTGGTGGCCGGTATCGGCACGCTGGGCTTCATTTTCGGTGCGTACCTGTCGGAGACCTTCCGGGGTGCGTTCCTCGGTATCCCCAAGGGCCAGGCCGAAGCCGGCGTGGCCTATGGCATGAGCGCGCGCCAGGTGTTCTTCCGCATCCAGGTGCCACAGATGATCCGCCTGGCCATCCCGGGCTTCACCAACAACTGGCTGGTGCTGACCAAGGCCACGGCGCTGATTTCGGTGGTCGGCCTGCAGGACATGATGTTCAAGGCCAAGCAGGCGGCCGACGCCACCCGCGAGCCTTTCACCTTCTTCCTGGCCGTGGCTGCGCTGTACCTGGTGATCACCAGTATTTCGCTGCTGGCGCTGAAGTATCTGGAGCGCCGCTACTCGGTTGGCGTCAAGGTGGCTGAACTATGATTTTCGACTACAACGTCGTCTGGGAGGCCATGCCGCTGTATCTCGGCGGCCTGCTGACCACCCTCAAGCTGCTGGCGCTGTCGCTGTTGTTCGGGCTGCTGGCGGCGATTCCGCTGGGCCTGATGAGGGTATCCAGGCAGCCGCTGGTGAATCTGGTCGCCTGGCTGTACACCTACGTGATCCGCGGCACGCCGATGCTGGTGCAGCTGTTCCTGATCTACTATGGCCTGGCCCAGTTCGAGACGGTGCGCGAAAGCATTTTCTGGCCGTGGCTGTCCAGCGCGACCTTCTGTGCCTGCCTGGCCTTCGCCATCAACACCAGTGCCTACACCGCGGAAATCATCGCTGGCAGCCTCAAGGCCACGCCCCATGGCGAGATCGAGGCGGCCAAGGCCATGGGCATGTCGCGCATGAAGATGTACCGCCGCATCCTGCTGCCATCGGCCCTGCGCCGGGCCCTGCCGCAGTACAGCAACGAAGTGATCATGATGCTGCAGACCACCAGCCTGGCGTCGATCGTCACCCTGATCGACATCACAGGTGCCGCGCGCACGGTCAATGCCCAGTACTACCTGCCTTTCGAGGCCTATATCACGGCGGGCGTATTCTACCTGTGCCTGACCTTCATCCTGGTGCGCCTGTTCAAGATGGCCGAACGCCGCTGGCTCGGCTACCTGGCGCCGCGCAAGCACTGAACGCTCTGTGAGAACCGACAGCATGTACAAACTCGAAGTCAAAGACCTGCACAAGCGCTACGGCAGCCATGAAGTGCTCAAGGGCGTGTCCCTGGCGGCGAAAGCAGGCGATGTGATCAGCATCATCGGCTCCAGCGGTTCGGGCAAGTCGACCTTCCTGCGCTGCATCAACCTGCTCGAGCAGCCCCATGCAGGCAAGATCCTGCTCAACAATGAAGAGCTCAAGCTGGTACCTGGCAAGGATGGCGCGCTCAAGGCCTCGGACCCGCGCCAGCTGCAGCGCATGCGCTCGCGCCTGTCGATGGTGTTCCAGCATTTCAACCTGTGGTCGCACATGACCGCGCTGGAGAACATCATCGAAGCGCCGGTGCATGTGCTGGGTGTGAACAAGAAGGAAGCCCTGGAGAAGGCCGAGCACTACTTGGCCAAGGTCGGCGTGGCGCACCGCAAGGACGCTTTCCCCGGCCACATGTCCGGCGGTGAGCAGCAGCGTGTGGCGATTGCCCGGGCCCTGGCCATGGAGCCAGAGGTCATGCTGTTCGACGAGCCAACCTCGGCGCTCGACCCGGAGCTGGTGGGGGACGTGCTCAAGGTGATGCAGGCGCTGGCCCAGGAAGGCCGCACCATGGTGGTGGTGACCCACGAAATGGGCTTTGCCCGCGAGGTGTCGAACCAGCTGGTGTTCCTGCACAAAGGCCTGGTCGAAGAAACCGGCTGCCCGCGTGAAGTGCTCGCTAATCCGCAATCGGAGCGGCTCAAGCAGTTCCTCTCCGGCAGCCTGAAGTAAAGGCTGCACCTTTGCACCAGAATAGGGCATGCTGCGCAGCGAGCGCAGTGTGACCCGGCGCCACAGACTCGAACGAACCCAGGTTTCGGACCGCACCCTATGACCACCCAGCGAATCGGTTTTCTCATCTGGCCAAGCACCAAGCCTTTGACCCTGGCGCTGGCTGAGGAAGTGTTGCTGGTGGCCCAGCGGGTGCACCCGGAGGTGGTCTACGAGATCGCCTTCCTTCAGGCGGAGCCCGCCGGGGAGGGCGCCTGGCGCCTTCCGGGCGAGCCGTGGAACGGGCGCCTGGAGGGCTGCCACAAGCTCTTTCTGCTGGCCGACGACCTGCCTCAGCCAGTGGGTTCGGCGCTTTCGGCGGCGCTCAAGCAGCTGGCACGCAGTGGTTGCATGATTGGCGGCCTGTCCGCCGGGGTCTACCCGCTGGCCATGCTCGGCCTGCTCGACGGCTATCGCGCTGCGGTGCACTGGCGCTGGCAGGACGACTTTGCCGAACGATTCCCCAAGGTGATTGCTACCAGCCACCTGTTCGACTGGGACCGTGACCGCCTGACGGCCTGTGGTGGCATGGCGGTGACCGACTTGCTGCTGGCGGTGCTGGCCCGCGATCACGGGGCCGAGCTTGCCGGGGCGGTGTCCGAGGAACTGGTGGTCGAGCGCATTCGCGAAGGGGGCGAGCGCCAGCGCATTCCGCTGCAGAACCGCCTGGGGTCGAGCCACCCGAAGCTGACCCAGGCGGTGCTGTTGATGGAGGCCAACATCGAAGAGCCGCTGACCACCGACGAAATCGCCCAGCATGTCTGCGTATCGCGTCGGCAGCTGGAGCGGATTTTCAAGCAGTACCTGAACCGCGTGCCGAGCCAGTATTACCTGGAGCTGCGGCTGAACAAGGCGCGGCAGATGCTGATGCAGACCAGCAAGTCGATCATCCAGATTGGCTTGTCCTGTGGCTTCTCCTCGGGGCCGCATTTTTCCAGCGCCTATCGCAACTTCTTCGGCGCCACGCCGCGGGAAGACCGTAACCAGCGGCGCAGCAGCAGCCCGTTCGAGTTGAGCTCGGCGCCGGCTGAAAAGGGCTGAACGTTCGGTTGGGTTCAGGGCGCATGCCTTGGGTTTGATGGTGGTGCCGAAATCGAGCGCCGCGCGGGCGGCGCTCGATTTGCGCCACAACACAACAACAGCGGCTTGCACTCGACGCTTCCCCGAATTGCCTGTGCACACCCGTTCACCCAGCCCCCTCTCTCCCGTACACTGCGCGATTGCGACAGTGTTTGTCGCATTGCCGAAAGCCTGGGTAAAACTGGGTTTTGCGCTGTAACAAGTTGTCGCTTGGCCGCAAGGACAGGCGCGGTTCAGTCCTTACAATCCCCCCATCGCTCGCCACTTCCAGGCCAGCGTTCCTCTTCAGGAGACTCAGATGTCCGTTGAGCAAGCCCCGGTGCAACGTGCCGATTTCGACCAGGTCATGGTCCCCAACTATTCTCCGGCGGCCTTCATTCCTGTGCGAGGCGAGGGTTCCCGCGTCTGGGACCAGTCGGGCCGCGAACTCATCGACTTTGCCGGCGGCATCGCGGTGAACGCCCTGGGCCATTGCCACCCGGCCCTGGTCAAGGCGCTGACCGAACAGGCCAACACCCTCTGGCACGTATCCAACGTATTCACCAACGAACCAGCCCTGCGCCTGGCGCACAAGCTGGTGGACGCTACCTTTGCCGACCGGGCGTTCTTCTGCAACTCCGGCGCCGAGTCCAACGAGGCCGCCTTCAAGCTGGCCCGTCGCGTCGCCCACGACCGCTTCGGCCCTGAGAAGCACGAGATCATCTCCACCGTGAACAGCTTCCACGGTCGCACCCTGTTCACCGTCAGCGTCGGTGGCCAGCCCAAGTACTCCGACGGCTTCGGCCCGAAGATCACCGGCATCAGCCATGTGCCCTACAACGACCTGGAAGCGTTGAAGGCGCAGATTTCCGACAAGACCTGCGCCGTGGTGATCGAACCGATCCAGGGTGAAAGCGGTGTGGTACCGGCCGACAAGGCTTACCTGGAAGGCGCGCGCAAGCTGTGCGACGAGCACAATGCCCTGCTGATCTTCGACGAAGTGCAGACTGGCGTTGGTCGCACCGGCTCGCTGTACGCTTACCAGCACTTCGGCGTGACCCCGGACATCCTGACCAGTGCCAAGAGCCTGGGCGGCGGTTTCCCGATCGGCGCCATGCTGACCACCACCGACATCGCCAAGCACCTGGCTGTCGGCACCCACGGCACCACCTACGGCGGCAACCCGCTGGGCTGCGCCGTCGCCTGCGCGGTGCTGGACGTGGTCAATACCCCGCAAACCCTGGCAGGCATCAAGGCCAAGCACGAGCGCTTCAAGTCCCGTCTGGAAAAGATCGGCCAGCAGTACGGTCTGTTCAGCCAGGTACGTGGCGTCGGCCTGCTGATCGGCTGCGTGCTGTCCGAAGCCTGGAAGGGCAAGGCCAAGGACGTGCTCAACGCTGCTGAAAAAGACGGCGTGATGGTGTTGCAGGCCGGCCCGGATGTGGTCCGCTTCGCGCCAAGCCTGGTGGTCGAAGATGCCGACATCGACGAAGGCCTCGATCGCTTCGAACGCGCTGTGGCGCAACTGACCCAGGGCTGATCGGCCTGCGGTCCGTTCACCGGCCGGCGCCGTTCGAGGCCTCGGGCCGGTGAACCTCGAATTCCAGTGCGGGGGCTGATGCGCCCGCCGATTTTCCGTGCCGTCGTGAATGGCCCGTTTTTCCAAAGGAGTGACACCATGCTGGTGATGCGCCCCGCGCAAATGGCTGATCTGAACGAAGTGCAGCGCATGGCTGCCGACAGCCCCGTTGGTGTCACCTCGCTGCCGGACGATGCCGCCCGCCTGGGCGACAAGATTGCCGCCTCGGAAACCTCCTTCGCCGCTGAAGTCAGCTTCAACGGTGAAGAAAGCTACTTCTTCGTGCTTGAGGACAGCGAGACGGGCAAGCTTTCGGGGTGTTCGGCCATCGTCGCCTCGGCTGGCTATTCCGAGCCGTTCTACAGCTTCCGCAACGAAACCTTCGTGCATGCTTCGCGTGAGCTGAAGATTCACAACAAGATCCACGTCCTCTCGTTGTGCCACGACCTGACCGGCAACAGCCTGCTGACCAGCTTCTATGTGTTGCCGGAACTGGTGAACAGTGGCTGGGCCGAGCTCAACTCCCGTGGCCGCCTGCTGTTCATGGCCTCGCACCCGGAGCGCTTCGCCGACTCGGTGGTCACCGAGATCGTCGGCTACAGCGACGAACAAGGCGAATCGCCGTTCTGGGATGCCATCGGTCGCAATTTCTTCGACCTCAACTATGCCCACGCCGAGCGCCTGTGTGGTCTCAAGAGCCGCACCTTCCTCGCCGAACTGATGCCGCATTACCCGATCTACGTGCCGCTGCTGCCCGATGACGCGCAGGAAGCGATGGGCCAGGTGCACCCGCGGGCACAGATCACCTTCGACATCCTCATGCGCGAAGGCTTCGAGACCGAGCACTACATCGACATCTTCGACGGCGGCCCGACGCTGCATGCGCGTACCTCGGGCATCCGCTCGATCGCCCAGAGCCGCGTGGTGCCGGTCAAGGTGGACGACACCCCGGTCAAGGGCGGTCGTCCTTACCTGGTGTGCAACGGCCAATTGCAGGATTACCGCGCCGTGCTGCTGGAACTGGACTGGGTGCCGGGCAAGCCGGTCAGCCTCAGCAGCCAGGCGGCCGAAGCCCTGGGTGTTGGTGAAGGCGCCAGCGTGCGCCTGGTCGCCGCCTGAGCCACGGTGCGCTAGCCGGGAAAACCGGCAGGTATAGAGAGTCATGCGGCAGGCACTGGCCACCGCACAAGGAGATAGCATGATCGTTCGTCCTGTACGCAGCAGCGATTTACCCGCGCTGATCGAATTGGCCCGCAGCACCGGCACCACCGGGCTGACCACCCTGCCGGCCAACGAGGAGCGCCTTGGCCACCGCGTCGGCTGGGCCGAAAAGAGCTTCCGCGGCGAAGCCGAGCGTGGCGACACCGACTACCTGTTCGTGCTGGAGAACGATGAGGGCCTGGTGGTTGGCATCAGCGCCATCGCCGGCGCCGTCGGCCTGCGTGAGCCTTGGTACAACTACCGGGTCGGCCTCACGGTCAGCGCCTCCCAGGAGCTGAAGATCTACCGCGAAATCCCCACGCTGTTCCTGGCCAACGACCTGACCGGCAACTCCGAGCTGTGCTCGCTGTTCCTGCGCAGCGATTACCGCTCCGGGCTCAACGGCCGCCTGCTGTCGCGTGCGCGCATGCTGTTCATTGCCGAGTTCCCTGAACTGTTCGGCAACAAGATCATCGCTGAAATGCGCGGCATGTCCGACGAGCAGGGCCGTTCGCCATTCTGGGAAAGCCTGGGCCGGCACTTTTTCAAGATGGAGTTCAGCCAGGCCGACTACCTCACTGGCGTGGGCAACAAGTCGTTCATTGCCGAGCTGATGCCCAAGTTCCCGCTGTACACCTGCTTCCTGTCCGAAGCTGCGCGCAATGTCATCGGCCGTGTGCACAGCGACACCGAACCTGCGCTGGCGATGCTCAAGCAGGAAGGCTTCAGCTACCAGGGCTATGTCGACATCTTCGACGCAGGCCCGGCCATCGAATGCGAGACGTCGAAGATCCGCGCCGTGCGCGAGAGCGAGACCCTGGTGCTGGCCGTGGGCACGCCGGGTGATGACGCGACCCCTTACATCATTCACAACCGCAAGCGCGACGACTGCCGCATCACCGCAGCCCCCGCGCGCCTCGCCGCGGGCACGCTGGTGGTCGACCCGCTGACCGCCAAGCGCCTGCGCATGGGCGCCGGCGACAACGTACGCGCCGTGCCGCTGTCGGCAAGCCGGGAGGCCCAGTAAATGACTACGCATTACATCGCAGGCAACTGGCTGGTAGGCCAGGGCGAAGCCCTGCAGTCGCTCAACCCGGTGACCCAGGCGGTCGTCTGGCAAGGGCAGGGGGCCGATGCCGGCCAGGTCGACGCAGCCGTCAAGGCGGCTCGCCAGGCATTCCCGGCCTGGGCGCAACTGAGCCTGGACGCCCGCATCGAGGTGCTGGAGAAGTTCGCCGAGCAACTGAAGCAGCATGCCGAGGCATTGGCACATTGCATCGGTGAGGAAACCGGCAAGCCGCTGTGGGAATCGGCCACGGAAGTGACCAGCATGGTCAACAAGGTGGCGATCTCGGTGCAGAGCTACCGCGAACGTACCGGCGAGAAGAGCGGCCCGCTGGCCGATGCCACCGCCGTGCTGCGGCACAAGCCCCACGGCGTGGTGGCGGTGTTCGGCCCGTACAACTTCCCCGGCCATTTGCCCAATGGCCACATCGTGCCGGCACTGCTGGCGGGCAATTGCGTGGTGTTCAAACCCAGCGAGCTGACCCCCAAGGTCGCCGAACTGACGGTCAACTGCTGGATCGCCGCAGGCCTGCCGGCCGGTGTGCTCAACCTGGTGCAGGGGGGCCGTGAAACCGGTGTGGCGCTGGCCGCCAACCCGGGTATCGATGGCCTGTTCTTCACCGGCTCCAGCCGCACCGGCAACCTGCTGCACCAGCAGTTCGCCGGCCGGCCGGAGAAGATCCTTGCCCTGGAAATGGGCGGTAACAACCCGCTGGTGGTGGATGAGGTCAAGGACCTTGATGCCGCGGTGTACACCATCATCCAGTCGGCATTCATTTCTGCCGGCCAGCGCTGCACCTGCGCGCGCCGTCTGCTGGTACCGCAGGGCGCCTGGGGCGATGCGCTGATCGCGAGGCTGGTCGAGGTGTGCCGCAGCATTACCGTTGGCGCCTTCGACCAACAGCCGGCACCTTTCATGGGCTCGGTGATCTCGTTGCAGGCCGCGCAGGCATTGATGACGGCCCAGGCCGAACTGCTGGCCAAAGGTGCGGTGGAGCTGCTGGCAATGACCCAGCCCCAGGCCAACGCCGCGCTGCTCACGCCGGGTATTGTCGATGTGACTGCGCTGGCCGAGCGCCCGGACGAAGAGTTCTTCGGCCCGCTGCTGCAGGTTATCCGCTACGCCGATTTCGATGCCGCCATCGACGAGGCCAACAATACCCAATACGGCCTGGCCGCCGGCCTGCTGTCCGATTCCCGGGCGCGCTACCAGTACTTCTGGCTGCGCAGCCGCGCCGGTATCGTCAACTGGAACAAACAGCTGACCGGCGCCGCCAGCAGTGCGCCGTTCGGTGGGGTCGGTGCCAGTGGCAACCACCGCGCCAGTGCCTACTACGCAGCCGATTACTGCGCTTACCCCGTGGCTTCGCTGGAGACCGCCAGCCTTGCCCTGCCGGCGACCCTGACGCCGGGCGTCACCCTATAACAACAGGTCACGGAGCCTAGCCGATGAAATCCTATGAAGTGAATTTTGATGGCCTGGTGGGGCCAACCCACAACTACGGCGGCCTGTCCTACGGTAACGTGGCTTCGCAGAGCAACAGCCAGCAAGGGTCAAACCCGCGGGAAGCGGCGCGCCAGGGCCTGGCCAAGATGAAAGCGCTGGCCGACCTGGGCTTCAAGCAGGGCGTGCTGGCGCCGCAAGAACGCCCGGACGTGGCCGCCCTGCGCCGCCTGGGCTTCAGCGGCAGCGATGCTGAGGTGATTCGGCGTGCCGCCAAGGAGGCCATGCCACTGCTGGTCGCCAGTTGCTCGGCCTCGAGCATGTGGGTGGCCAACGCCGCCACCGTCAGCCCGAGCGCCGACACGGCCGATGGTCGCGTGCACTTCACGGCTGCCAACCTCAACTGCAAGTACCACCGCAGCATCGAGCACCCGACCACCAGCCGTGTGCTGGCGGCGATGTTCAACGACGACAAGCACTTCGCCCACCACGAAGCGCTGCCCGCCGTGGCGCAGTTCGGCGATGAAGGCGCGGCCAACCATACGCGCTTCTGCCGCGAATACGGTGAAGCCGGGGTGGAGTTCTTCGTCTATGGCCGCAGTGCCTTCGATAGCCGCTACCCCGCGCCGCAGAAGTACCCGGCGCGGCAAACGCTGGAGGCCTCCCAGGCTGTGGCGCGGCTGCACGGCCTGAGCGAGGACGGTGTGGTCTACGCTCAACAGAACCCGGCGGTGATCGACCAGGGCGTGTTTCACAACGATGTGATTTCGGTCGGTAACGGTGAAGTGCTCTTCTATCATGAGGACGCTTTCCTCGAGACCGATGCGGTGCTTGGCCAGCTGCAGGCTAAACTGGCCAGCAAGGGTGGCAACTTCCAGGCCATCCGTGTGCCGCGTGCGGCGGTGACGGTAGAGGATGCCGTGCGCTCCTACCTGTTCAACAGCCAGCTGCTCAGCCGTGACGATGGCTCGATGCTGCTGGTGGTGCCGGAAGAGTGCCGCAACAACGAGCGGGTCTGGGCCTATCTGGGCCAGCTGACCGCCCAAGGCGGTGCGGTGAAGGAGGTCAAGGTGTTCGACCTCAAGCAGAGCATGCAGAACGGCGGTGGCCCGGCTTGCCTGCGGTTGCGCGTGGCATTGAAGGAATCGGAACTGGCAGCGGTCAATCCAGGCGTTATCATGACCGCCCCGCTGTACGACACTCTGCTGCAGTGGGTCGACAAGCACTACCGCGATCGCCTTGGCGAAGCCGACCTTGCCGACCCGCAGCTGCTGCTGGAGTGCCGCACCGCACTGGATGAATTGACCCAGATCCTGAAGTTGGGCTCGGTGTACCCGTTCCAACGCCAACCTTGAAGAGAGAATTTGCAATGACCGACGCCCTGCGCCTGATCCTCGAAGATGTAGACGGCACCCAGCTGGAAACCTCCTGCACCCGTTTTGCCATTGTCTGGCAAGGCAAGGAAGTGTGGGTCCAGCAGGACGGCCGTGGCCAGCTGCTGATCGGCGTGGATGTCGAGGAAGGCGATGTCGAATACGCCAACCTGCTGCTGCGTCCGATGGCCACCAACCTGGTCAGCCTGCAGCTGGAAATGGAGCCGGCGGAAGTCGGCGAAGAGGACGATCATGTCCATGGCCCTGACTGCGGCCACCACCACTAAGGAAGCGCCTATGCTCGCCCTTGGCAAATTGCTCGAGCTGACCCTGACCGATCACGAACCGGCCGAGAAGACCCAAGTGACAACCAAGGGCGTGCGCTTGCGCTGGTTGGGGGAGGGCGCACTGGAGGTGCGTCCGCCCGAAAACGAGGATTGTGGGCTCGATCTGCTGCTTTCGGCCGGTATTCACGGTAATGAAACAGCACCGATCGAACTGCTCGAAAGGCTCCTGCATGGCGTGGCCAACGGCAAGATCAAGCCGCGTGCACGGATTCTGTTCCTGTTCGGCAACCCGGTCGCCATCCGCAAAGGCGAGCGTTTTGTCGAGCAGGATATCAACCGGCTGTTCAACGGTCGCCATGAGCTCTCCAGTGGGTTCGAGGCATTGCGTGCCGCCGAGCTGGAACAGTTCGCCCGGGTGTTCTTCAGCAAGCCTGGGCGTACCCGCCTGCATTACGACCTGCATACCGCCATCCGTGGCTCGAAGATCGAGCAGTTCGCCCTTTATCCTTACAAGGAGGGGCGCAAGCATTCCCGTCGCGAGCTGGCCCGCCTGGCTGCTGCCGGCATGGAGGCGGTGCTGTTGCAAAGCAAGTCATCCATCACCTTCAGTGCCTTCACCTACGAGCAACTGGATGCCGAGGCGTTCACCCTGGAGCTGGGCAAGGCGCGGCCGTTCGGGCAGAACGAGCAGGTCAACCTCGACAGGCTTGAAGAACGGTTGATTCATATCATCGAGGATACCGAGCCTGAAATCGACGGCTCGCTGGACGGCCTCAAACTGTTCAGCGTCGCCCGCGAGATCATCAAGCACAGCGACAGCTTCCACCTGCACCTGCCGGCGGACATCGAAAACTTCTCCGAGCTGAGCAAGGGGTACTTGCTGGCCGAAGACCTGGCGGAGATGCGCTGGGTGGTCGAGGAGGAGGGGGCGCGGATCATTTTTCCCAATCCCAGGGTCAAGAATGGCCTGCGCGCCGGCATCCTGATCGTGCCTGATTCGGGGCAGCGCCTGGGCTGAGACCGTGGCCGCCGCTGAAAACGGCGGCAGGTTGTCGGATCCGATCGCTGATGAAAACCTTTTAATTCACCGCCTGTTCCATTTTCCCTTCCCTTGGGCGGTAATTGGCTTGCCAGTGGCGAAAGGCTGCAATTAGCATCCGCTCATGTCATTTTCATTTGCAAGCGCCTTAAAAGCCGTCCAATCGACGCTTTCTATCGCATAAACACACTGCACCTTGCTTGCAGGACCGATATAATGCGGCCCTTTGCCGTCGTTTCGTCGACGTGTTTGCCCCCAAGGGCCGCCGTTTCCGTGGAAGAACCTATGAAAAGCGCAGAAATCCGTGAAGCCTTCCTCCGCTTCTTCGAAGAGCAGGGCCATACCCGAGTCGCCTCCAGTTCGCTGATCCCGAACAACGACCCGACCCTGCTGTTCACCAACGCTGGCATGAACCAGTTCAAGGACTGCTTCCTCGGTGCCGAGAAGCGTGCCTACACCCGCGCTGTCAGCAGCCAGAAGTGCGTGCGTGCCGGTGGCAAGCACAACGACCTGGAAAACGTCGGCTACACCGCGCGTCACCACACCTTCTTCGAAATGCTGGGCAACTTCAGCTTCGGCGACTATTTCAAGCGCGATGCGATCACCTTCGCCTGGACCTTCCTGACCTCCGAGAAGTGGCTGAACCTGCCCAAGGAAAAGCTCTGGGTCACCGTCTACGCCTCCGACGACGAAGCCTACGACATCTGGACCAAGGAAGTCGGCGTGCCGGCCGAGCGCATGGTGCGCATCGGCGACAACAAAGGCGCCCCATACGCCTCCGACAACTTCTGGACCATGGGTGACACCGGCCCGTGCGGCCCTTGCACCGAGATCTTCTACGACCACGGCGCCGACATCTGGGGCGGCCCACCCGGCTCGCCGGAGGAAGACGGCGACCGCTACATCGAGATCTGGAACAACGTCTTCATGCAGTTCAACCGCACCGCCGACGGCGTGCTGCACCCGCTGCCAGCGCCGTCGGTGGACACCGGCATGGGCCTGGAGCGCATCAGTGCGGTCATGCAGCACGTGCACTCGAACTACGAGATCGACCTGTTCCAGAACCTGCTGTCTGCCGCGGCCAAGGCCATCGGCTGCAGCAACGACGGCCAGGCTTCGCTGAAAGTGGTTGCCGACCACATCCGTTCCTGCGGTTTCCTGATTGCCGACGGCGTACTGCCGTCCAACGAAGGCCGTGGCTACGTGCTGCGCCGCATCATTCGCCGCGCTTGCCGTCACGGCAACAAGCTGGGCGCCAAGGGCAGCTTCTTCTACCAGATCGTCGCTGCCCTGGCCGCCGAGATGGGCGAGGCCTTCCCCGAGCTGAAGAGCCAGCAGGCGCACATCGAACGCGTGCTCAAGGCCGAGGAAGAACAGTTCGCCAAGACCCTGGAGCAGGGCCTGCGCATCCTCGAGCAGGACCTGGCCCAGCTCAAGGGCGACGTGGTCCCGGGCGACGTGGTGTTCAAGCTGTACGACACCTACGGTT
This sequence comes from Pseudomonas vlassakiae, assembly GCF_014269035.2. Classification (GTDB taxonomy): domain Bacteria; phylum Pseudomonadota; class Gammaproteobacteria; order Pseudomonadales; family Pseudomonadaceae; genus Aquipseudomonas; species Aquipseudomonas vlassakiae. The sequence goes on from NZ_JABWRP020000013.1 coordinate 175,959, forward strand.
TCCCGATGGACCTGACCGCCGACATCGCTCGCGAGCGCGAGCTGACCATCGACGAAGCCGGCTTCGAGCGTGAAATGGAAGCCCAGCGCGAGCGTGCCCGCTCTGCCAGCAGCTTCGGCATGGACTACAACAGCCTGGTCAAGATCGACAGCGCCACCGAGTTCCTCGGCTATGACGCCACCGAAGGCCAGGGCAAGATCATCGCCCTGTACAAGGACGGCCAGTCTGTCGACCAGTTGGGTGAAGGCGAGCAGGGCGTCGTGGTGCTCGACCGCACCCCGTTCTATGCCGAATCCGGTGGCCAGGTCGGCGACAGCGGCTTCTTGCAGGCCGGCGCTGCACGCTTCGACGTGCGCGACACCACCAAGACCGGCGGTGCCTTCCTGCACCACGGCGTGGTCGCCAGCGGTGCGCTGGTCATCGGCTCGCCTGTCGAGGCCAAGGTCGATGCCGACGTGCAGCACGCCACCTCGCTGAACCACTCGGCCACTCACCTGCTGCACGAAGCGCTGCGCCAGGTGCTGGGCGAGCACGTACAGCAGAAGGGCTCGCTGGTCGACAGCCAGCGCCTGCGTTTCGACTTCAGCCACTTCGAGGCGGTCAAGCCGGAGCAGATCAAGGCCCTGGAAGACATCGTCAACCGTGAAGTGCGCAAGAACACCCCGGTTGAAACCGAGCTGACCGATATCGAAACCGCCAAGGCCAAGGGCGCCATGGCCCTGTTCGGCGAGAAGTACGGTGACACCGTGCGCGTGCTGAGCATGGGGGGCGATTTCTCCGTCGAGCTGTGCGGCGGTATCCATGCCAAGCGCACCGGCGATATCAGCCTGTTCAAGATCATCAGCGAAGGTGGCGTGGCCTCGGGTGTGCGCCGTATCGAAGCGGTTACCGGTGCCGCTGCGCTGGACTACCTGAACGCTGCCGAAGAGCAGGTCAAGGAAGCCGCGCAGCTGGTCAAGGGCAACCGTGACAACCTGATCGACAAGCTGTCGGCTGTGCTCGAGCGCAACCGCCAGCTGGAAAAGCAGCTCGAGCAGCTGCAGGCCAAGGCCGCCAGCGCCGCCGGGGACGATCTCTCCAACGCGGCCGTTGAGGTCAAAGGTGCCAAGGTGCTTGCCGCCCGCCTGGATGGGCAGGATGGCAAGGCACTGCTGGCGCTGGTCGATCAGCTGAAGAACAAGCTCGGCCACGCAGTGATCCTGCTGGGCAGCGAGCATGAGGGCAAGGTCGTGCTGGTGGCCGGCGTGACCAAGGACCTCTCCAGCCAACTCAAGGCTGGTGACCTGATGAAACAAGCCGCTGCGGCAGTGGGTGGCAAGGGCGGTGGCCGTCCGGACATGGCCCAGGGTGGTGGCGTCGACGTCGCTGCACTGGACCAGGCGCTGGCGCTGGCCGTGCCGTTCGCAGAGCAGGGACTTTGAGATGAAGGGGCGGGTGGTCTAGTCATCTGCTCCTTCATGTTGGATGGTTTTTTTGAGGCCCGGTACGGGCTGAGGCACCATTGAAATGGCGTTGATCGTACAGAAATTTGGCGGCACCTCTGTCGGTTCCATCGAGCGGATCGAGCAGGTAGCCGAAAAGGTCAAGAAACACCGTGAAGCGGGCGACGACCTGGTGGTTGTGCTGTCGGCCATGAGCGGTGAAACCAATCGCCTGATCGATCTGGCCAAGCAGATCACCGATCAGCCGGTTCCGCGTGAGCTGGATGTGATCGTGTCGACCGGTGAGCAGGTCACCATTGCCCTGTTGACCATGGCCTTGATCAAGCGTGGTGTGCCAGCGGTGTCCTACACCGGCAACCAGGTGCGCATCCTCACCGACAGCGCGCACAACAAGGCGCGCATCCTGCAGATCGACGACCAGAAGATCCGTGCCGACCTCAAGGAAGGCCGCGTGGTCGTGGTGGCCGGTTTCCAGGGTGTCGACGAGCACGGCAGCATCACTACCCTCGGCCGCGGTGGCTCCGACACCACCGGCGTGGCCCTGGCGGCTGCGCTGAAGGCAGACGAGTGCCAGATCTACACCGACGTCGATGGCGTCTACACCACCGACCCGCGCGTTGTGCCGCAAGCGCAGCGCCTGGAGAAGATCACCTTCGAAGAGATGCTGGAAATGGCCAGCCTTGGTTCCAAGGTGTTGCAGATCCGCTCGGTGGAGTTCGCCGGCAAGTACAACGTTCCGCTGCGCGTGCTGCACAGCTTCAAGGAGGGTCCAGGTACCCTCATTACCATTGATGAAGAGGAATCCATGGAACAGCCGATCATTTCCGGTATCGCCTTCAACCGTGATGAGGCCAAGCTGACCATTCGTGGCGTACCGGACACCCCGGGCGTTGCCTTCAAGATCCTCGGCCCGATCAGCGCTTCGAACATCGAGGTGGACATGATCGTGCAGAACGTTTCCCACGATAACACCACCGACTTCACCTTCACCGTGCACCGCAACGAGTACGAGAAGGCCTACAGCGTGCTGGAAAACACCGCGCGTGAGATCGGTGCCCGTGAAGTGATCGGCGACACCAAGATCGCCAAGGTGTCGATCGTCGGCGTTGGCATGCGCTCCCACGCGGGCGTTGCCAGCCGCATGTTCGAAGCCCTGGCCAAGGAGAGCATCAACATCCAGATGATCTCCACCTCCGAAATCAAGGTCTCGGTGGTCATTGAAGAGAAGTACCTGGAGCTGGCCGTACGCGCGCTGCACACCGCGTTCGAACTTGACGCTCCGGCCCGACAGGGCGAGTAACGCCTGGCCTGGAGGGCGCGGCTTAGCCGCGCCCTTCGCGTTTCTGGTCGCCACGCAGGCCTTGTCCTGCCAGCGGGGCGATCATCCAGGCCATGTGCGTCGTCCGCGCTCAGGCCTGACATCCCAAGACTGTAACCCCTGAATGTTTTGCGTAAGGAGAAAGCTATGTTGATTCTGACTCGTCGGTGCGCCGAGAGCCTGATCATTGGAGACGGCGAGATCACCGTGACGGTGCTCGGCGTGAAAGGCAACCAGGTGCGTATTGGTGTCAGCGCCCCTAAAGAAGTGGCCGTTCACCGCGAAGAAATCTACCTGCGGATCAAGAAAGAGAAGGACGAGGAGCCAAGCCTTTAATTTTTTTGAAGTTTTTTTCAAAAAAAGGGTTGCAAACGAGGAAGAGCCTGTTTAATATTCGCCTCGTGTTGCGGTGAGGTGGCCGAGTGGCCGAAGGCGCTCCCCTGCTAAGGGAGTATACCTCATAAGGGTATCGGGGGTTCGAATCCCCCCTTCACCGCCATTATTTGCGTAGGGCGCTGTAAACGGTAAGAACGCTAAGTCGTTGAAGTTAAACGAAAAAGTTCTTGCAAAAATGTTTCAGCGAACTATCATGCGCGGCAAGACACGGACTCATAGCTCAGCTGGATAGAGTACTCGGCTACGAACCGAGCGGTCGCAGGTTCGAATCCTGCTGAGTCCGCCACTTTTGAAGTGGCTTTGCATGCAAGGCTGCTTCAAATCACCAGTGGTAACCTGGTCTAAAATTACCAATCGCGGACTCATAGCTCAGCTGGATAGAGTACTCGGCTACGAACCGAGCGGTCGCAGGTTCGAATCCTGCTGAGTCCGCCACTTTTTGAAGTGGCTCTGCTTGCAAAGTCGCTTCATTCACCAGCGGTATCTGGTTTGAAACTGCCAACCACGGACTCATAGCTCAGCTGGATAGAGTACTCGGCTACGAACCGAGCGGTCGCAGGTTCGAATCCTGCTGAGTCCGCCACTTTTGAAGTGGCTCTGCTTGCAAAGTCGCTTCATCACCAGCGGTATCTGGTTTGAAACTGCCAACCACGGACTCATAGCTCAGCTGGATAGAGTACTCGGCTACGAACCGAGCGGTCGCAGGTTCGAATCCTGCTGAGTCCGCCATACACGATAAGAAGCCCGCTCATTTGAGCGGGCTTTTTGTTTTTCTCTTTCACTGTTTTGTCAGTGATGCCTGACTAGACTGCACAGTAACCAGCCCGACAGACTTTTGCGCGGTGAATGTGTTCTTTATCACGCGCATGCCGTCGCACAGGTAGCATCGAGCGTTGTCCCAGCTTTATCTCGCAAACGATTGTTCTGGCCGAAATTTTAAGCGATCTGACAGCTTAGGCAGTGTATGATTGCGCCCGTCAGCCCCGCCGGGGCTTGTGGAAAACCACCATGGACTTACCCAGTAGTTACTCCCTAACAAGATTCATACAGCTAGATCTGACTGATTGATTCTCCCGGCGTGCTCCGCTGCTGGGAGTGGAGTTCGCCTATGACTGAAGTAGAAGTAAAGAAAGCTCAAGAGAGCCTGCAGGATCGCCTGGCCCAGGTGGTCGAACTGCTGCAGCGCCAACGTGTGGTGGAAGACCTGACCCATCGTCAGGAAGGTCAGCACAACGATCTGGTGGAAAACCTCGTCCACCGCCAGAACCTGGTCGACCTGCAGCGCAAGCTGGACGACCTGCACCCAGCCGACGTCGCCTACATCCTCGAAGCCTTGCCCTTGCAAGACCGTCTGACGGTCTGGCAGCTGGTGCGCTCGGACCGTGACGGCGACATCCTCCTCGAAGTATCCGACTCTGTTCGTCAGTCGCTGATCGCCGACATGGACGATCACGAGATCCTGGCTGCCGCCAAGGAAATGGACGCCGACGAACTGGCCGACCTGGCGCCAGAGCTGCCGCGTGACGTGGTTCACGAGCTGATGGAAAGCCTCGATGCCCAGCAGCGCGAGCGGGTCCGCTCGGCACTGAGTTACGACGAGGAGCAGGTCGGTGCGCTGATGGACTTCGAGATGGTCACCATCCGCGAAGACGTCAGCCTGGAAGTGGTGCTGCGCTACCTGCGCCGCCTGAAAGAGTTGCCCAACCATACCGACAAGCTGTTCGTGGTCGACTATGAAGGCATTCTCAAGGGCGTATTGCCAATCAAGCGCCTGTTGGTCAACGACCCAGAGAAGAAAGTGGCGGAGGTCATGGCGACCGACCCCGTGTCTTTTCATCCTGAGGAAGATGCCTACGACGCGGCTCAGGCCTTCGAACGTTATGACCTGGTTTCGGCGCCAGTGGTCGACAAGGGTGATCGTCTGATCGGCCGTCTGACGATTGACGAGATGGTTGACCTGATCCGTGAGGAGAGCGAAAGCGAAGTCCTCAACATGGCCGGTCTGCGTGAAGAGGAAGACATCTTCGCCTCGGTCTGGCGTTCGCTGCGCAACCGTTGGGCCTGGCTGGCGATCAACCTGATTACCGCCTTTGTCGCCTCGCGGGTGATCGGCTTGTTCGAAGGATCGATCGAGAAGCTGGTGGCGCTGGCTGCGCTGATGCCCATCGTTGCCGGTATTGGTGGCAACTCGGGCAACCAGACCATCACCATGATCGTCCGTGCCATGGCACTGGACCAGGTGTCGCCGGGCAATACCAGCCGGCTGATGCGCAAGGAGTTGGCGGTGGGGCTGCTCAATGGCCTGGTCTGGGGCGGGGTTATCGGCGCGGTGGCCTTCTGGCTCTATGGCAGCTGGTCCCTGGGCGTGGTGATGACCGCCGCCATGACGCTGAACCTGTTGCTGGCGGCCTTCATGGGCGTGCTGATTCCCATGACCCTGACACGCCTGGGGCGCGATCCGGCCATGGGCTCGAGCGTGATGATCACCGCCGTGACCGACAGTGGCGGCTTCTTCATCTTCCTGGGCCTGGCGACACTGTTCCTGCTCTGAAGCGCCAGCAGAAAAACAAGCCCAACCAAAAAAGCCAGCATACGCTGGCTTTTTCGTGTCTGCTCGCTGTCGGCCTCAGGAGGCGTCGGCGGCCATTTCCACATCGTGAGCGATGAGGGCCACCAGCGCATTCTGCTGGCGGTGCGACAGCTGGCGGAAACGTTGCAGGAGCTCGCGCTCATGCAGCGACAGCTCCGGGCTGTCCAGGCGCATGCTCAGCTCGTCGCCCAGCGCACCTTCCTGGATAAGGCTCTGCTCCAGGCGCGCGATGATCTCGGAGTTCATGCTGCGGTGATGGTTGCGCGCTACCTCGGCAATGCGCTCACGCATCCCGTCTGGCAGGCGGACGACGAACTTGTCAGCGGTGCGGCTCGAATAAATAGCCTGTTTCATTGGGCGCATATAAATTGACCGGATTTACTGGTTCAGGGGAAGCGGTTCTCAAATTGGCCGCACGGGGTGGAAGTACGACCGTGGCGACGACAAAATGTTCAACCGTCATGAATATTTGGAAGGTCATCTTGCCTCATGGCCGCCGTTTCCTTGGCGTCAATTCTGTGACAAATAGTGAGCCGGATAAAGGCTTTTTGCCAGTACCAATTATCAGAAATGAGTACTGGTTTGAAAAGTTTTACATCATCCGGCCCGTCGCACCGTCAGCCTTTTGCCGCCAAAAACCTGTAAAACGCAGCAAAGGACGCAGAAAACACCTAGAATGCGCGGGTTTCCTTCCATAGAGCATAGTGGCTATGCAACATGACGCAAGCGCCCGAGATGGAGCCTCAGGCCGCCTGATATTCCTGATAGGACCCTCCGGTTCGGGAAAAGATTCCCTGATCGATGCCGCGCGTGCGCAATTGTCTGCGGCAGGCGTCGAAATAGCCCGTCGCATCATTACCCGTTCCGCCGAAGCCAAGGGTGAAGCGGCCCATGGCGTCAGCGCGGAGCGGTTCGCGCAGCTGCGCGAAGAGGGCGCGTTCGCCATGCACTGGCGAGCCAATGGCCTGGAGTACGGGATACCGGCCCAGGTGGACACGTGGCTGGCGCAGGGGCGCTCGGTGCTGGTCAATGGTTCCAGGGCTTATTTGCCAGAAGCCCAGGCGCGTTACCCTGGTCTTTTGGCAGTGTGCCTGGACGTGCAGCCCGCCGTGCTGCGTGAACGCTTGCTGGCCCGTGGGCGGGAGACCCCGGAGCAAGTCGACCAGCGCCTGGCGCGCAATGCGCTGCTGCAATTGAACGCTGGGCCATCGCTGCACCACCTCGACAATTCAGGGGAGTTGGCCACGGCGGTGGCGGCCTTGCTCGATCTGCTGCGCCAGGAAAAGTTGCTTGGCTGAGCGGCTTTCAGAAACCCCCTACGTGCAAAAAGCCCGATTCAGGCATGACAAACGGTGGCGCGCTGGTTAACATGCTCGCCGTCCCGCTGCTGCTGCTTTCAGTCAGCACATGGCTGGCGGGTTGCAGTCCCTGTAGTTTAATGGATAGAACGGGGTCCTCCTAAGACTCTGGTGCAGGTTCGATTCCTGCCGGGGACGCCATCCACGCTAAATCCCTCCCTCTGCCCCTCGTTTCCTTTGCACAAGGCCGACGTGCGCCGTACGCGCCACCGGAGCTTGCTGTCTTTTCATCGAGGGTCGAAGGATGCTTGCCGCCATTTGTTTCAAGGCCAGCCAGGTGCTGCCTGTTGCCAATCAGTTGCTGCTCAACCCGCTGCGGCCAGCTGCCGCGAGGGGGAGGCCATGAGTGCCACACTGGAACTGCTGGCCCGGCCCCTGCTGCCTGGCCAGCGCAGCCTGCCCTTACTGGTCGAGGCACCCCATGCCGGCCTGGACCTCAACGAGGCGCTGGAGCCGATCCGTGCGTTGGTGGACCGTCATTTGCTCGATGCCGGTGGCATCCTTTTTCGCGGTTTCGACGTGGGCGGCGCCGAGGCTTTTCGCAGCTTTGCCGGCGGCTTTGGCCACCCGCTGCTGAACTATGAGTTCGGCTCTACCCCGCGCAGTAACGTTACCCAGGGCGTGTACACCTCTACCGAATACCCGCCGCACCAGAAAATCCCGCTGCACAACGAGCAGGCCTACACCCGTGAATGGCCGATGAAGATCTGGTTCTACAGCATGATCGCCGCCCAGAGCGGCGGGGAAACGCCCATCGCCGACAGCCGCGAAGTGTTCCGCCGGATCGCCCCGCGTATCCACGAGCGTTTCAATCGTCATGGGCTGATGTACGTGCGCAACTTCGGCAATGGCCTGGATGTGCCTTGGGAGCAGGTGTTCAACAGTGACGATCCGGCAGTGGTGCAAGCCTACTGCCAACGCCATGCGATCACCTGCGAATGGAAGGACGACGGCGAACTGCGGACTCGCCAGACCTGCCAGGCCGTGGCCCGCCACCCGCGAACCTTTGAGGATGTGTGGTTCAACCAGGCGCACCTGTTCCATGTGTCCAACCTGCCGCCTGAGGTGCGCGAGAGCTTGCTGGAAATCGTCGACGAGCAAGACCTGCCTCGTAATGTCTATTACGGCGACGGTTCACCGATCGAAGACTCGATCCTCGACGAAGTACGCGGTGTGCTGGATGAGTGCACCATCGCCTTCCCCTGGCAGGAAGGCGATGTGCTGATGCTCGATAACATGCTCGCCGCCCACGCCCGCAGCAGCTTCACCGGCAAGCGCAAGGTCATCGTGGCCATGGCCGAGGGGCACGGCGCAGGTTGAGCCGCGCAGCGCGGCAGTCAGCGCAGGCGCGCTGCCGCAAAAGCGCTGCGACGGTTTTGCCAACAGCACCTAAATGCAAGCCGGAACCATTCGTTCAACAGGTATCGCGGAGCCCAGGGCGGCTCCCATCACCGGTTCGGACGACCTATGAGCACCCTCGATCAATCCCTGAAGCTGGCGCGCCGCTTCATTGAACTGCCGCTGGAAAAACGCCGTGTCTTCTTCGCCGCCCTGCGCGACGAGCAAGTCGATTTCAGTCAATACCCCATCCCCGACTGCAGCGGCATTGCTGGTCGCGACCAGGTCTCGTATGCCCAGCAGCGCATGTGGTTCCTCTGGCAGCTGGAACCCGGCAGCGCTGCCTACAACCTGCCAGGGGCCGTGCGCCTGCTAGGCCGCCTCAACCACCAGGCGCTGGACCTGGCCTTTGCCGACCTGGTGCAGCGCCACGAGTGCCTGCGCACCACCTTCGAGGAAGTCGACGGCCAGGCCGTGCAGTGTGTGGGTGACGGTGCGCAGGTGCGGGTGCGCCATGTCGACCTGTCCACGCTGGATGCCGATCAGCGGTTGCAACAGACCCGTGAGGAGGTCGCCCGCGAAGCCGCACAGCCGTTCGACTTGCGACATGGCCCGCTGCTGCGGGCCGCGCTGCTGCAACTGGCTGCGGATGAACATGTGTTGCTGCTGACCATGCATCACATCATTGCCGACGGCTGGTCGATGAACATCCTGATCGACGAGTTCATGCGTTGCCTGGACGCCCGCAGCGCCGGAAACCAGGCCCAGTTACCGGCGCTGGCCGTGCAGTACCGTGACTACGCCCTGTGGCAGCGCAGCTGGATGGAAGCCGGTGAGCAGGCCCGTCAGCTCGACTACTGGCGAGCTCAGCTGGGCGAGGAGCATGAGCCCCTGGAATTGCCCACCGACCGGCCACGCCCGGCACAGCCGAGCCATGCCGGTGCGCGCCTTGAATTCGCCATCGACGCCGAGCTGCGCAGCGGCCTGAAGGCGCTGGCCCAACGTCAGGGTACGACCTTGTTCGTGGTGCTCCTGGCAGCCTTCAAAACCCTGTTGTACCGCTACAGCGGGCAGGGCGACATCCGCGTCGGAGGCCTGATTGCCAACCGCAACCGCGGCGAGGTCGAGGGACTGATCGGTTTCTTCGTCAATACCCAGGTGCTGCGCAGTCAGCTGGATGGGCAGCAGACGTTCGAGCAGCTACTGGCAGCGCTGCGTCAGACCGCCCTCGGCGCCCAGGCCCACCAGGAGCTGCCATTCGATGCGCTACTGGAGGCGCTGCAGCCCAACCGCAGCCAGAGCCACAACGCGCTGTTCCAGGTCATGTACAACCATCAGCCGCTGGTCACCGACATCCAGGGCATGCGCCTGGGTTGCGGCTTGCAATTGGCGCATCTGGACGCTGAACAGAGCGTGGCCGGCGCCCGCAGCCATGCCGCTGCCAGCGACCTGATGCTGGAAACCCGCGAGGAAGGCGAACGCCTGCTGGCTGCCTTCACCTACGCCACGGATCTGTTCGATGCCGCCACCGTCGAGCGCATGGCCGGCCACTGGCGCAACCTGCTGCGCAGCGTGCTGGCCGACCCGCAACGTCGAATCGGCGAGCTGGAATTGCTCGATGCGGCTGAATCCCGCCAACTGCAGGCTTGGGCACTGCAAGCACCTGCACCTCAGGCAGCGGCGTTGGCCCACCAGCGCTTTCAGGCCCAGGCAGCGCGTTCGCCCGAGGCGGTCGCGCTGGTGCTGGCTGGAGAAGGGCAGGGCGCCAGCCTGAGCTATGCCGAGCTGGAGCGTCGCAGCAACCGCCTGGCCCAGCGCCTGGTGCAGGCCGGTGTCGGCCCCGAGGTGCTGGTCGGTGTGGCGCTTGAGCGTTCGCTGGACATGGGGGTCGCCCTGCTGGCGGTGCTCAAGGCCGGCGGTGCCTATGTGCCGCTGGACCCGCAAGCGCCCAGCGAGCGCATCGCCCAGGTGTTCGCCGACAGCGGCCTGCGTCTGCTGTTGACCCAATCGACCCTGCTGAACCAACTGCCTGAAGCCGGCGGTATCGAGGTCATCTGCCTGGACCACGCGCAGGGCGAGCACCCTGAGCATGCACCGCAGGTATCACTGCGGCCGGGCAACCTGGCCTATGTGATCTACACCTCCGGCTCCACCGGCCGTCCCAAGGGCGTCGCCATCAGCCACGGCGCGCTGGCCGAGTTCTGCGAGCTGGCCAGCGACTATTCGCGCCTGACCGCCGATGATCGCGTGCTGCAGTTCGCCACCTGCAGCTTCGACGGTTTCGTCGAGCAGTTCTATCCACCGCTGTGCGTCGGTGCCCGTGTGGTGCTGCGCGACCGCCACCTGTGGGACAGCACCCGCTTCCTGCACGCCCTGCAACGGCACGGCATCACTGTCGCCGACCTGCCGGCTGCCTACTGGCACATGCTGGTGCAGGACTACGCGCGCGACACGCCACCGGCATTTGCCGCATTGCGCCAGGTGCATGTTGGCGGCGAAGCCATGGCGGTGGACGGGCTCGACCTGTGGCGCCGCGCCGGCCTGGCCGGTGTGCGCCTGCTCAACACCTATGGCCCGACCGAGGCCACGGTGGTGTCCAGCATCCACGACTGCACGGCGCTGGCCTCGCGCGATGTGTCCTGGCGCGGTATCCCCATCGGCCAGGGGCTGGCCGGGCGGCGCCTGTGCATCCTCGACGGCGAGATGCAGCCCGTACCGGCTGGCGCCATTGGCGAGCTGTACATCGGTGGCCCGGGCCTGGCGCGCGGTTACTACGGCCAGCCCGCACTCAGCGCCGAACGCTTCCTGCCCGACCCCAATGTGCCCGGCGCACGCTTGTACCGCACAGGTGACCGTGCCCGTTTCGACGCCAATGGCGCTATCGAGTACATCGGTCGGGTCGATCATCAGGTGAAGGTGCGCGGCTTCCGTATCGAGCTTGGCGAGATCGAGATGCGCCTGCAGCAATGCCCCGGCGTGCGCGAAGCGGCGGTGCTGGCCCTGGACATGGCCGGTGGGCGGCAACTGGTTGCCTATGCGGTCACCGACGCCGACGGCACCGATGCCGAGGCACAGCGCCAGGCGATCCGCCAGGGCCTGCGTGCGACGCTGCCGGACTACATGGTGCCGTCGCATCTGGTGCTGCTGGACCGCCTGCCGCTAACCCCCAGCGGCAAACTCGACCGCAAGGCCCTGCCCGCGCCTGACCCGAGCCAGCTACAGGCCGGCTTCCGTGCGCCAGTCAGCGAGCCGCAGCAACGCCTGGCGGCAATCTGGATGGAAGTCTTGCAGGTGCCCCGCGTCGGCCTCGACGACAGTTTCTTCGACCTGGGCGGGCATTCGCTGCTGGCAGCCCAGGTCATTGCCCGGATCAAGTCCGAACTGGGCGTCGCGCTGCCCATGCGCAGCCTGTTCGAACGCCCGCACCTGGCTGCCCTGGCCGAAGAGCTGGAGGCCCTGGGCGGTACCGCCGACGAGGACTGGGCCGACATGGAAGCGTTCATGAATTCACTGGAGGAGGTTTGAGCATGACCCGCAACACGACGCTGCGTATCGCCGAGAAGTTCATCGGGTTGCCGCTCGAACAACGCCGTCAGTTCCTCGCCAGGCTGCGCCAGGATGGCAAGGACTTCGGCCTGCTGCCGATCCCGGTCAGCCGCCACGGCCATGAAGCCATTGCGCTGTCCTACGCCCAGCAGCGCCTGCTGTTCCTCTGGCAGCTCGATCCGCAGAGCGCGGCCTATAACATGGCTGCCGGCCTGCGCCTGCGCGGCGATCTGGACCAGAGCCGTCTGCAAGGCGCCTTCGACGCCCTGATCGAGCGCCACGAAGCGTTGCGTACGGTGTTCCAGGTCGACGGCGAGCAGCCGCTGCAACGGGTGCTGGCGGCCGAGCCCCTGGCCTTGCGGCATGTCGACCTTGGCACCGCCGGCGAGGCTGAGCTGGCCCGACAGGTGGAAGAGGAAGTCAGTCGCCCGTTCGACCTGCTCAAGGGCCCACTGCTGCGCGCCAGCCTGTTCCGCCTGGGCCAGGACGAATACGTGCTGGTGGTGTGCATGCACCATATCGTCTGCGACGGTTGGTCGATGGACGTGATGGTCCGCGAGTTCGTCCAGTGCTACCAGGCCGGCCCTCAGAGCCTGCCAGCGTTGCCCTTGCAGTATGCCGACTATGCCGTGTGGCAGCGCCGCTGGCTGGAAGCCGGCGAGGGCGAGCGGCAGTTGCAGCACTGGCGCGAGCAGCTCGGCGATGACCACCCCTTGCTCGAGGTGGCGGCCGACTTCCCGCGCCCGCCAGTGCAGAGCCTGCAAGGCGAGACCCTCAGGTTCGATTTCGGCGGGCCGCTGTCACAGCGCCTGCGCGACGCCGCCCGGGCGCAGGGGGTGACGCTGTTCATGCTGATGCTGACCGGTTACGCCGTGTTCCTCTCGCGCCACTCCGGCCAGCGCGACATCCGCATCGGCGTGCCCAACGCCAACCGCGGGCGCGAAGAGGTGGAGGGCTTGATCGGCTTCTTCGTCAACACCCAGGTGCTGCGCTGCGTGGTCGACGAGCGCCTGTCGCTGAGTGAACTGCTGGTGCAGGTGCGCGAAGCGACCTTCGCCGCACAGGCCAATCAGGAGCTGCCCTTCGAGCAGTTGGTGGAGGTGCTCGCGCCCGAGCGTAGCCTTGGCCATAACCCGCTGTTCCAGGCCAAGTTCAACCAGAACGTCGGTGTGCAGAAGCAGACCGCCGTGCAACTGCCGGGGCTGGCCGTCAGCGAGTATCCGCTGCGCAAGGAGGGCACCCACTTCGATCTGGCTCTGGACATCACCGACGACGGCAGCCTGGTGCACGGCGAGATGACCTACGCCAGCGATCTTTACCAGCGCGCTACCATCGAAGGGTTCATCGTTGCCCTGCGCGAGCTGTTCGAGACGCTGCTCGATGCGCCCGATACGCCGCTGCATACCCTGGTCAAGGCGCCTGCCGCAGAGGTTGCCAGCCAGCGTGCGCAACCGGCCCTGGTCCTGCAGCGTTGGGACGAGCAGGTCCGTCGCCAGCCCGATGCCATTGCGCTGGCTTGTGCCGGGCAGCGCCTCAGCCATGCCGAGTTGGACCACCAGGCCAATCGCCTGGCCCACCACCTGCGCGACCTGGGCGTCGCTGCGGGGCAGCCGGTCGCGGTGCTGATGGAGCGCTCGCCGGGCTGGCTGGTGTGCCTGTTGGGCATTCTCAAGGCGGGTGGCGTGTACATGCCGCTGGACACCAAGGCGCCAACCGAGCGCCTGCACGGCATGCTGCAGCGCAGTGGCGCGCAGGCGCTGCTGTGCGATGCGGCTGAGCCGCGCCAGCAGGCGCTGGCATCGTCCGGCTGCCAGGTTCAGCCTTACGCACCGGAGCGCTGGGCCGCCTTGCCGGGCGATGCACCACATATCCGGATGCTGCCGGGTGCACCGGCCTATGTGATCCACACCTCCGGTTCCACCGGCCAACCGAAGGGGGTGGTGGTCAGCCATGGCGCGCTGGCCAGCTATGTCGACGGCCTGCTGCAACGCCTGGATCTGGCCACGGACGCGAGCATGGCGCTGGTCTCCACCATTGCCGCCGACCTTGGTCACACGGTACTGTTCGGCGCCCTGTGCTCCGGGCGCACGCTGCACGTGTTGCCAGAGACGCTGGGCTTCGACCCGGATGCCTTCGCCGCCTACATGGCCGAGCAGCGCATCGGCGTGCTGAAGATCGTCCCCAGCCACCTCAACGGCTTGCTGCAGGCGGTCAATGCTGGCGACGTGTTGCCCGAACATGCGCTGATCGTCGGTGGCGAGGCCTGCTCACCCGTGTTGTACCAGAAAGTGCGCGAGCTCAAGCCAGGCTGCCGCTTCATCAACCACTACGGCCCCAGCGAAACCACGGTCGGTGTACTGACCCATGAGCTGCAAGGTGCAGTGACCCAGGCGGTGCCGTTGGGCACTGTGCTGCCGGGGGCCAGCGTGCGGGTGCTGGACGATGTGCTCAACGGGGCGCCGGCGCGGGTCGCTGGCGAGCTGTACATTGGCGGCGACAGCCTGGCGCAAGGCTATCTTGGCCAGGCGGCACTCACCGCCGAGCGTTTCGTGCCCGACCCGTTCGGCGCGCCGGGCACGCGCCTGTACCGCAGCGGTGACCGCGTGCGTCGCGACAGCGCCGGCTTGCTGCACTTCCTCGGGCGCGCCGACGATCAGGTGAAGATCCGTGGTTATCGTGTCGAGCCCGGGGAAGTCGGCCGCGTGCTGCGTGGCCTGGCCGGGGTTCATGACGCGGTGGTGCTGGCCGTCCCGCAAGGGGACGACGCGGCGCAACTGCAACTGGTCGGCTGGTGCGTGCCGGGTAACCCCGCGCCGAGCGTCGAGGCCCTGCGCGAGCAGTTGCAGGCGCTGCTGCCAGACTACCTGGTGCCGGCCCATCTCATGCTGCTGGAGCGCCTGCCACTGACCGCCAACGGCAAGCTGGACCGCCGCGCGCTGCCGCAGCCGCAGGTACACCTCAAGCGCCATGTCGCCGCCAGCACACCACTGGAGGAGCAACTGCTGGCCATCTGGCAAGCGGTGCTCAAGCGTGAAGACATCGGCGTCGAGGACAACTTCTTCGAGCTCGGGGGCGATTCCATCCTCAGCCTGCAGATCATCGCCCGGGCCAAGCGCCAGGGCATCAGGCTGAGCCCGCGCCAGCTGTTCGAGAAGCAGACCATCGCCCAGCTGGCCAAGGTCGCCAAGTTGATCACTGCAGCGGCCAAGCCTGCCGCTGTCGCGCAGGTCAGCGGCGGCATGCCGCTGCTGCCGGTGCAGGCGCGCTTCTTCGAACTGGCGCTGGTTCAGCCTGGGCATTACAACCAGGCGGTCATGCTGCAGCCACGCCAGGCGCTGACGGCGAACATCGTCGAACAGGCCCTGGCGTTGCTGGTCAACCAGCACGATGCACTGCGCCTGGCTTTCAGCCAGGTGAACGGCAGCTGGCATGCCGAGCACCGTACCAGCGTGCCAGGTGGGCTGCTCTGGCACCGCCAGGCGGCCGATGCCGCGCAACTGCTGGCCATTGCCGAAGAGGCGCAGGGCAGTCTCGATCTCGCTCAGGGGCCACTGCTGCGCGCGGTGTTGTGCGACCTCGCCGAAGGCGGGCAGCGCCTGCTGCTGGTGATTCATCACCTGGTGGTCGATGGTGTGTCCTGGCGGGTGCTGCTGGACGACCTTGAGCAGGCTTGCCTGGCCCAGCTGGCCGGGCGCACGCCCGCGCTGGCGGAAAAGAGCACGGCGTTCAAGGCCTGGGCCGAACGCCTGGTGGGCTGGGCCGCGGAGCCTGCCCGTGGGGCAGAACTGGCCTACTGGCAAGCGACCCTCGCCGGGCTGAGCGGTGACCTGCCGACGGCACGCCGCGACGCCGGGTTGCAGGTGCGTCACGCCCGCACCGTGCACTGCCGCCTGGATGCCGACACCACGCATAAATTGCTGCAGCAGGCGCCAGCGGCCTATCGCACGCAGGTCAACGACCTGCTGCTGACCGCCCTGGCGCGGGTGCTGTGCCGCTGGACCGGGCAGGGCAGTGTGCTGGTCCAGCTGGAAGGTCATGGCCGCGAAGACCTGTTCGACGGCGTGGACCTGAGCCGAACGGTGGGTTGGTTCACCAGCCTGTTCCCGGTAGCGCTGACCCCGACCGACGCCCTGGGCGGCTCGCTCAAGGCCATCAAGGAGCAGTTGCGTGGCGTGCCCGGGCGCGGCATCGGCCATGGCGCGCTGCGTTACCTCGGCAGCCCGGCGCAGCAGGCGGCGCTGCAGGCGCTGCCGCAAGCGCGGGTAACATTCAACTACCTCGGCCAGTTCGACCAGGGCTTTGCCGAGGACCGCTTGTTCGCACCCGCCCTGGAAAGTGTGGGCGCCACCCAGGCGGCCGATGCGCCGCTGGGCAACTGGTTGAGCATCAACGGCCAGGTGCTGGGGGGCGAGCTGGAACTGGGCTTCACCTTCAGCCACGCGATGTTCGATGAGCCGGTGATCGCTGGCCTGGCTGATGACTACGCCCAAGAGCTGGCCGCGCTGGTCACCCATTGCCTCGACGAACAGGCCGGCGGTGCCACCCCGGCCGACTTCCCGCTGGCCGGCCTGACTCAGGCCCAGCTGGATGCGCTGCCGGTCGACCTGCGCCAGGTCGAGAACATCTACCCGTTGGCACCGATGCAGGAAGGCATGCTGTTCCACAGCTTGTACGACGGCCAGGCCAGCAGCTACGTCAACCGCCTGCGCCTGGACCTCGACGACCTCGACCCGCAACGTTTCATCCAGGCCTGGCAGCAGGCACTGGACCAGCATGAGTCGCTGCGCGCCGGTTTTGTCTGGGAGCAGGGCCTGGAGGCGCCGCGCCAGGTGGTGCTGCGCCATGTCGAGCTGCCGTTCGAACGCTTCGACTGGGCAGGCGAGGCTGATATCGACGCACGCCTGGAAACCCTGGCGCAGGCCGAGCAGGCACGCGCCTTCGACCTAGGCCAGGCGCCGCTGCTGCGCCTGGTGCTGGTGCGCACCGGGCCGCAGCGCCATCACCTGATCTACACCAGCCACCACATTCTCATGGACGGCTGGAGCAATTCGTTGCTGTTCGCGACGGTGATGCAGGCCTACGCGGGGCAGCCGGCCGCGCTGGCGCAGACCACGCGCAGTGATTATCTCGGCTGGTTGCAGCAGCAGGATCGCGCGGGTGCCGATGCCTTCTGGAAAGCCCAACTGCTTGATCTGGACGGCCCGACACTGCTCGGTGGCACACGCGATGCCAAGCCGTCCGGGCAGGGCGCGCTGGTGCTGGAACTGGGTGAAGCATTGAGCCAAGCCCTGAAGCACTTTGCGCAGGCCCAGCAAGTCACCCTCAACAGTGTGCTGCAGGCCGCCTGGGCACTGCTGTTGCAGCGCCGCACCGGTCAACCTCGGCCGTGCTTCGGTGCTACCGTGTCCGGGCGCCCGGCGGAATTGTCGGGTATCGAGCAGCAACTGGGCCTGTTCATCAATACGCTGCCGGTGGCCGCCGAGCCGCAGGGGCACATACCGGTCGCCGACTGGGTGCGTGAGGTGCAGGCGCTCAACGTGCGCCTGCGCGAGTACGAATACCTGCCGCTGTACGCTATCCAGGCAGCAGCAGGGCGCCCTGGCGAGGCGCTGTTCGACAGCCTGCTGGTGTTCGAGAACTATCCGCTGGCGCAGAGCCTGTCGCAGATCAGTGCTGGTCTGCGTTTGTCCGGCCTGGATTATCAGGAATACAGTGGTTACCCGCTGACCCTGATTGCTGAAGCACGGGATCAGGTGCAGCTGACCTTCGCCTACCAGCGCCAGGCCTTCGATCACGAGCAGGTGCAGCAGATTGCGGCCGAGCTGCGTCATCTGCTGCAGGGCTTCGCCAGCACGCCGCAAGCCTTGCTGGGCAGCTTCGGGTTGGTCGATGCAGCGGTTTATTCGCGAATCGTGAACGGCTGGAACGCCACGGCACGCGACTACCCGGGCACGCCGTACGTGCATCAGCGGTTCGAACAGCAAGCCGCCCGTCAACCGCAGGCGCCGGCCCTGACCTTTGCCGAGCGTACCTTGAGCTATGCCGAACTCAATGCCGAGACCAATCGCCTGGCTGAACATCTGCGCGGCCTGGGCGTCGGCCCGGACGTGCTGGTCGGCATCGCCGCCGAGCGCTCGGTGGAAATGGTCGTCGGCCTGCTGGCGATCCTCAAGGCCGGTGGCGCCTATGTGCCGCTCGACCCGGAATACCCGCAGGACCGTCTGGCCTACATGTTCGAGGACAGCGGCATC
>NZ_JABWRP020000014.1 GCF_014269035.2 Pseudomonas vlassakiae
TGATATGTCGTCGCCGAACCTGGCTGCTTCGAACATGAGGGTTACTCCTGTTCGCCGGGCTCGGCGCTGTTCACGACCGGGTTGCGGGGCGTAAAGCTGGCCAGCAGATTGTCCCAGTCCTGATTCTGTTGGGCGCTGAAATCGGCCTGGGCGGTCGTGGAGAAAATCAGGGCACGGCCGGGGCTGATGATGAAAGCAGCCTGGCGCTGGTACAGCGGACGGCCCTGGTTCATGTAGTAAGCATCTATCTGGATGCCGGCGATCGGGGCGCTAGCCGATAGCGAGACCGCCTTGTTGCCCATGCGGGTGTAACCACGCAACCTGGCGGTGAGCATCTTCACCTGGCGGTCGACGTAAGCCTGCAGCGTCTCGTCAGGAAGCAAAGTGTCACGCGAGATGGTGATGCTCAGCGGTGCCGGGACACTGGCACCCAGAACGAACATGTTGACCGTGCGGTCCTCGAAACCTGCCGGCAGCGCAATGCCGCCTTCCTGCAACTCGTAATCCATGCGATGAAAATTCCTGATAACTAAATTGGGGTCAGCGCAGCGCCAAGCCATCGAGCATGTGGTCGAATTCAGCCAGCCACTGGCTCAGCCCAGGCGTGGTCGGGTCGATGACGGTGGAGAGATCCAGCCACTGCGGCAGTCGTTCGCCTTCCACAGGCACCAGTGCCCCCACCAGTCGCCCGTGGCGGGGTTCGTGCCCATTTTGAAAGTGAAAATCCAGTACCTTGGCCGGGCTGCCCGCCAAGTGACAATCACGCTGACGGATGACCCGCAGGTTTGGATTCAAGGCGCGTAGTGCCTTGATCGCCTCGTCGAAGAGTTGCTCGAGCGTCTGCCCGCCTCGCGCGTCGCGACGACGGATGTTCAATGTCACTGATGCGCCTTCATGCTCGAGCGTGGTCTGGATTTCCCGGAAGTGAAAGCCCAGCGGAAGCTGCAGCGTGAAGCCTGCGAAGGTGAAACAGCTCGGGGCTGATGGCTTCACAGTCGATACCGCTACAGGTTCCGGCTCGGGTAGCGGCTCGGGCACCGAGGCTTCCTCTGCCAGCTTTGCCAGTCGTGCCTGCTCTTCCAGCGCTTCGCGTCGGGCGGAGAGACGGTCGTAGATCGAAGGCTTGTACATGAACCTCGCCTCAGTCGTTGATCCGTACCGCTGCACCGGTAATCTTGGTGGTATCGGTACTGGTGGTGACAATGGCCTTGCCTTTGATCTCGATACCTTCGGGGGTAAGCGTGATGCTGCTCTCACCTACCTGAAGGATGATGTGTTCCTTGGCCGACACCTGGATGAACTGGTTGTCGACTTGCAAGGTGTATGACCCCTCGGTCACCTGCACCACCGTGTCTTTCTTGACGACCTCGGTATGGGTGCCACCCACCGTGATCGAGCGGTTGTTCCCCACATCATGGGTCTCATCCACCTCGATCTCGGTATCCATGTTGCGCTCGGCGTGCATGATGATCTGCTCGGCGCCGGCCTTGTCCTCGAAGCGGAAGAAGTTGGCGGTACCGCCATCACCCTTCATCGAGCGGGTCAGGAAACCACTCTGGGTCTTGTTCGCCGGCAGCGACCACGGCGGCGTATTGGTGCTGTTGTACAGACTGCCCATGATCAGCGGGCGGTCCGGGTTGCCGTCGAGGAACACCACCACGACCTCGTCGCCTACGCGCGGGATCTGAATGCTGCCGAAGCCACCGCTGGCACCGGATTGGGCCACGCGTACCCAACAGGAGCTGTGGTCGTTGTACTTGCCATTGCGGTCCCAGTGGAACTGGATCTTCACCCGGCCCAGTTCATCCGTGAAAATTTCCTCACCCGGCGGGCCGACGATGATGGCGGTCTGCGGGCCGGCGATGGTCGGCCTGGGCGTACTCAGCTGTGGGCGGAACGGGATCTTCTTGCGCACGCAACTGAACGTATTGAAGTAGCTGGCCTGCTGGCCCGAGAGGTAGTTGTTGTGGCCTTCGCTTTCCACGCTCATGAGCAGAAACTGACGGTCTTCGGCAGGCCCCTGGTCGTGCACATAGTGCTGCAGCAATTCGAACGTGTAGCCGGGGCGCATGGCACGGCAGTTACTGGCGCCCTCGAACTTCTTGCCACGCAACTCCAGCGCCTCGATACGCAGGCGCAGCAGGGTTTCGCCTTCGTCGTAGGTGCCGTGGGTGTACTGGCCGGGGAAGTCGTAGATTTCGAAGTTTTCCACGTCGCCCTGTTTGTTCACGCTGTTCATCGCCACCGGCAAACGGTTGTTGGGCTGGCGGTAGTCGAAGGTCTGCGTCGACATCTTGCCGGACTGCAGCTGGCGGTTGCCGCTCCACTGGGTGATGGAGTCGGCGGTCTCGGTGACCGAAGCGCTATGGAAGCGGATCTGCGGCTGCTCGGGGATGTCCAACAGCGTGCTGGAGTCATCGCAGATGATCATGGTGTGGCCTTCGGCGGTGTGCTCGAAGTAGTAGAACATCCCCTCTTCCTCCAGCAGGCGCTGGACGAAGTTGAAGTCGGTTTCGCGGTACTGGGTGATGTAGGTGTAGCGCTTTTGCGGGCGGGTCAGGCGGAATTCGTGGCGTGAGAACGCCGGGCACAGGGCGAACACTTCGGTGACCACTTCCTCGACCGTGTTGCCCTGGAAAATCCGCGTGTCGAAGCGGTTCTTGAGCATCGAGAACCATGGGTTGAGGGTAGCGGTGTAACGCGCCATGCCACCGTCGCTGCCGATGCTGGCAAAGCGCGTTAGGTAACCGGTAATGTAGCGCGGGCCACCTTCGGCCAGCTCGATCTCGATGCTGACGTGCTGGCCCATCATCGACTTCAGCGGCACGCCAGAATCTTCGCAGACCAGCAGCAGTTCGTAGTTGAACGCCCGCGACAGGCCCTCGACGCCCTTGAAGGTTTCCAGCAGCAGTTCCTGCTCGGGGTTGGCCAGGTTGTGGAACTTGAACAGGCGGCGGTTCTGCGGCGACAGCAGCGCGGAGGCCAGGTCCATGATCATGCGAAATCTCCTTGAAAACACGGCCAGCACGCTAATGCGATGCTCAGCTACAACTCTGATCTTGCGGGTGTAATCGGCATGCACGCATCGCGCGCGTGCCCTGCGGAATCATGCGACTGCCGGCATGACGGAAAGTGCCATCATGCCTTGAACTTAATGCGACCTGGTTCACATTACCGAATGCCAGGCAGGCAGAAGCGCCCAAAAGGAGACACCGGCAAATGATGCCCTGTCAACCTATTGCAAGCCTTGAAACGCTGAGCTTAGAGCCCTGCAAAGCGATATCACATCGCCACCTTTTGAAATTGTCACTGTCGTGCCAAAGCGCTACTGGCCATCGCCGAATGGCCGTGACAGAAGGTTTGCCAAGCAGTGATCAAAGCCAATACCTGACCACGCCAATTCGAGCTGTCCGCTAGCTTTTAGGTCCACGGCGCTGGCGGAGAAAAATGTTTCATAACGTGGACTGGTTCAAATTTTTGGTCATTCATGGATTCTGGCAAATGGCTAGCGTAGGCATTGGCTGTACTGGCACTTGCGGCAAGCGAACAGCCATGATTCGGGTGACGATGCTTAATTGCCATCATTGCCGGATACCCCTGTGATGAGAACAATGAATGCTCCGCCGGATCTTCACATCAATCTTGAGGTCTGACGCGACATGCTGCGCTCGCCGCCGAAGCGCCGCCCACCTCCATGGACAGTGAAGCGAAAATGGATCTTTTGACCAACATTCCCAGTTGGGGAGACATCGAGCGCAATCTCGAGCAGAAATTCAGTGAGCTCAACCAGAGCGTCGACAGCGGCCTGAACAGCGCCCACGAAGCCTGGGACGGGTTCGGCCGCCGAGTGAGCAATGGCGCCAATCAGGCCTATGGCTACCTGGGTGGCCAGCGCATCGACAACGTACGCCAGGCCATGGCCCTGTCCTACCCGATCATCCAGAGCAACCTCAAGCGTAAGTGGTCATCCATCGGCATCGAGCAGATCCTGCCGGTACTGCTGCAACTGGTCAAAGAAGTATCGATGATCCTCGGTGGCAGCGTGGCGGTTGGCTCGCTCGCCGGTGGCGTGGCCGGGGCGTTCGCCTTTGGCGTTGGCGCGGCGCCGGGCGCGGTGGCCGGCGCCGGCATCGGCCTGCAGGTCGGCAACCTGATCCTCATGGGCCTGGGGCTGTCCGCCATCGCCGAGTACTTCTACCAAGGCCTGCCGGCCTGTTTGTCGACACTTCAGCAAGGCATGGCCACGGCCTGGTTTGCCGAGGATGGCCTCAAGCCCGCTGGCCTGGACCCAACCGGCGGCTCGTCGGCGCAAGCCCAGGAGCGCGTCGAGCGCGCCGCGCGCCAACTGGCCCGCGGTCAGGAGCAACTGGTGTTGCTACTGCTGACGGCCATTGTCACCTACCTGACCCGGGGACAGATGAAGGCGGGTATTTTGAGGAATATGGAAACACCCGCTATACGCAGTGCCCGGCTGCAGGCGGAAATGTCCAACAAGCAACTGGCCGCCTGGCTGGCAAAAAACGAGCAACAGCTGCTGGCGCATCCTGAGCTTCAAGCACGCGGCGCTACACCACTCAAGCGTGCAGAGCCTGAACCACCACCTGCCAACGAACGCTCTCGCGAGTCATTGCAGAAGGCAGCCGAGCCATCTAAACCCAAATACAAACCAGGGTTCACCGAACAGGATATTCTTGCGATCGCCAAAGGCGAAAGGCCCGACCCTGTTACTTACCTAGACCCAGATTATGTCGCGCAACACTTGGCCCAATTCGAAAATGGTGCCTCACGCTTCATGACCCAGACAAACCTTGAGAAATACGGCATCGCACAGAGAGATGGTACATCGTTCATCATGCCAGGCCACGAAGCAACCGAACTACTAGCCAAGACAGCAGGTGACAAGCGCGCCTTGGAGCAAGCCCTTGGCTTGCCTGAGAATTTCCTTGATACCAATGCACTGGTCCGGGTAGACATTCCTGATCCGAAGCAGTTGAATCTGCGGATTCCATCAGGAAATGAAGCCGGTGCTAACGAATTCTGGATCCCTGGTGGCAAGCTGCCTGACGGCAACAGCGAGGCCGTCATAGACGCGGCGGGTATTGCCGCCGAGATGTTCAATACCGCCCCCCTTTTTTGAAGACCCCCTATGAAATTCAAAGATCTTTTCATCAGTCGTCAGCACATGTACTCCATCGGCATCGAAGAAGACGCTGGCCAGTACTACGTTTCGTTCCCCGTCAGCAACGGCATGGTTGACTACGAAGAGTATTACGCCATCGCTCCAGCTACGTTTGATGCCTTCATGGATGACCCTGATGCGGCTCTGGCTTTCGTCATCAAATGCCGTAAAAGACAACTCGATGAATTACTGATCATCAAGCCGGGAAAAAATCGGGGCACGGCCATCTAGCGCCACACAGATAGATGCTGACGAAATTCGACACTGAATATTTGCTCTACCAACAAATTAGGTGACGCCATTTCACGCTGCTGTAAATATGATGCAGCCCCAAACACCCAATCGCGGTGCCTGGTCGATGCGATTGGCACCCTCCCCAATGAGGGCTGACCATGAACACCGAAACACTCAAAGACAAATCATTGAAGCTGCGCCTGATCATCGACAGCCTGAAGGCGCAAGACCCTGTCGCGATGAAGCTGAGCGTCGAACTGGAGCCACTGCTGCAAGCCGCAGACCAGGAACGCATCCGCACCCCGATGGAGTGGCGCGAAATCCCTGGACGCTACCTGCTCACCGAAGAAGGGCTGCAGCAGTATGCCGATCTCGAGCACGCTTTCGCCGAGTTCCGCATCGAGTTGACGCGAGGCGAGTCACCTACCCTGCGCAAGCTCAAGGCGCGCATGGGGGAGGAGTCTTCGCAGGGATGATGGACAGGCAACCTTGTCCTCCCTTTCAAGGCGAACCCCATGACCTCAGCTAGCAACGAAACTGGATCAAAGTCCCGTATATGGCTTTTGGCTTGCTCATGGCCCGCCTGTCATGCTCGCTTATCTCGTTGCCAGTGCTTTTGCGATATATACAGGCAAACGATACGCGTCACACAACAAGTCCGTGCTCGGAAAACTCCAGATCGCAATATTGAAAGCCTCTGACTACTCATTAATTGCGGTCGCACCTCTCGTAGCCATTCTCACCGCGGTAGCGCTCAACAAACTCGCCTGTACGAGTTGCCCCAACTCATTAAATTTGAATCGGCCTGGCAAACCTATTGGATAAGTTAACCGGGCTTTTGCTTTGTCCTTGACAGCTATAAAAAACAGGTGGCCCTGCAAAAATTTAGAGAGCAAGCAGTTATGCATCAACATGGATGAATAAGCAGGGCCCGCCAGCGCAGCACAATACTCCTTACTCGCCGTTCGTTCTGACAGCAAAAAGCCTCCCCAGCCACGAAGCGGAGCGCTGGGCTCTAATAGCGTCTACATCCCTGAAGGTGTATCGACAATTCTTTTTTGCCTCACGTGCCTTCAAGGCCCTCAAAGCCCAAATTTTGTCGCGATTGTAGAAAACCATGAACAAAGCCATGAACACGAAGAAGTAGATCAACCCGATCATCGGCACATCATGAGATTTCATCAGTGGGTAGATCAAACTGCTCAGCCCCGCACCCAGCCCGGCGTGCCACCACCTGACCGGCTGCGGAGGCTCGATGGACTCTACACGAAGCCCCTCAAAGTTAAGCACGTTGGTTTTGCCAGGCCAGACGCAAACCAGGCCATATGCCAACACTGTAAGAACCACAGGGGAAAGGCAAAGCGCAGTTGAAGAAAAACTGCCTAGCTTCATCGTTTTGTAGCTGATGGCCATCATTAACAGGGCAGCGAACAACGGAGCGATAGAGAGATTAGAGAAGAGCCGCAGATTAGCATAGACAACGAAGCGTTCAGTTCGGAAGGCGCATTCAATGCACCACACGCTCATCGCAACCACCGCAAGGGCTGACGGGATTATAAAAAATGGCGGACTAACGCCAATCATCATGACCGCTATCATTACCACCAGCAGCCATGCCGACCAAATTTTTGCAAAAAATCGCTCAACGGTAAACATGAGTTCAATCCATTTGAACAATCGGACGCATTGCGCCAATCGTGCCTAACCTGCGCGGCTCGAACAGAGTGCGCATCCCTCATTCAGAAATTTTCACTCTCGTTCGTGAGTAAGTTCATCTAGCTCATGACCCGGCATCTCAAGTTCAAACAGTCGGCTAGCCAATTCACGAATGTGTTGCGACCATACGCGCGGCCCACCGCCTGCTCAGGTGACAAAGTGCAGGGTCTGTCGCTCAACCAGGCGGGCTTGATACGCGGCAGCCTGAGGGCATCGGGCTTCAACGTGTAGTCCATGCGCTGTTGCAACTGCGGCGACCACACGGGCAGCAGGTCGACGTAGCGCTGGGCGTACTCGCTCAGGGTTGCATCAGGGCTTCTCAGATCGATCATGCTCATTCCTTGCTTTGGGTTGCGCTCATCCATGCGAACATTCTGCTAAACCTGCTGCACGCTGGCAACGACCCGTCCAGACAGCAGCAAAGACCAGACCGATGCAAGGAACGCTGAGGCTACCGTGAAGAATCATGCCGAACTCCATATAAGATCTCCGATCCTTTTCAAACTGGCGGGCATTGGCCTGGCCCTCTGCCTGCTCGCTGTGGGGGCACTTGGCGTCTACGTGCTCTGGACTGACATCGTCCCGCTTTACGGTCGCATCCACCGGAATGCACCGGTCTTGGAAACGCCCGTCAAATCATTCTTCGTTGTCGCGGCAATACCGTTCGCACCGGTCATGGCCCTGGGCTGCTTGATCGCAGCCTGGACTGGCCAAAAATTCGACCCGCCCAAAAAGTCCCGGCTCAACGCGCTCCAACTGCGCTCGTTGCAATTGACGGTTGCACTCATGGTCGTAGCGCCTGTCATTATCGCGCTGACCACTGCCACACTCTCCGCCAAGGGCTACTGGTCGTGCCCCAAGCTGCGCATCTCGGGTTCAGGATGGCAAATGTTCTGGGTGAACGATGAGCGCATGTGCTTCACACCAGGCAGCTACATCAACGATAACTGGCCATGCAAGATCGTGGGCAAGCAGAACATCTGCATCCAGGTGGATGGCCGCTAGCTGCTTAACTCCCAGGCGCTTCCCAGCATGAAATTCAACGACACCTACACCAGCCCCGAGCACCGCTTTTCGCTAGGTGCCGCCGCCGCGAGCTTGCCCCTGCCCTGATGATGCAACCTGGCACCCAGCGAGGCTCGGCCGCCCCATCCTCGTGGGATCTGACGGAAATCTCGGCGGTATTGGCGCGAGCAGCAACCTTGCTGCTGCGCGAAGGTGGCGACTCAAGCTGGGCCAACATGCTCCTGAGCTACCAAGCACGTCTGCACAGCGACCCCGAACAAGTGCGTTTGAGTGTTTTCGCAATGCCCGGCGGCATGGGCACGCTCAGCGATGCCGTCCTGCATGAAAACGGCTCGCTGTCCGTCGAGGCCACCAGTGAATTACACGCCTTGCTCGGGTGGTTGCGAGAGTGGGGAATCGAGGGCCGCATGGCCGGTATCAAGCCGTTGTAGCACCCCATGAGAAACCGCTTTGGCGCGCCGTATTCCGTCGCGTTGCCATCATTCAAACGCGCCGCGATGCTAGCCGAATCCAGCGGCTCGACGCCAAAAAATGAGACCCGCTTCACTTTTTGAAAAAAACTTTTTACGCGATTTTTTCCCGCCCGATAAGCACTTTAGCCCCCTGACTTTACGGACCAAAGCCCCATTTACCGCACTCCAAAGCGACCACCGATGGCATGGCGCCATCATTGCGCCGCATCACAAAACAGGGAAAAAATCGCACCCCTCGCAGGAACTTCTTCCACGGCGAGGTGCCCTACTCGGCATTGCTGGCAACACGATATTCATGTGCCAGCACTCAAATTGCCGCAGCCGAGAGGCGCGATTTTCAGGTCCTCGCCATTGGCGTTTCAGGACGATCAAGCAGGCTCATGGACGATGTACCGATGACACAGACATTCGATGTCGAAGCACTGATCAAGCTGCGTAGCCAGACGCGGGCGATCTCCGATGCGCTCAAGGCGCAGGCGGCGGATTACCTTGCCACCGTGGCACCGCTGATCCGTCCGCAAACCCTGTTTGGCGAATACCTGCAAGGCGCCCAGCGCAGCAGCGGCCGCGAAACCCAGGGCCATTTCCAGTCGCTGATCGAACTCTACGAGCGCATTGGCTCGGCCGCGCCGTTCCAGCTGGTCAGCGAGCTGGAAGTGCCGCTGAACCTGATCAGCACTACCCCCGAACTGTTCCCGCTGGAATACGACAAGGTCCTCGAACAGAGCGGCCAGGTCATCCGCATCACCAGCCCGACGCGCTGGGTGGTGGGCTTCCACGCGTTCGACCTGGCGCAGTTTCGCAATGTCATCAAAGACCCCAACCGCAGCAGCGCCGAGCTGTACCGCTTCGTGGTGCACTACCTGGTGCTGTTCTACTGCCTGAGCAAGTCGCCGGGCCTGGGCCGGCTGTTCGAAGGCCTGCGCTACGGGCTGAGCTTCGAGCGCCTGAAGGGCTTTGGCGACCTGCCGTTCTGCGTGATCAGCTCGCCGGTGCGCTCGGAACTTCCCGACGATTCGGTCATCCGTAGCAGCACGCAAATTGCCGGCAACACCAGCTTCGAAGAACTGGTGGGGCGCGACAACATCCTGGAAATGAACGACGACATCCGTCAGCGCCTGCTGCTGACGATCGAAGGACTGTAACGCGCAGCGCCCGGTCACGGGCCGCGCAATGATTCGCAGCGAACTGCTCGCACTGGAGAACACGATGGCGAAGAAGGAAAGCACCCAGCACAAACTCGACCGCGTTCGCGCGCCTCGGGTCCATATCACCTACGACGTGGACATCGGTGATGCCATCGAGAAGAAGGAGCTGCCCTTTGTCGTCGGCGTGCTGGGCGATTTTTCCGGCAACCCGCTGGAGCCGCTGCCCAAGCTCAAGGACCGCAAGTTCGTCTTCATCGACCGCGACAACTTCAACAGCGTGCTCAAGGGCATCAAGCCGCGCCTGACCTACCGCGTCGACAACACCCTGGCCAAGAACGGCACCCAGCTGGGCGTCGAGCTGAACTTCAACAGCCTGGAAGACTTCGAGCCACAGAACGTGGTCAAGCAGGTCGAACCGCTGCGCAAGCTGCTGGAAGTGCGCAACAAACTGGCCGACCTGCGCAACAAGATGGGCGGCAACGACAAGCTCGAAGAGCTGCTGATGGACGTGCTGCAGAACACCGAAAAGCTCAAGACATTGGGCCAGGAATTCGGCCGTGAAGCCGAAGTGAAAGACCCGTCCAGCGACGATCGCGCCTGAGCAGGAGCCCGAACATGACCGACAAGCAAACCGCACCGCAACAGGCCGGCGACCTGGTCGAAGTGGAAAACTTCGCCCCGCAGCCCTCGCTGCTCGACAGCATCATTTCGCAGAGCCGCGTGGCCCGCTCCGACACCGAGCGCAACCGCACCCGCGACCTGATCGGCGAACTGGTGAACCAGGTGCTCGAAGGCGAGATGACCCCGAGCAAGGACTTGATCGCCGTGCTCGATGCACGCATCGCCGAAATCGACTCGATGCTCTCCGAGCAGATGAACGAGATCATGCACGCCCGTGAGTTCCAGCAGCTGGAAGCCTCGTGGCGCGGCCTGAAGTACCAGGTCGACCAGACCGAAACCAGCACCACGCTGAAGATCCACCTGCTCAACGCCTCGAAGAAAGACCTGGTGCGCGACCTCAAGGCCGCCAGCGAATTCGACCAGAGCGCGCTGTTCAAGAAGGTCTACGAAGAAGAGTACGGCACCTTCGGTGGCGCCCCGTTCGGCATGCTGATCGGTGACTACGAGTTCAAGCGCAGCCCCGAAGACATGTACCTGCTCGAAGAGATCTCGCACGTTGCCGCCGCGGCCCACGCGCCGTTCATTTCGGCGGCGTCGCCTGAGCTGTTCGGCTGGGACTCGTTCACCGAGATGTCCGGCCCGCGTGACCTGGCGAAGATCTTCGACACCGTTGAATACGCCAAGTGGAAGTCGTTCCGCGCCTCGGAAGATTCGCGCTACGTCGGCCTCACCCTGCCCCACGTGCTTGGCCGCCTGCCGTATGGCCCGGATACCACGCCGGTGGAAGAATTCAACTTCGTCGAAAGCGTCGACGGCCGCGACCACAACAAGTACCTGTGGATGAACGCCGCCTACGCCCTTGGCACCCGCGTCACCGATGCCTTCTCCCGCTACGGCTGGTGCGTGGCGATCCGCGGCGTGGAAGGTGGCGGCCTGGTCGAAGGCCTGCCGACCCACACCTTCAAGACCGACGACGGCGAAATCGCCCTCAAGTGCCCGACCGAGATCGCCATCACCGACCGCCGCGAGAAAGAGCTGTCCGACCTCGGTTTCATTCCGCTGGTGCACTGCAAGGGCACCGACTACGCCGCCTTCTTCGGCACCCAGTCGGCGCAGAAGCAGAAGCAGTACAACACCGACATCGCCAACGCCAACGCACGCCTGTCGGCCCAGCTGCAGTACATCTTCGCCACTTCGCGCATCGCCCATTACATGAAGGCGATCATGCGCGACAAGATCGGCAGCTTCGCCTCGCGCATGGATGTGGAACGCTTCCTCAACCAGTGGCTGGCCAGCTACGTGCTGCTCGACGACACCGCCAGCCAGGAGGCCAAGGCCCAGTTCCCGCTGCGCGAAGCCCGTGCCGAGGTGTTCGAAGTGCCCGGCAAGCCAGGCGTGTACAAGGCCGTGACCTACCTGCGCCCGCACTACCAGCTCGACGAACTGACCGCCTCGCTGCGCCTGGTCGCCGAACTGCCGCAAGGCGCCCGCGGCTGACCGGCCGGTGTGTACAGGGATGACACATGAGTAACCAGGCCCGCCTGCTGCCCTCGCTGCTCGACCGACTGCTGGACGACCGTCCTTACCAGTCGGCCGAACCGGCTGCGCAGCGCACCTGTTCGCTGGCCGAATACAAGGCGAGCATCGTCCGCGACCTCGAGGTGCTGGTGAATACCCGCCAGTCCCTGGTCGCCGAGGAGCTCGACGGCTTCAGCCAGCTCAGTGGTTCCATCCTTGAATACGGCATGCCCGACTTCATCAGCCGCAGCGTGCTCGACCCCCATGATCGCCGGCTCATCCAGCAACAGCTGGAGCGCGCGATCAGCACCGGCGACCGGCGTTTTCGCCGGGTGCGGGTGCAGCTGCTGGCCCAGGAAAACGGCCACCGCATGTTGACCTTCCGCGTGGACGCTGTACTGCGTCTGCAGGACATCAGCCGCCAGGTGTCGTTCGACGCCGTGCTGCAGGTCAACACCCAGGAATACAAAGTACAGAACCTCAACTGATGCTCGACGAACTGCTGCCCTACTACGAAAAGGAACTGTCGCACCTGCGCTTCCTCGGCCAGGAGTTTGCCGCGCAGTACCCGAAGATTGCTTCGCGGCTGCTGATCGAGGGCGACAACTGCGAAGACCCGCACACCGAGCGCCTGATCGAGGCGTTCTCGTTCCTGTCTGCGCGGGTGCACAAGAAGCTCGATGACGAGTTTCCGGAAATCGTCGAATCCTTCCTCGAGGTGCTGTACCCGCACTACCTGCGCCCTACCCCGTCGATGTCTATCGCCGAGCTGAGCCTGGGCAAGCACGAGAAGGTCACCGAGGCCTATCGCGTGGCGCGCCACACCGAGATGCATGCCAATGCCGTCGAAGGCGTGGTGTGCAAGTTCCGCACCTGCTATCCGGTGGAGCTGTGGCCAATCAGCGTGCAGCAGGCATCGTTCGCAGAGATGGAACGTTCCGCCTTCAACGGCCATAGCGCCGACCTGGTAGCGCGCCTGCGCATCCGCCTGCAAGCCACCAGCGATGTGCTGTTCGGCCAGATGGAAGTCGACCGCTTGCGGTTCTTCCTCGACGGTGAAGCGACGCTGATGCTGCAACTGTACGAGCTGTTGTTCAACAACCTGGCCAAAGCCACGTTGAGCTTCCAGGACCAAGGCCGCAGCCGCGAAGTGGCACTGCCGGCCAGCGCCCTGCAGGCCGTGGGTTATGCCCGCGACGAAGGCCTGGTGGACTACTCCGAGCGCTCGTTCCTGGGCTATCGCCTGCTGCACGAGTACTTCACCTTCCCCGACAAATTCATGTTCTTCGACCTCAGTGGCTTTGCCCGCATCCTGCAGGGCAAGGCGATCGAGCAGGTCGAGATCAACTTCTATTTCTCCGACTACGACCTCAGCGAGCGCCTGGCGCGGCTGACCCAGAACATCGGCCGCAACAACTTCAAGCTCAACTGCACGCCCATCATCAACCTGTTCCGCCAGCAGGCCGAGCCGATCAAGCTGACCCACACCCAGCACGAATACCCGGTCACCCCCGATACCCGGCTGCACAATGCCGCCGAAGTGGTGTCGATCGACCGTGTCAGACGGGTGCGCAAGCTCGGTGGCATCGACCAGGTCGCCACCTGCCAGCCCTTCTTCGAGCCGCGTGGCGAGCAAGACCCGCACACCAGTTTCTGGATCGCCCGCCGGCGCAACCAGGGCGACGCCACGGCCATGAGCATCCGTGTGGTCGACCGCAACCTGGACCTGATCGACGCCAGCACTGACACCCTGAGCATCGCCCTGACCTGCAGCAACCGCGATGTGCCGTTGATGCTGCCGTTCGGTGGCGAGCGTGGCGATTTCATAATCCCCGCCAACTCGGTGATCAAAGACATCCGCTGCCTGCGCAAGCCCACCGCCACCGTGCGTGTGCCACTGGGCAAGGGCTTGATCTGGCGGCTGATCGCGCACCTGTCGCTGAACCACCTGTCGCTGGTCAGCCAGGGTCGCGAAGTGCTGCTCGAACTACTGTCGCTGTACAACTACCGCAACGTCTCGGCCATTCGCAAGCAGATCAACGGCATCAAGGCGATCAGCAGCGAGCCTGTGGTCGCCCGGATCGGCCACCCGCGGCCAAACTTCGTTCGAGGGGTAGGCATCACCTTGACCCTCGACGAAAGCCAGTTCACTGGCAGCGGCGTGTTCCTGTTCGGCATGGTGCTTGACCACTTCTTCGGCCAGTACTGCTCGATGAACAGCTTCACCCGACTGAGCCTGCGCTCCCAACAACGAGAAAAGAGAATCGTCCAATGGCCAGCACGCACTGGCGATCAGCCCCTGGTCTGATCGATCAGGCCCGAGCCGAGCCGCACCGATTCGAATTCTTTCAATTGGTGCGCCTGCTCCGCCTGCACTACAGCCGTACCGGGCGCATGGACCTGGCGACCCGGCCGCACGAAGACCCGCTGCGTTTTCGCACCCAGCTGTCGCTGGCGTTCCCGGCCAGCGAGGTCAGCGACCTGCATTTCGAGCGCGAAGGCAAGGTCTCCACGGCGGGCCTGCCGCTGTCGGAAGTGCAGGTCACCTTCATGGGCCTGGTCGGGCCTTCGGGCGTGCTGCCGCGCCCGTACACCGAGCTGTTGCTCGAACGCCACGTGCAGTACCGCGACAATGCCGCCCATGCGTTTCTCGACATCTTCTCGCACCGCATGACCACGCTGTTCTACGAGGCATGGCAGAAGTACAAGTTCCATATCGAACACGAGCGCAATGGTACCTCGGGCTTCGATGGCTACCTGCTCAACCTGGTGGGCCTGGGCCCACGTGCGCAAAAGCTCAAGTTCGAAGAGCAGCCGTCGGCGCTGCGCCGTGAACTGTTCAGCTATTTCGCCGGGTTGCTCAGCCAGAAGCCGCGCAACGCGCTCAACCTCGAAGTGATGCTCGGCTTTTATTTCTCGCTGCCGATCAAGGTCAGGCAGTTTGCCGGGCGCTGGCTCAACCTGGAGCCCGAGCAATGCACCCAGCTGGGGCGCAAGAACGCACAACTGGGCCACAGCGCCGTCGCCGGCAACCGGGTCTGGGACTACCAGTCGTGCATCCGCATCGAACTGGGCCCGCTGAGCCTGGCCGATTACCAGCGTTTCCAGCCGGGTACCGCGTGCTACCGCAAGCTGGTCGAGCTGGTGCGCTTCTATATAGGCGCCGAGCTGGACTTCGAAATTGCCCCGCGCCTCAAGCGCGAGGCCGTACCTTGCGCCCAGCTGGGCCGCAGCGGCAATGTCGCGCTGGGCTGGCTGGGCTGGCTGAAACGCCCTGGCCGTGACGCGGAGCCTTCGCGTTGCGCCGTTTTCCACATTCCTTACGATGGGGTCGCCTTGTGAACCTGAAGTCTCTGTTCGCCAAGCTCAACGAAACCAGCCGCACGGCCACTGAAAGCGCGGCGGCCCTGTGCCTGTCGGAGCACCACTACGACGTCGAGATCGAGCACCTGCTGCTGCAGCTGCTCGACAGCGGCGACAGCGACCTGGCGCCCATCCTGCGTCACTACGACGTGGTCGCCGAGCGCCTGCAGGCGCAACTGGTCACTGCCCTGGGCACGTTCAAGAAAGGCAACACCCGCACCCCGGCGCTGTCGCCGCATATCACCCGCATGATCGAGCAGGCCTGGCTGCTGGCCTCGATCGAATACGGCGTTGGCCAGGTGCGCAGCGGCCACCTGCTGCAAGCCCTGCTCGACGACGCCGAGCTGCGCCGCGTGGTGGTCGCTTCGGCGCCGGAGCTGGAGAAGATCAACGCCGACGACCTGCGCCTGAACCTCGCCGCCCTGGTCGAAGGCAGCGCCGAGTCGAAGCAGGCCAGCGCCCTGGCCAGCCCGGCCGCACCGGCCCCCGCCAATGCCAAGGCCGGCGGCAAGACCCCGGCGCTGGACCAGTACACCGTCAACCTCACCCAGAGCGCCCGCGAAGGCCGCATCGACCCGGTGCTGGGCCGCGAGTTCGAGGTGCGGCAGATGGTCGACATCCTCACTCGTCGCCGGCAGAACAACCCGATCCTCACCGGTGAAGCCGGCGTCGGCAAAACCGCCGTGGTCGAAGGCCTGGCCCTGCGCATTGCCCAGGGCGAGGTGCCGGCGGTACTCAAGGACGTCGCCCTGCACACCCTCGACCTGGGCTTGCTGCAAGCGGGTGCCGGGGTCAAGGGCGAGTTCGAGAACCGCCTCAAGGCCGTGATCGAAGAGGTCAAGCGCAGCCTGCACCCGATCATCCTGTTCATCGACGAAGCCCACACCCTGATCGGCTCCGGCGGCCAGGCCGGGCAGAACGATGCCGCCAACCTGCTCAAGCCAGCCCTGGCCCGTGGCGAGCTGCGTACCATCGCCGCGACCACCTGGGCCGAATACAAGAAGTACTTCGAGAAGGACGCCGCCCTCGCCCGCCGCTTCCAGGTGGTCAAGGTCGAGGAGCCTGACGAAGACAAGGCCATCCACATGCTTCGTGGCCTGCTCGGCAAGATGCGCGAGCACCACAAGGTGGCGGTGATGGACGAAGCTCTGGTGCAGGCGGTGCGCCTGTCCAACCGCTATATCACCGGCCGCCAGCTGCCTGACAAGGCCGTCAGCGTGCTCGACACTGCCTGCGCGCGCATCGCCCTGGCGCAATCGTCGCAGCCCGGTGCCCTGGAAGACTGCCGCCGGCAGATCGACAACCTGCAAGCCGAAATCGCCGTGCTCGGCCACGAGGCTGGCAAGGGCCACGACCACGCCCGCCGCCTCGACGAGCTGCAAGCTGCCCTGCAGGCCGAGCAGCAGCAGGAACAGCAACTGAACGAGCAGTGGCAGCAGGAGCTGGCGCTGGTCGAACAGCTCAAGGCGCTGGACGCCGCCAACGACGCCGATGCCGCGCAGCTCAACGCCCTGCGCACCGAGCTGGCCCGCGTGCAAGGCGACCAGCCACTGGTCCACGCGCTGGTCGACAGCGGCGCCATCGCCCAGGTCATCAGCGGCTGGACCGGCATCCCGCTGGGCAAGATGCTGCGTGACGAGATCGACACCGTGCAGCGCCTGCCGGCCCTGCTCGGCGAACGCGTGCTGGGCCAGGACCATGCCCTGCACGAGATCGGCAAGCGCATCAAGATTTCCCGCGCCCGCATGGAAGACCCGAACAAGCCGATCGGCGTGTTCCTGCTGCTCGGCCCCAGCGGCGTCGGCAAGACCGAAACCGCGCTGGCCCTGGCCGATACCCTGTATGGCGGCGAGCGCAACCTGATCACCATCAACATGTCCGAGTACCAGGAAGCCCACACGGTTTCGAGCCTCAAGGGCTCGCCACCCGGCTACGTCGGCTACGGCGAAGGCGGCGTGCTGACCGAAGCCGTGCGCCGCAAACCGTACAGCGTGGTGCTGCTCGACGAGGTGGAAAAGGCCCATCCCGACGTGCTCGAACTGTTCTTCCAGGTGTTCGACAAGGGCGTGCTGGACGATGGCGAAGGCCGCGAGATCAACTTCCGCAACACGGTGATCATCCTGACCTCCAACACCGGCACCGAACGCATCATGCAGACCTGCCTGAATGCCGCCGAGCTGCCGACCCCGCAGGCTATCGTCGAAGGCCTGCGCGACGAGCTCAACCAGGTGTTCAAGCCAGCCTTCCTCGGCCGCCTGAGCATCGTACCGTTCTACCCGGTGCAGGATCAGATCCTCGAGCGCATCGTTGCCCTCAAGCTGGCACGCATCGCCAAGCGCTTCGCCCGCAACCACCAGGCCGAGCTGAGCTACGACGAGGCGCTGATCAAGGCCATTGCCGCGCGCTGCACCGAGGTCGACAGCGGGGCGCGCAACATCGACAACATTCTGTCCCAGACCCTGATGCCCGAGCTCGCCCAGCGCGTGCTCGAGCGCATGGCCCAGGACGCGCCGATCGAGCGCCTGGTGATCGAGCTTGGCAGCGATGGCGATTTCGCCTATCGCCTGGCCTGACCCGTAGAAGGAGGTTTAGCCGTCATGCAACACAAGCACACCGCCCTCAAGCGCCTGACCACCGCCGCCCTGCTGCTGGCACTGGCTGGCTGCGGGGTTACCGACCGCATCGGCAAGCGCATGGATGACAGCTGGGCGGCCGACATGCTGGCCGACAGCGAGAAGGTCATCCTGACCTCCGACGGCGGCAACCAGCTCAACCCTGATGCCGAGGGCAAACCGCTTTCGGTGGTGATGCGCGTGTACCAGCTGACCGACCTCGAACGTTTCGCCGCGGCCGACGCCGAGACCCTTTGGGACGCCCCGAAAAAGGCCCTCGGCAACACCCTGGTGGAAGCCCGCGAGATCACCCTGCTGCCGGGCATCGGCCAGATCGACCAGTGGCCGCTG
Source organism: Pseudomonas vlassakiae (assembly GCF_014269035.2). Taxonomy (GTDB): domain Bacteria; phylum Pseudomonadota; class Gammaproteobacteria; order Pseudomonadales; family Pseudomonadaceae; genus Aquipseudomonas; species Aquipseudomonas vlassakiae. The sequence goes on from NZ_JABWRP020000014.1 coordinate 18,242, forward strand.
GCCAAGAGCGCACGCTACGTGGGTGTGGCGGCGTTCTTCCGTGACGAACAGGACGCACGCTGGAAGGTGGCCTTCGACGCCAACTCGCTGCGCAAGGATGGCATCTGGTTCTCTTCCGATGGCCTGCGGGTGCTGGTGGACAAGACCGAAATCAGCGCCATGCGCGGCGTCGACGTGCTGAACAAACCGCCGACCGCCGAACAACTGGCGGCCGCGCAGAAGGCCGAACAGGCCACACCGTCGCTTGCCGACAAGGTGCAGGACGCGATGCTCGACAAGGCCACCGACGTTGCCGGCCAGTCGGCACAGAATGCCGCAGATAAAACCCTCAACTCTTTAGTGGATAGCGTCAAATGAGCAAGCAGAGCCGGGTGATGTGGTCGGAAGGCATGTTCCTGCTGCCCCAGCACTTCCAGTACCAGGATGAGTTCCACCAGCACCAGCTGGCCGAGGCGACCCTGCGCGGCACCCCGTTCCATTGGGGCGTGCAGGTGCTGCAGGTGGACGAGGATGCCTTGGCCAACGGTTCGCTGCAGCTCAAGCGCCTGAAGCTGGTGTTTCCCGACGGCAGCCTGTACGACGCGCCGCAGCACGACCCGCTGCCGGCGGCACGCGACCTCAAGGACCTGCTCAAGGCCAACGAGCTGAAAGTCTATGCCGCGCTCAAGCTGCCCGAGCCATTCGGCCTGAACTACGTCGAGGATGGCCAGGAGCACAAGGCTGCCCGGCGTTTTCGCAAGCAGTTCGCCACCCTGCCCGACCTCAACGAAGGCGAGCTGGAAAACGAAATCACCAGCCTGCGCCTGAACGTGGTGCTGCTGGTCGACGGTGACAGCCTTGACGGCTACAGCCACTGCCCGCTGGCCAAGCTCACGCGCAACAGCATGGGCGGCTTCAACCTCGACGCGCATTTCGTTCACCCGACCCTGCACCTGGGCAACCACGAGACCCTGGCCGGCATCGGCAAGCGTTTGCTGGGTGCGCTGCAGGCCAAGAGCAAGGCGTTGTCCGGCCGGCGCCGCGAACGTGCCGACCAGATCGCCGAATTCGGCTCCAGCGACGTCACCCTGTTCTGGCTGCTGAACACGGTCAACCGCGCCCACCCGCAGCTGGCCCACCTGCTGGCCCACCCGCGCCTGCACCCGGAGCGCCTGTACCTGTTCCTCGCCGACCTGGCCGGCGGCCTGCTGACCTTTACCCTGGACACCCAGCTCAGCGATATCCCCGAGTACGACCACCACGACCCGGCGGCATCGCTGGTCAAGCTCGACGAGATGATCCGGGTGATGCTCGACAACGTCGTGCCCAACCAGTGCATCGTCATCAACCTCACCCAGACCAAACCGTCGTACTGGCAAGGCCAGCTGCGCGACCCGCGTCTGGTCGAAGCCGACTTCTATGTCTCGGTGCACGCCGACATGCCCGGTGCCAGCCTGCTCGAACTGGTGCCACGGGCATTCAAGATCGGCTCGCCGGAAGACATCGAAGTGGTGGTCAACAGCGCCATGCCCGGCGTCACTCTCAACCACGCCGCACGGCTGCCGAACGCGATCCCGGTGCGCCTGGACAACCAGTACTTCGCCATCGAGCCCCACGGCCATGTGTATGAGCGAATGATGAATGCCCAGACCATCTGCTTCTATGCGCCCAGCGCCTTTACCAACCTCAAGCTTGAACTGATGGCGGTGCTCAAATGACCGAAGCCGTACTGCAGCAGGGCGCCGTCGCGGCTGCCAACGACAAACCGACGCTCAAGGACCTGGTCCAGGACTTCATCAGCATGGCGCTGATCGTGCGCCGTGGCCGTCAGGTCACCTCGGTGCAAGCCTTCGAAGGCAGCGTCGAGCGCTTCTTCGCCAACCTCGAACGTGAAGCCCGCGCCGCCAACTACAGCGTCGAACAGGTCAAGGACACCCAGTACGCACTGTGCGCCTTCCTCGACGAAAGCGTGCTGCGCTCGGGTGACAACGAGCTGCGCCGGCATTTCGAGCTGCAGCCACTGCAGTTCCGCTACTTCGGCGTGCACCTGGCAGGTGAAGGTTTCTTTGAAAAGATCGACACCCTACGCGCTGACGTCAAGCAGAACATCGACGTGCTCGAGGTGTACCACCTGTGCCTGGCGCTGGGTTTCGAAGGCAAGTTCAGCATCGGCCAGAAGGATCAGCTGCGCTACCTGGCCAACACCCTTGGCCAGGACATCGCCCGCTACCGCAAGGCACCCAAGGCCTTGTCGCCGGACTGGGCGCTGCCCGACCAGGTGTCGCAGATGCTGCGCCATGAGGTGCCGCTGTGGGTGTACCTGGCGCTGATCGCGCTGGTCTGCGTTGCGGTGTACCTGACGCTCGACTGGTTGCTGGACAAGGACGTCGCCGCCCTTTCCGAACAAATCCGCCAGCTGTTCAGTGCCTGAGCGCATTTCAGGTAGCCGAGTCAGGAAGACATGAAAACATTACTGCGTCTGTTGAAGAGTTTCTGGATTCTCCTGCCACTGCTGTGGCTGGTGAGCCTGTTGATCTGCTGGCTGGTTGCACCGCTGGTGCCCTGGCTGCGCCATCACGTACCCGAAGCGCTGGCGATCATCAGCGCCTGTTTCCTGTTGGTGATCGTGCTGCGCCAGTACCAGCGCATCCGCGCCGAGCACAACCTGGAAAACCTGCTGCAGATCGAGGTGGACCGCTCGTTGAATGCTGCGGGCGAGTTTCGTGACCAGCAGGTGCTGCGCGAACGCCTCAAGCACGCCATCGCCATGCTGCGCACCGACCGCTCGGCCGGTGGCGGTGGCAAGGCGGCGCTGTCCGACCTGCCGTGGTACCTGGTGGTCGGCATGTCGGCCGCTGGCAAGACCTCGCTGCTGACCCATTCGGGGCTGTCGGCGAGCATCGCCACGGCCAACGACAGCGAAAGCGGCACCCAGCACTGTGACTGGTACTTCAGCCCTGACGCCGTGATGATCGACACCGCCGGCCGCTACCTGCGCGACGACCAGTCGGCGAGCGAGTTTTCGGCGTTCCTGCGCATGTTGCGCAAGCAGCGGGGCAAGGCCGCGATCAACGGCCTAGTGCTGGTGGTCAGCCTGCCCGAACTGCTGGCCGCCAACAGCGATGAACGCAATGCCCTGGCTGCCCAGCTGGTAGCGCGAGTGGAAGAATACGCCGAATGCCTGGGCGCCAACCCGCCGGTCTACCTCATGCTGACCAAGACTGACCAGTTGCCGGGCTTCAACCAGGCGTTCGACGGCCTTGACCTGCACCAACGCCAGCAGCCGCTGGGCATGACTTTCGGCCTGTCCGAAATTCGCAACAATGGCCTGCACGCCGTGCTGCAAGCGCGCCTGAAGAACCTGCAGGGTCACATCCGTCAGCACGTCGACGCACAAATGATCGCCCTCGGTGCCGAGGCCGACAGCACCCTGCTGAACTTCCCGCAGTACTTCGCCGCCCTCAGCGGTGTGCTCGAACAGTTTCTCGAACACTTCACCCGTGGCCAGCATGGCGGCACCCCGCTGCTGCTGCGCGGCCTGTATTTCACCAGTGCGTTGCAGACCGACCAGCAGCTGGGGCGGGTCTATGAAGATGCCGTCGCCGACGAGTTCGCCCTCAAGGCTGCCTATGATGAAAGTGCTGCAACCGTCAGCAAGGCCGTGGGCAACCGCAGCTACTTCATCACCGACACCTTCCGCCGGGTAATCTTCCCCGACCGTGACTTGACCCTGTTCCAGTCGCGCATGGGCCGCCAGGCTGCCTTCAGCCCGCTGCTGCTGGGCCTGGCCGCCGTCACCGGGGTGGTGTTCATCGGCTGGCAGGCGCTGTCGTTCGCCAACAACCGTCAGTGGCTGGACAGCCTGCGCGGGCAACTGGCGCAAATCGAGCAGGCAGCAGACCGTGAGCAGTTGCTGGCCGCCGGCAAGGGCCTGGAAGTGCTGCGCGAACAGATGGCCACCGTCGAGGCCCATCGCCTGCAAGGTGTACCGCTGCAACTGGGTGCCGGCCTGTACCACGGCGAGGCAATCCACCAGGTGGCCCGCACCGCCTACCTGACGCAACTGCGCAGCCAGGCTCTGGAACCCATCGCCCGCAGCCTGCAAGTGCAGATGCGCGCCTTCAACACCTTCGCCAGCGGCATCAACCAGGCGCTGGAGTTCACCCCGGCGCCGCAGCCGAAGAAGCGCAATGGCAAGCCATTGGCGCCGGCTGTCGCCGCCAGGGCACAGGCTGCGCTGGGCAATACCCGCGTCGGCGCCTACGCCGCCAAGGTCAACCTGGCCACCGCCAGCGATGCTGCGGAAGTGTCGGCCACCACTGGCGGCCTGTCGCTGTCCGAGGAAATGCTCGGACGCCTTGACGAGCAGCAAGTGGCGTCGATCATCGACGCCTACAACACCCTCAAGCTGTACCTGCTGCTGACCGAGCCCCAGGCTCACCCGGATCCGGCGTTCGTCGCTGCCAACCTGCCCCAGGCCTGGGCCAACGCTGCCGGTGAAGGCACCCCGGCCGATGCCGGTGTGATCGAGGAGAACGCCCCGCTGTATGTGCAGCTGCTGGAACAGGGCGAGGCACCGTCGTTGCCACGTAACGAACAGCTGATCAACGAAACCCGGGAAAACCTCAAGTCGTTCATGATCTCCAGCTCGCTGGTCGATCGCGAATACCTGCGCCTGCAGCTTGAATCGAGCCGCCAGTTCCCAGCGCTGAGCCTCAACGACCTGGTGCCGCAACCGGGCCGCGCACTGCTGTACGGCTCCGCTGGCGTACCGGCGATCTACACTCGCCAGGGCTGGGACACCTTCGTCAAGCCCGAGCTGATCAAGCTGGTGTCGGGCAACCTGCGCAACGAGTCGGACTGGGTTCTGGATGGCGAAGGTGGCGATGCCATCGTGCAGAAGGCCAACTTCGTTCGCGAGTTCATGACCCGCTACAAACGTGACTACACCCAGGCCTGGTACAAGATGGTCAGCAGTGTCGGCGTGCGCCCCTTCGCCGACCTGGCCTCGGCCACCCAACAACTGGGCCTGCTCAGCGACGTGCAGAACTCGCCAGTCAAGAACCTGCTGGCGGCCGTCAATGACAACACCCAGTGGGACCTGCCGGTCAAGGCTGCCATCCCGGCGCAGGGTGCCACCCGCGAGGACGGTTTCTGGAGCAAGGTCAGCGGCCTGCTCGACAACAAAGACGCCCTCCCCGTCAACGTCGCTCCCGTCCTGCCGGCGGTCGATGACGGCAGCCTGGCCAAGCGCTTCGAGCCCGTGGCGCGGGTGTTCGCCGCGAACAATGCCGAGGGTGCCGACAGCACCATCATGGACCGTTACCTGGCCGCACTGCGCAAGCTGAAGGTACGCATGAACAACATCCAGCGCTCGCAGGATGTCGGCAAGAGCAGCAAGCAGCTGATCAGCGAAACCCTCGAGGGCCAGCCAAGCGAAGTGACCACCGTGCGCAACTATGTCGAGAGCAGCGTCGATACCAGCCAGGACGGCCTGTCGCGCTCGCTGCAGGGGCTGTTCAGCCTGCCGATCCAGTATGCCTGGGCGACGCTGCGCGACCCGGCAGGACAGCAGATCGCCAAAGCCTGGGCGCAGCAGATCGCCAAGCCGTGGGAGCAGGTCATGGCGCACCGTTACCCGATTGCCGGCGGCAGCCGCAACGAGGCGTCGGTGAAAGACCTGCAGCGTTTTGTCGACCCGGACAGCGGCCTGCTGCCGGCCTTCAAACGCAACGAAATCGGCAACCTGGCCGGCGGCGAAGGCCTGGGCGTGGGCGATGGCAAGGCACCGGCGCTGGTCAGGCCGGGCATGCTCAACAGCATCGACAAGGCCAGCTCGGTGGGCCAGGTGATCGCCAGCCTGTCAGACCGTGACAACGGTTTCGAGATCATGCTCGAACCTTCGGCCAGCTTTACCGACATCGTGTTCACCCTCGATGGCCAGGAGCAGCACTACCGCAACGGCCGCAGCAGCTGGAACCGCTTTGCCTGGCCTGGCACCAGCAATGCCCCGGGCGCGCGCCTGGACGTGGTCACCCTGAGCGGCGCACGGGTCACCGTGTTCGACTTCCCTGGGCGCTGGGGCCTGCTGCGCATGAACGAAAGCGCCCGGGTCGAAGACCTCGACGGCATCCAGCAGCGCTTCAGCTGGAACACCGCCAACGGCCGCGTGAGCCTGCTGGTACGTAACTTCGGCGGGGTCAAGCTGACCGACCTGGGTGACGTCAAGGCCCTCAGCGCCCTCAACGACAGGGGCGCGCAATGATCGGATGCTTCGGCAAGCTCCCGTCGAGCGCGGACTTCGTCAGCCTGCATGGGGCGGCGGAGGAAGTCTGCGAGTTCGACGCCTGGCTGCAGTCCTCGCTGGCGGCCATGCGCCACCGCGAAGACTGGCAGGCGTTGTTCGACGCATTGCCGAGGTGCTTCTTCAACTACCGTGCACGCAACGGCAACTGGCTGCTCGGTGGCCTGCTCAGCTCGCGTGACACCAGCCAGCGGCGCTATCCGTTCTTCATCTTCCAGCTGCTCAAGGGCGAGGAAGGTACGGCGTTGCTCAATCCGTTCACCCTGGGTGAGCTGTTCAGCGCGCAGATCAAGCCATTGATGCAGCAGGCGGTGCAAGGCGCCGACAGCGCCGGCCTGTTCGAGCGGATCAAGGCCCTGCGCCCGCTGCAGGCCCAGGACCTCGACCTGTTCCGCCGGGTGCACGCCAAGTTCCTGCACGACTTCAGCTTTGCCGATGTCGCCCGCGCCTTGCACGGTTCCTGGCCAAGCTTCGACAGCGCCACTGCGCTGGCGCGGCTGCAGGCCAGCCATACCGCGCTGCATGCAGACTTCGACGGCGGCCTCGAACTGCCGCTGCCGGCCGAGCGCGGCCTGAAGAACCCCACGGCCGATCTCTGGCTGACCTGGCTGACGCGCATGAGCGGCCACCCGAGCGTGCCAGCGGTGAGCCTGCTGGCCGACGACTTCATGCACCCACGGCTGTTTTGCTTCCCCTCGCGCCACACCAGCAGCGCTTATCGCCTGCTCAGCGGCTGCGCCGACGCGCATCAGCACCTGGCGATGCTTGGCCCGCTGGCGGCGGCACCGCGCAAACATGACTATGACCGACCTCTTGAACACGTCATCGACCAGTTCGTCGATGCGCTGGATGCGACGCCCGTATGAACAAGATCAAGTACTACTGCCTGCGTTACCAACCCTACCTGCTGGGGGTCGCGTTCTTCCTGGCGATCTTCCTGGTCTGGGCCATCGGCCGCGCCCTGGGCTTCGCCTCGCTGCACAGCCTGCTGGCAGGTATCGGCGTGTTCCTGCTGCTGTCGGCGGGCTATGTACTGCTGCTGTACCGGGGTGCCGGCCAGCACCACAACCTCGAAGGCCTGCTGCGCGACGACGCCGACCAGGCCGTGCTCAATGCCACCCCGGCCGACCGTGAAGAAATCAGCCTGCTGCGCGAGCGCCTGCTGCAGAGCATCGAGCGCCTGCACAGCAACAAGCCGCGTGGCACCGCCGCCAAGGATGCGCTGTACACCCTGCCCTGGTACCTGGTAATCGGCCAGCCGGCCGCAGGCAAAAGCACCATGATTCTGCAATCGGGCCTGAACTTCCCCTATGCCGAGCGCGAAGGTGCACGGGTTTCGGGCCTGGGTGGCACCCGAAACTGCGACTGGTTCTTCAGCTCCGAAGCGGTACTGCTGGACACTGCCGGGCGTTACATGAACAGCCCCGAAGAAGCCGGCAAGTGGCGCGGCTTCCTGCAACTGCTGCGTCAACATCGCCAGCGCCGCCCGCTCAATGGCCTGATCGTCAGCGTCAGCATCGCCGACATCCTGCACGGTTCGGCCGAAGACCAGGAACGCGTGGCCAAGCGCCTGCGCGAACGCATTCAGGAAAGCTGCGCACTGCTGGAAGTGCGCCTGCCGATCTACCTGGTGTTCACCAAGTGCGACCTGATCCCCGGCTTCACCCCGTTCTACCGCCAGCTGGACGATGTCGCACGTGGCGAAGTGATGGGCAAGACCTTCTCGCACAAGGGTTACGAGCAGGCCGATTGGGGCCAGCGCTTCGGCAAGGCGATGGACGAGCTGACCGGTTACTGGCAGCAAGTCGCAAGCCAGCAGCTGGTGCAGCAGGACATCCAGGTGACCCGGCAGAATGACGCCGCCTACCGCTTCCCGCTGGAGCTGGCTGCGCTCAAGCCGCGCCTGCAACGGTTCGTCGACAGCCTGCTGCGAGCCAACCCTTACCAGAATGCGGAAATGCTCCGCGGCTTCTATTTCACCGCAGCGCTGGAGGCTGACGAAGCCCGCTGGGGCAGCCACGGCCAGCAGGTGGCCGAACGTTTTGCCCTGGAACACGACGCCAACGCCGCCGGTACCGGCAGCCACCCCGCGCCATTGTTCATCAACAGCCTGTTCCGCAAGGTGATCATCCCCGACCAGCACTTGGTGGCGCTGTACACCAGCAACCATCGCGAACGCCGGCGCAAGGCCGCCTGGGTGGGCGCTGCCAGCCTGGCGGGCCTGGTGCTGTGCAGCCTGTGGGGCTGGTCGTACCTGAACAACCGCGCCACGTTGGCGAGCATCTCCGGCGAACTGGCCCAGGCCAAGGCCGAAGACAAGGCTGCCAGCGGCCAATACACCGCCTGGCGCAGCCTTGACCGCCTGCGTTTCTGGACTGCGCACTACTACCAGCAGCACCACGAACAGGGCGTGCCCCTGGGCATGCGCCTGGGCCTGTACCACGGCCATCAGGTGGAGCCGATCCTGCGCACCCGCTACTTCGCCACCCTGCAGAACGTGATGCTCAAGCCCACGGCCGACAACCTCACCCGCACCCTGTACCTGCTGACCACGCTCAAGGTCTACCAGCGCAACGCCCGTGAGCTGCAGCCGGTGAGCGGGGTCGACAGCGTCCAGGTCGAAGCGCTGCCGCATGACAACCGCGCCCAGTCGATCGCCGACTTCGGCAAAGCGACCCTGGACACCTACGTGATGCTCTCGCCAGCCCAGCGCGAGAAGGCCGACCCGGCGTTCCTCAAGGCGCGCCTGCCGGACTACTGGTACCCGGCCATCGCCCGCCAGACTGGCAAGAGCATGGCGGCAGCCAGCAGCGAAGGCGGCAACCAGGACTACCTGTATGCCAGCCGCCAGATCAACTTCTACAGTGACCAGATCCGTGAGCCGGACGTGCCACGCATCCTCGACAACGCCTTCCTGATGTCCAGTTCGCGCAACTACATCGACAGCCTGCGGGCCCAGTCGCTGCGCTCGATCGAGACCATCACGCTGGAGTCCGACACGCTGTTCGCCTTTGGCCGCGCCGACTTCCAGAGCCTGAAGAACGAAGGCCAGAACCAGCTGAGCGCCATCGCCAGCAAACTGCTCAATACCCCCAACATCGGCAAGATCGTCATTTCTGGCCACGCCGACCAGCTCGGCGACAGCCAGGGCAACCTGCAGGTGTCCAGGCAACGGGCACAGACCATTCGCACCTACCTGGTCGGCAAGGGCGTGCCCGCCGAGCTGGTGGTCGCCCAGGGTGAAGGCAGCCGCAAGCCGCTGGTCAACTGCGACATGCAACAGCCACGGGCGCAGCTGATCAAGTGCCTGGAGCCCAACCGAAGGGTGGAAATCGAAGTGCGCGGGCTCAACTGAGGCCGCCTCGCAAGAACCGGCCACCCGGGCCTCACAGGAGGAGGCCCGGAGGGCGGCAAGCTACCTCTGCCGACGTGTTCGGCGAGGTCAAAACCAAGGGGTGCATGAGCAACCCTTCAAATGATGTTAATGGAGAGTTTCACAATGGCTTTTGACGCGTATATCCAAATCGACGGTATCCCAGGCGAAGTACTGGACGACAAGCACAAGGACTGGATCGAAGTGCTGGGCTACGAGTACGGCGCCACCCAGGCCACCTCGGCGACCGCCAGCTCCTCCGGCGGTGCGTCCTCCGAGCGTGTTGCCCTGAGCGACTTCAAGATCCGCAAGGCAGTCGACAAGGCTTCGGCCAAGCTGTTCGAACACTGCTGCACCGGCAAGCACATCGCCAAGCTGAAGCTGAACGTCAACCGTGCCGGTGGCGACAAAATCACCTACCTGACCATCGACATGGAAGAAGTCGTGGTGTCGTCGGTCAAGTTCGTCGCCGGTGGCAACCAGAACGGTGAAGACAAGTCGGTAAGCGACCTGCCGATCGAAGAGATCAGCTTCAACTTCGCCCGCATCAAGACCACCTACACCCAGCAGAACCGCACCGACGGCCAAGCTGGTGGCAACATCGTCGGTGGCTGGGACCGCACCAAGAACAAAGTGTTCGCTTAAGTACTTGCTTGCCCATGGGCCGCGCAGGCGGCCCATGTTCCGCAGCGTGCCGGCTGGCCCGGCGCGCTGCTTCCCTCCCCTGACCAGAGTGTTTTATGCCTGAAATCCTCAATGACCTTTCGCTGGCCGAGCTGGCCGCACCGATCGACGGTGGCAGTGGCGAAGACTTGAGCTTCTCCGCCTTGTTCGACCAGATCAAGGAGGCGCGCCGGGCAGACCCTGACTACCTGACCCAGGGCGACTGGCAGACCGACCTGAAAACCGCCGACTGGGAACAGGTCATCGCCCTTTCGGCCCAGGGGCTGGCGCAACAGAGCAAGGACCTGATGCTGGTCGCCTGGCTCTGTGAAGGCCTGGCCCAACGCGAGCATTTCGAAGGCATCAGTTTCGGCCTGGAGCTGACCGAACGCATCCTCGACACGTTCTGGGACAGCGTCTATCCGTCGCTCGAAGACGGCCTGGAGGAGCGCGCCGCGCGACTTTCCTGGCTCAAGACCACGCTCACCGACATTGCCGGTGGCTTGCCCATTACCCAAGGGCAGAATTTTGGCGTGCTGCGCTATGACGAATCACGCCATGTAGAAAACCTCGCCTTGCAGAACCCCAAGGCGATGCAGACTGCGCTGAACGAAGGCAAGATCAATGCCGAGATCTTCCAGCGCTCGGTCGCCTTGAGCGATACCGAGCACTTGCGCGCCAAGGCCTTGCAGATTGCCGCCAGCCTGCAGGCCTGCAACCGCCTGCAGGCTTGCACCGACCGCCTGTTCGGCCACGAGGCGCCCAGCTTCGCCAGCCTCGCCGACATGCTGTCGCGTGCCAGCCAGCTGGCCGAAAAACTGCTCAAGGACCGCGGCGTCGAACTGCACCCGGTTGTCACCCCGGCTGCAGAACCCGTCGCCACCGTTGCCCCCTCCAGCGAAGCAGGTGAACCGATGAACACGCCCGTCCAGGCCACCGCGCCTGCGCCCATGCGCACCACGCCCCTGACCCGCGACGAGGCCTTCACCATGCTCGCGGGCATTGCCCAGTTCTTCAAGCAGAGCGAGCCGCAAAGCCCGGTGCCCTACCTGATCGAACGCGCCATCAAGTGGGGCAACATGCCGCTGGAAGGCTGGCTGAGCGATGTGATCAAGGACAGTAACGTGGTCGATAACATCCGCGATGTGCTGGGTACCCGCGACCCCAGGTCCTGACCTCGCGTCAGGCTTGCCGGCTTCTTCGCGGGTAAACCCGCGAAGAAGCCGGCACAGCCACCGAAAATGCTGCTACTTTGGGCGTTACTCATTACCAAGGACCGCCCCATGTCGCCCCGCCAGCCCACTTCCACCGGCTTCATCCGCGTCCGTGGCGCCCGCGAGCACAACCTCAAGAACATCGACGTCGATATCCCCCGCGACGCCCTGGTGGTGTTCACCGGAGTGTCCGGCTCGGGCAAGTCTTCGCTGGCCTTTTCCACCCTCTACGCCGAAGCCCAGCGCCGCTACTTCGAATCGGTCGCCCCCTATGCCCGGCGCCTGATCGACCAGGTCGGCGTGCCGGACGTCGATGCCATCGAAGGCCTGCCCCCGGCGGTGGCCTTGCAACAGCAACGCGGCACGCCCAGCGCGCGCTCGTCGGTGGGCAGCGTCACCACGCTTTCCAGCTCGATCCGCATGCTCTACTCGCGCGCCGGCAGCTACTCGGCCGGGCAGCCGATGCTGTACGCCGAGGACTTTTCGCCCAATACCCCGCAAGGCGCCTGCCCCGAATGCCATGGGCTGGGCCGGGTCTACGAGGTGACCGAGGCGACCATGGTCCCCGACCCGTCGCTGACCATCCGCGAGCGTGCAGTGGCAGCGTGGCCGATGGCCTGGCAGGGGCAGAACCTGCGCGACATCCTGGTGACCCTGGGCTATGACATCGACATCCCCTGGCGCGACCTGCCGCAGGAGCAGCGCGACTGGATTCTCTACACCGAAGAGACACCGACGGTACCGGTGTACGCCGGCCTGACACCGGCACAGACCCGCGCCGCACTCAAGCGCAAGCTGGAACCGAGCTACCAGGGCACCTTCAGTGGTGCCCGGCGCTATGTGCTGCATACCTTCATGCACTCGCAGAGCGCACAGATGCGCAAGCGCGTGTCGCAGTACATGCGCCCCAGCCCGTGCCCGCTGTGCCAGGGCAAACGGCTCAAGCGTGCGGCGCTGGACGTGACCTTCGCCGGCCGCGACATCGGCGAGCTGTCGCGGCTGCCGTTGCAGGCACTGGCCGAGGTGTTCCGCCAGGTTGCAGCGCCGGGCTACCTGGAGCAGCACGACGACAACCTGACCCTGGAAAAGCGCCTGGCCGCGCAACGCATCGCCCATGAACTGCTGGAACGTATCGACACCCTGATCGACCTGGGCCTGGGTTACCTGGCACTGGAGCGCAGCACGCCGACGCTGTCGTTCGGCGAGCTGCAACGCCTGCGCCTGGCCACCCAGCTCAACTCGCAGCTGTTCGGCGTGATCTACGTCCTCGACGAACCCTCCGCCGGCCTGCACCCGGCCGACAGCGAAGCGCTGTTCGAGGCCTTGCAGCGGCTCAAGCAGGCGGGCAACTCGGTGTATGTGGTGGAGCATGACCTGGACACCATGCGCCGCGCCGACTGGCTGGTGGACGTCGGCCCCGCCGCGGGCGAGCATGGCGGGCAGATTCTCTACAGTGGCCCGCCGGCCGGCCTGGGGCAGGTCGAAGCCTCACGTACTGCCGCCTACCTGTTCGCCGAGCAGCAGCGCCATGCGCGCACGCCACGCCAGCCACACGACTGGCTGGTGCTGGAAGGCATCACCCGCAACAACCTCGACAACCTCAGCGCCCGCTTCCCGCTGGGCTGCTTCACCTCGGTCACGGGTATTTCCGGTTCGGGCAAGTCGAGCCTGGTCAGCCAGGCCCTGCTGGAGCTGGTCGGTGCCCACCTCGGTCATGCCGAGCACAAGGCCGAGGCTGACGAGCAAAGCCTTGAAGACGAGCCCGAGCAATACAGCGCCGGGCGTGTCACTGCCGGCCTCGACAGCATCAGGCGGCTGGTGCAGGTGGACCAGAAGCCGATCGGCCGCACGCCACGCTCCAACCTGGCAACCTACACCGGGCTGTTCGATCATGTGCGCAAGCTGTTCGCCGCCACCGAACAGGCCAAGGCCCACGGTTTCGATGCCGGGCGTTTCTCGTTCAACGTGGCCAAGGGCCGTTGCGAGCACTGCGAGGGCGAGGGCTTCGTCAGCGTCGAACTGCTGTTCATGCCCAGCGTCTACGCGCCCTGCCCGGTCTGCCACGGCGCTCGCTACAACCCCGAGACGCTGGCGGTGAGCTGGCAAGGCATGAACATCGCCCAGGTGCTGCAACTGACGGTCGAGCAGGCGCTGGAGGTGTTCGCCGAGCAGCCGGCGGCACGCCGTTGCCTGCAGGTGCTGCAGGACATCGGCCTGGGCTACCTGCGCCTGGGGCAGCCGGCGACCGAGCTCTCCGGTGGCGAGGCGCAGCGGATCAAACTGGCCACCGAGCTGCAGCGCGTGGCCCGGGGGGCGACCTTGTACGTGCTGGACGAACCTACCAACGGGCTGCACCCGCAGGATATCGACCGCTTGCTGGTGCAGCTCAACCGCTTGGTCGAGGCCGGGCACAGCGTGGTGGTGGTCGAGCATGACATGCGTGTGGTGGCGCAAAGTGACTGGGTGATCGACATCGGGCCGGGGGCTGGGGATGCCGGCGGTCGGGTGGTGATCAGTGGTACCCCGCAGCAGGTGGCTGGGTGTGAGGATAGCCGGACTGCCGAGTTTCTTGCCCGGGCCTTATAGCGCCTGTGCCGGCCCTTCGCGGCTAAAGCCGCTCCTACAGCCGCGAAGGGCCGGCACAGGAGAAAAAATCCTTCCTATACTTCCCTTGGCATCCTTGCGTGCCGACTGCCCAAAATCGCAATACCTCACATAACAACAACCGAGGTGGCAAATGGTCTGGCAGCAAATCTACGATCCGTTCGCAAACCCCGTGCTCTCGACGCTCATGGCCGCCGTACCGGTGGTGGTGATGCTGGCGGCACTGGCCTTCTTCCACATCAAAGCGCACATCGCCGCCCTGCTCGCCCTGGGCTCGGCGCTGCTGATCTCGGTCTTCGCCTTCGGCATGCCGGCCAGCATGGCCGGTTCCGCGGCGTTGTACGGCGCGGCCAACGGCCTGCTGCCGATCGGCTGGATCGTGCTCAACATCATCTTCCTGCACCGGCTCACCACCGAGAACGGCTCGTTCAAGGTGCTGCAGGATTCGCTGGCGCGCATCACCGACGATCGCCGCCTGCAACTGCTGCTGATCGCCTTCTGCTTCGGTGCGTTCTTCGAGGGTGCGGCCGGCTTCGGCACGCCGGTGGCGGTGACCGGGGCGATCCTCATCGGCCTGGGCTTCTCGCCGCTGGCGGCGTCCGGGCTGGCGTTGATCGCCAACACTGCGCCGGTGGCATTCGGCGCGCTCGGCACGCCGATCATCACCCTGGCCAAGGTCACCGGGCTGGATGAAATGGAACTGTCGGCCATGGTCGGTCGGCAACTGCCGTTCTTTTCGGTGATCGTGCCGTTCTGGCTGATCTGGGCCTTTGCCGGCTGGCGCAAGATGCTCGAAGTTTGGCCGGCGATCCTGGTGGCCGGGGTCACGTTCGCAGTGCCGCAGTACCTGGTGTCGAACTTCCACGGGCCGATGCTGGTGGACGTGATCGCCGCGCTGATCTCCATGGCCTGCCTCACCGGCTTCCTGCGGGTGTGGAAGCCGGCCACTGTGCATACCTCGGCGGCGCTCACCGGGCGGGTCGACAATTCCAAGGTCGAAGACGACGGCAAGGCCGCTGCCGCGACGACCTTCACCCAGAGCGGGCAGCGCAGCGTGTTCAAGGCCTGGTTGCCCTGGATCATCCTGACCGTGTTCGTGTTCGCCTGGGGCACGGCGGGCTTCAAGAACCTGTTCGACACCCGCCCGGCACTCGACCCGGCCAGCGGCGCGGCGATGCTCGACCCGCAGGGCAAGCCACTGCGTGAAGCCAACCCGGTGTTCGCCCCGGTATTCACCTTTGACTCGATCCACCAGCAGATCGAAAAAGTGCCACCCGTGGTGCCCGCACCGAAGAAAGAAGACGCCCAGTACAAGTTCACCTGGTTCACCGCCACCGGCAGCGGCATCTTCCTCGCGGCCATCCTCGGCGGGCTGTTGATGGGGTATTCGCCGCTGGAGCTGGGGCGGCAATACCTGCGCACGCTGTGGGTGGTGCGCTATTCGCTGATCACCATCGTCGCGATGCTGGCGCTGGGCTTTCTCACGCGCTACTCGGGGCTGGACGCGACCATGGGGCTCGCGTTCGCCGCCACGGGCATCTTCTACCCGATGTTCGGCACCCTGCTCGGTTGGCTCGGCGTGGCGCTTACCGGCTCGGACACGGCCTCCAACGTGCTGTTCGGCGGCCTGCAGCGGGTGACGGCGGAGCAGCTGGGGCTGAGCCCGGTGCTGATGGCAGCCGCCAACAGCTCCGGTGGGGTGATGGGCAAGATGGTCGATGCGCAGTCGATCGTCGTGGCCTCCACCGCGACCCGCTGGTACGGGCATGAGGGCGAGATCCTGCGTTATGTGTTCTTCCACTCGATCGTGCTGGCGGTGCTGGTGGGCTGCCTGGTGACCTTGCAGGCGTATGTAGCGCCGTTCACGGCCATGGTGGTGGGCCATTAAGGGTAAGCGTCGAGTTTGTCAGCGCCTGTGAGATCGAGCGCCGCCCGCGCGGCGCATCGCGGATGAATCCGCTCCTACAGTTTGTGGAACGTGCCGAACCTGTTACGCCATGGTTGCCAGCCTTGACCTCACAGGCATGGCCACGTTGCAACTAGCTGTAGGAGCGGATTCATCCGCGATGCGCCGCGCGGGCGGCGCTAGACCTCACAGGCGCAATAAATCTCAAGGCGAACACCTGTTTCCACACCCATACCCCCTCAAGTACAGTCGGTGCCATGGATAAATACACCCCACGCCAGTGGCTCCCGCACGAGAAGCCCAGCCTCCCCGGCTCCCCTTCCACGCCCCTGCACACGCCGGCCAAGCGCCTGGCGTTCGGCGTGGTTGGCCTGCTGGTGGCCATTACCGGCGGCCTGGGTAACGCACTGGTCACCGCCAACCTGGTATTCCTGCAAGGCGCGCTGGGCGCGACCAGCGCCGAGATGGCCTGGTTGCCGGCGGCCTATGTGATGACCAACGTGTCGATCAACCTGCTGCTGGTCAAGTTTCGCCAGCAGTTCGGCCTACGCGCCTTCACCGAGGTGTTCCTGGTGCTCTACGCCCTGGTCACCTTCGCCCACCTGTTTGTCAACGACCTCAACTCGGCCATCGCCGTGCGCGCCGCCCATGGCATGGTCGGCGCAGCGCTCAGTTCGCTGGGCCTTTACTACATGATCCAGGCATTCCCTGAACGCTGGCGGCTCAAGGCCATGGTGCTGGGCCTGGGGGCCTCGCAATTGGCCCTGCCGCTGGCGCGGATCTTCTCCGAAGACCTGCTGCAGATCGCCGAATGGCGTGGCCTTTACCTGTTCGAACTGGGCCTGGCACTGGCCGCGCTGGGCTGCGTGTTGCTACTCAAGCTGCCGCCCGGTGACCGCTTCAAGACGTTCGAGCCGCTGGACTTTCTCACCTTTACCTTGATGGCCGGCGGCGTCGCCCTGCTGTGCGCCGCGCTGTCGCTCGGGCGTATCGACTGGTGGCTGGAAGCGCCCTGGATCGGCGTCGCCCTGGCCGCTTCGATCGCCTTGATCTTCACTGGCCTGGCGATCGAGCATAACCGCCAGAACCCGCTGCTGATGACACGCTGGCTGGGCAGTGGCGCGATCATCCGCCTGGGCTTGTGCGTCATCCTGATCCGCATGGTCACCTCGGAGCAATCCACCGGCGCCGTGGGCTTTCTGCAACTGCTGAACATGGGCAGCGAGCAGATGCGCTCGCTGTACTGGATCATGCTGCTCGGCGCCGTGGCGGGCCTGGCCACCAGCGCATTGACCATCGATCCCAAGCACCTGGTGATCCCGCTGTTCATCTCGTTGCTGGCGATGGCCACCGGGGCGTTCATGGACAGCAGCTCAAGCAACCTCACGCGCCCGGCACAGATGTACTTCAGCCAGTTCCTGCTGGCCTTCGGCAGCACCTTCTTCCTCGGCCCGTCCATGGCCCTGGGCATCAGCCACGTGCGTGCCAACCCACGCAACCTGGTGAGTTTCTCGGTGCTGTTCGGCATCTGCAACAACCTCGGCGGCCTGATCGGCGCAGCGCTGCTGGGCACCTTCCAGACCTGGCGCGAGAAGTTCCACTCCAGCCACCTGATGGACCGCCTCAGCTACCTCGAACCGCTGGTCAATGCCCGCGTGCAAAGTGGCGGCGCCGGTTACGCCGGGGTCCTCGCCGACCCGGCATTGCGCAGCGAGGCCGGCATGCGCGTGCTGGCCAGCGCCGCCACCCGCGAGGCCAACGTGATGGCCTACAACGACGTGTTCGTACTGATCGGCAGCATCGCCGTGCTGACCATGATCTGGATTACCCTTCGCGGCTCCTGGCTCTGGTATGTCGCCCGCCAGGCTGCTTCATCCGACTCCACCCGCGGTACTGCCCACCAATGACCGAACAAACCCGCACCACGACCACCACCGCCATCGCCGAAACCCCGGAAGGCAGCACACCGCCCAGCGAACCGACCAGCCCGGTGCGCACACGGCGGGTGCGCATCCTGTCCTCGATCAGCTTCGCCTGTGTGGCCCTGGCCGGCATCCTGCTGGTGCTCTACGCCTGGAACCTGCCACCCTTCAGCAGCACCATCGAAAGCACCGAAAACGCCCTGGTCCGCGGCCAGGTGACGATCATCGGCCCGCAGCTGAGCGGCTATGTCGTCGACGTGCCGGTGCATGACTTCCAGTTCGTCAAGGCCGGCGACCTGCTGGTGCAGCTGGACGACCGCATCTACAAACAGCGCCTGGCCCAGGCCATCGCCCAACTGCAACAGCAGCAGGCCGCGCTGGCCAACAACCTGCAGCAGCGCAACAGTGCCGAAGCCACCATCGCCCAGCGCCAGGCGGCGATCGGCGATGCCGCGGCCCAGGCGACCAAGGCCAAGGCGGACCTCGGCCGCAACCAGGCTCTGGTCAGCGATGGTTCGGTGTCGCGCAGCGCGCTGGACCTGGCCCGCGCCAGCGAGGCTGCCGCCGTCGCCAGCCTGGCCCAGGCCAAGGCCGCGCTGGAAATCGCCCGCCAGGACCGCGAAACGGTGATCGTCAACCGCGCCTCGCTGGAGGCCTCGGTGGAAAACGCCAAGGCCGCCGTCGAACTGGCCCGCATCGACCTCGACAACACCCGCGTCACCGCCCCGCGTGACGGCCAGCTGGGGCAGATCGGCACGCGCCTGGGGGCCTACGTCAACTCGGGCGCGCAACTGATGGCGCTGGTGCCCGATACCCTGTGGGTGATCGCCAACATGAAGGAAACCCAGATGGCCGACGTGCGTATCGGCCAGCCGGTGAGCTTCACGGTCGATGCCTTGAACCACCTCAAGCTGTACGGCCATGTGCAACAGATTTCGCCGGCCACCGGCTCGGAGTTCGCCCTGCTGCAGGCCGACAATGCCACGGGCAACTTCGTCAAGATCGCCCAGCGCATCCCCGTGCGTATCACCGTCGACCCCGACCAACCGGATGCTGCGCGCTTGCGCCCGGGGATGTCAGTGGTGGTCAGCATCGATACCCGGGAGCCGCAAGGGCATCATTGAGCACCGCTTTGTGAACCCTGTCCAGATGCCGTACTGCCATGATTGCGCCGCTCTAACCCGTGGGTTCTAATGCCGCCCACTGGTTAACTTGCCTCCCAAGGACGCTTGATCATGTACAGGACGATCGCACCGCTGGCGCTGCTGGCCACCCTGGCCGGCTGCTCGGACACCCACAACGCCAACGAGGCCAATTTCCGCAAGGCGGCCCAGGCTTACCTCGACACGCAGTATCCCCATTGCTTCGTGGTCACTGACTTCCCCGCCAAGACCCAGGACTTCGACGTCACCGGCACCAACAAGGCGCTGCATGCGCTGGCCGGGGTCGGAATCGTCAGCGAGAAGGAAATCGCTCGCGTCGAAGTGCCGGAGCGCCTGTGGCAGCCGGCCCGCACCGATATCTACTACGCCTATGACCTCACCGAGGAAGGCCGCAAGTACTACAAGGCGGGTGCGCAGAAGATGCTCAACGGCCAGACCCGCGGCGGGCTGTGCTTCGGCAAGGCCGAGGTCACGGCGATCGAGCAGTTCAGCGAGCCGGGCCAGATGAGGGGGCACACCGTGTCCGATGTGACCTATGCCTACAAGGTCACCGGGCTGCCTGACTGGGCGGCCAATGACCAGGTCAGGGCCAGCATCCGTGATCTGGGTAATGCGCTGGCGACCCATCAAACGCCGGCGCGGGAAAAGCGCGTGATGGTGCTGACCAACAACGGTTGGGTGCACGAACGGCTGTTCGAGCAATAGCCCTGCGGCGTCTCGTCGCAGGCCCTGGCCCCTTGGGCAAATCGGTCGCAAGCCGTAGAATCGCGCTTCCTTTTCGCCCGTCGCCTTGAACGGTGGCAACCGGCAGCAACGACAGAGTCCAGGCCTGAACACATGACGCCCATGTGAACTAGGCTCAACCGACCCCGCCTGGCCCGGCTCTTTCAGGGCCCAGCGGTTGAGTCTTGCCCAGGTCGCATCCAGCCCAGGCACATCCGTGCACCTTCCTCTGCCCTCGACGGGGCGACCTGGCGTGCGCGCTCGAAAAGGCGTTTTCCGACCGCCACTCCAACTTGAGGTACGTATGTCTCCGCGTTTGCTGGCCATGGCGCTGGCGCCCCTGCTCGGGCTGTTCATCATTGCCCTGGGCAACGGCTTCATGTCTTCCCTTACCACCCTGCGCCTGGACGCTGCCGGCGAATCGGCAACGACCATCGGTATCGTGTCGTCGACCTATTTCATCGGCCTGACCCTCGGCGCCATCTTCAACGACCGGCTGATCCTGCGCATCGGCCATATCCGCGCCTACACCAGCTTCGCCTCGCTGATCGCCGCGACCATTCTGCTGCAGGGGCTGTTCTATGACGCCACCTGGTGGTCGGTGCTGCGCCTGATCAATGGCTGGGCAGCCGTCGGCGTGTTCCTGGTGATCGAAAGCTGGCTGCTGCTGGCCGGTGACGCGAAAATCCGCGGGCGCCTGCTGGCGCTGTACATGATCGCCTTCTATGGCGCCGGTGTGATAGCCCAGGCCGGCCTTGGCGAGATCACCCACCTGGGCGACAGTGCCCCGTTCATGCTGGCCGGCATGCTCGCCGCGTTGTCGGTCCTGCCGATCGTGATCCTGCCACGGGTGTCGCCGCTGCTGGACCAGGTCGAGCCGCTCAAGCCCCGCCAGCTGCTGGGCGTGGCGCCGTCGGGGCTGGTCGGCTGCTTCGGCTCCGGGGTGGTGATTGCCGGCATCTACGCGCTGCTGCCGCTGTACCTGCAGCGCATCGGCCTGGATGTCGGTGAAGTCGGCAACATGATGGCCTGGGTGATCCTCGGCGCCATGCTGCTGCAGTACCCGGTGGGGCGCTGGTCGGACCGCAAGGACCGCCAGGATGTGCTGATCGCCCTGGCTGCGCTGTGCATGGTGCTGTCGCTGGTCACGGTGTTCCTGCCTTCGGATTCGGCCCTGCTGCCGGCCGTGATGTTCCTGCTCGGTGGCGGCGTGTTCGCGCTGTACCCGGTGGCCGTCAGCCATGCCGCCGACCGCGCCCCGTCCGATGCCCTGGTGCCGATGATCCAGGGCCTGCTGCTGATCAACTCGCTGGGCTCGGCCATGGCGCCGCTGGCCATCTCGCCGGCGATGACCGAATTCGGCGAAGTGGGGCTGTTCTGGGCCTTTGCCGTGGTCAACCTGGGGATGGTGTGCTTCTTCCTCTGGCGGCGCGGCAAGCGCCCGGCAGCCGAGCACCCGGCACCGTTCACGGCCTCGACCACCTTCTCGCCGACCGGCGCGGAACTGCGGGTGACCGAGGACCTGATGCATGCAGCGCAAGAGCATCCGCCGCTGGAACCGGTAACGCCCCCTGCGCCGAGTGCGCAGCCAGAAGCCAAGTAATGCAAGGGCCGCAATCGCGGCCCTTTTTTTCGACCGCCCGTCGCCCATCGGGCACCCTGCCCACCTCGACGAGCCAAACGAATGACAGATCATCCCTCCAGGAGACGTGCCATGATCCGCATTCACTCGCTGTTGCTCGCCCTTGCCTTGGGCACCGCCGCTGCCACCAGTTACGCCGCCACGGACACGACCCACACCGACAGCCATCCGCAAACCGACCAGCGTGGCGGCAAGACTGCGGGTGAAGGCAGCAGCGTCAACAGCCCGGGCAGCGGCCGCAACAATGACAGCAGCGACACCGGCAGCAACTCGGACGCCGCCGATGGCGCGGCCGGTGGCTCCAACAGCACCGGTGAGGCCACAGGCTCAGGCGCCGGGAGCACCGGGGGCAACGCCGAAGACCAGGACAGCCGCTGACCCTCAACTGGTCTACACTGCGGCGCATGGCCCTGCCGAGGAATCGCCATGAACCTCACACCCTGGCTGCTCGCCGCCTTGCTGCCCTGCACTGCCCTGGCTGCCGGTGGCGACTCTGCCGCACTGTCGATCAGCTCGTCGTCCTTCACCGATGGCGGTGTCCTTGGCCTGCAGCAGGTCGGCCCGGACCCCGCCTGCGGCGCCGGTGAGGGGCGCACACCGCAGTTGAGCTGGAAGAACCTGCCTTATGGCACGCAGTCACTGGCCCTGGTGATGTTCGACCCGGACGGTGGCAAGGGCCTGGGCGTGGTGCACTGGGTCGCCTATGACATCGACCCGGCGCTCAATGGCCTGGAGGAAGGCGCCGGCTGGAAGACCAGCGAGGCGCTGATCGTCGGGCGCAACTCGCACGGCACCATGACCTATCGTGGCCCTTGCCCACCGGCCGGGGACAAGCCTCACCACTATGCACTGACCCTGATCGCCACCGACCTGCCGCTGGGCACCTTGCCGCAGGAACTGGATCGCGGTGGCTTGATGGAGTTGCTCAAAGACCATGCGCTCGGCGCGCAGAGCCTGGTCGGCCGTTACGGTCACTGATTCATCGCCAGAACCGGGGGTCGTCGACAATGCGCTCATGGCTCGCGAACAACCCCGGCAACTGTTCCTTGAGGTAGTCGATCCAGGTCCGCACCTTGGCATCCAGGTAATGCCGCGACGGGTAAATCGCATACAGCGCATTCTCACGTAACCGGTACGGCGCCAGTAACCGCCGCAGGCGCCCCTGCTCGATGGCCTGGCTGGCGGTATAGAACGGCAACAGGCCAATGCCCATGCCCAGTTCGCTGGCCACCAGCATGGCGTCGGCGACGTTGGTCAGGAAGCTGTCACGCGGGGCGATCACGCACTGGTCCAGGCCTTGGGGGAATACCCAGTCACCTTCATGCATCGGGTAAGCCATGCGCAGGCAGCGGTGCTCGTGCAAGTCTTGCGGCCGCTCGGGCACGCCATGGGCTTCAAGGTAGCTGGGCGCCGCACAGGGGATGCTGAAGATGGTGCCCAGCGGCACGGCAATCAGCTGCGAATCGGGCAAGGCCTCGTCCACGGTAATCACCACGTCGTGCCCCTCGGCCAGCGGGTCGGGGTTGCGCTGGGACAGCGTCAGCTCGATGGCCACTTCCGGGCACAGCGCGTTGTAGCCGGCCACCAGCGGCATCAGCAACAGGCCCAGGCCATGCGGGCAGTGCAGGCGCAGGCAGCCTCGTGGCGTGAGGTGGGCACCGCGTGCTTCGTCCACGGCCTCATCGGTCAGTGCCATGATCTGCCGCGCCCGCTCCAGAAAGCGCTCGCCCGCTTCGCTCATCCGCAAACGCCGGGTGGTGCGATGCAACAGGCGGGTCTGCAGCTGGTTCTCAAGCTCCGCAACGATGCGCGACACCTGCGCCGCAGAAATATCGAGGGCATTGGCGGCAGCGGCGAAACTGCCGCACTCCACCACCCGGGTAAAGGTACGCATTGCGTGCAGCATGTCCATGGCGCCGGGCTCCTTCAGCACTCTTATTCGTACGTTGCAGGCAGGAATCTATCACGACTTAGCCCATTTATTGTGCATCACCATTGAATACATCATTGGTAAAACATTGAAAAATGAGCCTGCCATGAAACGTTCGATTGCTTTTGTCGCCCTGTCTGCCGCCCTTGCTTCGTTCGGCGCCTTCGCCGATGCGCCGGCCAGCCAGCCCGTCGCCAACCACTATGAATACGGCATGCCGCTGGATGTGGCCAAGGTCATCTCGATCACCCCGGCCAGCAACGCTGCCGACTGCCAGGTCGGTACCGCACACATGGTGTATGTCGACCATCAGGGCCAGAAGCGCGAAATCGACTACCGCGAAATGGGCGACTGCTCGCAGCAGTGAATCAGCCCAGCACCTCGTTGATCCAGCCAATCTGCCGGGCGAAGTCACGCAGCTTCTCCTGCGGGATGGCACCGCGGGCACGCTCGAAGTTGGCCAGGCTCTGCTGCTTCTGACGCAGCATGCGCTGCCACTTGGTCAGGAAGGCCGGGCTTTTTTCACGCATCAGCAGAGGCCCGAAATACAGCTCTTCGGCACTGTAGGCCACCGCGTCGGCGGGTTCGGCCACGATGATCTCGTAGTCGAAACGGTTTTCCCGCAGCAGCTCTTCGTCGACGATCCGGTAACCGTTGTCCATCAGCCAGCCGCGCAGCTCACGCTCATCGCCATTGGGCTGCAGAATCAGCCGCTCGCGGCCGTTCAGGCGCGCCTTGCCACGCTCGAGAATCTCGCACATGGTCTTGCCACCCATGCCGCACAGGCTGATGGCGGTGATGCGATCACTGGCCTCGATGGCCTCCAGGCCGTCGGCCAGGCGCACGGTGACGGTGTCCGTCAGGCCGTTGCGACGCACATTGCGCTGGGCCGAGGCATAGGGTGTCTGCGCCACCTCACCGGCCACCCCGGCTTCGATCACGCCACGCAGCGCCAGTGCCACCGGCAGGTAACCATGGTCCGAGCCGATATCGGCCAGCCGCGCACCCTGCGGCACATGCGCCGCCACACGCTCCAGGCGCATCGATAATGTCTGTTCGTTCAACTCCGGCCCCTTGCTCGGCAATCGGCGGCGATTCTGACTGCCAGGGCGGGTTAATTCAATGCATAAGCGCCCGTCGGCTCGACCCTCGCGACAGGCTCGCGTAGGCTTGCCGCTTTCCTTCCGTAGCAAGGCGAACCTACATGGCAGATCTTATCTACACACCGGATTCCGACGCCGAGTCCATTTCCTCCGACGTCGCTGAGTACAACGGTATTCTCGTCACTACGCAGATCCCGGCCGATCTCGATGGCGACATCACCCAGCAGAGCGAGAGCACCCTGCAGGCGCTGAAGGATGCCCTGGAAAAGGCTGGCAGCGGCATGGACCGGGTCATGCACCTGACCATCTACCTGACCGACATGGCCGACCGCGCCGCCTTCAACGAGGTCTACCAGCGTTTCTTCAGCAAGCCGTGGCCGGTGCGCGCCGCGGTAGGCGTGGCTGCACTGGCCTTCCCTGACATGCGCGTCGAAGTGACCGCCATGGCCGCCAAGCGCTGATTACCGTTTTACCGGCTCCGCCTTCGGGCGGAGCCTTCTTCCAGAAAGCAGGACGCTGCATGCAATTCCCCCCTTTTCGCCGCAAGGCCCTGATCGTCTTGCTGCCCGGCCTGTGCCCACTGGCCCAGGCCGAACCGGTCACCACTTTCAATCTGCTGGAACCGGTGGTGGTCACCGGCACCTACGCCCCCAACCCGAGCTTCGACCTGCCCTACTCCATCGATACCGTCGAGCGCCAGCAAATCGCCGATGGCCAGCTGGGCGTCAACCTGTCGGAAGCGCTCAACCGCGTACCTGGCCTGGTGGTGCAGAACCGCCAGAACTACGCCCAGGACCTGCAGATATCCTCGCGTGGCTATGGCGCCCGCTCGGCCTTTGGCATCCGTGGCATCAAGCTGCTCAGCGACGGCATCCCGGCCAGCACCCCGGATGGCCAGGGCCAGGCGGCCTCGTTGAACCTCGACGTGGCTGACCGCATCGAAGTGCTGCGCGGCCCGGCGTCCGCCATCTATGGCAGCAATGCCGGTGGGGTGATCCAGATGTTCTCCCGCGAGGGTTCCGGCCCACCCAAAGTGGGCGCCGAAACCACCTTCGGCAGTGATGGATTCAACAAGAACCACCTCTACAGCGAAGGCGGCAGCGAACAGGCCGGCTTCCTGGTCGATGCCTCGCGCATGGACACCGACGGCTACCGCGACCACAGTGCCGCCCGCCGCGACCAGACCTTTGCCAAGGTCCACGTCAAGCCCGATGAAGACAGCCGCCTGGCGCTGATCTTCAGTACCCTGGAGCAGAACGGCACCGAAGACCCACTGGGGCAGACCTGGGACGCCTACAAGCACGACCCACGCTCGGTGGCAGCACGCGCCGAGGAATACGACACGCGCAAGAGTATCCACCACCAGCAGGTGGGCATGAACTACGAGCGCTACTTTGGCGAGGCGACCCTGCAGTTCAACCTGTATGGCGGCAAGCGCAGCGTGATCCAGTACCTGTCGATCCCCAAGGGCACGCCGGCGAACAACCGCGGCGGCGGCGTGGTCGACTTCGACCGCGAATTCCATGGCGGCACCCTGCGCTGGATCCAGCCGATCAGCGCCGCCCCCGGCAACCTGACCCTGACGTTCGGCGCCGACTACGACCGCAGCCGCGACGACCGCCGTGGTTTCCAGAACTTCAGCGGCGACACCCTGGGCGTCAAGGGCGAGCTGCGCCGTGACGAAAAGGACACCGCTACCAGCCTCGACCCGTACCTGCAGGCTCACTGGGAACTGGACCGCTGGACCGTGGATGCCGGCCTGCGTCACAGCAGCATGGAGATGGAGGTGGACGACCACTTCCTGGCCAATGGCGATGCCAGTGGCTCGAAGAAATACCAGCGCACCACGCCGACCCTGTCGGTGATGTACGCCTTCACCCCCGAGTTGCATGGCTACATCAGCGCCGGCAAGGCCTTCGAGACGCCGACCCAGGCCGAGATGGCCTACGCACCAGGAGCCCTGGAAGGCTTCAACTTCGGCCTGAAACCGGCCACCAGCACGCAGTACGAACTGGGCCTGAAGATGCGCCCGGACTCACGCACGCGGATCAACGCGGCGGTCTTCGAGATCCGCACCCAGGACGAAATCGTGGTTGCCGCCTCGACCGATGGCCGTACCAGCTACCGCAACGCCGGCAAGACCCTGCGCCGCGGCTTCGAGCTGAGCGTGCAGCGTGAACTGAACGCACAGTGGCAGGCCAACCTGGCCTACACCCTGCTCGATGCCACCTATGACGAGGCCTTCACCCAGGGCACCACGACCATCGACAAAGGCAACCAGCTGCCCGGCGTGCCGCGCAGCAGCCTGTTCGGCGAGCTGGTGTGGAAGCCGCGTGACGGCATCAGCATGGGGCTGGAGGGGCAGTACCGGAGCAAGGTGTATGTCGAGGACACCAACGACCAGCATGCGGCGCCGGGGTATGCAGTGTTCAACTGGCGCACGCAGTTCCAGCAGCAGGTCGGGCCGTGGACGTTCCACCAACTGGTGCGGCTCGATAACCTGCTAGACCGGCAATATGTGGGGTCGGTGATTGTCGGTGATGGCAATGGCCGGTATTACGAGGCGGCGCCGGGCCGGTCCTGGTATGCCGGGGCCGGGCTGGAGTACCAGTTCTAAACCCTGTTCACCCACTCCGCGCCGAAGCAGGATTTTGCTCACGAAGCGAGCACCAGAGGCGTTAGCGGGTGGGGCCCGCCAGCATCAACAAGCCCCACTCACTCATGCGGATATCAGGCGGCCGTTGATACGTTGCGGCACGCCCGCCGGATTGGCGTCCTGGAGCGCCTCTGGCAGCAGCTCCTGCGGCAGATCCTGATACGACACAGGACGAAGGAAACGCGCGATAGCCAGGCTGCCCACCGAGGTTGCCCGGGGATCAGAAGTCGAAGGGAAAGGGCCACCGTGTACCATGGCATGGCCTACCTCTACGCCAGTACCGAACCCGTTGACGAGGATACGCCCGGCCTTGAGCTCCAGCGTTGGCAGCAATTGGCGCACCAGTTCGCGATCGCCATCGGCCAGGTGAACGGAGGCCGTCAGTTGACCCTCCAGCGACGCCACGATTTCCTGAAGCTGTGCGTGCGAATCGCAGCGAACCACCAGTGACGATGAGCCGAAGACTTCTGCATGCAGCGCTTCGTCGTTCAGGAAGTCAGCTCCAGCTACGCTGAAGAGTGCTGCCTGGCCTTGGTGGATCCCGCCGGCCTGCCCCTCTCCGATCTGAGAAACCTTGGGATGACGCTTGAACGCATCAACGCCTTGGCAATAGCTCTTGTGAATGCCAGGCGTCAGCATGGTCTGGGCCTGGCTGTTAGAGAGGGCTTGGGCCGAACTCTCGATGAACCTGTGCAACCCTTGACTATCCACTGCCAGGATCAGGCCCGGGCTTGTGCAGAATTGGCCGGCGCCCATGCCCAGCGACGTGATAAACGCCTGACCGATTTTCTCGGCACGCTCTTCGAGAGCCTTGGGCAACAGAAGCACCGGATTGATCGAACTCATTTCGGCGTATACCGGGATAGGCTCTGGACGGTTGGCTGCGATGTGCATCAGCGCGGTACCGCCAGTACGCGAGCCGGTGAAGCCGACAGCCTTGATGCGTTTGTCCGCAACCAAACCCTGGCCTATATTGCGGCCCGAGTCGAACAACAGCGAGAAGGTGCCTTCTGGCAGACCTGCAGCCTTCACCGCCTGTTGAATGGCGCGGCCCACCCGTTCGGACGTGCCGGGATGTGCGGAGTGAGCCTTGACGATCACCGGGCACCCAGCAGCCAGTGCCGAAGCGGTGTCACCACCAGCAACCGAGAATGCTAGCGGAAAGTTCGAAGCACCGAACACTGCAACCGGGCCAACGGCGATATTGCGTAGTCGCAGATCGACCCGTGGCAGCGGCTTGCGCCCTGGTTGTGCTGGATCGATGCGAGCGTCCAGGTAATCACCGCTACGTACCACGGCAGCAAACATACGAAGCTGGCCAACGGTGCGACCACGCTCACCCTCGATGCGAGCGCGAGGCAGCCCGGTCTCGGTCATGCAGCGCTCGACCAGTTCATCGCCGATATCGAGGATGTTCTGCGCGATGCTCTCCAGAAAGCGCGCGCGGACATCGGCGGACGTCTCGCGGTACTCGTTGAACGCGCTGTTTGCCAGCTTGCAAGCAAGCTCCAGGTCATCCAGGGTAGCTCCGCCATAGGCTGGCTCCAACTTGTCACCCGTAGCGGCATTGATGCCCCAGATCTGACCGTTCTGCCCTGTTACAGCCTGCTGGCCAATCAAATTTTGTCCCGACAACGCCATGGAGTACCTCGTTATTGGCTGATTGGAAAAGGGTGCCCTGCACAGGGGCACCCTCTTTCGCCTACCGGATAGCCTCATCCGGCGGATTGGCGCATCACTTCAATTTCTCAAGGCCTTCGATAGCAGCCTGGATGGTGGTGATGACCATTTCACGCTCAGCCCCCACCAGCGACAGACGTGGAGCACGAGTCCACTCTGGAGCGCCATACACCAGGTGCTCGGCGAGCTTGATGTACTGAACCAGCTTGACGTGGGTGTCGAGGTGGAAGGATGGAGTCAGCAGGCGGTACAGCTTCAGGGCCTCTGGGTATTGGTTTTCAGCGCACAGGCCGAAGATCTTCACGCACTCGGCTGGCCAGACGTTGGTCATGCCCGAAACCCAGCCGGTCACGCCCAGAGAGCTGCTTTCAACGATCAGGTCGTCAACGCCGCAGAAGATGCTGAAGCGGTCGCCGAAGGCGTTGTACATGTCGGTCACGCGGCGGATGTCGCCGGTTTCTTCCTTGATACAGACGATTTCCGGGGTGTCTACCAGCTCGCGCAGGATGTCGACGGTGACGTCAACGCCGTAAGCGATCGGGTTGTTGTAGATCATGATCGGCAGCTTGGAGGCGCTGGCGATTTCTTTGTACCAGTGGGCGGTTTCGCGAGGGTCGGTCTTGTAGCCCAGGCTTGGGAAGACCATCAGGCCCTGAGCGCCGAAGCGCTCATACAGGGCGGCGTTCTTCTTCGCGTTTTCCAGGGTGATTTCCGCAAGGCCGGACAGAACCGGTACCCGGCCAGCGGCGGTTTCGACCGCGGCGCGGATGATTTGCTCGCGTTCTTCAAGCGACATCGAAGCGTTCTCGCCCAGCATCGGCAGGACGATCACACCGCTCACGCCATTGGCGATCAGGCGCTCGATGCTTTGCTCGGTAGCGGCGATATCAACCTGACCGTCCTGAGTCAGCTTGGTGGTTACCGCAGGGAAGACGCCTTTCCAGATTGCCATTGCTCAATACCTCGATAGGTTTTGTTGTGGTTGTGTACTGTATCCAATCTACAAATAAACAATCCAAGGCGCTAGATTTTATTTTCCGCCGTGTTAGGGTAAGGTTGAGCCGGTTCCTGTGGCCTGGCGGCTCACAAATACTGGATCCATAAGTACAAGCCTGATTGATCGGAGAGAAAAGGTGAGCGCGGGGCATAAAATCAAACGCCAGAGCATCCCTGAGACGTTGGCGGAGTCATTGCGCGAACGCATCCTTAACGGTGAGTTCAAGGGGGGAGAACCTCTCATCCAGGAGGCCATCGCCGCCGAATATGGCGTGAGCCGGATGCCTGTTCGTGAAGCGTTCCGTCAGCTGGAAGCTGCTGGGCTGATCGCCTTCCAGATACACAAAGGCGCGGTCGTTACCTCTATACCTGAGGAGCAGATTTCCGAACTTTTCGATCTTCGCGCATTGCTTGAATGCGAACTGCTCGAGCGCTCCATCCCGGCAATCAGCGACGAGCAACTCGCGGTGGCGCGGGAGATCCTGCCGCGGCTGGAAGAGGCCTACCACCGCCGGGACACTTCCAGTTGGGGAACGCTCAACTGGGAGTTCCACAAGAGCCTGTATGCCGGAGCCAATCGCGTTCAGACACTGGCCGTCGCGCAGGGTATCAACCTGCAGACCGAGCGCTACGTCAGGCTCCAATTGCTGCTGACGGATGCCATTGAGGATGCAGAAGTTGATCACCGCGAAATTCTGAGACTGTGCGAAGCCAGGGATGTCGAACGTGCAGTGGTCTACCTGAGGAAGCACATCCTTGATGCTGGCCGTCAACTGCGTGATGCACTCAAGCAAAATGGCATGACCAGCGCCTAGCCATACGCAGGCATGAGAAAGCCACAGGGTGGTGGACACAGGCCGCTTGTGGCGGCCTGCTGATGGTGACCCTCAAACGGATGTCGGGCGCAGGCTCAAACCAGGCTCAACATCAACGTGCTGCTCCGCGGGCCTCTCACGGCCAGGAAGCCAGTATTCGGCGTTCTTGATGCCAAGTTTCAGCGGGTCAAACACCGGATCAATCCCCTTCTTCCGCTGCTCGTCATAGTCCCGCAGACACGCAAGCGCCGGCTTGGCGAGGAAGAGCAAGCAGATGAAATTGAGCCAGGCGAGAGAGGCATAGCCGATATCGCCGATAGCCCAGATAAGCGAGGCCGGGTTCACTGCGCCGAAAAACACCATGCCGACCATGGCAAAGCGCAGCAGCACTGGTGCCATACGCCCTTTCCCACGCTGCAGATACAGCAGGTTGCTCTCGCAGATAAAGAAGAACGCCACCAGCGTCGAGAACGCGAAGAACGAGATCGAGACCGCTACGAAGGCGCCACCAAAACCTGGGAATGTCGAATCGATTGCCGCCTGGGTGAAGGCAGGCCCGGCTTCGACCGAGAGGTACTTGATGATGACATTGCCGGCGGAGTCGATGACGTTATAGCTGTTGGTCACCACGATCATCAGGCCGGTCGCCATGCACACGATCATGGTATCGACATAGATGGAAAAACACTGCACCAGGCCCTGCTTGGCGGGGTGTGAGACCTCGGCAGCAGCAGCCCCGAACGTACCTTCACCGACCCCGGCCACGTTGCAGAACAGCGCTCGGCGCACGCCCCAGGCGATTGCCGCACCCATCATGCCGCCAAACATGGAATCCAACCCCAAGGCACTGCTGACGATCAGCTTCAACGCGCCTGGCACTGCAGTTGCGTTCATGATCAGGATAACGATCGCCATCACGACATAGGCCGTCGCAACCAGCGGAACAACACGCTCGACGTAGCTGATCAGGCGCTTAGGGTTGCCAAAGATGATGAAGGCCAACACAGCGGCGGCGACAGAGGCGCTGTACACGGGATCGACACCGAAGGCGCTATGGAAGCTGTTTGCGATGTTGTTGGACTGGATGCATGGCGCAATCATCGAGTACAGCGTCATGGCAAAGATGGCAGCCACCACCGCCAGGCCCTTCCGGCCCATCCCCTTTTCTATGTAGTAGGGGATGCCGCCGCGATAGCGACCGTTGACCTTGCTCTTGTAGACCTGAGCCAGCGTGGACTCGACATAGGCCGTGGCACCACCAAGGAAGGCCATCACACACATCCAGAACAGGGCGCCAGGGCCACCGGCAGCAACGGCAGTGGCCACACCTGCAACCGTCCCCACCCCAACCCGGCTGGACAGCGTCAGCGTGAATGCCTGAAAAGAGGAGATCCCCGAGTGCCCCGAGTTATCCGCTACCAGCAGCTTAAGCATGTCAGGTAACCGACGAAGTTGAAGGCATCGCGTTTTGACCGTGAGAAACAACGCGAAACCGAGGATGACAACGATGAGTGGATTCCATAGCCACTCATTGATTACCACTAAGAATTCCATAAGCACACCTTCATTGTATTTATTAGGCAGGTCTTGATGATTTCGAAAGCAGTTCGGGCATGACAGAGCCTGTGCCGCCAGCTGTGTCGGGCAGCCCTTTGTTCTTGAGTAGGTGGAGCGAGAAAGCAATTGACATCAGGATTCTCTGTATCCAATCTACAGTTGTCAAGCAAGGGCATGAACCTGATCTCCAGGCAAAGCCAAAAAATGCAGTAAAGGATTGAAAAATAAGAGGTTAATTAACCATGAAGCACGTGCTGGTGATCGGCGCTGGTGTCGTAGGGCTCTCAACAGCCCATCATTTGCTCCAGAGCGGGGCGCGCGTTACGCTCGTCGACAAAGACCCTGAGGGTGATAAGGCCTCTTACGGAAACGCAGGCGGTATCGCGGTTACAGAGATGATCCCAGCATCAGTGCCAGGGATGTTGTGGAAGATCCCAGGGTGGATAATGGATCCACTGGGACCGCTCGCTTTGCGTCCTGGCCATACCGCCAAAATGATTCCTTGGTTCCTGCACTTCTCGAAAGTCGGCACTCACCAGGAAATGACCCGCATTGCCTCTGCTTTGGCTTCCATCAACCAGCGGGTGTATGACGACCTGCTGCCGATGCTCGAAGTCAACGGCATGGCCGGCGAGCTTCATCGCCAAGGTGCATTGACGGTTTACGAGACGAAAAAGGGGCTGAATGCCGACGCTGACAGCTGGAAGCTGAAGGCCAACCTCGGTGTCGAGGTTCAATACTTGAACGCCGAAGAAACCCGTGAGCTTGAGCCTGCGCTAAGTGAAAACGTGAAATACGGGGTCTTCACGCCTCAGTGGTCGCACATCAACGACCCGAAGTGTTTCGTCGAATTGCTCCGCGCTTCACTCGTATCTCGTGGCCTTACCATCATCAAAGGCGACGTTGTCGAGGTGAACCCGTACAGCGGCCTGGAAGTGGACGTGAAACTGCGAGACGGTCAGCCCCTCACAGCCGACCAGGTCGTGATCGCAGCAGGAGCCTGGTCAGGACTTCTGGCCCAAAAGCTGGGCGACCGAGTGCTGATGGAAAGTGAGCGCGGCTACAACACCACGATCGCTGAGCCAGGTGTTCAACTCTCTCGCGAGGTCATTTTCGCGGAGCGTCATTTCGTGGCGACACCGCTGACCTGCGGCCTTCGAATCGGCGGCGCGGCAGAGTTCGGGGGCCTCGACGCCGTGGCCAACTTCAAACGCTCGGAAGCCCTGGTGAAGCTGGCATCCATCTACCTGCCTAACCTCAACGCTCAAGGCGGTAAACCGTGGGCAGGCCATCGCCCTACCACCCCGGACAGCCTGCCTGTCATCGGGCGCAGCAGGCGACACCCCAACGTCATCTACGCCTTTGGCCATGGCCACCTGGGCCTCACCCAGGCAGCCACTACCGGGCGCCTGGCCACAGACTTGGCGATGGGTGCAACGCCACCGATCGATCTCGCACCCTTCTCTGTCGAACGGTTCAACTAAGCAACAACAAGAGGCAACGATTCATGGCTCGCAATACGTTCTTCTGCGTCGACGCACATACCTGCGGCAACCCCGTTCGAGTAGTTGCCGGCGGTGCCCCACAGCTCCCTAACGTACCCATGGCTGAGAAGCGAGAAATCTTCCAGCGCGAGTACGACTGGGTTCGCCAGGCCTTGATGTTTGAGCCACGCGGCCACGACGTCATGTCCGGCACCATCCTGTACCCCTCCTCCCGTGACGACTGCGATATCGGCGTACTCTTCATCGAAGTCAGCGGGTGCCTGCCGATGTGTGGTCACGGCACCATCGGCACCGTTACCGCTGCCCTGGAAGAAGGCCTGGTGGTACCGAAGGTCGAGGGCAAACTGGCCATCGAAGCGCCTGCAGGTCGCGTGGCAATCGAGTACAAGCGTGATGGTCAGTACATCGAGCAGGTGCGGCTCTACAACGTAGCCAGCTACCTGCACGCAGCAGACGTCGAGATCGAAGTACCAGAGCTCGGCAAGATCACTGTCGACCTGTCCTACGGCGGTAACTACTACGTGATCATCGAGCCACAAGAGCACTGGAAAGGCCTGGACTCGATGTCCGCTCGCGACATCGTGCGATTGAGCCCGCTGGTTCGCCGCGCTGCTGAAGAGGCACTGGCACCCGTGCACCCCGAGGACAAGCGCATCAAAGGCGTCAGCCACGTCATGTGGACGGACACGCCGCGCCACCCACGGGCAAACGCCCGGAACGCCGTGTTCTACGGTGAAAAAGCCATCGACCGCTCGCCATGCGGTACCGGCTCCTCTGCGCGCATGGCGCAGTTGGTCGCAAAGGGGCGCCTGTCGGTCGGCGATGCCTTCGTTCACGAGAGCATTATCGGCACGCTGTTCGACTGCCGCGTTGAGGCAGCAGCCAAGGTCGGTAGCCACTCAGCAATCATGCCGAGTGTTGCTGGCTGGGCACGCGTCATCGGCCATAACAATATCCTGGTCGATGACCGAGATCCGCTGGCCCACGGTTTCCAATTGATGTGAAGCTCCAGCAGCAGCGGCCAAGGTGCCGCTGCTTGCGCTGAGCACTTTCTACCCTTCCGGCAGCTAAAGATGCCTCCAACCCATTTCATCGCTACAATGCCGCCCTAAACCGTGACAGCCCGAACCTATAACGACATGTCCCTTCCCAAGAA
Organism: Pseudomonas vlassakiae; assembly: GCF_014269035.2. GTDB lineage: Bacteria > Pseudomonadota > Gammaproteobacteria > Pseudomonadales > Pseudomonadaceae > Aquipseudomonas > Aquipseudomonas vlassakiae. The sequence goes on from NZ_JABWRP020000014.1 coordinate 53,133, forward strand.
CCACCTGGAACTGCTCAGCCCTGCCCGTGACGTGGCCATCGCCCGTGAGGCGATCCTGCACGGCGCTGATGCCATCTATATCGGCGGCCCGAGCTTCGGCGCGCGCCACAACGCCTGCAACGAAGTCAGCGATATCGCCGAACTGGTCGAGTTCGCCCACCGCTACCATGCACGCGTGTTCACCACCATCAACACCATCCTCCACGACAACGAGCTGGAACCTGCACGCAAGCTGATCCACCAGCTCTACGATGCTGGCGTCGACGCGCTGATCGTCCAGGACCTGGGGGTGATGGAGCTGGATATCCCGCCGATCGAGCTGCATGCCAGCACCCAGACCGACATCCGCACCCTGGAGCGGGCCAAGTTCCTCGACCAGGCCGGTTTCTCCCAGCTGGTACTGGCCCGCGAGCTGAACCTGCAGCAGATCCGCACCATCGCCAGCGAAACCGACGCGGCCATCGAGTTTTTCATCCACGGTGCGCTGTGCGTGGCCTTCTCCGGCCAGTGCAACATCTCCCACGCCCAGACCGGGCGCAGCGCCAACCGGGGTGACTGTTCCCAGGCTTGCCGCCTGCCATATACCCTGAAGGACGACCAGGGTCGCGTGGTGGCGTTCGAGAAGCATCTGCTGTCGATGAAGGACAACAACCAGACCGCCAACCTGGCCGACCTGGTCGATGCCGGCGTGCGCTCGTTCAAGATCGAAGGCCGTTACAAGGACATGGGCTATGTGAAGAACATCACCGCCCACTACCGCAAGCAACTCGACGCCATCCTCGAAGGCCGCCCGGAACTGGCCCGCGCCTCCAGCGGCCGTACCGAGCACTTCTTCCTGCCCGACCCGGACAAGACCTTCCATCGCGGCAGCACCGACTACTTCGTCACCGAGCGCAAGGTCGACATCGGTGCCTTCGATTCGCCAACCTTCACCGGCCTTGCGGTCGGCGTGGTGGAGAAAGTCGGCAAGCGTGACCTGCAGGTGGTCACCGACGTGCCGCTGACCAACGGCGATGGCCTCAACGTGCTGGTCAAGCGCGAGGTGGTGGGCTTCCGCGCCAACATCGCCGAGCCGCGTGGCGAGTTCGAGGAAGACGGCCACAAGCGCTACCGCTATCGCGTCGAGCCTAACGAGATGCCGGAAGGCCTGCACAAGCTGCGGCCGAACCACCCGCTGTCGCGTAACCTCGACCACAACTGGCAGCAGGCCCTGCTACGCACCTCGGCCGAGCGCCGGGTTGGCGTGGAATGGCACGCGGTGCTGCGCGAGCAGCGGCTGATGCTGACCGTCAGCAGTGAAGAAGGCGTCAGCGTGCAAGTGGCGCTGGATGGCCCGTTTGGTGCTGCCAACAAGCCGCAGCAGGCCCTGGACCAGTTGCACGACCTGCTCGGCCAGCTGGGCACCACGATGTACCACGCCAACCGCATCGAACTGGATGCGCCGCAGGCGTTCTTCATCCCCAACTCGCAGCTCAAGGCCCTGCGCCGTGAAGCCATCGAGGCGCTGACCGAGGCCCGGGTGAAGGCGCACCCACGTGGCGGGCGCAAGGCCGAGACCTCACCGCCACCGGTGTACCCGGAGTCGCACCTGTCGTTCCTGGCCAACGTCTACAACCAGAAGGCCCGTGACTTCTATCACCGCCATGGCGTGCAGCTGATCGACGCGGCGTACGAAGCCCATGAAGAACACGGCGAAGTGCCGGTGATGATCACCAAGCACTGCCTGCGCTTCTCGTTCAACCTGTGCCCCAAGCAGGCCAAGGGCGTCACCGGCGTGCGTACCAAGGTAGCGCCGATGCAGTTGATCCAGGGCGATGAAGTGCTGACCCTGAAGTTCGACTGCAAGCCGTGCGAGATGCATGTGATCGGCAAGATGAAAAACCACATCATCGACCTGCCGAGCCCAGGTAGCGCGGTGGCCCAGGTGGTGGGGCACATCAGCCCGGAAGACCTGCTCAAGACCATTCCACGCGGGATGCATTGAAGACATGGGGGCTGCTTTGCAGCCCCGCTTTTTGATACTTACAGAATGCCCAACCCGCGCGCGGTCCGATCCACCGCGATCCGGGTCTTCTCCACCAACTCGTCCAGCTCGCTGTGGTTGGCCACCAACGCCGGCGCCATGATCATCCGGCCCAAGGTCGAACGGATGATCACCCCTTCCTCGAAGCCATAAGTACGGCACTGCCAGGCCAGGTCGTTCTCATTGGCATAACGCTTGCGGCTGCCCTTGTCCTCGGCAAATTGCAGCGCCGCCACCAGGCCTGCACCTTGCACCTGGCCAATCAGCGGATGGTTGGCGAACACCTCGCGCAGGATGCGCTGCAGGTACGGCCCGGTGTCTTCCTTGACCTGGCGCACGATGCCTTCATCGCGCAGCGCCTTGAGGTTGGCAATGGCCACCGCCGCCGCCACCGGGTGCCCGGAATAGGTCAGGCCATGGGCGAACACGCCGCCACGCTCGACCAATGCCTCGGCAATGCGCTTGCTCAACACCAGGCCACCCATCGGCACGTAACCCGAAGTCAGGCCCTTGGCAATCGACAAGGTGTCCGGCTCGAAGCCGAAGTATTCGTGAGCAAACCACTCACCGGTGCGGCCAAAGCCACCGATGACTTCGTCGGCGCACAGCAGCACATCGTACTGGCGGCAGATGCGCTGGATTTCCGGCCAGTAGCTTTCCGGCGGGAAGATCATGCCGCCGGCGCCCTGGAACGGCTCGGCGATGAAGCCGGCGACGTTCTCGGCGCCCAGTTCCAGAATCTTCTCTTCCAGTTGCAGGGCGCAGCGGCGACCGAACTCGGCCGGGGTCAGGTCACCACCGGCGGCATACCAGTACGGCTCGTCGATGTGCGCGACATCCGGGATCATGCCACCCATTTCGTGCATGAACTTCATGCCGCCCAGCGCGGTGGCGGCCAGGGTCGAGCCGTGGTAACCGTTCCAGCGGCCGATCATGATCTTCTTGCTCGGCTGGCCGACCACCTGCCAGTAACGACGCACGGTGCGGATCAGCACCTCGTTGGCCTCGGACCCGGAGTTGGTGTAGATGGCGTGGCTGTAGTGGCCCGGCAGCAGGCTGAACAGCAGCTCGGACAGCTCGATCACCGCCGGGTGGGTGGTGTGGAAGAACATGTTGTAGTAGGCCAGCTGGTCCATCTGCGCGGCGGCAGCGGCGGTGAGGTCCTTGCGGCCATAGCCGAGCTGGGTGCACCACAGGCCCGACATGCCGTCCAGGTAGCGCTTGCCGTCGCTGTCCCACAGGTGCAGGCGCTCGCCGCCGACCATCACCCGCGGCCCCTCGGCGTTCAGCGCCTTCTGGTCGAGGAACGCGTGGATGTGGTGGGCGGCGTCGCCGGCCTGGTAGTCACGGGTATCGCGCTGGGCGTGCAGCTTGGCTTGGAACGGTGCGTTCATTGTTGTTCTCCAGGGTAAGACGCGGCGTGCAGTTGGCCCTGCCAGACCGCTGACAGTAAAAATCGGGTGGGGTGAAACGGCGCGTTCAGCGCCTTCGCAGGTAGCTTTCCAGCGGATCCTTGCTCAGGCCCTCCTGGGCCTGGGCCAGCGAGTCGATGAACAGCGAAAACAGCTCGGACTGCTTGGCGATATCGAGCTTGGTGTAGAGGTTCTTGCGGTGGGTCTTCACCGTGTCCTCGCTGATCCCCAGGCGCTCGGCCAGGGACCGGGTCGAGTGGCCGCGCAGCAGGTACTGGGCGATGCGGCACTCGCGTTCGGTGAGCAGCGAGCAGCCGAAGTTGTTCAGCGCGGCGTTGATCTGCCGGCCCAAGGCGCTCTCGAAACGCCCGCCCAAGGCGTCGACATCGAGGTGGCTCCACTGCCGCCGCACCGTTGCCACGACCCACGGCGCCACGCACTTGAGGTCATTGACCTGCTGGCGGTCCAGGCGGCGGGTGCTGGCCAGGGCCACGGCGATGGTCAGGTGCTCGTCGAGGGGGACGATGAAGTTGAGTTCGTCTTCCAGGTGGGCGTGCTGGTAGAACGCCAGGTAGTACTCGCTGCGCTTGAAGTGGTCAGGGGCGACGTCACTGAGGCGGTAGCAACCGGGGCCGATGCCGTCCATGCAGGCCCGGTAGAACGGGCACAGCAAGTAGTAGCCTTCGAGGTACTTGTGGATGTTGCCTTCCGGTAGCCACGGACCTTCCTCGTCCTTTTCGAACAATGCCGAGGGCAGGCCTTTGCGCGGGTAGAGGAACACGGTGATGGCCTGGCACGGGGCAATCAGCTTGAGCGCAGCGAACAGTGCCTCGACGAAGCCCGGCGAGCCCTGGGCGTCGACGACACGGGCCATCTGCACGTACCAGTCGGGCGATTTCAGCCGGTCTTTGCTCATTGTCGTGGTCCCATGCCGGGGTTGTTGTGGTTGGGATTCTTGCATGGGGCCGTGGTGCAGGCCATCACCCTTCGGGGTGAGGCAGGCGTGAATGGGTGAGGCTGGCAGGTGTTCGCCGATAGTATTTCGGCGCCTACCTGATCGAGCGCCGCCCCCAGCGCTCAAAGGAACCGTCAACACGCGCTGCTGCCTATACAAGACGAACAGCGTTGTACAATTGCTGCCCCTTCAAATTGGAGCCGGCATGAAGAAAAACCCACTGAGCCAACGCAAGGACGATCACCTGGATATCGTCCTGGCCGCCGGCAACAATCCCCTTGGCGCAGACCCCGGCTGGTCGTCAGTGCGCTTCGAACATTGCGCATTGCCGGAAATGGCCCTGGACGACGTCGACCTGAGCACCGAGCTGTTCGGCTGTGCACTAGGCGCCCCGCTGTTGATCAGTTCCATGACCGGCGGTGCCGAACGTGCGCGCTTCATCAATCACCATCTCGCCGAAGCCGCCCAGGCACTGGGCATCGCCATGGGCGTTGGCTCGCAGCGCGTCAGCCTGCGCAGTGGCCAGGACCAGGGCCTGACCGGCGAGCTGCGCCACCTGGCACCCGATGTGCCGCTACTGGCCAACCTCGGCGCTGCCCAGCTGCGTGAGGCCGACGGCCTGGACCTGGCACGCCGCGCCGTCGACACCTTGCAGGCCAATGCCCTGATCATTCACCTGAACCCCCTGCAGGAAGCCGTACAGCCAGAGGGCGACCGTGACTGGCGCGGAGTGCTGCAACGCATCGAAACCCTGACCCGCCAGTTGCCAACGCCGGTGATCGTCAAGGAAGTCGGTGCAGGCATTTCCCCCCGGGTGGCGCGCCTGCTCTGCGATGCAGGCGTTGCCATGGTCGACGTGGCCGGTGCCGGCGGAACCAGTTGGGCAGCCGTGGAGGCCGAACGTGCCGGCAATGCCGCTGAGCGCGAGGTCGCCCTGGCGTTTGCCGACTGGGGCATCCCGACCGCGCACTGCCTGCTGGCGGTGCGCCGCGCCGTGCCGGAAATCGGCCTGATCGCCTCCGGTGGCGTGGCCAACGGCGTCGATGCCGCCAAGGCCATCCGCCTCGGCGCCGACCTGGTAGGCCAGGCTGCCAATGTCCTCAGTGCCGCCGTGGTCTCGACCCAGGCCGTGGTGGAACATTTCGAGATCGTGCTGCGCCAGTTGCGCATCGCCTGCTTCTGTACCGGCTCGCGCAACCTTGCGCAACTGCGCCGGGCACGCTTGCTGCCTGGCAACCTGACGCCGCCATGAGGCTTGCGGCTGTGGCATGATCAGCGGCCCCCTTCATCCTGGCGCGCGTGCATGCTGATCGACGAAGAACTGACCCTGAAAAAGCTCGAGACCTTCCTCGCCTTCATGCGCAGTGGCAACCTCGGCCGCGCCGCCGCCGAGCTGTCCACCAGCGCGGTCAGCGTGCACCGCGCCATCCACTCCCTGGAAAGCGCGTTGCGCTGCCCGCTGTTCAAGCACGAAGGCCGCCAGCTGATTCCGCTGGAAAGCGCCTATGTGCTGGAGAAGAAAGCCCGCCAACTGATCCAGGACGCCGAACAGATGGTCCGCCAGACCCGTGAGGCCGCCGGTTTCTATGCCGAGCGCTTCCGCCTCGGCGCGCTGTACTCGCTGACCGTCAAGACCGTGCCGAAGCTGGTGATGGGCCTGAAACTGCGGCGCAGCGAGCTGAACATCGACCTGACCCTGGGCTCGAACGTCGACTTGTTGCAACGCCTGAAGAACCACGAGCTGGAAGCCATTCTGGTGTCACTGGACGAAAGCGCAGCAGACCCGGCCTGCGAACAGTTGCCACTGTTCTCCGACGATATCTTCCTCGCCGTGCCCACCGATTCACCGTTCGCCGAGCAACAGGAAGTGGACCTGGCGGACCTGGCCGACTCCACCTTCATCACCCTGACCCAGGGTTTCGCCACTCACCGCGATGGCACCCGGGTGTTCCAGCAGGCGGGGTTCGAGCCGAAGGTAGCGATGCAGGTGAATGACATCTTCACCCTGCTGAGCATGGTCAGTTCGGGCGTCGGGTTCGCCCTGCTGCCAGGGCGCATCGCAGCGGTATACGAGAACCGCGTGAAGCTGATTGCGCTGCAGGCGCGGTACCGGTTGCAGCAGCATATCGGGGTGGTGTTTCTCAAGTCCCGGGAGCGGGAGCCGAATTTGTTGGCGTTGCTGGCTGAATGCCGGATGTACAGCCGGGACAATTGAGCTGGGCCATTCGCGGCTAAGGCCGCTCCTGCAGGGATAGCCTCTGCACCGAGGGCAACGCGATACCTGTTGGAGCGGTTTTAGCCGCGAAGAGGCCAGTACTAGCCAACCAATCCCCTGACACAGAAATACAGCACTGAAGGTCCCATGAGACACCCCAACCCAGTATGGAAAGTAGCGGTCAGTGCACCGTAAGGCACCAGCCGACGATCCGTAGCCGCCAACCCGGCAGTCACCCCCGACACAGTCCCCGCCAACCCACCAAACACCATCGCCGAGCGCGGGTTGTCCAGCGCCAGCAACCGCGCCGACACCGGCGTGAACACCATCACCAGGATCGCCTTGATCAACCCGGTGGCAATCGACAGCGCCACCACATCCGAACTCGCCCCCAGCGCCGCCCCGGTCACCGGCCCGACGATATAGGTCACCGCCCCGGCGCCGATGGTGGTCATGCTCACCGCATCCCGGTAGCCAAAGGCATAGGCCACCGCGCAACCCACGATAAATGGCAGCACCGTACCCAGCAGCAACGACACCGCACCAATCAACCCGGCCTTGCGCGCCTCGGTGGCCTGCACCTCGAAGGCCGTGGCAACGATGGCGAAGTCGCGCAGCATGGCCCCGCCCATCAGGCCGATGCCGGAAAACAGCGCCATGTCGGCCAGGCCTTTCTGACCGCCGGTCAGGGTACCGCCAACCCAGGCCAGCACCAGGCCGATGACGATGGCGATTGCCGAGCCATGCACCCGGCCAAACGTCAGGTACTTCGACAGCAGCACCGACAGCCACATGATCCCGCCAACCACCGCAAAGGCAGTGATCAGGCCGTTGTGCTCCAGGGCATTGTCAATGATCGGCCACATGATCAGCGCCCTCCGGCAGGGGCGACCTGCGCATTTGCAATTTCAGGCGCTTCAGGCGCCGGCAAGGGTTCGCCGCGATGGCTGCGGCTGATCACGGCAATGGTCAGCCCGCACACCAGCACCGCACCGATCGCCGCCAGCAGCGCCACCGGCCCGCCGTGCAGGGCGGTAACCACGTTCTGCTGGGCGGCCATGGCCACCACCACCGGGATGTACAGGGCGCCCCAGAAGCCGACACCGAACTCGCACTCCTTGCTCATGCCGCCATTGCGGTGCATGTACAGCCGCGCGCAGATCAGCAGGATCATGGCGATGCCGACCCCGCCCACATTGGATTTGACGCCCAGCAGCACGCCCAGGAAGTCGCCGACGATAACGCCAGCCAGCGTGCATACCGCCAGCAGAGCCACACCATAGATGATCATTGTTGTTGTCCTCAGCTTGAGTCGAAGTTGCTTGTTGTTGTTCTTCGAGTTACAGCGCCGTCATCGGTTGTCGGCCACCTCCTGGCGCAACAGCGCGTCGACGGTATCCCAACGGGTGGCGTCGAGGGCAACCACCCTGCCCTGTTCGAACATCGGGCGGGCCAGGCCGCTGAGCACGCTGCCCGGCGGCATCTCCACCTGCAGGCGCACGCCGCGTTCATAGGCGTTGCGCAACGTAGCACGCCAGTCGACCAGCCGGGCCATGTTGCCGGCCAGGTCATCGCGCAGGCGTTGTGGATCGAAGATCGGCCGCGCACTGCTACCGCTCAGGTACGTGATGCGCGGGCGACGCAGCTCGACGCTGGCAAAGGCAGCTGCCAGTTCGGCGGCCGGGCCGTCGAGCAACGCGCAGTGGGATGGCACGCTCACCGCCAGGCGTCGGGCTACGCCCTGACCACGTTGGCGAGCCCTGGCAGCGACCTCGGCCATGGCACTGTCGCTGCCAGCGATGACGATCTGGTTGTCGCTGTTGAGGTTGGCCAGGTACACCTCACCGCCCACCTCGGCCAGCAAGCCTTCGACACTGCTCAAGTCGAGGCCGCTGAGGGCGGTCATGCCGTAGCCCTGAGGGTAGGCCCGCTGCATCAGCTCGCCACGCAGGGCCACCAGGCGCACCGCATCGGCAAACTGCAGCGCCCCGGCCGTTACAGCGGCGGGATAGGCACCGATGGACAGCCCGGCAACATAGTCCGGCGCCGGGCTGTGCTGCAGCAACCAGCGCGCCCAGGCCACCCCGGCCAGCAGCAGGCACAGCTGCACGGCGCGGGTCGATTGCAACGCCTGCGTGCTGTCGAGGGCCGTGACCTGTTCACCCAGCACATCACTGGCCTCTTCCAGTAACAGCGCGGCGTCCTCAGGCAGGCACTGCAACATGCCGGCCTGTTGCGCACCCTGACCGGGGAAAACGAACAGGCTGCTCACGCTGCACACTCCAGGGCATTCCATGGGTCGGCGACAAGGCGTGCGCCCTGGGCTGACTTGAGCAATACCCGGCGGGCAACACCCGCCCACTCGCGCAAGGCGACGGCGCCCGCTGGCGTTTCCAGTTGCACATCGATACGGCACGGTCCGCAATCGAGGATGTGCAGCAGCTCGCGGGCCTTTGCCCGGGTCATGAACTGTGGTGTGCGTACCAGCAGATCAAGGTCACTGGCGCCATGCACGACGTTGCAGCCGGTGGCCAACTGGTAACCGACGCCTCCGGTCGGCCCCCAGGCCAGCCCGCTGGCATCGAGCACGGGCGCCACCGAGGCCAGCGCACACAGGGCTGGCCAAGGACTCTGACCCGTCCCGCGCAGCTCCTCGGGGCTTAGTTGCCGCTGGATATCGCGCACACGCATCAGCACACCCAGGCGCTGCTCACGCCCCTGCCCACGAACACCCACCGCCACCCAGCCACTGGCACAGGCCGCACGCCGCACCACCACCGGCTGCCCGGCGGCCAATGCCTGCACGGCCCAGGCAGGCGCATCGGCAGGCAGGTCGGCCAGGGGCATGCCCCAGAGCAGGTCATGTGGTTGCGGCAGGTTCATTTCAAGCCTCCTGCCACTGGCTGCGCAGGCGTGCGCGCACGTCGCGGGAGGCGCTGCGGTTCTCACCGTTTAACCGCGATGCCAGGTCAGTCGCATGGCCGATATCACGCACGGCGTCGGCCAGGCAGGCACGCACCTGGGCAATGTCGGCGGCACTCGGCGCCTCGGCACTGGCGACCTGCAGGCGCCGCCATAGCAAGCCCAGCGAGGCATAGCTGGCAAGGTCATAGGCCATCGGCGGCACCTCGGCGGCCAGCGCCTCCAGTTGCTCGACACTGCGCAGGGTAATGCGCGCTGCTGCCGCCTTGCCCATGGCATGCACCATCACCCCGCTGTCATCCAGGGCGATCAGCCGTTGCGCCTGGTAGCCGTGGGCCAGGAAGGCACCGGACATGGCCTTGCCGACCAGCAGGCCAATCACCGGGTGCCCCGCCAGGCGTGCCTGGGCGTAGGCCTGCACGGCGCCAGCCAATGCCTGGTGGATACCCAGGGCTTCCTCGCGACGGCCATAGGCCTGGCTCGGTACATCAATGATCGCGATGATGGCGCGCTTCTCGCCCTCGCGGTCCAGTTCGACCGCATCGCTCACGGCCTTGGCCAGGCCCCAGCCTTCCAGCAGGCCGACTTCGCCCGCACGCGCCCGTGGAAACGGGTTGCGCGCGTCCGGCACCACGGCAATGAAGCGTGCCAGGCGGTTGTCCAGTTCGCCATCGACCACAAGCAACGAGGCGGGATAGCTCGCCAGCGGTTCGCCACCGGCCAGGCCCGGCAGCCAGTTCAGGGCACGGTTCATTGGGCTTCTCCTTGGTAAAGAGCACGCACCGCGGCGGCGTCCAGTTGCGGGCAGTCGGTACCCAGGCTGGCCAGGCGCTGCAGATACCAGGCGTGGTGACCGGCGCGGTTGGCCGAAGGTGTGTCCAACAGGTGCAGCAACTGCTGGCGAATGCGGTCGACGTCATCTGCCACATAAGCGTCCACCAGGCCGCTGGCATGGCGTTGTTCGCCACCCGTCAGGCTCCAGATGAACGGGCGGTCCTTGGCGTCGTACTCAGCAATACCCGCTTCCTGTTCGATCACTTGCGGGCCATTGAGGCCCAACCGCGCCTCGCGGGTGACCAGCAGGTGGCTGCACAGCCCGGCCGCGATGGACATACCACCGAAGCAACCCACCGAGCCTGCGATCAAGCCGATCACCGGTTGATGGGCGCGCAGTTCGACAATCGCCGCCTGGATCTCGGCGATCGCTGCCAGGCCGAGGTTGGCTTCTTGCAGGCGTACGCCGCCGGTTTCCAGTAACAGTACGGCGCAGGTGGGGATGCCCTTGCGGTTGTCCTCGATGGCCAGCTCCAGGGCGCCGGCAATCTTGGCGCCACCCACTTCGCCCATGCTGCCGCCCTGGAAGGCACCTTCGATGGCGGCGAGCACGGTTTGGCGGCCATTGAGCCGGCCCTTGGCGATGACCACGCCGTCATCGGCCTGGGGCACGATGCCTTGGCGCGGCAGCCATGGCGACATCAGGCGGTCGAACGGGCCGAGCAGTTCGCGGAAGCTGCCAGGGTCGAGCAAGGCGCGCGCGCGCTGGCGAGCGCCCAGCTCGACGAAGCTGCGGCTTTGCAGCAGACGGGCGGTGTCAGTCATGGGCAATCTCCTCGAAACCTTGCTCCAGGCGCAGGCGCACCACGCCAGGGGTGGCGCCGAAGTCGTGGATGTCGATCTTCACGGCAGGTAGCGTGCGGCCGACGAACAGGCGCTGGAACAGCTGGCTCCAGCGGGCGCTGCTGCCGTTGACCGAGGTGACCACCTGGATCTCCAGGCGGCCGGCACTGCCGGGCTCGATCAGCACCTCCAGGTCGCCGGAGCTGACGCAGCCGACCAAGGTGCGGCCGCGGCTCGGCTCGGCGGCAGGGAATTGAAAGTTCAGGGTTTCCATGTCACAGGCTCCCGGCTTTGTCGAGGAACAGGCAGGCGGCCAACAGATCGGCGGCGCCGCCCGGTGAGGCGTTCAGTTGCAGCAGTTGCGCATCCAGCAGGCGCAGCTCACGGCGGCCATCGAGGCTGGCGCAGCCGCCGGCATCGAGCACCGCCCGGGCACCCGCTTGCATGGCTTGCAGCCCTTGCGGGCCGGCGCGCCAGAGCACACAGGTGTCACTGAGCGCGGCCATGATCGCCAGCAAGGCATCCAGCCGAGCCTGGTTTTCGCTGGCGCCCGCGGCACGGCTGCGGCGCAGTTGTGGCAGGCCATGTTCGAGCACGGCGGGGAAGCCTTGTTGAGCCTGTTCGCGGGCCCCCCCGGCGCCGTAGCGGTGGCGCACCTGGATGCCGTGGCTGTCTTGTGCGATAGCGGCCGGGTCGTCGATCAGGGCGATGCGCCCGGCGCGGGCGGCAACTGCCTGGGGATCGGCCTTGGCATCGAGCGCTTGTGCGGCGACCAGCAGGCCAAGGGCCCAGATTGCGCCGCGATGGGTATTGATGCCGCCTGTGGTGGCGAGCATGGCCTGTTCGCCTGCGCGGCCGATACGGCCCAGTTCGGCGCGCAGCGGTTGGCCAATTTCGCCATGGGCTTGCGCGGCTTCGGCCATTTGCCGCAGGCAGGGCCACAGGGCCAGTGCCGAGGCGTGCATCAGGGCCAGGGTCATGTCGGTGTGGGCGCCACTGCTGCGGCGGTCGACCAGGCCGGGTTTGGGCGACAGGTCGGCTTCATCGATGAGGGCTTCGACGGCGAGGTCGGCAAGTCGGTCGGCCTGGGCGCTATCGGTTTGCAGGTCCGGCCTCTTCGCGGCTGAAGCCGCTCCTACAGGGATCGCGTATGCAATCATTTACCAGCTCCTGAACCTTGCGGGCGGGTTGTAGAGGCCGCCGGACCACTCGACCAGGTCGGCGATGCTGCGCGCGGCGAGCAACTCGCGGCTGGCGTCGGTGCGGCGGATGCCGAGGTCCTCGGGCAAGGCGATCAGGCCTTGCTGACGCAGGCGCAGGGTGTCCTTGGGGTCGTGGCGCAGACCGATGACGGTGACCCCGGCCACGGCGGCGATCATCTGCTGGCGCTCTTCCAGGCTGCGCGCCTTGTACAGGTAGGCGATGCCTTCCTCGGTGAGCAGGTGGGTGACGTCGTCGCCGTAGATCATCACCGGTGCCAGAGGCATGCCGGCTTTCTTCGCCACGTCCACGGCGTCGAGCGTTTCGACGAAGGTCGGTTTGCCACCTTCCTGGTAGGTCTCGACCATCTGCACCACCAGCTTGCGGCCGCGTTCGAGCAGGGTCTCGGGCACGGTCATGTCGAGCCAGGCCGGGGTCGCATGGCGCCGCCCGCGAGGGTCGTGCCCCATGTTCGGCGCCCCGCCGAAGCCGGCCAGGCGGCCACGGGTGACGGTCGAGGAATGGCCGTCACCATCGACCTGCAAGGTGGCACCGATGAACAGGTCGACCGCGTATTGCCCGGCCAGTTGGCACATCATCCGGTTGGAGCGCAGCGAACCATCGCGGCCGGTGAAGAACACGTCCGGGCGCTGGGCGATGTAGTCCTCCATGCCCAGCTCGGTACCGAAGCAGTGCACGCTCTCGACCCAGCCGGTCTCGATGGCGGGGATCAGGGTCGGGTGCGGGTTGAGCGTCCAGTTGCGACAGATCTTGCCCTTGAGGCCCAGCGATTCGCCGTAGGTTGGCAGGATCAGTTCGATCGCGGCGGTGTTGAAGCCGATGCCATGGTTCAGCGATTGCACCTGGTGTTTCTCGTAGATCCCGCGGATCGCCATCATCGCCATCAGCACGTGCACCGGCTTGATGTGGCGCGGGTCGCGGGTGAACAGCGGTTCGATGTAGAACGGCTGGTCGGCGACCACCACGAAGTCGACCCAGGACGCCGGGATGTCCACCCGCGGCAGGTCGTCGACGCGGTCCACCAGCTGGTTGACCTGGGCGATTACCAGGCCGTCGCTGAAGGCGGCTGGCTCGACCAGCGCCGGGGTGTCCTCGGTGCTGGGGCCGGTGTACAGGTTGCCGTCGCGGTCGGCCATGAAGCCGGCGACCAGGGTGACATTGGGGATCAGGTCGACCAGCAGCCGTGAATACAGTTCGATATAGGTGTGAATGGCACCGACCTCGAGCAGGCCATCTTCCAGCAGCTGGCCGATGCGCAGGCTCTGCGGGCCGGCGAAGGAGAAGTCGAGCTTGCGTGCGATGCCACGCTCGAACAGGTCCAGGTGCTCGGCGCGGCTGACGCTGGGCATGATCATGTGCAGGTCGTGCAGGCGCCCAGGGTCGGCCTTGGCCAGCGAACGGGAGAGGAAGTCGGCCTGCTTCTGGTTGTTGCCTTCGAGCACCACGCGGTCGCCGGGGGCGATCAGCAGCTCCAGGGCTTCGACGATTCGCGCGGTGGGCAGCACCACACCGTCGGCCAGGTGACGGACGCGGTCCAGGCGGCGCTGCTTCTCGGCGCGTCGCCTGGACCATTGCGGCGGTGGATTGTTCGTTACGGTCATTGGGTGACTCCACGGGTTCGCTGTCGTGTAGGCACCTTAGGGCGAGCAGGAAGGCGTGATCAATCAAGGTGGGGCGCTGATCGTTACGGCCAGGGTAATGATCTCGCTGTTATGGCCTCCGGCAATACCTTGCTAGAGTGGCCATGCACAGACGGGGGGTGCGCTCCCTACGGCAAAAACGCACGATGCCCCTGCAGATTTGTCGATTGTACAAGGCAAATTCGCATGCCAGGATCCAGCGATCCTCCAGCGCACTCCAGACTTCATTTGGAAAATCAATAACAAAGCAGGGAGAACGCGATGACCGCGCACGCTCATACCTCGGCAACGGCTCATGTACTGGCCGAGGTCCGCAACCAGATTGGCCACCTCACCCTCAACCGCCCGGCCGGCCTCAATGCCCTGACCCTGGACATGGTGCGCAGCCTGCGCCAGCACTTCGACCAATGGGCCGACGACCCTCAGGTGCAGGCCGTGGTGCTGCGCGGTGAAGGCCCCAAGGGCTTCTGCGCCGGTGGCGATATCCGCTCGCTGCACGACAGCTACAAGGCCGGCGATACCCTGCACGAAGACTTCTTCGTCGAGGAATACGCCCTGGACCTGGCCATCCACCGCTACCGCAAGCCGGTGCTGGTGCTGATGGACGGTTTTACCCTCGGCGGCGGCATGGGCCTGGCCCAAGGCTGTGACCTGCGGATCGTCACCGAACGCAGCCGGCTGGGCATGCCGGAGGTCGGCATCGGCTACTTCCCGGATGTCGGTGGCAGCTACTTCCTGTCGCGCATCCCGGGCGAACTGGGCACCTACCTGGGCGTCAGCGGCGCTCAGATCCAGGCCGCCGATGCCCTGTACTGCGGGCTGGCCGACTGGTACCTGAGCAGCGACAAACTCGCAGCCCTGGATCAAGGGCTGGATACCCTGCGCTTTGGCGCTCACCCGCTCAAGGACCTGCAGAACCTGCTGGCCAAGCTCGGCAGCCAGGTGCTGGGCGATGCGCCGCTGGAAAAACTGCGCCCGGCCATCGACCATTTCTTCGCCCAGCCCGACCTGCCGGCGATCATCGAACAACTGCGTGCGGTGCGCATCGGCGACAGCCACCCATGGGCGTTGGCCACCGCCGAACAGCTGGAAAGCCGCTCGCCGCTGGCCATGGCGGTTACCCTGGAGATGCTGCGCCGCGGTCGCCACCTGGCACTGGAAGACTGCTTCGCCATGGAACTGCACATTGATCGCCAGTGGTTCCAGTACGGTGACATCATCGAGGGCGTGCGTGCCCTGATCATCGACAAGGACAGGCAGCCGCGCTGGAACCCGCCAACCCTGGCCGGGTTGTCGCGCCAGCGGGTCGACCAATTCTTCGAAGGCCTGTGAGCCCGGGAGTACACAGATGCAAGACCTGGAACTGAACGAAGAACAGATCATGATCCGCGACATGGCCCGGGACTTCGCCCGTGGCGAGATCGCGCCGCATGCCCAGGCCTGGGAAAAGGCCGGCTGGATCGACGATGGCATGGTGCGCAAGATGGGTGAACTGGGCCTGCTCGGCATGGTCGTCCCGGAAGACTTTGGCGGCAGCTACACCGACTACGTGGCCTATGCCCTGGCGGTGGAGGAAATCGCCGCCGGCTGTGGCGCCACGGGTGCGATGATGAGTATCCATAACTCGGTCGGCTGCGGCCCCCTGCTCGCCTACGGCACGCCTGAACAGCAACAGGCCTGGTTGCCACGCCTGGCCGCTGGCGAAGTCATCGGCTGCTTCTGCCTGACCGAGCCCCAGGCCGGCTCCGAAGCACACAACCTACGCACCCGCGCCGAGTTGGTCGATGGCCAGTGGGTGATCAACGGCGCCAAGCAGTTCGTCAGCAACGCCCGCCGCGCCGGCCTGGCCATCGTCTTCGCGGTGACCGATCCGCAACTCGGCAAGAAAGGCCTTTCAGCCTTCCTGGTACCCACCGACAACCCCGGCTTCAAGGTCGACCGCAGCGAGCACAAGATGGGCATCCGCGCCTCCGACACCTGCGCGGTGACCTTCGACAACTGCCGCATCCCGGCGGCCAACCTCCTCGGCGAGCGCGGCAAGGGCCTGGCCATCGCCCTGTCCAACCTCGAAGGCGGCCGCATCGGCATCGCCGCCCAGGCCCTGGGCATCGCCCGTGCCGCGTTCGAGGCGGCGCTAGTGTACTCGCGTGACCGCATCCAGTTCGGCAAGCCGATCAACGAGCACCAGAGCATCGCCAACCTGCTGGCCGACATGCAGGTGCAGGTGAATGCGGCACGCTTGCTGATCCTGCATGCCGCCCGACTGCGCAGCGCAGGCAAGCCGTGCCTGTCGGAGGCCTCGCAGGCCAAGCTGTTCGCGTCGGAAATGGCCGAGCGGGTGTGCTCGATGGCGATTCAGGTGCACGGCGGGTATGGCTACCTGGAGGACTACCCGGTCGAGCGCTATTACCGCGATGCGCGCATCACCCAGATCTACGAAGGGTCGAGCGAAATCCAGCGCATGCTGATCGCACGCGAACTCAGGCACTACCCGTTGTAAGCCCCCTCAGTGGCGCTGCCTGAGGGTTTCCGAAGGCAGCTCGCCAAAGCGCTGGCGATACACCTCGGCGAACCGCCCGAGGTGCATGAAACCGTAATCCATGGCCAGCTCGGTCACACTGCGCACTGCGCAACGGCTGTCACGCAGGCACGCATGCACCCGCTCCAGCTTGCGCTGGCGCACGTACTGCTTGGGCGTGATACCCAGCTGCCGATCAAAAAGCGCATACAGCGAACGCACGCTCATGCAGGCCTGCTCCGCCAGCGTCTCGGCTGACAATTCAAGCTTGAGGTTGCGCTCGATGTAATCAAGGATCCGCTCCAGGCTCGCACACTGCGTACCCAGGCTTTCGCGGCGGATGTTGGTGCTCATCAGGGTCATCAGCTTGCTGGCGACGATCTGGCTGTAGTGCCCCTGTACTCGCGGTAGCGAGTCACTGACCTCGGCTTCGTGGCAGACCATGGCCAGCAAGTTGACGAAGCCATCCAGCTCTTCCAGCCGGTAGTGGTTGCGCAAGAACCGTACGCCGCCGTCCGGGCGTTGCCAGCGCTGCTCGTCGCAAATGCTGTCGAGCATGCGGGTCGGCACTTTGAGAATGAATTTCTCGCAATCTTCGGAATAGGTCAGGTCGACCGGGTCGTCCGGGTTGATCAACAGCAGTTCGCCCGGCACCAGGTGGTGCTCACGCTGATGCCCGCGCCATAGGCAGTTGCCATTGAGCAGGACCTGCAAATGGTAGATGGATTCCAGCGCCGGCGAGGTGACCCGCACACTACCGCCGTAGCTGATGCGGCACAGGTCGAGTTCGGCGAACTTACGGTGGCTGAGACTGGCCTGCGGGTGGCTGGTGCGTGACAGGCCGATGCAGTGCTGGCCGACGTGCTGGTTCACGTAGTCGGACACGGTATAAGGGTCGGCGTGATGAAACACGCTACTTCGCTCGCTCAGCAGGCGGCTTTCCATAGGCTAGGCACTCGGCATCGTTATTGTTCTGGGCGCCGCGCCCTACTGGCCCGCGGGCCTGTGGTTGCGGTCGTACACGGTCATTCTATCGGGCCGGGGTCAGGGGATAGCGGGCAGCTGACCACTGGCGCATGGATGACACCCTAAGAAAAAGACGGGGGTTAGGCAATCCGATGTTCGGATTGGGTGGGCGAATAACGAACCGCGGCTGGTGCCATCCGGTCGACTATCGAACAAAATCGATTTTTATCGCATGCAACATCGATATCGAAGGGTAAAAGCAAGGCGGCCCCTGTTGGCCTCACAGGCGTAATTGGCCCGAAACCTGTTTCGGGCCAATTATTCCTGCACCCGTTGCGCGCGCCTCACTGCACCGGCAGGAAATTCATCAACAAAAGGCTCTGCGCGTAATTCAGGCCGATCCGCCGATAGCGCTCGTCCAGCAACTCCGCCAGCAAATCCAGCCGCGACACGATCTTGCCGAACTCCACGGCGAAGCTCAGGTTGCTGCCCTCTTCGGAAATTTCGTTGGAAAACAGCAGCAACACCCCGTTGGCATCCTGGCGCTGGCTGAGCATCCAGGTGGCCTTCTCGATATTGCGCGCCGCGTTGTTGATGAACAGCGGATCGAGAGTGTCGGTCATGTAGAACTCGGTACGCCCGCCATGCGCGGTGATCAACATGCTGCCGATGGCGTAGATGAAGGCGCCGACCCGGTCGCCACGAAACTCCGGGCTCAAGGCATAACTCAGTGCCGCGAGGTCGCGGCGGTTGCCCAATTGCGCCAGGGGTTGGCGCTGTTCGATGGCGATGCGGGTCTGCCGTTCGGCAGTGGCGGCGTCGAGGTAGCCGGACATCTTCCACTGGTTGGGGTTGCGCAGGTACAGCTTGTTCATCAGCAGGTACAGGCTTTGCAAGTTGTCGCGCATGGCCAGGGTGGCCATACGGTCGACGCTGGTCTGGAACAGCTCGCCGGGCTTGCCATTGCCGAACTGGCTGACGATCTCGTGGCCTTGCTGCTGGCTGCAGCCGGCCAGGCCTAGCAGGGCGCCTGCCAGCAGCAGACGCAGGAAAAATCGGGGATTGCTTGCAACCATCGGCACCGGGTCGGAATCGGCGGCCGCGCCGGGGATCGGCGCAGCCTGGCCAAGCATAGAGCCCGGAAATCGGAAAAAGTGCGGTGCCGCTCAGTCCGCTGACCGGATCACATGGCGTGGCGGAGCATCTCCACCACCTGCGCATGCAGCGCAGGGTCACCACAGGCCACTACACAACCGCCATTCTGCGCGCTGCTGCCATCCCAGGCAGTGATCACCCCGCCCGCCCCTTCGATGATCGGCATCAGCGCCTGCACGTCATACGGCTGCAGGCTCGCCTCGACAATCACGTCGACGAAACCCGATGCCAGCATGCAGTAGGCGTAGCAATCACCACCGTAACGCATCAGCCGCGCCTTGCCCGCCACGGCCTCGAACGCCGCCTTGCGCTCGGCGGTGTCGAACATGTCCGGTGTGGTGCACATCAGCGTGGCCGAGGCCAGGTCGGCACAGGCACGGGTCTTCAGCGGCGTGCCGCTGCGCCATGCACCTTGTGGGGTGCCGACGAAGCGTTCACCGGTGAACGGTTGGTTCATCACCCCCACCACCGGGCGTGTACCATCGTTCAGGGCAATCAACGTGCCCCACAGCGGCAAGCCGGTAATGAACGCACGGGTGCCGTCGATCGGGTCGAGCACCCAGGTCAGCGGGCTACTGCCCACCGCGACGCCGGCCTCTTCGCCGAGAATGCCGTGCTCCGGATAGCGCGCCTGGATCAGCTCACGCATGGCGTCTTCGGCGGCCTTGTCGGCCACGGTCACCGGGTCGTACAGGCGCCCGCCCTTGTCCTCGACCTCAAGGCTTGCGCGGAAGTACGGCCGGATCGCCAGCGCAGCGGCATCGGCCAGTTGCTCGGCGAAGGCTTGGAATTCGCCGATCTGTTCAGCGCTCAGGGACATGGTGCAGGCCTCGTGGAAAATATCGGGGCTGCATCATACCCGACAACCGACATGGCAGTGGACGCCTGAATAAGTGCCACTATTATGACATTATTGCCACTTCATTTAACGGTCACTCAATCGTTGTACTAGGATACCAACCACCTCCCGCAGCCGGCCCAGGATGCTGGCCGGCAGCCAGGCGGGACCCGTTCCACCGGACCTCATGGATGACACGATGAATTCGCACTTGCTCTACCCGCAGATCGGCAAAGTCATTGCCAGCACTGGCAGCCGCCAGTTTCCACGCCTGCTGCACGACCTGATCCAGGCCCACCTGACCATCGACGCCATGCACATTCGCCAGTTGCCTGCGCAGGCAGCCGAACGCGGCAACGACTCGGCGCTGATCAACGAAACCGTGTTTTCTTCCGACCGCCACCCCGAAGATGATTTCAGCGACCCGGCACGGCTGCACCGGATCCGTCGCAAGGGTGAATCGCGTTATGAGATCCAGGTGCTGCGCGCAGGCTCGGCCTATGGTTTTTCGGCCCATGAACGCAGCCGCCTGGATGACATCTCGCCGCTGCTGCTGCCAATGCTGGAGAAGCATATCGATGCCCTGCAGCCCGCTGCCCAGCGCTGCGCACCGGGAAGCCTCGAGGCGCGTTTTCTGGAGCGTATCGCCCAGTCAGGGCTGACCCTGTCGGAACGTGAATGCCAGGTGTGCCTGGGGTTGCTGGCCGGGCTTACGGCGCCGGAGCAGGCCGAGCGGCTGGCGCTGAAGGTGAATACCGTGGAGAGCTATCTGCGCCGGGCGGCGATCAAGCTGGGGATCAGTGGGCGGCATTCGTTGATGCGTTGGATGTATGCCGAGGCCTGAATCCCTTTAGCCTGATCCGGCCCTTTCGCGGGCAAGCCCGCGAAGAGGCCGGAACAGGCCAACCTCAATCCCTGGCCAAGGCCTCGATCGGGTCCAGCCTTGCTGCATTCCTGGCCGGCACAAACCCGAACACCACCCCGATCAACGTCGAACAGGCAAAAGCCATCACGATCGACCCCGGCGAAAACACCATCTCCCACTGTTTCACGAACAGCTCGAACAGATAGCCGATGCCATACGACAACCCGATCCCGACCACGCCGCCAAACAGGCAGACCATCACCGCCTCCACCAGAAACTGCTGGCGGATGTCCGACTGCCGCGCTCCCACCGCCATGCGGATGCCGATCTCGCGGGTGCGCTCGGTCACCGACACCAGCATGATGTTCATCACGCCGATGCCGCCCACCACCAGCGAGATCACCGCAATCAGCGACAGCAGCAAGGTCAGCGAGCGGCTGGTCTTCTGCACCGTCTGCATGATGCTGTCGAGGTTGTTGGTGAAGAAGTCCTTGGTGCCATGGCGCTGCAGCATGACCTTGGTCACCTCTTCTTCCACGCGCTTGCTCGGCACGCCATCCTTGATTCGCACGCTGATGCTGTCCAGGTGGCGCTGGCCGAGTACGCGGCCTGCGGCAGTTTCGTAGGGCACCCAGATGTTCAGCTGGTTGCTGGCCACGAACAGGTTCTTGTTCTGGGCAGTGACACCGATCACCGTGCACGGCAGGTTGCCAACCAGGATCACCTGCCCCAGCGGGTCGACGTTGCTGCCGAACAGGCGTTTGCGCGTGTTGTGGTCGATCACCACCACCTGGGCCTGGCGCCGGGCGTCGTCGGCGCTGAACACGATGCCGGCGGCCAGCGGAATGTTGCGCACCTTGAAGTAGTGCTCGCTGACGCCATTGAGTTGCACGTCGACATCCAGGTTGCGGTAGCGCACCAGGGTGCTCTGGCCAATTACCGGCGTGGCACTGTCGACGTAGTACAGCGCGTTCAGTGCTGCCACATCGGCGGGCAGCAGGGTCTCGATGGTCTTGGCCCGGCTGTCGCCGAAGTTGCTGCCCGAATAGATGTCGATGGTATTGCTGCCGATGGCCTGGATGTCCTTGAGTACATAGCCCTTGGCACCTTCCCCGATGGCCGAGATCGACACCACCGATGTGATGCCGATGACGATCCCGAGCATGGTCAGCAAGGTCCGCATACGGTGCGAGATCAGCGCGATCCAGGCCATCTTGAAGGCCTCGCGGAACATCCCCAGGCTGGCGACCAGGCGCCGTGTGGCGTGCGCATTGGGTGCCGGCTCGGCAGCCGGTGTGGGCAGGGCTTCGCGGGCGTTGCTCTGGTCGCTGATGATCTGCCCGTCACTGACTTCGATGATGCGTTCGGCATGGGCGGCAACCTTGGGGTCGTGGGTCACCAGGATCACCGTGTGCCCGGCGGCATGCAGTTCCAGCAGGATGTTCATCACCTCCTTGCCGCTGGCAGTGTCCAGCGCACCGGTCGGCTCGTCGGCGAGGATCACCTGGCCGCCGTTCATCAAGGCCCGGCAGATACTGACCCGTTGCTGCTGGCCACCGGAGAGCTGGCTGGGGCGGTGCTCGAGGTGGCCGGCGAGGCCCAGGCGGGTCAGTAGCCCCTGTGCCCGTTGGTGGCGCTGGCCCTGGGGCAAACCGGCATAAATCGCCGGGATCTCGACGTTGTGCAGGGCATCCAGGTGCGGCAGCAGGTGGTAGCGCTGGAAGATGAAGCCGAAATGGTCACGCCGCAGGGCCGCCAGGGCATCGTCGTCCAGTTCACGGGTTTCCTGGCCGCCGACCTGGTAACTGCCGCTGCTGGCGTTGTCCAGGCAACCGAGGATGTTCATCAGGGTCGACTTGCCCGAGCCGGAAGCCCCGATGATCGCCACCAGCTCGCCGCTGCGAATGTCAAG
The DNA here is from genome assembly GCF_014269035.2 of Pseudomonas vlassakiae. Lineage (GTDB taxonomy): Bacteria > Pseudomonadota > Gammaproteobacteria > Pseudomonadales > Pseudomonadaceae > Aquipseudomonas > Aquipseudomonas vlassakiae. The sequence goes on from NZ_JABWRP020000014.1 coordinate 75,392, forward strand.
GTCGATGCCCTTGAGCGCGAGGAACTCGCGGTCGCCAGCGAGGAAGCTGCGGGTGACGCCGCGCAGGCGCAACAAGGGCTCGCCCTGGCCGCTGGCGACGGCCATGTGCGAGGTCAACTCGACATTCATGTTCATGCTCACGCCCCTGCTTCGCCAGACACCGGCTCGCCGATCACCACCCGGTCGCCTTCGGCCAGGCCGTCCTTGATCTGCACCTTGACGTTGTTGTTGATCCCCGTCTGCACGTTGCGCAGCTGGGCAAAGCCCTTGGCATCGAGCACCCGTACCGGGAAGCTACCGTCTGCGTTACGCAGGCCCAGTGCCGCCACCGGCATGGTCAGCACGCCAGTGGCGGTGTCGAGGACGATGTGCACCTGGGCGGTCATGGAGATGCGCAGTCGGTGGTCCGGGTTGGGCACCTCGAACAGGGCGTTGTAGAACACCGCACCGCTGGGCTTGGTGCTGCTGCCATCGCTCTTGTCGGTGCTCTGTGCGTAGTTTTGCGGTGCAGGCTCGGTGCCACGCAACTTGGCGTAGTAGCGTTTGTCCTCGCCAAGAATGGTGAAGTACACCTCCTGCCCTGGCGTGATGTGGATCACGTCGGCCTCCGAAACCTGAGCCTTGACTGTCATGGTGTCAAGATCGGCCAGCTTGAGCAGTATCGGCGCCAACTGGTTGGCGATCACGGTCTGCCCTTCCTGGGTAACGATGCCCACCACGTGACCCGTGATCGGCGCGTTGATGCGCGTGTAGCCGAGATTGACCCGGGCCGTGTCGATCTCGACCCGGGCGCTCTGGATCTGTGCGTCGAGCGAGCGCACGGCGGCCTGCTGCACTTCGTATTCCGACTCGGCGTTCTCGAAGTCCTGGCGCGACACCGACTCGTCGGCCTGCAATTCCCGGTAGCGCTCGTACACACGCTTGGCCTGGCGGAGCTGGGCCTGGGTCGAGCGCTTTTCAGCCTGCAGTTTCTCCTCATCGACTTCGGCCTGGCGCAAGGTATTGCGCAACACCAACGGGTCGATCTCGGCCAGCCACTGGCCCTCGCTGACCTTGTCGCCCAGCTTGACCTTGAGCGACTTCAACTGCCCGGAAACCTGCGCGCCGACATCCACCTGCTTGATGCCTTCGAGCATGCCGGTGGCCAGTACTGCGTTCTCGATATCGCCGCGCTCGACCGTGGCGGTGATGTACTGCGGCGGCTTGGCCGGGGCTTGCACGGCATACAGGATGGTGCCGGCAACCAGGGCCACGGCGGCGGCCAGGCTGAACTTGCGGAATCTGGACTTATCCATGAACACTCACTTCCATTGAAATCAGATCATCACAGCTTGCCTCTTGCCCTGTGGGGGCGGGTTCACCCGCAAATGCGCCGGTGGAGCCACTATCGCATTCGCGGGTGAACCCGCTCCCACTGGGCCGAGGCACCTTCAATTACGGAGTCACCTTGCCGTGCTGCAACGCTTGGCCGTCATGCCACCAGGCCGCCAGGCTGAACACATCCGGCACCTTGAGGATGCTGAAGTGGTCGCCTGGCCCCTGCCACAACGCCAGTTGTGGCATCAGCGCCCGCCAGCCGGCGCGCATCGCCGCCTGTTCACGGGCGTTGCCAGCCAGGTCCAGGCTCGGGTCGTCCACCAGCACCAGCCCTGCCGGCCCGCTGTAGCTCAAGCCGGGCTGGTACCGGGTGCGCAGCGCCGTGGCGAAGGTCCGCACCGTGCCGTCCAGGGCCCGCGGTGACGAACGCGCCGGCAGCAAGCCGATGCGTACCATGGCGGCATGCAACTGGCGCAACTGCTCGTCGTCGCTGGCCTCGGCGAACGCCTGCGGCTCGATGCCCAGGGCCTTGCCGGTGGACAACTGCAGCGCCTGGATCAGCTTCTCCAGTGCCTCACCAAAGGTGTAAGGGCGGCCACATGAACCACCCTCACCCGGCGCCTCGCTGTCGATCAGGGTCAACGAACGCACCTGGCGGCCCTTGGCTTCGAAGCGCGCGGCCATGGCGTGCGCGACCCAGCCACCGAAGGAGTGACCAACCAGGTTCAGTGGCCCTTGCGGATACAGTGCTTCGATGGCGCGCATGTGGCACTCGGCTGCGGCCTCGACAGTGCTGTGCGGCACCGAGCTGCCATCCAGGCCCCGCGCCTGCAGGCCATAGAGCGGCCAATCCGGGCCGAGCGCTTCGGCCAAGCCGACGAAGCTGGTCACGCTGTCGCCGGCACCCGGCATGCAGAACACCGGCGCATGACCCGGCTGGCCGCTCTGGATTGCCACCAAGGGTTGATGGACCGCTTGCCCAGTGGCGGGCTGCAGGCGCTCCAGAGCCTGGCCGATTGCCTTGCCCAGCGCCGCAACATGCGGGTCCTGCATCATGCTGCGGTGATCGCCCGGCACGCCGATGTCCAGCAATACCTGGCCCGGCAATGCCTCGCGCCAGCCCAGGCTAGACACGCCATCACTGCCCTGCTCGGCCCTGAACAGGTGAATGGGCAGGTTGAGCGCCGCCACACGGTAGTGGGCCATGGCGTAACCGTGGGCCAGCTCACGTTCGAAGTAATGCTGCAACTGCGCGTCGCTCATGCTCGACCACAGCCCATAGAGCACATGGTGCTCACGGCAACGGGCAATCAGGCTGGCAAAATCGGCCTGCTCTGCCTCTAGCTCCTGCAGTCGTGCCAGCGGCGCATCGCCGGCTTCGCCTTGGCTACGCCAGAAGCTCATGCAGTTGTGCAGCAGCTGGTTTTCCAGCGCACGCGGGCCTTGCCAACGGGCCTTGCCCTGGTCAGCCAGGCGCGGCGCATAGCTATCGATCAGGCCGAGGAATTCGACGACCTCGTCAGCACCCAGCAACTGGCTGGCCATCTCGAAGGCCAGCACGCCACCGAACGACCACCCGGCCAGGCGATAAGGGCCGTGAGGCTGGACGCTGCGCAGTTGCTCGACCTGGTAGCGCGCCAGGCACTCCAACGTGCGCGGCTGCGGTTGATTGTGCGGCACGCCCGGCAAGCCATAGACAGGAAAATCACCCGGCAGGTGCTGGCCCAGGACCGGGAAATAGAAATCCAGCCCGGAGAACTCGTGGACCAGGAACAGCGGCGTCCCGGCACCATCGGCCCTTACGGTAATGACGGTTTGCGGCTGACCGGCGCGGCCGGCATCCAGGAGAGCGGCGAGCGCCATCAGGCTGGGTTGCTGGAACACATCGTTGATCGAGGCCGACAGGTGTGCCTTGTTCAGCTTGTCGAGCAAACGGATGGCGGCCAGCGAATGGCCGCCCAGTTCGAAGAAGTTGTCGTGGCGCCCTACCCGTTCCAGGCCCAGCAGCTCGCACCAGATCTCCGCCAACAGGGTCTCCGTTTCACCTTGGGGGGCTTCATAAGGGCGGTCCTGAACTGCATCAGGTTCTGGCAGCGCCTTGCGGTCGAGCTTGCCGTTGGGGCTCAGTGGCAAGGCGTCGAGGTGCATGAACAGCGCCGGGACCATGAACTCAGGCAAATGCGCGAGTAATGCCGCCCGCAGGGCTTCCACGGCTTGCGGTTGCCCGGTGTAGTACGCGATCAGGCGCTGGTCGCGGGCCATCACCACGGCTTCCTTGATGCCGGCGATAGCAGTCAGCCCAGCCTGGATTTCGCCCAGTTCGATGCGCAGGCCGCGGATTTTCACCTGGTCGTCGTTGCGGCCCAGGTACTCGAGGTTGCCGTCCGGCAGGTGGCGTGCGAGGTCGCCGGTACGGTACAGCCGCCCGCCCGGGCGGAACGGATCGTCGATAAAGCGCTCGGCCGTCAGTTCGGCCCGGTTGAGGTAGCCACGGGCGACCTGGACGCCGCCGATGAACAGCTCGCCGGCCACGCCTTGGGGCACCGGCTGGCCTTGGCTGTCGAGCACGTACAGGGCGGTGTTGGCGATCGGTTTGCCGATCGGGGTGTTGTCGGGTGCGGTCAGGCAGTGCCAGGCGCTGACGTCCACGGCGGCTTCGGTCGGGCCGTAGAGGTTGTGCAGCTCTACTGCCGGCAACTGCGCGTGGAAGCGGCGCACCAGGCTGCCCGGAAGCGCTTCGCCACTGCACAACACGCGCCGCACGGCCTGCACGGTCCCTGTGGGAGCGGGGGTGGCTGCGGAGGACAGGAACACATCCAGCATCGAAGGGACGAAGTGCAAGGTGGTGATGCCTTCGCTCTGGATGACCTGGCGCAGGTACTCGGGATCGCGGTGGCCACCGGGGCGGGCCATGACCAGGCTGGCGCCGGTCTGCAGCGGCCAGAGGAATTCCCACACCGACACGTCGAAGCTGAACGGGGTTTTCTGCAGCACCACGTCTTCGGCGGTCAGGCCATAGGCATCCTGCATCCACAGCAGGCGGTTGACCACGCCGGCATGCTCGTTCATCACGCCTTTGGGTAATCCGGTCGAGCCGGAGGTGTAGATCACGTAGGCCAGATGGCGTGCAGTCAGGCCTGCAACCACCGGGTTGTCGGCAGGCTGATCGCCCCAGCTCGGAAAATCCAGGTCGATGATCTGGCCGGCACTCGGCACCTGGCGAGTCGCGCCATGCACCAGTACCGCCACGGGTGCGCTGTCGCTGAGCATGTGCCGCACGCGCTCGGCTGGATAATCCGGGTCCACTGGCACGTAAGCGCCACCGGCCTTGAGGATCGCCAGCAGCCCGACCACCATCGACAAGCCACGTTCGACACAGATCGCCACGCGATCGTCCGGTTTCACACCCAAGGCAATCAGATGATGCGCCAGGCGGTTGGCCTGTTCGTTGAGCTGGCGATAGGTCAGTTCGCCCTCTTCCGCCCGCACGGCAAGCGCATCTGGCGCCCTCGCCACCTGCGCCTCGATCAGGCCATGCAAGGTCCGCTCAAGGTTGTAATCCACAACGGTGTCATTGAACTCATGCAACAACCGCTTGCGCTCATCGGCATGCGGCAACCCGGTACGGGCCGGCACGGCGTGCCCGCCTTCGGCGAAGGTCCACAGCAACTGCTGCAGATAGCCCGCATAACGTTCGACGGTGCTCCGCTCGAACAGCGCGGTGGCAAACACGATACCGCCGCTGAAGCCATCGGCGCCTTCGCCCATGCTCAGGCTGAGGTCGAACTTGGCGATACGTGCCTGCCCGCCCAGCGCGGTTACCGCCAGCTCGCCCAGCTGCAGGATCTGGTGCCCGGGCGCTGCATCCCAATCCAGCGACACCTGGTACAGCGGCGTATGCGCCAGGCTGCGCTGCGGGCGCACGGCTTCGACCACCTGCTCGAAAGGCAGGTCCTGATGCGCCTGGGCGTCCAGCAGTGCCGCCTTGACCCGCGCCAGCAACGTGGCCACATCCGGTGTGCCTGACGTGTCCACACGCACGGCAATGGAATTGACGAACATGCCGATCAGCCCATCGACCTCGGCCTGACGGCGGTTGGCCAAGGGTGAGCCGATCACCACTTCGTCCTGGCCGGCCAGGCGTGTCAGCAACACCGCCCAGGCTGCCATGAACAGCATGTATGGCGTCACCCCTTGAGCCCGGCACACGGCTTTGAGCTCATCACTCAGGCGCGAATCCAGGCGGATCGCAACGCTGTCACCGGCATAGTCCTGGCGTTCCGGTCGCGGCCGGTCCCAGGGCAGACTGACCAGGCTCGGCGCTCCCGCCAGCTGCTCACGCCAGTAATCAGCCTGGCGCTGCAAAGCGTCTGCGCTCAGCCAGCGGCGCTGCCACAAGGCGTAATCCAGGTACTGCACCGGCAATGCCGGCAGCGGGTCGTCGCGATCGGCGCTGAACGCCTCATACAGCTGGCCCAGTTCACCCAGCAGCACACCCAGCGACCAGCCATCGGCCACCAGATGGTGCACAGTCAGCAGCAGAACATGATGGTCCTCGGCCCGCTGCAGCAGGTGACCGCGAATCGGCAGCTCATGCTGCAGCGCAAAGGGCTTGCTGGCTGCCTGCTCGACCCACCGCGCCAGCGCTCGATCATCAAGTTCACGCACCTCTTCGCTGGCCAGCTGGAAGCCACGGGCGTCCGCAGCCAGCACCACCCGCGGCTCGCCATCCTGCTCTACAAAGTGGCTGCGCAGGCTCTCGTGACGCTCGATCACCCGCCGCAATGCCCGCTCCAGCGCCAGCGCGTCCAGGGCGCCGCGCAACTGCAGGCCCACGGGGATGTGGTAGGCAGCGCTGCCCTCGCTCATCTGTGCCAGGAACCACAAACGCTGCTGGGCGAACGACAACGGCAGGCTACCCAGCCGGGGCGCCGGCTGGATCTCTGGCAAGGCGCGTTCAGCGTGGCGGCCCAGGCTGGCCGCGACCGCTGCCAGGCGGTCATCGGCAAACAGCTCGCCCAGCGCCAGCTCCAGGCCCAGGCGTTGGCGGACCTGGGCCAGCATGCGCATGGCCAGCAGCGAATGGCCGCCCAGCTCGAAAAAGCGGTCCTGTCGACCAACCTGCTGCCGTTGCAGTAATTCGCCCCACAGCTCGGCCAGCACGGTTTCGCGCTCGCCTTGCGGCGCCTCATAGGCGGCTGTGGCAAAGTCTTGCGGGCCAGGTTGCGGTAGCGCCTTGTGGTCAACCTTGCCATTGTTGGTCAGCGGCATGCGCGCCAGCCTCACATAGGCGCCCGGCACCATGTAGTCAGGCAGGCGCCCGCGCAGGTAACCGTGCAGGGTGCTGGCGTCGAGCCCTGCATCGTGACAGGTGAACCAGGCAACCAGGCGCAACGGCCCTTGCCCGTCGGGCAGCGCCAGGACTTGCACATCGCCAATGCCTGGGCACTGCGACAGCTGCTGGCGGATCTCCCCCAACTCGATGCGAAAACCGCGGATCTTCACCTGATCGTCATTGCGCCCCAGGCATTCCAGCTGGCCGTCAGGCAGCCAGCGCACCAGGTCGCCGGTGCGATAGAGCCTGGCCCCTGGCTGCTGGCTGAACGGGTCGTCGATGAAGCGCTCGGCGGTGAGCTCAGGCCGGTTGTGATACCCCACTGCCACGCCATCGCCGCCGATGTACAGCTCGCCGATCACCCCACGCGGCACCAGCTGGCGATAGGCATCGAGCACATACACCTGGGTGTTGCCGATAGGTCGGCCAATCGGCACCTGCACGGCATCCGGCGCCAGCCCCTGAACGGCAGCGGTCACGGCGAAGGTCGTGGTCTCGGTCGGCCCGTAGCCATTGATCAGGCGCAGGGCCGGCGCACGCCCCAGCAAGGCGCGAAACGCCGTCGGCTCGGCACGCTCGCCACCGGTGATGAGGATGCGCAGGCCAGCCAGGGCATCGGATATCAGCTGGACGTACTGGTTGAACAGCGCCGTGGTCAGGAACAGCACGGTGATACCGTCGTCCAGCAGCGCCCTGGCAAAACGCTGCGGGTCGACCAGGGTCGGGTGATCGATCACCCGCACCTGCCCGCCATTGAGCAGCGCGGCCCAGACGTCCATGGTGCTGGCATCGAACGCGGGGTTGGAGGCAAAGGCGATGCGGTCCAGGGCATTGAAGTCGGCGTAGCCATTGTTCAGCACCAGGCGGGCAATGCCGCGATGCGGCACGCACACCCCCTTCGGCTGGCCGGTGGTGCCCGAGGTGTACATCACGTAGGCCGTGCTGCCGCCATCCTGCGCCAGGCTCGGGTTATGCCCGGCTTGCACGGCTGACGCCAGTCTATCGAGGTCCAGCCGGGGCACTGTAAAGCCTGCCTGGGTACCGGCTTGCGTCAGCAGCATCACGGCCTGGCAGTCTTCGACCATGAAGGCTTGCCGCTCCACCGGCGCATGGATGTCCAAGGGTACGTATACCGCCGCGCACTTGAGCACCGCCAGTTGCGCCACCAGCAAGGGCAGCGAGCGCGGCAGCAGGATCGCCACGCAGGCGCCGGGGGCCACGCCCTCGGCGATCAGGTAATGGGCCAGGCGGTTAGCCTGCAGGTTGAGCTCGCCATAGCTGAGCGCCTGTTGCCCATGCACGGCCGCCAAGGCCTGGGGATGACGGGCTGCGCGCTGTTCGAACAGGCGTGTCACGCTCAACTCGCGGGGGTAATCCGCTGTGGTCGCATTGAAGCTGTGCAGCAGGGTCTGGCGTTCTTCCTCGCCCACCAGGCCAACCTCTGCCAACGGCGCCTGGTCGTTGCCGACCATGGCCCACAGCAGCGTATCGAAATAGCCAAGGTAACGGCGCACGGTCGGCTCGTCGAACAATGCCGTGGCGTAGTCCAGGCTGCCAGCCACAACGTCGCCATGCTCCGCCAGGTTCAGGGTGAGGTCGAACTTGGCCACTTGCAGGCTCTGTTCCACGGCTTCGAGCTGCACGCCCTGCAGCTGCAAGGCGGCGCCCTGGGTAGCCTGCCAGTTCAGGGTCGCCTGGAACAGCGGGGTATGGCCCAGGCTGCGGGAGGGCCGGACGATTTCCACCACCTGCTCGAACGGCAGGTCCTGGTGTGCCTGGGCGGCCAGCACACGGGCCTTGACCTGCCCGAGCAACGCCTCGGTGGTGCTTGCCGAGCCGGTGTCGATGCGCATGGCCAGGGTGTTGACGAACAACCCCGCCAGGGCTTCCAGCTCAACATGGCCACGGCCGGCCACCGGGCAGCCGATCACGACCTCGCCCTGGCCGGACAACCTGGCCAGCAACGCCGCCCAGGCACCCAGCACCGTCATGTACAGGGTCACCCCGTGGCGCTGGGCCAGGGTGCGCAATGCAGCGCTCAGGCGCGGGGCCAACTGCAACGGCACGCTGGCCCCGGCGAAGTCCTGGCGCTCGGGCCTTGGCCGGTCGGTTGGCAGTTTCAACAACGTCGGCGCACCGTCCAGCGCCTCACGCCAGTAATCGGCCTGGCGCTGCAACTGCTCCCCGGCCAACCAGCGCCGCTGCCACACCGCGTAGTCGCCGTACTGGATGGCCAGGGCCGGCAGCGGATCAGCCAGGCCTTGGCACAGGGCCGGGTACAGGGCGCTAAGCTCGCGCGTCAGTACCCCCAGCGACCAGCCGTCGGCAACGATATGGTGCACGGTCACTGCCAGCACATGGTGTTCGGCGCCCAGACGCAGCAGGCGGGCGCGCAACATCGGGCCGTGGGCCAGGTCGAAAGGCCTGCCGGCTTCCTCGCGCAGCTTGCCGGGCAAATCCGCCAGGGCAATCTCCTCGCGCAGGAACCACCCCGCGCCGGCGGTGGTGCCGATGATCACTTCGGCGCTGTCATCACGCGGCACGAAATGGCTGCGCAGGGTTTCATGGCGCTCGACGATGCGCAGCAAGGCGCACTCCAGCGCGTCGTCGTCCAGCGGCCCGCGCAGGCCCAGGGCAAGCGGCACGTTGTAGGCCTGGCTGCCACCTTCCATCTGCGCCAGGAACCACAACCGCTGCTGGGCGAACGACATCGGCAACGGTTGATCGCGCGGTACCGGCACGATCGCTGGCAGCGCGCAGCGCCCGGCACCGGCCAGCACCTCGGCCACCGCGGCCAGTTCGGCATTGGCGAACAGCTCGGCCAGGGTCAGCTCCACGCCCAGGCGCAGGCGGACCTGCGAAACCATGCGCATGGCCAGCAGCGAATGCCCACCGAGGCTGAAAAAGTGGTCACGCCGCCCTACCCGCTCGACCTGCAGCAGCTCGGCCCAGATCAGCGCCAGGGCCTGTTCCAGCTCGCCTTGCGGGGGCTCGTAACCGGGCTCGTACAGTGCCGTACGCTCGGGTCTGGGCAAGGCGCGACGGTCGAGTTTGCCGTTGGCCGTCAGTGGCAGCACCGGCAACGCCACGAACGCCACCGGCACCATGTATGCCGGCAGGTGTGCCTGCAACTGCGCACGCAGGCTTTCGGGGGTCGCCGCTTCGACGTCGGGCTGGGGCGTGAAATACGCCACCAGGCGCGGCTGGCCGGGTTGGTCCTCACGGGCCAGGACCACGGCCTCGTTGATACCCGGCAGGCTTGCAAGGCGGCTCTCGATCTCGCCCAGTTCGATGCGCACCCCGCGGATCTTCACCTGGTCGTCGTTGCGCCCGATGTACTCAAGGGTGCCATCGGCCAGCCAGCGCACCAGGTCGCCGCTGCGGTACATGCGACCACCGGCGCTGAACGGGTCATCGAGAAAGCGCTCGGCCGTCAGCGTAGGCCGGTTGAGGTAACCGCGGGCGACCCCGGCACCGCCGATGTAAAGCTCGCCGGCGACCCCCAGCGCCACCGGTTGCCGCCGCTCGTCGAGCACGTACAAGCGCGCATTGGCCACCGGGCGACCGATATGCAGCACCTCGCCCGCTTCAACCACGCCGGAGCTGGCCACCACGGTGGTTTCGGTCGGGCCGTAGTTGTTGACCACGGCAAAGCGTTGGGTACGGTTGAACTGGCGCAGCCGGTCACCGCCGATCAGCAGGGTGCGCAGGGTCGGGTGTTCAAGCTGATGGCTGAAGGCATATTCAGCCACCGGGGTGGGCAGGAAGCTCACATCCAGTGGCTGGCTGCACCACCAGGCAAGCATGGCGTCGAGGTCTTCATGGCCTTCGGCCGGCGGCGCCAGGTGCAACGTGGCCCCGGCGCACAGCGCCGGCCAGGTTTCCCAGGCCATGGCGTCGAAACCGAAACCCGCCAGGCACGAGGTGTGGCGGCCCCGGCACAGGTCGAACGCGCGGCAATGCCAGTCGACCAGATTGTTGACGGCACGGTGCTCGACCATTACCCCTTTGGGCTGGCCGGTGGAGCCTGAGGTGTAGATGACATAGGCCAGGTGGCTCGCCCCCAATGCTGCCACACTCGGGTTGCTGGCATTGGCCGGCCAGTCGGGCTGGTCCAGCAACAGCACCGGCACCTCGACAGCCCCCAGGCGCCTGCGCAGCGCCTGCTGGGTCAGCACCACCACGGGGGCACTGTCGTCCAGCACATAGTGCACCCGCTCATCCGGGTGCGCCGGGTCGATGGGCACATAGCCGGCGCCAGCCTTGAGCACGGCCAACAGCCCGACCAAGGTTTCCAGGCCACGACGGGCAAGCAACGCCACGCGATCATCCGGGCGCACGCCCAGCGCGATCAGCCGGTGGGCCAAGGCGTTGGCCTGGCAGTTGAGCTCGGCATAGCTCAGTGCTTGCTGGCCGCAGGTGGCGGCAATCGTGGCCGGGTGCGCTTGCGCCTGGGCTTCGATGCGCTGATGCAGGGTGAGAGTCGCCGCAAAATCGCTCGGGTCGCCATTGAATGCCTCCAGCAGTGCATGGCGCTCGCTGTCTGGCAGCATTGGCAGCGCCAGCACCTCGGCCTGGGGCGCCTGCAGCAGGCTTTGCAAGGTCTGCTGCAGGTAGCTGCAGACCCGTTCGGCCGGCACCTCGGGGTTGGCCAGTAGTGTCAGGCGGAAACCTTCGCCGAGGTCATCGACACTCAAGGTCAGTGGGTAGTTGGTGGCCTCGGCGGAGTCGACGATATCGATACCCGCCAGCGCGGCCCGTCGTGGTTCGTCGCTGGCCACGGCGCTGTGGCGATAGTTGAGCAGCGCATTGAACAGCGGCGCCGGGGCAGCCACGCCGCTGCAACGTTGGGCCAGGGCCAGGGGCGCATGCTCATGCCGCATCAGCGCACTCAGGCGCTGGTGCGTGGCGCGGATCGCCGTCGGCACGTCGTTGTCAGCCAGGTCGATCCGCAGCGGCAGGGTATTGATGAATATGCCCAGCGCCCGATCGGTGGCTTCGGCGCCGAGCAGGCGGCCCATCAGCACCGTACCGAACACCACTCGCTCGCGCCCGGTCAGCCCCCCCAGCACCCGCCCCCAGGCCAGGTGAAACACGCTGGCGACGCTCACGCCAATGCTGCGGGCGTAGGCACGCAAGCGCTGGCACAGCGCCAACGGCAGGTCGAGCCTGTGTTCGCGAGGGGGCTGACCCTCCCCTTGTACATCCTGGATGTCATACGCCAGGGTCGCTTCATCGATGTCACCCAGCATCTCGCGGAAGAACGCCTCATGCTGCGCTTCGCTGACACCGAGTACCGCCTGGGCCACATAGTTGCGAAACGGCACCGGTGTGCCGAGGTGTTGTTCTTCGCCAGCGAGGAAGGCGATCAGCTCATGGCGCACGACCTCCAGAGCACTGTGGTCCATGGCGATATGGTGGAACTGCAGGGTGGCACTGAGCCTGCCATCGGCCTCGGGCGCCTCGCGCAGCAGGCGGATCAGCGGAGCCTGGGTCAGGTCGAGCCAGGCACGGCCGGGGTCGGTTGCGGGCAGGTCGAGCAGTTGCAGTTCAGCGCGCCGCCAAACCACCTGCAGTGGCGTTTCCAGCCCCTCCCAGTGCACCGAGGTGCGCAGGATGTCGTGCCGTTCGACGACCCCGCGCAGGGCTTCGGCGAACGCTTGCAAGCGCGCTTCGCTGGCGAACACGAAGCGCGCCTGCATCACGTAGGGGTCGTGCCCGTTGGCACTGGCGTGGTGGAACAGCATGCCCGCCTGCAGCGGCGCCAGCGGGTAGATGTCCTGGACATTGGCGGCGCCTCCGGGAATCTCGGCGACCAGGCGGTCGAGGGTGTTCTGGTCCAGCTCGATCAGGTTGAGCAGGCCCGGGGTAATCCGCGTGCAGTCGGGCGGGATCAGGTTGTCCGGCGCGGATACCGTGCCTTGTTTCAGGGCAACGTATTCACCGCTTTCGAGCAGTGCCACCAGCGCCGGCTTATGCTCGCGCAGGCGCGCCACCAGGGCGGCATCGGTCAGCGCCTGGCGGTTGCCCTGAACCACCAGCTGGCCGTCCTTGAGCGCCAGCTGCACGTTGTTGGCCGAAAGTGTTGCCAAGAGTTGATTGATACTCACAGGACGATCTCCATGCTGTCTGTGATGGCTGCGTAGCCGGCCAGGGTCGGTTGGTCGAACAGGGCGCGGACGTCGGCTTCCAGGCCTTGTTCGCGCAAGCGTGAGGTCAGGGTCACTGCCAGCAGCGAATGGCCGCCCAGTTCGAAGAAGTTGTCATGGCGCCCTACCCGTTCCAGGCCCAGCAGCTCGCACCAGAGGGCCGCCAGCAGGGTCTCCGTTTCACCTTGGGGGGCTTCATAAGGACGGTCCTGTATGGCATCAGGCTCAGGCAACGCCTTGCGGTCGAGCTTGCCGTTGGGGCTCAGCGGCAAGGCGTCGAGGTGCATGAACAGCGCCGGGACCATGAACTCAGGCAAATGCGCGAGTAATGCCGCCCGCAGGGCTTCCACGGCTTGTGGCTCGCCGGTGTAGTACGCGATCAGGCGCTGGTCGCGGGCCACCACCACGGCTTCCTTGATGCCGGCGATGGCAGTCAGCCCAGCCTGGATTTCGCCCAGCTCGATACGCAGGCCGCGGATTTTCACCTGGTCGTCGTTGCGGCCCAGGTACTCGAGGTTGCCGTCCGGCAGGTGGCGTGCGAGGTCGCCGGTACGGTACAGCCGCCCGCCCGGGCGGAACGGATCGTCGATAAAGCGCTCGGCCGTCAGTTCGGCCCGGTTGAGGTAGCCACGGGCGACCTGGACGCCGCCGATGAACAGCTCGCCGGCCACGCCTTGGGGCACTGGCTGGCCTTGGCTGTCGAGCACGTACAGGGCGGTGTTGGCGATCGGTTTGCCGATCGGGGTGTTGTCGGGTGCGGTCAGGCAGTGCCAGGCGCTGACGTCCACGGCGGCTTCGGTCGGGCCGTAGAGGTTGTGCAGTTCGACGGTGGGCAGCTGTGCCTGGAAGCGGCGCACCAGGCTGCCCGGAAGCGCTTCGCCACTGCACAACACGCGCCGCACGGCCTGCACGGTCCCTGTGGGAGCGGGGTTGGCTGCGGAGGACAGGAACACATCCAGCATCGAAGGGACGAAGTGCAAGGTGGTGATGCCTTCGCTCTGGATGACCTGGCGCAGGTACTCGGGATCGCGGTGGCCACCGGGGCGGGCCATGACCAGGCGGGCGCCGGTCTGCAGCGGCCAGAGGAATTCCCACACCGACACGTCGAAGCTGAACGGGGTTTTCTGCAGCACCACGTCTTCGGCGGTCAGGCCATAGGCATCCTGCATCCACAGCAGGCGGTTGACCACGCCGGCATGCTCGTTCATCACGCCTTTGGGTAATCCGGTCGAGCCGGACGTGTAGATCACGTAGGCCAGATGGCATGCAGTCAGGCCTGCAATCAACGGGTTACTGGCAGGCTGGTCATTCCAGTCTGGCTGATCCAGATCGATGATCCGGCCGGCATCCGGCACATCGCGAGTCGCGCCATGCACCAGCACCGCCACCGGCGCGCTGTCGGTCAACATGTGGCGTACACGCTCGGCCGGGTAATCCGGGTCCACCGGTACGTAAGCGCCACCGGCCTTGAGGATCGCCAGCAGCCCGACCACCATCGACAAGCCACGTTCGACGCAGATCGCCACGCGATCGTCCGGTTTCACACCCAGGGCGATCAGATGATGCGCCAGCCGGTTGGCCTGCTCATTGAGCTGGCGATAGGTCAGTTCGCCCTCTTCCGCCCGCACGGCAAGCGCATCTGGCGCCCTCGCCACCTGTGCCTCGATCAGGCCATGCAAGGTCTGCTCAAGGTTGTAGTCAACTGCCGTGTCGTTGAAGTCCACCAGCACGCGCTGGCGCTCAGCGGCTTCCAGCACCGGCAGGCGCTGCAGCGACAGTCCCGGCTCCTGCTCCAGCGCCTCGACCAGCGCCTCCAGGACCTGGTTCATCTGCCCGCAGATACGCGCTGCACCGACCTCTGCGGGCGTCATGGCGACCAGGCGGAAGCCCTCGCCGGTATCATCCACGTTCAAGCCCAACGGGTAATTGCTGCGCTCCTGGCTGGCGAGATTTTCGATCCCCTCGGTCGCCTGTTTCTGGCGTGCGTTGGCTACCGCGCTATGACGGTAGTTGAGCATGGCGCTGAACAGCGGCAACGGCGCGGCGACGCCGCTGCAGCGCTGGGCCAACGCCAGCGAGGCATGCTCGTGGGCCAGCAGTGCACTCAGGCGCTGGTGGGTGGCATGCGCGGCCTCGCGCAGGCTGACGCCGCCCAGGTCGACCCGCAGCGGCAGGGTGTTGATGAACATGCCCAACGCCCGCTCGGCACCCTCGCCGCCCTGCAGGCGGCCCAGCAGCACGGTGCCGAACACCACGGTGTCCTGCCCACTGGCGGCGCCCAGCAGGCGTGCCCAGGCCAGGTGGAACAGGCTGGCCACGCTGATGCCCAACTGCCGCCCCTGCTGGCGCAGGCGCCGGGCCAGGTCGGCGCCCAGCCACCGCTGCGCCTCTTCGATATCGCGACCATCGCCTTGTACATCGCTGAGGCCATACGGCAGGGTCGGTTCGTCGATGTCGGCCAGTTGCGCACGGAAGAACGCCTCGTGCTCGGCCTGGCTGATGCCCAACCGCGCCTGCGCCACATAATTGCGGTACGGCACCGGCGCATGGGCGGGTTCGCCATCCCCCTGCAGGAAGCCGATCAGCTCCTCGCCGACGACCTCCATGGCCGTGTGGTCGAGCACGATGTGATGGAACTGCAAGGTGGCTTCGACGCCCCCCGCCGTCTCGGTGTACAGCAAGCGAATCAACGGTGCCTGAGCCAGTTCGAAGCTGGCCTTGCCTGCCTCGCCCTCGAACACGCCGAGCGCAGCCTTGCGCCACACGACCTGAACCGGCTGCGGCAGCCCCTCCCACAGCACGGCCGTGCGCAACACGTCATGCCGGGCGATGACCTTGTCCAGCGCGACCGCGAAGGCCTCGAACTGCGCACGGCTGGCGAAGGCGAAGCGCGACTGCAACACGTAGGGATCATGCTCGGCGGCGCTGACATGGTGATAGAGGATGCCCTCCTGCAGCGGCGCCAGCGGGTAGATGTCCTGCACGTTGGCGGCACCACCCGGGACCTGGGCGACGATGCGGTCGATAGCCGCCTGCTCCAGCACCACCAGCGGCAGCATGGCCGGCGTGATCTGCTGGCAACCGGCGGCAATGAGATTGTCCGGGACCTGAACCTGCGTCGCCTGGCCCAGGGTGGTGGCCAGTGCGGCAATGGTCGGTTGGCCGAACAGCGTCCGTACGTCGACCTGCAGGCCTTGCTGGCGCAAGCGTGCGGTCAGGTTCACGGCCAGTAGCGAATGGCCGCCCAGTTCGAAGAAGTTGTCATGGCGCCCCACCTGCTCGACCTTGAGCATTTCCGCCCACACCTGGGCCAGGGCGCTTTCTACCGGGCCTTGCGGCGCCTCGTAGGCCTGGCCGGCAATCAGCGCCTGGTCCGGATCCGGCAGCGCCTTGCGGTCGAGCTTGCCATGGCTGGTCAACGGCAGGGCATCCAGTCGAATGAACGCCAGTGGCAACAGATGCGCTGGCAGGCTGGCCCGCAGCGCCTTGCGCACGGCCTCGACCTGCACCGGCGCAGCCTCGGTGAACCAGGCCAGCAGGCGCTCGTCACGGACCAGCACAACGGCATCGGCGACGCCTGGCTGCGCCGCCAGCAACGCCTCGATCTCGCCCAGTTCCACACGCACACCACGGATCTTCACCTGGTCATCGTTGCGGCCCAGGTAGTCGAGGGTGCCGTCGGTGTTCCAGCGCACCAGGTCACCGCTGCGGTACAGCCGCTCGCCGGCCACGAACGGGCTTTCGCTGAAGCGTTCGGCGGTCAGCTCGGGGCGATTCAGGTAACCCCGGGCAACGCCCGCCCCACCGATGTACAACTCGCCGATTGCGCCCACCGGCACCGGCTGGCGGTGCTCGTCGAGCACATACACGCGGGTGTTGGCGATCGGTGTGCCGATATGCAGCGCGCCCCCCGCTTGCAGCAGCCCGGAGGTCGCGACCACGGTGGCCTCTGTCGGGCCATAGTTGTTGACCAGGGCAAAGCCCGGGTCACGGTCGAACTGGCGCAGGCGGTCGCCGCCGACCAGCAAGGTGCGCAAGGTCGGGTGCTGGCGCTCGCGGCGCAGTGCCTGTTCAGCCACCGGGGTGGGCAGGAAGCTGACCTGCAACGGTTGCTCCAGCCACCAATCGAGCAGTTCGTCGACATGCTCACCCGCAATGCGCGCAGGCGGCACGTGCAGCACCGCCCCGGCGCACAGCGCCGGCCAAACTTCCCAGGCCAGCGCATCGAAGCCGAAACCGGCCACGCTGCTGGTATGGCTGCCGGCGCCCAGGGCAAAGGCCTCGCGGTGCCAGTGCACCAGGTTGGCCAGGGTGGCGTGCTCGACCATCACCCCCTTCGGCTGCCCGGTGGAGCCGGAGGTGTAGATCACATAGGCCAGCTGCCGGGCGTCCAGGCCGTCGACACGCGGATTACTGTCAGCTTGCCCCTGCCAGTCAGCGCCTTGCAGCTCGACCTGAGGGGTATCGCCGACCAGCCCCTGGGTGCCGGCGTCGGTCAGCACCAGCGACGGTGCGCTGTCGTGCAGCAGGTAAGCGATGCGCTCTGCCGGATACGCGGGGTCTACCGGCACGTAGGCGGCGCCGGCCTTGAGCACCGCGAGCAGCGCAACCAGCCGTTCAAGGCTGCGGGGCAGGCACAGGGCGACCCGGTCACCGGCCTGCACGCCACGGGCGATCAGGTGATGGGCCAGGCGGTTGGCGCTGCGGTTGAGTTCACCGTAGCTCATGACCTGGCCGTCCTGCACCAGCGCCGCAGCCTGTGGCATACGGGCAGCCTGGGCTTCCACCATGGCGTGCACGGTCTGCCCTTGCGGGTAAGGGCGGGTGGTCGCATTGAACCCTTGCAGCACTTGCTGACGGGCTGGCGTGTCGAGGATCGACAACCCAGCCACTGGCACACTGCCCGCACCCTCCAGAGCCTGGGACAACCCGGCCAGGGCATGGGCCATCCATTGCGTGACCCGTTCGGCGCCAATGCCCTGCTGGGCCAGTGCGCTGAGGGTGAAGCCCTCGCCGAGGTCATCGACGCTCAGAGTCAGCGGGTAATTGCTGCGCTCCTCGCCGCCGAGCAGGCGCCCCCCCTGCAGACTGGCATCGTCAGCGGCCTGGCTGACAGCGCTGGTGTGGCGATAGTTGAACAAGGCGCTGAACAGCGGCAGCGCTGCAGCCACGCCACTGCAGCGCTGAGCCAGTGCCAGCGAAGCATGCTCGTGGCCCAGCAACGCCGACAGGCGCTGGTGAGTGACGCGCACGGCCTGCTGCACGGGCATGCTCAGGTCGATGCGCAGCGGCAAGGTGTTGATGAACACGCCCAGCGCGCGGTCAGCGCCCTCACCGCCTTGCAGACGGCCCATGAGCACGGTGCCGAACACCACGTCGGTACGGTTGGCCAGCACCCCCAACACCCGCGCCCAGGCCAGGTGCGCCAGGCTCGCGGCGCTCACGCCCAGGCGCCGGGCCTGTTCGCGCAGCTGGCGAGCCAGTGCCGGTTCTACTGGCAGACGCGCTTCTTCGATGGCTTGGCCATCGCCCTGCACATCGGTCAGGCCGAAGGGCAAGGTCGGCTCGTCAAGGTCGCCGAGCATGTCGCGGAAGAACGCCTCGTGACCGGCATCGCCAGCCCTTGGCCGCGCTTGTGCCACATAGGTGCGGTATGGCACCGGTGCCGCCAGCTGGTCGGCCTGGCCTGCGAGCAGCTGGCGCATTTCTGCGGCAATCACCTCCATTGCGGTGTGGTCAAGGACCAGGTGGTGGAACTGCAGGATCGCGACCACGCGCTGGTTGGCCGGGTCGTCGGCATGCATCAGCCGCATCAGCGGCGCCCGGGACAGGTCCAGGCGTTGATGACGGGCATCGAAACGCGCCTGCAAGGCATCGATTACCGAAGGGCCTTGCACACCGTCGACCGCTTCCACCTGCAGGCGCGCTGCACGCCAGACCACCTGCACCGGCTGCTCCAGGCCCTCGGTCAGCACGGCCGTGCGCAGAATGTCGTGGCGGTCGATGACCTGCTGCAAGGCGTCGGCCCAGGCCTGCAGGCGGGCCAGGCTGTCGAAGGCCAGCCGCGACTGCAACAGGTAAGGGTCGCCCTGCCCGGCGCTCAGGTGATGGTAGAGAATGCCCTCCTGCAACGGCGCCAGCGGGTAGATTTCCTGGACATTGGC
Source organism: Pseudomonas vlassakiae (assembly GCF_014269035.2). GTDB lineage: Bacteria > Pseudomonadota > Gammaproteobacteria > Pseudomonadales > Pseudomonadaceae > Aquipseudomonas > Aquipseudomonas vlassakiae. Next base: position 94,357 of record NZ_JABWRP020000014.1, read on the forward strand.
AGCGCCACCGGGCACGCAGGCGACGATACGGTCGATGGCGGCCTGGTCCAGGTCGATCAGGCTGAGCATGTCCGGGGTAATCTGCCGGGCATCCTGCGGCACTCGGTTGGCCGGCACCTGCACTTCACGGCCACTGCCCACCGCAGCCGCCAGGGCGGCCAGGGTCGGCTGGGCGAACAGCACCCGTACATCGGCGCTCAAGCCGGCCTGGCGCATGCGCTCGATGAGGCTCACCGCCAGCAGCGAGTGGCCGCCAAGCTCGAAGAAATGGTCGTGGCGACCAATCTGCCCGACCTTGAGCACGTCGGCCCAGATTGCCGCCAGGGTGGTTTCCACCGCCCCTTGTGGCGCTTCGAACGCGCGGCTCAGCACGTCCTCGCTGCCTGGCGGCGGCAAGGCACGGCGGTCGAGCTTGCCGTTGCCGGTCAAGGGCAGCGTGTCCAGCAATACATAGGCCGCCGGCAGCATGTAGTCAGGCAGCTGGCCTTGCAGTTGGGCATGCAGCGCGGCGATGGCCGGGGTGACCGCACTGGCCGTGAAGTAGGCAACCAGGCGCTTGTCGCCAGGGGCGTCTTCACGCAACACCACGGCAGCGTCACGAACACCTGCGCACTGACCCAGGCGCGCCTCGATCTCGCCAGGCTCGATACGGAAACCGCGTAGCTTGATCTGCTGGTCGGCGCGGCCCAGGTAACGCAGCGTGCCGTCGGCCTGCCAACTGACCAGGTCGCCGCTACGGTACATGCGCGCACCCTGTTGCGGGCTGAAGGGGTCGTCGAGGAAGCGCTCGGCCGTCAGCGCCGGCTGGCCGAGATAGCCCAGGGCAACGCCATCGCCACCGATATACAGTTCGCCGACCGCGCCGACCGGCAGCGGCTGCTGACGGCCATCGAGCACATAGCAGCGGCCATTGCCAATGGGCTTGCCGATCGGAATGCTGCCTTCGTCCACTTCGAGGATCTCGTGGGTGGTACTGAAGGTGGTGGCCTCGGTCGGGCCGTAACCATTGAGCAGGTGCGCTGGCGCGCCTTCGCGCAGTACCCGGGCAATGACCGCCGGGTCCAGCACATCACCGCCGACCATCAGGTAGCGCAGCTTGGCCAGTGCTGGCAGCAGGTCGTCGGCAAACTGGTGGAACAGGCCGGCGGTCAGCCACAGCACGTTGACCTTGTGCAGCAGCAAGGTATCCCTCAGGGCTTGGCTCGACAGCACCTGGTGCTGGTCGATGACCACCAGCGTGCCGCCGTTGAGCAACGGCGCCCAGACTTCCAGGGTACTGGCGTCGAAGGCCGGGTTGGAGGCGAATGCCACCCGGTCCTGGCGGGTGAATTCGGCAAAGCCGTTGTTGATCACCAGCCGCACGATGGCCCGATGGGGTACCTGCACGCCTTTCGGAGTACCGGTGGAACCGGAGGTGTACATGATGTAGGCCGCGTCTTCGGCGCTGACCGACAGGCCCGGCGAGTGCGACGGGCAAGCGTCCAACGCCAGGCGGTCGAGTTCGACTCGCAGGGCCTGGCCGACCTGATGTTCGCTGCTGTAGGTCAGCAGCACCCGGGCCTGGCTGTCGGCGATCATGAATGCCTGGCGTTCGGCCGGCGCATTGCTGTCCAGGGGCACGTACACCGCCGCACACTTGCTGACTGCCAGTTGCGCCGCCAGCAAGTCGAAGCTGCGCGGCAGCAACAGCGCGACGCGCTCGCCCGGTTGCAGCCCCAGCGCCAGCAGGTGGTGGGCCAGCCGGTTGGCGTGCTGGTCAAGTTGCGCGTAGCTGTAGTGCCGGTCTGCGTGCACCACGGCCACAGCGGCCGGGCTCAGCGCTGCGCAGGCGCCGAACAGGGTGTGCACGGCCTGCTCGCGCGGGTAGTCACGGCGGGTGGCGTTGAAGCCATGCAGTACCCGCTCGCGCTCGGCAGGTGCCAGGCAGCTCAACTGCTGCAGCGGTGTTGCCGGGGCCCGCTCAAGGGCCTGCGACAGCTGCGCCAGGGCAGTGGCCAACAGGCGGCAAACCTGTGCACCGTCCACCTGCTCGAGCGCCTGCACGGTGAGCACGAAGGCATCACCCAGGTCGTCGACGTTGACCACCAGCGGATAGTGGCTGCGCTCATGTGCGGCCAATTGCTCGATGCCCTGCCAGGCCTCGCGCCACTCAGCCTTGGCCGCGGCGCTGTGGCGGAAGTTGAGCAGGCTGGTGAACAGCGGCTGGCCGGCCGGCACTGCGCTGCAGCGCTGGGCCTCGGCGAGCGATGCCTGTTCATGGGCAAGCAAGCGAGCCAGGCGCTGGTGGGTCAGGCGCACGCCGTTGCTGGCCGTGATCGTGCCGACGCTGACGCGCAGCGGCAAGGTGTTGATGAACATGCCCAGCGCCCGTTCGGCGCCCTCGCCGCCTTGCAGGCGCCCCAACAGCACGGTGCCGAACACCACTTCGTCGCGGCCGGACAGCTGCGCCAGCACCTGGCCCCAGGCCTGATGCACCAGGCTGGCAACGCTGATACCCGCCTGGCGGGCCTGATCACGCAGGCACTGGCCAAGGCCGGCATCCAGTGCCAGGCGACTGTCGAGCACCCGGCAGGTGTCGCTGTGCGCATCACGCAAGCCGAACACTTCGGTGGGTTCGTCGATATCGCCCAGCAGTTCGCGGAACATCGCCTCTGCCGCCTGGCGGGTGTTGCCCAGGCGTGACTGGGCCACATAGTTGCGGTAAGGCACGCTGGCCTGCGACAGCGGCTGGCCCTGCAGCACCGCGGTAATCTCCGCGACGAGCTGCTCGACGGCGGCATGGTCGAGGATGATGTGGTGGATCAGCAGGGTCGCTTCCAGGCGGCCGTTGGCCAGGGCGGGTAGCAGGCGGATCAGCGGCGCCTGATTGAGGTTGATGGTGGTGCTGCCATCGCCGCTGAGCCGCGCTTCGCGCCAGACCACTTGCACAGGCTCTTCGAGGTGCTGCCAATGGATGCTGGTGCGCAGGATGTCGTGGCGGGCGATGACCTGCTCCAAGGCCGCAGCAAAGGCATCCAGCCTGGCCTGGTCGGGGAAGGCGAAGCGCGCCTGCAGCACATAGGGGTCGGCGCCTGCGCTGGCCAGGTGGTGGTAGAGGATGCCTTGCTGCAGCGGCGCCAGGCCGTAGATGTCCTGGATATTGGCGGCGCCGCCCGGGAGCTGTGCGGTCAAGGTATCGAGGGCCGCCTGTGACAGGTCTGCCAGTGGCAGCATGTCCGGGGTGATGCGGGTGCAGCCTGGCGCGATGCGATTGTCCGGCACCTGCACGGTGCTTGCGGTACCCACTGCCGCCGCCAGCGCGGCCAGGGTGGGCTGGCCGAACAGCACACGGATATCGGCATGCAGGCCTTGCTGGCGCAGGCGTGAGGTCAGGGTTACCGCCAGCAGCGAATGGCCGCCCAGTTCGAAGAAGTTGTCGTGGCGCCCTACCCGTTCCAGGCCCAGCAGCTCGCACCAGATCTCCGCCAACAGGGTCTCCGTTTCACCTTGGGGGGCTTCATAAGGGCGGTCCTGAACTGCATCAGGTTCTGGCAGCGCCTTGCGATCGAGCTTACCGTTGGGGCTCAGTGGCAAGGCGTCGAGGTGCATGAACAGCGCCGGGACCATGAACTCAGGCAAATGCGCGAGCAGTGCCGTGCGCAGGGTCTCTGCAGGCTGCGGCTCGCCGGTGTAGTACGCGATCAGGCGCTGGTCGCGGGCCACCACCACGGCTTCCTTGATGCCGGCGATGGCGGTCAGCCCAGCCTGGATTTCGCCCAGTTCGATACGCAGGCCGCGGACCTTCACCTGGTCGTCGTTGCGGCCCAGGTATTCGAGGTTACCGTCCGGCAGGTGGCGTGCGAGGTCGCCGGTACGGTACAGCCGCCCGCCCGGGCGGAACGGGTCGTCGAGGAAGCGCTCGGCCGTGAGTTCGGCCCGGTTGAGGTAGCCACGGGCGACCTGGACGCCGCCGATGAACAGCTCGCCGGCCACGCCTTGGGGCACTGGCTGGCCTTGGCTGTCAAGCACGTAGAGGGCGGTGTTGGCGATTGGTTTGCCGATTGGGGTGTTGTCGGGGGCGGTCAGGCAGTGCCAGGCGCTGACGTCCACGGCGGCTTCGGTCGGGCCGTAGAGGTTGTGCAGCTCTACTGCCGGCAACTGCGCGTGGAAGCGCCGTACCAGGCTGCCGGGCAAGGCTTCGCCGCTGCACAACACACGCTTGAGGGCCTGCACCGTACCTGTGGCAGCGGGTTCACCCGCGAAGAAGCCGGCGCGGTGGATGGCACCGGCTTGGGCGGTGGACGCGGAGGCGGACAGGAACACATCCAGCATCGAGGGGACGAAGTGCAAGGTGGTGATGCCTTCGCTCTGGATGACCTGGCGCAGGTACTCAGGATCACGGTGGCCACCGGGGCGGGCCATGACCAGGCGGGCGCCGGTCTGCAGCGGCCAGAGGAATTCCCACACCGACACGTCGAAGCTGAACGGGGTTTTCTGCAGCACCCCGTCTTCGGCGGTCAGGCCGTAGGCATCCTGCATCCACAGCAGGCGGTTGACCACGCCGGCATGCTCGTTCATCACGCCTTTGGGCAGGCCGGTCGAGCCGGAGGTGTAGATCACGTAGGCCAGATGGCGTGCAGTCAGGCCTGTAATCACCGGGTTACTGGCAGGCTGGTCATTCCAGTCTGGCTGATCCAGATCGATGATCCGGCCGGCATCCGGCACATCGCGGGTCGCCGCATGCACCAGCACCGCCACCGGTGCGCTGTCGCTGAGCATGTGCCGCACGCGCTCGGCCGGGTAATCCGGGTCCACTGGCACGTAAGCGCCGCCGGCCTTGAGGATGGCCAGCAGCCCGACCACCATCGACAAGCCACGTTCGACGCAGATCGCCACGCGGTCGTCCGGTTTCACGCCCAGGGCAATCAGGTGATGCGCCAGGCGGTTGGCCTGTTCGTTGAGCTGGCGATAGGTCAGCTCGCCCTCTTCTGCCCGCACGGCAAGCGCATCCGGGGTCCTCGCCACCTGGGCCTCGATCAGGCCATGCAAGGTCTGCTCAAGGTCGTAAGCGACGGCAGTGTCGTTGAAGTCCACCAGCACGCGCTGGCGCTCAGCGGCCTCCAGCACCGGCAGGCGCTGCAGCGACAGTTCCGGCTCCTGCTCCAGCGCCTCGACCAGGGCTTCCAGCACCTGGTTCATCTGCCCGCAGATCCGCGCCGCGCCGACCTCGGCGGGCGTCATGGCGACCAGGCGGAAGCCCTCGCCCATATCGTCCACATTGAGGCTAAGCGGGTAGTTGGTGCGTTCCTGCCCGTCGAGCACCTCGATGCCTTGCCAGGCCTGGCGCTGCTCGGGATTGGCCTCGGCACCGTGGCGGTAGTTGAGCATGGCGCTGAACAGCGGCAACGGCGCGGCGACGCCGCTGCAGCGCTGGGCCAACGCCAGCGAGGCATGCTCGTGGGCCAACAGTGCGCTGAGACGCTGGTGGGTGGCATGCGCGGCCTCGCGCAGGCTGACGCCGCCCAGGTCGATACGCAGCGGCAAGGTGTTGATGAACATGCCCAACGCCCGCTCGGCACCCTCGCCGCCCTGCAGGCGGCCCAACAGCACGGTGCCGAACACCACCCTGTCCTGACCGCTGACAGCGCCCAGCAGGCGCGCCCAGGCCAGGTGGAACAGGCTGGCGACGCTGATGCCCAACCCCCGGGCCTGCCGACGCAGGCCTGCGGCAAGGGCTGTCGACAGCGTGAGCTTGAACTCCTGCATGTCACGGCCGTCACCCTGCACGTCGGCAAGGCCGAACGGCAGGGTCGGCGCGTCGATGTCGGCCAGTTGCGCGCGGAAGAACGCCTCGTGCTCGGCCGGGCTGATGCCCAGGCGGGCCTGGGCCACGTAGTTGCGGTACGGCACCGGGGCATGGGCGGGGGCCGGGGCGCCCTGCAGCAAGCCTTGCAATTCTTCGCCAATCACTTCCAGGGCGGTGTGATCGAGCACGATGTGGTGGAACTGAAGGGTGGCATCGAGCGCGCCATCGCCCTGACCCTGGAACAGCTGGAGCAGCGGCGCCCGGTCCAGGCGCATCGCCGGCAAGCCCCCCTCAAGGGGACCCGCCAGCACGCCAGGCACGCTGCGCAGGACCACCTGAACCGGCTGTGGCAGGCCGTCCCAAAGCACCGCGGTGCGCAACACATCGTGGCGAGCGACGACCTGGTCGAGGGCGTCGGCAAACGCCTGCAGGCGTTCGAAGTTGTCGAAACGCAGGCGCGAGTAAAGCACGTAGGGGTCGTGCTCGGCCGCGCTCAGGTGATGATAAAGAATGCCTTCCTGCAAGGGTGCCAGCGGGTAGATGTCCTGCACGTTGGCAGCGCCACCGGGTACGCAGGCGACAATCCTGTCGATGCTGGCCTGGTCGAGCTCGATCAGGCTGAGAAGGTCCGGGGTGATGTGGCGACAGCCCTGCGCAATACGGTTCTCGGGCACTTCGACCTGCTGAATATGCCCCAAGGTCGCTGCCAGGGCGGCAATGGTCGGCTGGCCGAACAAGGTACGCACATCCACCTGCAGGCCTTCCAGGCGCAGGCGTGCGGTGAGGCTCACGGCCAGTAGCGAGTGGCCGCCCAGCTCGAAGAAGTTGTCGTGCCGCCCTACGCGCTGCACGCCCAGCAGTTCGCTCCAGATCGTGGCCAGCAGGGTTTCGGTACTGCCTTGCGGGGCTTCGAAAGCGCGCTGCTGCAGCACTGCGTCGGGCGCTGGCAGAGCTTTGCGATCCAGCTTGCCGTTGGGGGTCAGCGGCAGCTGGTCGAGGTGAATGTACTGCGCCGGTACCATGTACTCCGGCAATTGCCGCTGCAACGCCTGGCGCAGGCTGTCCGCGGCGTGTGGCTCACCGGTGTGATAAGCGACCAGGCGCGCCTCGAACGCCTGCACCACCGCCTCGCGCACACCCGCGATGCGGGTCAGGCAAGCCTCGATCTCACCGGGTTCGATGCGCAGGCCGCGGACCTTCAGCTGATGATCGTTGCGCCCAAGGAATTCGAGGCTGCCGTCGGCACGTTGGCGCACCAGGTCGCCGCTGCGGTACAGCCGCTCGCCAGCCACGAAGGGGCTGAGAATGAAGCGCTCGGCCTGCGCTTGGGGCAGGCCCAGGTAGCCACGGGTCACACCAGCGCCACCGATATGCAGGTGGCCGGCCACGCCCCACGGCACTGGCTGGTCGTGGCTGTCGAGCACATACAACGTCGTGTTGTCGATCGGTTTGCCAATCGGCACGCTGCCTCGTGGCAGCGGCGTGCCAGGTTCAAGCGTCCAGACGCTGCAGTCGACAGTGGTTTCGGTCGGGCCGTAGACGTTGTGCAGGCGCACACCAGGCAGGCGCTGGCGTACCCATGCGGCCAACGCCTCGGTCAGCTCGCCGCCGCCGCAGACGATGTCGCTCAGGCTGGTACACGCGGCGCTCTGTTCCTGCTCAAGGAACTGCTGCAGCAAGGCTGGCACGAACTGCGCCACGTTCACTTGCTGGCGCTGGATCAATTCGGCGAGGTACTGCCCATCGCGCTGGCCATCCGGCCGCGCAACGACCAGGCGCAAACCGCTGCACAGCGGCCAGAACAGCTCCCATACCGAAGCATCGAAGCTGATCGGCGTCTTGTGCAGCACGCTCCCGGCCACCCTGCACAGGCGTCGGCTCCAGTGCAGCAGGTTGACCACGTTGCGGTGCTCGACCATCACGCCTTTCGGTACGCCAGTGGAGCCGGAGGTATAGATCACGTAGGCGAGGTGCTGCGCCGTCAGCCCTGCCACCTGCGGGTTGCTGATCGGCTGGTCGTCCCAGCCTGGCCGGTCAAGGTCGACCAGCAGCGCATGCTGCGCCACGCCACGCGTTGCCGCATGTACCAGCAGCGCATGGGGCGCGCTGTCGTCCAGCATGTGGCGAATGCGCTCGGCCGGGTAGCTCGGGTCAACCGGCACATAGGCGCCGCCAGCCTTGAGAATGGCCAGCAGGCCGACCACCAGCGAGAGCCCACGTTCGACGCAGATCGCCACGCGGTCGTCGGGTCTTACCCCAAGGGCAATCAGGTGGTGGGCCAGGCGGTTAGCCTGTTCATCGAGCTGGCGGTAGCTCAATTGGCCCTCTTCAGCGACCAGCGCCGGGGCATCCGGCGTGGACCTGGCCTGCGCTTCGAACAGGCGGTGCAGCGGTTGCTGCAGATCGTGCGGGTATGCGCTGGCGTTGGCCTCGACCAGCAGGTGCTGACGCTCCTGAGGTGCCAATACGGGCAAATGCTGCACCGGAAGTTGCGGTTGCTGTTCCAGCGCATCGAGCAGGCCGGCCAGCACCTGCAGCAGTTGCTCGCCGACGCGTTGTGCGCCGACCTGCGCCGAGACCTGGGCGGTGATGCGCAGGCCGTCGCCAAGGTCGTCGACGTTGACGCTCAACGGGTAATTGCCGTGGCCGCCGCTGGGCAACGCCTGGATGCCTTGCAGGGCTTCGCGGTGCGCCTGCTGCTCACTGGCACTGGCGCCGTGGCGGTAATTGAGCATGGCGCTGAACAACGGCGTCGGCGCGGCCACGCCGCTGCAACGCTGGGCCAGGGCCAGCGAGGCGTGCTCATGGACCAACAGCGCACTCAGGCGCTCATGGGCCAGACGGACGCCATCGCGCACGCCTAGCCCGTGCAGGTCCAGGCGCAACGGCAAGGTGTTGATGAACATGCCCAGGCCGCGATCGGCGCCGACCCCGCCTTGCAGGCGCCCGAGCAGCACGGTGCCGAACACCACACTGTCCGTGCCACTGGTGGCCGAGACCAGCCGCGCCCAGGCCAGGTGCAGCAGGCTGGCAGCACTGACCCCTGATTGCTGGGCCTGCTGACGCAGGCGTTGGTACTGGCTGCTGTCGAGCTGCACGGTGGCCAGCTCGAAACCGTCGGCCTGGCCCTGCAGGTCGGTCAGGCCATAGGGCAGCGTGGGTTCGTCGATGTCACCGAGTTCGGTACGGAAGAACGCTTCGTGCTCGGCCTCACTGATGGCGAGCCGGGCCTGGGCCACGTAATTGCGGTAAGGCACCGGCGCCCGGGTCGGCTGCTGGCCATGCAGGTGGTCGCGGATTTCGTCCAGCACCAGCTTCATGGCGGTGTGGTCCAGGGCGATATGGTGGAACTGCAACGTGGCGTCGATGGCGCCCTCGGACTCGCTGTACAGCAGGCGAATCATGGGCGCCTGGTCCAGCCTGATGGCCTGTGAGCCGGCGCCGACGATGCTCGGTGCGCTGCGCCAGACCACCTGCACCGGCTGGCGCAAACCATCCCAGAGCACGGCGGTGCGCAGCACATCGTGGCGGGCGATGACCTTGTCCAGCGCAGCCGCAAAGGCTTGCAGGCGTGCCAGGCTGTCGAACACGACACGCCATTGCAGCAGGTACGGGTCGGCCCCCGTGGCGCTGAGGTGGTGATAGAGGATGCCTTCCTGCAGCGGCGCCAGCGGGTAGATGTCCTGCACGTTGGCGGCACCACCCGGCACCGTGGCGACGATGCGGTCAATACTGGCCTGGTCCAGGTCGATCAACGGCAACAGGTCCGGCGTGATCCGGCTGCAGCCCGCCACTATGCGGTTTTCCGGCACCACCACCTGACGGCCGTTGCCCAGCGCTGCAGCCAGTGCAGCCACCGTGGGCTGCCCGAACAGCACGCGCACGTCCGTGTGCAGACCGCGCTGGCGCAGGCGCTCGATCAGGGTCACGGCCAACAGCGAGTGGCCGCCCAGTTCGAAGAAATTGTCATGCCGCCCTACCCGCTCGACGCCCAGCACTTCGGCCCAGGCGGCGGCGATGGCGATTTCGCTTTCGCCCAGCGGGGCGACATAGCCTTGCTCCGCCAGTTCGGGCTCCGGCAGCGCCCGACGATCCAGCTTGCCATGGCTGGTGAGCGGCCACTGCTCCAGGCGCATGAACGCCTGCGGCAGCATGTGCGCCGGCAGGCTCGCCTGCAGCGCCTGACGCAGCGCATCGAGCTCGACGGGTGCCGTTTCGGTGAACCAGGCCAGCAGCCGTTCGCCGCGTACCAGCACCACGGCATGCTCGATGCCAGGCTCGGCAGCCATGGCGGCTTCGATCTCGCCCAGCTCGACGCGCATGCCGCGGATCTTCACCTGGTCATCGTTGCGGCCCTGGTAGTCGAGGCTACCGTCGGCGTTCCAGCGTACCAAGTCGCCGCTGCGGTACATGCGTGCCCCCGGCAGGCGGCTGAACGGGTCGGGCAGGAAGCGCTCCTCGGTCAGTTGCGGGCGGTTGAAATAACCCCGGGCGACCTGGCCGCCACCGATGTACAGCTCGCCGGTGACCCCCACCGGTACCGGCTGACGACGCTGGTCGAGTACATACACGCGGGTGTTGGCGATCGGTTGGCCGATATGCAGTGCACCGCCAGGCAGAACCTTGCCAGACGTGGCGACCACGGTCGTCTCGGTCGGCCCGTAGTTGTTGACCAGCTCGAAGCCAGGGTCGCGGTCGAACTGGCGCAGGCGGTCGCCACCGATCAGCAACGTGCGCAGGGTCGGGTGCCGGCGTTCGCGGCGCAACACCTGCTCGGCGACCGGCGTCGGCAGGAAACTGACCTTGAGCGGCTGTTCCAGCCACCAGTCGAGCAGCGCCTCTACCTGCTCGTTGGCGATGTGCGCGGGCGGCAGGTGCAACGTGGCGCCGACACACAACGCCGGCCAGACTTCCCAGGCCATGGCATCGAAACCAAAACCGGCGACGCTGGACGTGCGCTCTCCAGCCCCCAGCGCGAACGCCTGGCAGTGCCAGTGCACCAGGTTGGCCAGGGTCTGGTGCTCGATCATCACCCCCTTGGGCTGGCCGGTGGAGCCCGAGGTGTAGACCACGTAGGCCAGTTGATGGGCATCGAGCCCGGGCACTTGAGGGTTGCTGTCGACGGGGTGCCAGCTGCCTGGCTGGTCGAGGTCCAGCCGCGCAAGGTGGCCCGGCAGCCCCTCGATAGCCGAGTCAGCCAGTACCAGCGTCGGCGAGCTGTCAGCCAGCAAGTAGGCGATGCGCTCGTGTGGGTAGGCCGGGTCCACCGGCACATAGGCCGCCCCGGACTTGAGCACGGCCAGCAAGCCAATCAGCCGCTCGGTGCTGCGCGGCAGGCACAGGGCGACCCGGTCGCCACACTGCACACCGTGCTCGATCAGGCGGTGGGCCAGGCGGTTGGCGCGCAGGTTGAGCTCGCCATAACTCAGGGTTCGATCGCCCTGGCACAGGGCCGTCGCTTCGGGTGCTCGGGCAGCCTGGGCCTCGATCAGGGCATGCACGGTGTGCCCCTGCGGATACGCTTGCGCCGTGGCATTGAAGCGGCCAAGCAGTTGCTGGCGCGTTGCCTCATCGATGATCGGCAAGGCATCGACCGTGGCCTCCTGGCCAGACTCCAGCGCCTGCAACAGCTGCGCCAGCGTGTTGGCCATCCACTCGGTGACACGGGCGGCACCGATGCCCTCGACGGCCAGCACACTGAGGCTGAAAGCCTCGCCAAGGTCGTTGACGCTGAGGGTCAGCGGGTAGTTGCTGCGCTCCTCACCGCCCAGCAGGCGCACGCCCTCCCAGATGCCCTCGCCTTCGCGCGGCGCATCGGCGGCGCTGTGGCGGTAGTTGAGCAAGGCGCTGAACAACGGCACCGAAGCGGCCACGCCACTGCACCGCTGAGCCAGGGCCAGCGGGGCATGTTCGTGGCCGAGCAGTGCCGACAGGCTGCGATGGGTGGCGCGTACCGCTGCGTGCACGCCAGCACGGGTGTCGACCCGCACCGGCAGGGTGTTGATGAACATCCCCAGTGCACGGTCAGCGCCTTCGCCCCCTTGCAGGCGGCCCATCAGTACGGTGCCGAACACCACGTCAGCGCGGTTGGCCAGCACGCCCAGCACACGCGCCCAGGCCAGGTGCATCAGGCTGGCGGCGCTGACACCCAGCTGCCGCGCCTGGCTGCGCAGGCGCAGGCTGAGGCCGGCATCCAGGGCCAGGAAGGCGCTGTCGATATGGCGCCCGTCGCCCTGCACATCGGCAAGGCCCAGCGGCAAGGTCGGCTCGTCGACGTCGGCCAGCATCTCGCGGAAGAACGCCTCCTGGCTGGCAGGGTCGGCCCGCCGCGCCTGGGCCACGTAGTTGCGATAAGGCACCGCCGGCGGCAGGGGCTCGCCTGGAGCGAACAGCACGGCGCGCATTTCCCGGGCGACCACGTCCATGGCGGTGTGGTCCAGGGTCAGGTGATGGAACAGCAGGATCGCCACCACCTGCTGGTTGCGCGGGTCGAGGCTGTAGTACAGCCGGGTCAGCGGTGCCTGGCCCAGGTCCAGCCGGTGGTGGCGCGCATCGAACCGCGCGTGCAACTGCTCGATGCGTGATACGCCAGGTTCATCGTCCAGCTCAACTTCGCACACGGCCAGCTCGGCACTGCGCCACACCACCTGCAGCGGCTGCGCCAGCCCCTGCCAGTGCACCGCGGTGCGCAGGATGTCATGGCGGTCGATGACCTGCTGCAAGGCGCCGGCCCAGGCCAGCAGGCGCTCGACGCTGTCGAATGCCAGGCGCGTCTGCAGCAGGTACGGGTCGCCCTGCTCGGCGCTCAGGTGGTGGTAAAGGATACCTTCCTGCAACGGCGCCAGCGGGTAGATTTCCTGCACGTTGCTGGCACCGAACGGTACCGTGGCGACAATGGCGTCGATGCTGGCCTGGTCCAGTTCGATCAGGCTGAGCATGTCCGGCGTGATCCGCGTGGCACCCTGTGGCACTCGGTTGGCCGGGACCTTCAGCGCTTCGCCGAGGGCTGTCGCGCTGGCCAGCGCAGCCACGGTCGGCTGGGCGAACAGCACGCGCACATCGATGACCAGGCCGGCCTTGCGCAGGCGCTCGACCAGGGTCACGGCCAACAGCGAGTGGCCACCCAGTTCGAAGAAGTTGTCCTGCCGCCCGACCCGCTCCATCCCCAGCACCTCGGCCCAGATCCCGGCCATGACAAGCTCGGTCTCGCCTTGCGGCGCTTCATAGGCCTGCCCTGGCAGCAAGACGCCATCGGGGTCGGGCAACGCTCGGCGGTCGAGCTTGCCGTGGCTGGTCAGCGGCAGCGCGTCGAGGCGGATCAACGCCCATGGCTGCATGTGCGCCGGCAAACTGGCCTGCAGGGCCTGGCGCAAGCGTTCAGGGTCGACCGGCGCGATTTCGGTGTACCAGGCCAGCAGGCGCCCTTCGCGCACCAGCACCGCCGCATCGTCGATCTCCGGCTGAGCGGCCAAGGTGGCCTCGATCTCACCCAACTCCACGCGCATGCCGCGGATCTTCACCTGATCATCGTTGCGACCTTGGTAATCGAGGGTACCGTCGGCATTCCAGCGCACCCGGTCGCCGCTGCGGTACATACGCCCGCCTGGGTTGAAGGGGTCGTCGAGGAAGCGTTGTGCAGTGAGTTCAGGGCGGTTGAAGTAACCACGGGCGACCTGTACCCCGCCGATGAAAAGCTCGCCCGTGACGCCGACCGGCACCGGTTGCAAGCCTTCGTCGAGGACATACACGCGGGTGTTGGCGATCGGCTGGCCGATATGCAGGGCGCCGCTGTCGGTGACCTGGCCGGAGGTAGCCACCACCGTGGCTTCGGTCGGGCCGTAGTTGTTGACCAGGGCAAAGCCTGGGGCGCGCTCGAACGGGTGCAGGCGATCGCCGCCGACCAGCAGCGTGCGCAAGGTCGGGTGCTGGCGATCACGGCGCAGCGCCTGTTCGGCCACCGGGGTGGGCAGGAAGCTGACCTGCAGCGGCTGCGCCAGCCACCAGTCGAGCAGCTCGTCGACGTGTTCGTTGCCGATGTGTACGGGCGGCAGGTGCAGCGTGGCGCCTGCGCACAGGGTTGGCCAGACCTCCCAGGCCAGGGCGTCGAAGCCGAAGCCGGCAACGCTGGAGCTGTGCGAACCGGCCGTCAGTTCGAACGCCTGGCAGTGCCAGTGCACCAGGTTGGCCAGGGCCTGGTGTTCGACCATCACGCCCTTGGGTTGGCCGGTCGAGCCGGAGGTGTAGACCACATAGGCCAGGTGCTGCGCATCCAAGGCAGGCAGCTGTGGATTGCTGGCGTTGGCGGCGAACGCCTCGGCCTGGTCCAGGTCCAGGCGCGGTATCGGCGGCAAGCCTGCGATGGCAGCGTCGGCCAGCACCAGCGCCGGCATGCTGTCTTCCAGCAGATAGGCGATACGCTCTGCCGGGTAGGCCGGGTCTACCGGGACATAAGCAGCGCCGGCCTTGAGCACCGCCAGCAGGCCGACCAGGCGCTCCGGGCGCCGTGGCAGGCACAGGGCAACCCGGTCGCCCGGCTTGACGCCCCGTTCGATCAAGCGATGGGCCAGCTGATTGGCACGCCGGTTCAGCTCGCCGTAGCTCAATGCCAGGCCATCCTGTCGCAGCGCGCACGCCTCAGGGGCGCGCGCGGCCTGCGCTTCGACCAGCGCATGCACGGTCAGCCCTTGCGGGTAGGCCCGGGTCGTGCGGTTGAATTGCTCCAGCACCTGTTGGCGCTCTGCCTCGGGCAGCACCGCCAGCGTTTGCAGCGGCGTTTCGGGAGCCTGTTCAAGTGCCCCGACCACGCTCGACAGCACCTGCGCGAACTGCTCGCAGACCCGCGCAGCCCCCCACTGCGGCAGGCTCTGCACGGTCAGCCGCAGGTCATCGCCTAGGTCATCGACGCTGACGGTGAGCGGGTAGTCGGTGCGTTCTTCGGCCCCGACGATGTCGATACCTGGCGCCACCGGGATGATTTCGGCGGCATCGCCGGCAGCACTATGGCGATAGTTGAGCATGCTGTTGAACAGCGGTGCCGGCGCGGCCACGCCGCTGCAGCGTTGGGCCAGAGCCAGCGAGGCCTGCTCATGGCCGAGCAAGGCGCTGAGCCGTTGCTGCGTGGTCAGCAGGCCCTGGCGCACGCTGTGCTGGCCGAGGTCGATGCGCAGCGGCAAGGTGTTGATGAACATGCCCAGCGCCTGGTCGCCACCCTCGCCGGTGGTCATGCGCCCCAGCAGCACACTGCCAAACACGACGGACTGGCGTGCAGACAATTGCCCGACCAGGCGGGCGAAGCCCAGGTGCAGCACGCTGGCCGGGCTCACCCCCAGCTGCCGGGCCTGGTGACGCAGGCGCAGGCTCAGCTCGGGTGGCAGCGTCAGGCGCGCCTGTTCCAGTGGCTGTTGGCCTTTGTCCTGCAAGCCGAAGGCCAGGGTCGGCTCGTCGATATCGTGGAGCATGTTGCGGAAAAATCGCTCGTGGACGCGTTCGTCCAATGCCTGGCGCGCAGCCGCCAGCACGTTGCGAAACGGCATCGGCGCTGCCAGCTGCGCCGACTCGCCGGCCAGGTGCGCCTGGATTTCGCGGCGCACGATGTCCAGTGCGGTGTGGTCCATGACCACGTGGTGGAACATCAGCAAGGCCACCCACTGCTCGCCCTCGCCACGGGCGTGCATCAGCTGCATCAGCGGCGCCTGGCGCAGGTCCAGGCGATAGTGACGCGGATCGAACTGCGCGCACAGCCGGGCCAGGGCATCCGCGCCGTCGACCTCGATGGCGGCACGGACCAGGGTTGCCTCACGCCAGACCACCTGCACGGGCTCGTCGAGGTATTCCCAGTGCAGCGCGGTGCGCAGGATGTCGTGGCGCTGGATCACCCATTGCAGCGCTTGGGCAAAGGCTTCGAGGTGTGCCTTGCTGGCAAAGCGCAGTTGCACCTGGGCCAGGTACGGGTCGCCATCAGCGGCTGACAGGTGCTGGTAGAGCATGCCTTGCTGCAGCGGTGCCAGCGGATAGATGTCCTGCACATTGGCACCGCCGCCCGGCACGCTGGCGACGATGCGGTCGATGGCGTGTTGCTCGAGTTGCACCAGCGGCAGCATGTCGGGGGTAATGCGGAAGGCCGGGCTGAGCCAGTCGCCATCGCATTCGGCAAGCATCTCCAGCAAGGCCGGCTTGTGCCGAGACAGCGCCTCCCACAGGGTGTCGTCCAGGGCTTCGTCATCGCCCAGGACGATCAGGTCCCGGTCTTCGCGCTGGAGTCGGATTGCATGGGTGGAGAGTGCAGCCATCAGTTCGCTGAAAAGCATCGGTAAGCATCCTGCTTTGCCTGGAAGGGGGATCGTCGACACGCTAAAGGATCGTGACCGGGTGGTCTGACATGGGAAGCGGGGACAGGGGTATGGCTGGGGTCATGTGTTGGGGCGCAGATCGAGCGCCGCCCGCGCGGCGCTCGATCTCACAGGCGACATCAATTACAAGGCAAGCCCCTCAAATCCGCCGCCGCTTCGCCAGGCTCGGAATGGTGGTCTGCGGTATCACCACCGCAGCCCGCTCGTGACGGGTACTGGCCGCCAGCCCCGCCAGGGTCGGCTGGCTGAACAAGGTCCGGGCATCGACATGCAACCCGGCCTGGCGCATGCGCGCCACCAGGCTCACCGCCAGCAATGAATGCCCGCCGAGCTCGAAGAAATTGTCCTCACGCCCCACCTGCTCGATCTTCAACACCTCGGTCCAGATCGCCGCCAGGGCCTGCTCAAGGTCACCCTGCGGCGCCTGGTACGCGCGGCTGATCACCGCCTCGGCCCCCGGTGCCGGCAGCGCCCTGCGGTCAACCTTGCCATTGGGGCTCAACGGCAGCTCGGCCAGCGCGACGAACGCCTGCGGCACCATGTACTCGGGCATGCGCGCCAGCAGGTGACTGCGCAGCACCTCCAGCGCCGGCGGCTGAGCCCCGCCCCGGCAGGTGAAGTAAGCCACCAGACGCTCCTCGCGCATCAGCACCACGCTTTGCCCGATCAGGGGGTGCGCCGACAGCGCCGCCTCGATCTCGCCCAGTTCCACCCGCAGCCCACGCAGCTTGACCTGGAAGTCGTTACGCCCGACGAACTCAAGCTCACCGTCCTGGCGATAACGCACCAGATCGCCAGTGCGATACAGCCGGTCGCCCTCGACGAAGGGGCTGGCAATGAAACGTTCGGCCTGCAACACCGGCAACCCCCGATAACCCCGAGCCACGCCAACGCCGCCAATGTGCAACTGCCCCACTGCCCCCAACGGCACCGGGCGGTCATGGGCGTCGAGCACATAGAGGCGGGTGTTGGCGATCGGCCGGCCAATCGGTGGCGCCAGCGTGGGCAACGGCTGGTTGGGATGCAGGGTCCAGGCGGTGCTGTCGACCGTCGCTTCGGTGGGCCCGTAGACATTGTGCACGCGGACCTTCGGCAGGCTCTGGCGAATCTGCTGCAGCAGCGCCAAGGTCAGTTCGCCACCACCACAGAACAGATCGGTCAGGCTGCTGCAACGCTCGACGCCCGGCACTTGCAGAAACTGATGCAACAGCGCAGGCACGAACTTCATGATCGTCACCTGCCGGGCCTGCACCCGCTGTACCAGATAAGCCGGGTCACGGTGCCCATCGGGCCGCGCCAGCACCAGGCGCAGCCCGGCGACCAGCGGCCAGAATAGTTCCCAGACCGAGCCGTCGAAACTGAAAGGCGCACGCTGCAGCAACGCGCCGCCCGGTTGTGGTGGGCAGATCTGCGAGCCCCAGTGCATCAGGTTGCACAGGCCACGGTGCTCGATCATCACGCCCTTTGGCGTACCGGTGGAGCCAGAGGTGTACATCACGTAGGCCAGGGCGGACGGCCCCAGGCCCGCTACCTGCGGGTTGTCGGCGCTGCACGCTTGCCACGGGTCAGCATCCAGGTCGAGCACGGGCACGGCCTGCGCGTCGAACAGCCCCCGCGTTTGTGCGTGCACCAGCAGCACGGTGGGAGCACTGTCGTCGAGCATGAACCGCAGGCGTTCGGCCGGGTAACCGGGGTCGAGCGGCACATAGGCGCCACCCGCCTTGAGCACCGCAAGCAACGCGACCATCATCGAGACGCCACGCTCGACGCAGATCGCCACCCGCGAATCGGCCGCGACGCCAGCGGCAATCAGGCGATGGGCCAGGCGGTTGGCCTGGGCATTGAGCGTGGCGTAATCGAGATCAGCCTCATCGGTTTGCAGGGCAATGGCCTGGGGCGTGCGCCGCACCTGGGCCTCGAACAGGGCCGGCAATGTGCTGCCCAGCGGGCTGTGGCGGTCTTCGCTGGCATTGAAGCTTCGCAACAGTCGCTGCAGTTCGTCGGCTGGCACGCAGCACAGCGCAGTCAAAGGGTTGGCCAGGCTTTCGGCGAATTGGCGCAGGGTCGTCAGCAGGCAGTCGAGCAGCCGTGGCGCGCCGATCGCACGCGGTGCACGCAGGCCAAGCTGCAGCGTGTCGCCCAGGTCGTCGACGCTCAGCACCAGCTCGTGGCTCAGTACTTCGCTGGCCTGCAGCAATGTTACCCCTGCCAGCACTTCACCTTGCGGCAAGGCACCCTGGCGGTAGTTGATCAGGCCTTGGAACAGCGAGGTACCTGCGGGCAACCCGCTGCAACGCTGGGCCAGCAGCAACGCAGCGTCCTCGTGGCCGAGCAGGCTGGCGAGCCGTGCATGGGTCTCGGCCAGGGCCTGGCTTGCCGGGCCTGCGCGCAGGTTGATGCGCAGCGGCAGGCTGTTGATGAACATGCCCACGGCCCGGTCGGCACCGTTGCCGGCCATGGTCCGGCCCAGCAGTACGGTGCCGAGCACGACCTCGTCACGGTCCGACAGGCTGCCAAGCACCTGGGCCCAGGCCAGGTGCAACAGGCTGGCCAGGCTGGCGCCATGGCCACGGGCCTGCTGGCGCAGCCGCTCGCCCAATGCGGCGTCAAGCCTGGCGGTATGGCTGTGCAGGTCGTGTTCATCGACCGCTACCCCGCCCAGCCCAGGGATGGCGGCGGGCGGCTCGATGCCAGCCAGCTGTTCGCGGAAATAGGCTTCATGGCCAGCCTGGCGCTCGGCATTGCTGCTCAGCGCCACATAATCGCGATAGGGCACGGGCGCTGGCAGTTGACCGCCACGTCGGTGCATGAATGCCTCGAGTTCGCCCAGCAGCACCTGCAGAGACACCGCGTCATTGACCAGATGGTGGAAGCGCAGCAACCCGAGCCAGCGGCCCTGGGCGGGGTCCTCGGCGGTGACCATCGCCATCATCGGCGCCTGGCGCAGGTCCAGCGGCTTTTGCTGCGGGTCGAAGGCCTTGCACAATTGCCCGGCCAGATCGCCTGGCACGGTTGCCGCCCAACGCTCTACCGGCAGGCGGGCCTGGCGCCAGACCACCTGCTGGGGGTGCGCCAGCCCTTCCCAGGCCAGGCTGGTACGCAGGATGTCATGGCGCTCGATCACCCGTTGCAAGGCTTCGACGAACGCCTGCAGGTGCGCATGACTGGCAAAGGCGAACAACGCCTGTTGCTGGTAGGGGTCCTGAGCGTCGGCCACATGGTGGTACAGCAGGCCTTGTTGCAGCGGGGCCAGCGGGTAGATTTCCTGCACGTTGGCAGCACCGCCCGGTATCCTCGCGACAATCTGCTCGATGGTCGGCTGGTCGAGCGCGGTGAGCCGCAGCATCCCGGGGGTGATGCGCAGGCTACCCGGTGCCACACCATTGGCCGGCACCGCCACGACCTCGTCGACCACCACCGACGCCGCCAGGCTGGCCAGGGTCGACTGGCCGAACAGCACCTGCACGTCAGCTTGCAGGCCTTGCTGGCGCATGCGCTCGATCAGTTGCACCGCCAGCAGCGAATGGCCGCCCAGTTCGAAGAAATGATCCTGGCGCCCCACCCGCTCGACCTGCAGCAACTCGGCCCAGAGCAGTGCCAGCCGCTGCTCGATGTCGCCCTGCGGCGCTTCATGCTCGCGGCGCACCATCGCCGCTTCATCTGCAGCCGGCAAGGCGCGGCGGTCGAGCTTGCCGTTGGCCGTCAACGGCCATTCGGCCAGGTTGACGTAGGCCGCGGGCAGCAAGGCGGCAGGCAAACGCTTGCGCAGGTGCGCGTGCAATACCCGTGGCGATACGGCTGACTCGGCGATGTACCAAGCCTGCAACTGCCCCCCGCGCAGCAACACCACGCTTTCGCGCACGGCGGCATGACTGCACAACGCGGCTTCGATTTCGCCCAACTCGACGCGCACACCGCGGATCTTCACCTGGTCGTCGTTGCGCCCAAGGTATTCCAGCGTGCCGTCGGGCCTCCAGCGCACCAGGTCGCCGCTGCGGTACATACGCGCCCCGGGGTGCGCACTGAACGGGTCGTCCAGGAAGCGCTCGGCGGTCAGTTCGGCACGGTTCAGGTAGCCACGCGCCACCCCCTGGCCGGCGATATACAACTCACCCACGGCACCCGGCGGCAGCAGTTGTTGCTGGTCGTCGAGCACATACAGCCGGGTGTTGGCGATCGGCCCGCCGATATGCAATGGCTGGCCGGCCTGCACTTCGCCTGAAGTGGCCACTACGGTGGCTTCGGTGGGACCGTAGTTGTTGATCACCCGGTAGCGACGCTCGCGGGCCAGGCGGCGCAGGCGGTCACCGCCTACCAGCAGGGTCTGCAGGGTGGGATGCAGGTCGCCTTGGGCAAAGGCATGCTCGGCCACGGGGGTCGGCAGGAAACTCACGTCCAGCGGTTGCGCCCGCCACCAGTGCAGCAAGGCGTCGATGTTTTCAGCCCCCTCGCCGACCGGCGCCAGGTGCAGGGTCGCGCCGCTGCACAAGGCTGGCCAGACTTCCCAGGCCATGGCATCGAAGCCGAACCCGGCCAGGCTCGATTGGTGACGACCTGGCCCAAGGTCGAAGGCAGCGCAGTGCCAGTCGACCAGGTTGGCCAGCATGCGATGCTCGACCATCACGCCCTTGGGCAAGCCGGTCGAGCCGGAGGTGTAGATGACATAGACCAGATTGCACGGCGCCAGATCGGCGACGGCAGGCGCCTCGCCACTTGCCGTTTGCCAGGCGCAGCGGTCCAGTTCGACCTGCGGCAGGCCATGGGCTGGCAGACGTGCGCTGAACCGGGAATGCGTCAGTACCACGCACGGGGCACTGTCTTCGAGCAGATAGGCCAGCCGCTCCTGGGGGTGCGCCGGGTCGATCGGCACGTAGGCGGCGCCGGCCTTGAGCACCGCCAGCAGCCCGACCAAGGTATCCAGCCCGCGTTGCGCCACGACGGCGACCCGCTGGTCCGGGCCTGCACCCAGCCCCACCAGTTGCCGCGCCAGCTGGTTGGCGCGACCGTCCAGCTCGCCGTAGCTCAGGGGCTGGCCAGCGTGCAGCGCCGCCACGGCCTCGGGTCGGAGCCTGGCCTGCGCCTCGATCCGCTGGTGGATCAACGGTGCCTGCTGCCCGTGGGCAGTTGCCGGCGGGTTCCAACGCTGCAACTGCAGCTGCTCAGCGGCCGTCAACAGGCCAAAATCGGCGATGCGCAAGCCTGGCTGCTGCAGCCCCTGGTGCAACACGTGAAGCAGCCGCTCAGCCAGGGCGGCGACTTCATCCTTGCTGAACCAGGCCAGGTTGTGCACCAGATGCAGGTGGGCCTTGCCGCTGTGCGGGTTGGTGCGCAGGTGCAGGCTCAGTGGCGTCGGCTCGTGGCCGTTACAGGTCATCACCGTATGGCCGCAGGCCTCGCCAAAGCGCAACGCGTTGCCATCTTCTTCATAGGACACCATCAGCTCGAACAGCTGCGGCCGTTCCTGGCGCAGGGCACCGAGCGCGCGGTTCAGCTCGCTGAGGGCGAAGCGCTGGTGGCGAAAGTCCTGCTTGAGGGCATCGCGAATGCTGCGCACCAGCGCGGCAAAGGGCTGGCTGCGGCCAAAATCCATGCGCAAGGCACTGACCTGGGTAAACAGCCCGAGGGTCGATTTGAAGCGGGCACTGGCGCGGTTGCGTACCGGCACGCCGACCACCCATTGGTCGCACTGCCAGGTGCGTGTGCAGCACACGTGCACCGCCGCCAACAGCACGTGGAAGGCCGACGCCTGGAGTTCGCTGCCCAGTGCGTTCATGCCCGCCAGCAGTTGCTCATCGAAGGGCAGGTCGAGGGCCGCGCTGGGTTCGCCGGCCGTCAACTGGCCGCGCTCACGCGGCGCCAGCAAGGCATCGGGCAATTGCTGATACTTGCCCAGCCAGTAGTCGCGGTCGCGGCCATGGCGTGCAGAGGCCTGGTACTGGCTGTCGTCGATGATGAACTCACGATAGCCCGGCGCGCTGTCCGGCAAGGGCTCGCCTTCGCCCAGCAGGCCATAGTAGTCGGCGACGCGCTTGAACCACAGGTCTACCCCCCAGCCATCGAGGATCAGGTGATGCGCCTGCAGTGCCAACAGGTAGCGCTGTTCGCCCAGCCTGATCAGCTGTGCCGCCCATAGCCCGACAGTGCCCAGCAAAAAAGGCTTGCGCATGCAGCTGTCGAGCAGCGTCCGGGCTGCGGCCAAAGGGTGCGCGGCAGCCCGCAGGTCATGCTCGTGCAATTCCACCGCCAGCGTTTCGGCAAAGTACTGGCGCGGTACGCCATCCTGCCCCTCCGGCGCCAGCAGCACCGTGCGCAAGCCTTCGTGCAGCGCCACCAGGTGCGCCACTGCCCTGCGCAACCGCGCAACATCCACCGCGCCGTCCAGCTCGACGTAGGCGCCGATGTTGTAAAGCGGTGAATCACCGTGGCCAATCTGGTCCAGCCAGATGTCCCGCTGGGCTGCGGTGAGGGCAAAGGTTTCGGCGGCAGGCATGAGGGGGCAGGTCCTTGTTGGCTTGAACATCCGCGGATTCAAGCACCCCCTCCCGGCACTGTATGGCCCGTTAAACCCGGACAACCCGGCTGCGTATCCCTGGCAGCTGAAAAGCCTGTAGGAAATCAACCATGGCTGGCCGCCCTGGATGGCTTACGTCAGGCCAGTGCGAGCGGAAACTGAAGCGAACCGCCAGGGATATGGCCGCGTTTCACTGGGCAAAACCGGTTTGCTGCGCAGCTGTCACGGTTTGATGTGCCACGCGCACAGCAGGAATCAATGGCATTTTCTGTCCCGGTTTTCCATTACAGACGCAGCCCTTGCAGCGGGCTTGAATACCGTCACCCCCTCCCCGCCAACCGGAGCACTCGACCGCGAGACCACCCGCCGTAACGCTTTGAATCAAGGAAGAAAGGATATGAAGCTGACCGCCAGCCTCGCACACCCGCCCGACCCTCAGCTGTACCTGCAACTTGGCGAACTGATCGCCAGTACCGGCGCCGACGCCTTCGCGGCACAGATGTTACGCCTGGTTGAGGCCCAGGTACCGATCCACAGGCTCGAACTCAGCGAATGGACCCTGGACCCGCGCCAGGCCAGCGTCAGCCGCATCCGGGTACTGGGCAGCGCCGGCCTGGAGCAGCAGCGACCCGGCAACGAGCCACTGCGCCACCCGTTACTGCAGAACATCATGCAGATGGACGACCCGCTGCTGATCGAGTTCAAGGCCCCGCTGGACGCCCAGCACCCCCATCAGTGCCACCTGGTGTCCTGCAGCGGCGACCGGCGCTGGGTCATCTGCTTCCATCGCCTGCCAGAACAAAGGGCGTTCACCCTGGCCGAGCTGTCACAGCTCAAGAGCCTTTCCGACACCTTGCTGCCGCTGGTCGAGCACCACGGCCAATTGCTCGGCCAAGGGCTGGCCCAGCGCGTCGGTTCGCCCTTGGTGGACCTGGAAGCCGGGTCGTTGCGCCACGCCTTTGGCGAGCGCCTGGCCCAGGAAGCCGTGAGGCTTTCCAGCCGCGAGGAAGAGGTGTGCATTGGCCTGCTCACAGGGGGCACGGTGCCGGAAATGGCGCAGAAGCTGAACGTGAAGAACAGTTCGATCGAAACTTATCTCAAGCGCGCCACCGCCAAGCTGGGGGTCAGTGGCCGCCATGGGCTGGCGAAATGGATGGCCGGCGCCTGATTGCACGAGAACCCGTGATGCCCCGACATGCCCTGACCCTGTGCGCCGCGCTGCTGTGCGGCTGCTCCCTGACGCCGGACTATCAGCGCCCCGCCGCCCCTGTGCCCGGGCAGTTCCCGCAAGGCTCGGCCTATCAGGGCGACGCGTTGGCCCGTCAGCCCGCCGAGGACTGGCGCGCGGTGTTCCAGGACCCGCTGCTGCGCCAACTGATCGACAGCGCCCTGGCCAACAATCGTGACCTGCGGGTGGCCGCGCTGAACATCGAAGCCTACCGCGCCCAATACCGCATTCAGCGCGCCGACTTGCTGCCCAGGGTGGCTGCCGACGCCACGGGCAAGCGCCAGTACCTGCCCCGAGGCATGACCGGCACCGACCAGGGGATGATCAGCTCGACCTACGCCGCAACGCTGGGTATCAGCGCCTACGAACTGGACCTGTTCGGCCGTGTGCGCAGCCTCACTGACCAGGCGCTGCTGACCTACCTGGCCAGTGAAGAGGCGCGGCGCAGCACCCAACTGAGCCTGGTGGCGAGTGTGGCCAGCGCCTACCTGACCTGGCGGGCCGACCAGGAACTGCTGGTGCTGTCCGAGGAAACCCTGGCCGCCGATGAACGCAGCCTGCGCTTGACCAGCGCCCAGCGCCGCGCCGGCACGGTGTCGGCGCTGGACCAGATCCAGGCACGCACCAGCGTCGACAGCACCCGCGCCGCGGTGGCGCGCTACAAACGCCAGGTGGCCCAGGACCTCAACCAACTGACCTTGCTGGTCGGCACGAGCGTGGATAGCGAGATGGCCGCCTTGCCCCTGAGCGACGAGCAGATTGCCGGTTTGCCGGCAGGCCTACCCTCTGACCTGCTTCGGCGCCGCCCGGACATCGTCCAGGCGGAGTACCAGCTGCGCGCGGCCAATGCCAACATCGGAGCGGCGCGGGCCGCGTTCTTCCCCAGCATCAGCCTCACCGCCAACGCCGGCAGCACCAGCCCGCAGCTGAGCGGCCTGTTCGACGGCGGCAGCGGCACCTGGCTGTTCCAGCCACAGATCAGCCTGCCGATCTTCACCGCCGGAAGCCTGCGCGCCAGCCTGGACTATGCACGCTTGCAGAAGGATATTCAGGTGGCGCAGTACGAGAAGGCCATCCAGGGCGCGTTCCAGGAAGTGGCCGATGGCCTGGCGGCACGCGCCACGTATCAGCGCCAGCTGCAGGCCCAGCGCGATCTGGTGGCGTCGAACCAGCGTTACTACGACCTGGCCGAGCATCGCTACCGGATTGGCGTGGACAGCAGCCTGACCTTTCTGGATGCCCAGCGCTCGCTGTTCACCGCGCAGCAAGGGTTGATCAGTGATCGCTTGGCGCAACTGGTGGCGGAAGTGAACCTGTATGCCGCACTGGGTGGGGGCTGGCAGGAAGCCGCAGAGCGGCCTCGGTAGCGCTTGGACCGCGCTCGGGTGCTCGCCGCGAACGCGGTCTAGACTGTACAGACCAGATGACATGGCATGAACCGGGGGGCTGCCACACGTGGAGGTGTGCGATGAGCCAGTTCAAGCGTCTGTTCGTCATGCTCGGCCCGCAAATGCGCCATACCCCGGCGCTGCAGCGCGCGGCAGCGCTGGCCGAGTCCAGTGGTGCCCTGCTGGATATCAATGTGTTCGTCGACGATGTCGACACGTTTGGCCTGATGAGCGACAGCCACGAACGTGAACGGCTGCTCGCCGACAACCGCCAGTGGCTGGCCGACGAGGCTGAGCAACTGGGCAACGCCGGGCTCGATGTATCCACCGAACTGCTGCTGACCCGCGACCCGCTGGGCAGCGTGCTGGAACGCATCGAGCGGCTGGGTTGCGACCTGCTGATCAAGGACGTGCAGCAAGAGCCGGTGCTCAAGCGCCTGCTGGTCACGCCGCTGGACTGGCAATTGCTCAAGGAAAGCCCGGTGGCCGTGCATCTGGTCAGCGACATCCGCCTGCCGCTGCCGCGGCAGATTGCGGCGGCGGTGGACCTCGAGTGCCACGGCGCAGGCGAGCATCTGGATGACAGGGTGATCCGCAGCGCCCATGCCCTGGCCTTGCAATGCAACGCCGAACTGCACCTGCTGCACGTGTGCGATGCGGCCAAGACCCATATCGCCGACTTCGGTGCCGGCACGGTCACCATGCCAGGGTTCGATGGCAGTGTGCGCACAGCGCAGCGGACGGCCTTCAACCGGCTCGGCGACCATCACCAGATTCCCCTGGAGCGACGGCATTTTGTCGAAGGTGCAGCCATCCGCGCGATCGCCCGGTTCGTCAGCCACAGCCGGGTCGATGTGATCGTGATGGGCAGCCATCGGCATGATGCGATGCAGACGTTCCTTGGCGGCACCACAGCGCATGTGCTGGAGCACCCGTTGTGCAATGTGCTGGCGATCAAGGACGCCCGCTGAGCATCGGTTTGCCCGGGAAGGCCAGACCCGCAAACTGCAGGGTATCCGGCACACCCGTACAACTAAAAAATAATGCATTTGATAATGATTCGTAGTAGTTTCTCGGCGCTTTTACCTCTTCCCATCAGCGCCCTACTCCAGGATCGTACCGTCGATGCGTCGCACGTTCGTTTCGCTTTGTGTGCTACAAGCTATCTCCCCGCTGGCCTTTGCCGAGCCTGAACCTGTCGGCGAGCCCACCCAGATCGAACTCCAGGCCCTGAACATCACCAGCAGCGCCGACGGCGAACGCGCCGATGGCCCGGTGGATGGCTACAAGGCCACCCGCTCGGCCAGTGCCACACGCACCGACACGGCCTTGCACGAGACCCCGCAATCGATCAGCGTGGTGCCCAGGGATGTGCTTGAAGACACCGGCGCCACCCGCCTGCAGGATGGCCTGGACTACGCCGGTGGCGTCGGCCGCGCCAACAACTTCGGCGGCCAGGGGCTGACCACCTTCACCGTGCGCGGCTTCACCACCGGCGAGTTCTACCGCAACGGCTTCCCGATCAACCGCGGCTACCCCAACGCCCCTGACGCCAACACCATCGAGCGCCTCGAAGTGATCCGCGGCCCGGCCACCAGCCTGTATGGCCGTGGCGACCCTGGTGGTACGTTCAACGTGGTCAGCAAGCAGCCGCTGGCCGAGCCCAAGGTGACCCTCGCCAGCCAGTTCGACGACCAGGGCATGCACCGGGCGACCCTGGACGCCACCGGCCCTTTGAATGCCGATGGCTCGCTGGCGTATCGGCTGAATGTGCTGGGCGAAGGTGGCGAGAGCTTCCGCGACGATGTCGAAAGCGAGCGCTATGACGTTGCACCGGTGATCAGCTGGCAGGTCAACGACGCCACCAAGGTCATCTTCGAAGGCGACTTCATGCGCAACAACCACCCGCTGGATCGCGGCCTGACGCGCCTGCCCGGCCAGATCGGCACGGCCTCGCGGGACACCAACGTCTGGGAAAAAGGCAGCGACAACCTGCTGCACAACGACAACGACATGGCCCAGTTGCGCTTCGAGCACCTGCTCAACGACAACTGGACGCTGGGCGGTGGCCTGCAATGGCTGGACGGCTCGCTCAAGGGCAACGCGGTGGAAGCCAACGGCCTGCAGGCCGACGGGCGCACGCTGGGACGCAACTTCAACTACCGCAAGCTGGAGTGGACCGACCGTGACTACCAGCTCAACCTCACCGGCCACTTCGACACGGGCGGCTTCGCCCATACCCTGCTGACCGGTATCGAATACGAAGACTATGACTACAACTCGATCATCCAGCGTTCGGCCGCCGGTAGCGGTGCCTACCCGATCGACATTTTCGACCCGGTGCAGGGCCAGCCGCGCCCTGCCCTGACCCGCACCACCACCCATGACCAGGAAAACCTCAAAACCTGGGCGGCCTTCATCCAGGACCAGGTGGCCCTGACCGAGCGCCTGAAAGCCCTCGCCGGGGTGCGTTTCGAGCGCTACGAGCATGACTACGACAACAAGCTCAACAATGCCGGTGACTTCAACAAGGGTGAGAACGGCGTCACCCCGCGCCTGGGCCTGATCTACGACCTGACCGACAGCGTCGCCGTCTACGCCAACACCGCGCGCTCGTTCAAGCCCAACAGCGGCGCGAGCCTGCAAGGCACGGGCTTCGACCCGGAAAAAGGCAAGTCATACGAGCTGGGCGTGAAGTGGGAAGCGCTGGATCGCCAGCTGAGCGTCGACGCGGCGATCTACCACATCGTCAAGGAAAACGTGCTCACCCGCGACCCGAACGACCCGAGCGGCACCTACAGCGTCGCTGCCGGTGAAGTGCGCAGCCGTGGCCTGGACATCAACGTCGCCGGCAACCTGACTCCGGAATGGCGGATGATCGGCGGCTACGCCTACGTCGACGCCGAGGTGACCAAGGACAACAGCCTCCCCACCGGCACCCGCCTGGCGAACATCCCGCGCAACAGCTTCAGCCTGCTCAACACCTATGAATTCCAGGATGGGCTGGCCAAGGGCCTGGGACTGGGGGTTGGCGTGAAGTATGTGGATGACCGCGCCGGGCAGACGGCGGCCAGTACCTACACCATGGAACGCTACAGCGTGGTCGACCTGCTGAGCTTCTACAAGGTCAATGAGCACGTGCGCTTGAACCTGGACGTGAAGAACCTGTTCAACAAGGGCTATGACGAAGGGGCGTTCAACACCTATGTGTACCCGGGTGCGCCGCGCACGGTACAGGCGGGGGTTGCCTATACCTTCTGACATGACAGGGGGCCGCCTGGCGGCCCCGTGCATCAGAAGCTCTTGCTGTAGAACAGCGAGTAGGACTCGATACCGTCGTTCGGTTGCTTGATGCCGGCATTCGAGTAGTGCATCAGGCGGACCCCCACCTTCTGCGCACCCGGCAGCTTCAGGCCAAAGCCGATGCGGTCTTCGAAGTTGACCGATGAGCCCAGGTGCTGGTCGCCCACATCGGTCTTGGAGAAGGCCGCCAGGCCGATGCCGGCTTCGACATACGGGGTGTAGCTGAAACCGCTGAATTCATAGGTGAACACCGGGCTGAACGACAGCGAGTGAGCGCCGCTGGCATCGCCACCTTCCCAATAGGTGTAGGCCGCGTCCCAATATCCCGTCACAAAGCCGATGTCGCTTTTCAGCCACTGCTTGTCCCAGTCGAACGCCATACCGAGACGGTACGTCATGTCGCCCTGGCTAGTAGCTCCCACGGCGCCGGAAATCTGTGCGGCCTGGGCCATAGAGGTGCCCCCGAGCACCAATAGGGCGGCGGCCAGCGTGCTGGCAAGACGGGTTTTCATCAATGACTTCTCCTGATGGTCACACGGGCAAGTGGGGGCTAGGGCCCCTCGATTTTGGCGGTGAACGGTGCATCCAACCGGTCACACGGCGTAATACTTTTCTGATTATTGTCCAGATAATCAGAAAGTTGAAAGTAAATTGCCAGCATTGGTTGAATTTACCCGCAGTGCCCAGCGACTGATGCCGGCAGGTCCGCGCCAAGGCGGAGTACAGATGTACTCCGCTCGTCATGGGCGCTCAATGCCAGTTCAGGCTTGCGGTGACTGGCGTCTTGCCGTTTACCGTGACCCGTTGCTGGACCGTTGCACCCTGCGCCTGGCCGGTGACCTGGTACTGGCCGGGTGGCAGCTGGACATAGACCAACGGCCCGGCATCCTGCAGGCTCAACACGGGCTTGCCTTGTGCAGTGCGGATGTCGACTGCGGCGCCGCTCTCGAACTGGCCGTGTGCACCGGTCGACAGTTCGATGTGCAGGTCATAACCCGGGGTCCGGCGTATGGCATTGGCCTCATCCTGGCCGATACCGCCCGCCAGGTAGCGCACGCCATTCTGCTCCTGCGGCTGCACCTGCACGGCTTGCATGTCGATGGGCGCGTTGTGGTCGTCGACTTCTGCGGCAGCGGCCAGGGTCCAGGGCAGCGCCAGTGCGATCAGCAACGTGGCGCCCACAGCATGGTGATGGTTACGCATGGTCAGCTCCTCCTCAAGGAGATGGCTTACCTGATGTTTGACCTCACACCCTGCTGATGTTCACGCCGCCCGCCGCTCTTCGAGAAGTTTCACGAACATGCTCAGGCTGCGCGAAACCGTGCCACGACGCCATACCAACCAGGTCTTGAGGTAGCGGAACTGCTCCTGCATCGGCCAGGCGCAGACCGTGCTGCAGCCAGGCATGTTGTCGAGCATGCTGCGCGGCAGCATGGCCAGGCCGGCACCGGCGCTGACGCAGGCGAGCATGCCATGGTACGACTCCATTTCGTGGATCTTGCCGGGCACCGCCTGGTCCTGGACAAACCAGTTCTCGAAGTGGTGGCGGTACGAGCAGTTGGCGCGAAAGGCATAGATGCTCGCGCCGTTGACGTCCTGGGCACGGGTGACCGGGGCGTGGTTGAGGGGCGAGATGATCACCATCTCCTCCTCGAACACCGGCATGCCTTCGAGCGTGGGATGCAGCACCGGGCCGTCGACGAAGGCCGCCACCAGGCGTCCCGACAGCACGCCTTCGAGCATGGTGCCGGAAGGCCCGGTGGACAGGTCGAGGTCGACTTTGGGGTAGCGCTGGTTGTAGGCCGCCAGCAGCGCCGGAATGCGCACCGCCGCCGTGCTCTCCAGCGAACCCAGGGCGAAAGTACCCTGGGGATCCTCGCCGGCCACGGTCAGGCGTGCCTCGTGCACCAGGTCGAGGATGCGCCGGGTGTACTCAAGGAAGTTCCAGCCCGCTGGCGACAGGCGCAGGCGGCTCTTCTCGCGGATGAACAGCTCGACGCCGAGGTCTTCCTCCAGCTGCTTGATGCGCGTGGTCAGGTTCGACGGCACCCGATGGATATGCTGGGCGGCGGCGCTGATGCTGCCCTGCTCGGCCACGGCCTTGAAGATTTCCAGTTGCACCAGGTCCACAGTCATTCTCCAAACGTGAATGTTTCGCTCATTATTATTCAGTTTTCATTAAAGCCATAGCCCACTAGTCTGGGGTCACCGAGTAACAACAACGAGAGTGTCCAGCCATGAGTGCGATCAGCAGCCTGACCCACGCCATCTCCGTCGACCCGTTCAGCGGCGAGCAGATCGGCGCCTACCCCTTCGACACCGACGCCGCACTGGAAGCGGCGCTGCAACGTGCCAAGGCTGGCTACGGCAACTGGCGCCAAGTGTCGCTGGGTCAGCGCAGCGAGTACCTGCTCGCCCTGGCCAGCACCCTCGAAGCCAAGGCCGAAGCCTTCGCGCAGATGATCAGCCGTGAAATCGGCAAGCCGATCGCCCAGGCCCGCGGTGAAGTCGCCAAATGCGTCAGCCTGTGCCGCTGGTATGCCGAGCACGGCCCGGCGATGCTCGCCGCCGAGCCGACCCAGGTCGAGAAAGCCCGCATCGAGTACCGCCCGCTGGGCCCGATCCTCGCCGTGATGCCGTGGAACTTCCCGGTCTGGCAGGTGCTGCGCGGCGCCGTGCCGGCGATCCTGGCCGGCAACACCTATGTCCTGAAGCACGCACCGAACGTGATGGGCAGCGCCTACCTGCTGGGTGAACTGTTCCAGGACGCCGGCCTGCCTGAAGGCGTGTTCGAAGTGCTGAACGTCACCCCGGACGGCGTCACTCGCGCCATCAACGACGTGCGCATCGCCGCCGTGACCCTGACCGGCAGCGTGCGCGCCGGCATGGCCATCGGAGCCCAGGCAGGTGCCGCGCTGAAGAAATGCGTGCTGGAGCTGGGCGGTTCCGACCCGTTCATCGTCTTGGCTGATGCTGATATCGACGCCGCTGTGCAGGCCGCCGTGATCGGTCGCTACCAGAACACCGGCCAGGTCTGCGCCGCCGCCAAGCGCCTGATCATTGAAGAAAGCATCGTCGAGGAATTCACGCACAAGTTCGTCGAAGCCACGCGCAAGCTGAAAGTCGGCAACCCGCTGGAAGACGACACCTACATCGGCCCGATGGCCCGCTATGACCTGCGTGACGAGCTGGATGGCCAGGTCCAGGCGTCGCTGGCCGAAGGCGCCAGCCTGCTGCTGGGCGGCAACAAGGTCGAAGGCGTGGGCAACTTCTATGCACCGACCGTGCTGGCCAACGTCACCCCGGACATGACCGCGTTCAAGCAGGAGCTGTTCGGGCCAGTGGCGGCGATCATCACGGCCCGTGACGCCGACCATGCGCTTGAGCTGGCCAACGACAGCGAGTTCGGCCTGGCGTCGACCGTCTACACCGCCGACTATGCACTGGCCGAGCGCATGACAGCAGCGCTGGACACCGGTGGCGTGTTCATCAACGGGTACTGCGCCTCGGACCCCCGCGTGGCGTTTGGCGGCGTGAAGAAGAGCGGCTTCGGCCGTGAACTGTCGCACTTTGGGGTGCGCGAGTTCACCAATGCCCAGACCGTGTGGCTGGACCGCAACTGAGTCCAGGCCCCCGGGGCCGCAGAGCGGCCCCGGCGTTAGCCATCCCGGACCTGGTCCTTGACCCAGTCCAGCATCCCCCCCGGCACGATCAGTTCGTGCCGCGCCCGCGAACAGGCGGTATACAGCCCCGCCAACAGCCGCGCCCGCTCGTTGCGATTGCCCGCCGTGCTCGGTGCCACCATCAGCTCCGGCGACACCATCACCCGGGCGAACTCCATGTTCTTCACATCCCGCACCCGGCCAAGGAACAGCTTTGGCGCCTTGTCCCAGCGGTAACGGCTCTTGGCCTTGGCAAAGTGCTCGGGGGTATAGCCTTTGCGCAGCATGCCGGCCACGGCGACAAAGGCCTTGTCGTCGCCCTTGTCCTGCTCCAGCGCCTGCCAGCTGGGGTAACGGAACAACATCGGGTGGCGCGCCCGGGTGCCATAGCGGTACAGCTCGATGCAGTCCTCGACGAACAGCTCGAAGTCCTTGCGCGCGCTTTGCAGCAGCACGAAAGGCACCCCTTGATGGGTCAGGCGCTGGAACCAGCCGAACAGGCCCCACTCGTCATCGACGATCAAGGCGGTTGGCTGCTCAGGCACGGTCACCGTGTCGAAGAAACTCACCCGCGTGTAATGCTCGGCACTGCCGCTGAAGGCCGCCTGGATCGCCGCCGGGTGCGCCTGGATCAACGGGTTGAGCACGCCGTCCATGGCCGGGCCAGCGCGCAGCGAGTGGTCGATGTAACGCTGGCGGATGAAATTGCCATGGTGCGGGCTGAGGCCATTGAGGTTCTGCAGCTCGTCACCCAGGGCAATCACCGACTGCGGACTGCGATCGAGCACCGCGAGCATCGGCGCGGACAATTCATGGGCTTCGTCGACAATGACGTGGCTGTAGCGGCTGTCGATCACCTCGGCAGTCAGCGACAACAGCTTGACCCGGTGATAGTCACGCACTGGCAGCTGGATTTCGCGGGCTGACGGGCGAATCAGCTCCTGCCAATACAGGCGCGCCTTCTCCAGCAGCACTTCCTGGTCCAGCGGCGAGGTACCCGGCCCGGCCCAGGGCAAGTGATGCAGCTGCAACTGGCTGTCGCCGCTGCGGCAGAAACTGCGCACGGCTTTGACGCACAGGGCCACCACATCGCGTGCGGCGAGCGGGCCGATGTCGGGGATGTTCAGCCAGCGCACCACCTGCGCCTCCTGCGGGCGCCAGGACAGTTTGGTACGGTACGGGTCGCGCAGGCGCCAGCCGTTGCTGGTGAGGTCGCGGTTGAGGATGTCGTCGGCCAACTGGCCGAAGGTCATCGCGGTGTAGGCCTGGGCGTCCTTCACCCGTGCCTGCAATGCCCGCAGCTGGCCTTCGGTGAGGGCCAGCAACAGCGTGCGCTGGGGGTCGAGCAGGCGTGCGAACTGGTGGATCAGGAAGGTCTTGCCGGTGCCGGCGAAACCCTGCACGGCAACCGATTCGTCGACGCCGCAAAGGAATTCGCGCAGCAAGCGGTTCTGTTGGTCACTGAGCATCAGGTCACTGCCCAGTGATGGCAGGTAGACCGGGTGGAGCGGGGTCACACGCTGGCGGTAGCTGTCGGCGAACTGGAAATTCCACTGGCCTTCGGCATCCTGGAACTCGTCGGCCTGGTACTCGGTTTCCGCCGACACCAGGCCCACGCCGTTCTCACCCAGCATGCCCAGCCCCATGGCGAACGCCTCGCGGTCGAAATGCTGCGCGACCTGCCCCTGGAAGCGCCCCGGGGCGGCACCCTCGACTTCATTGGCGATGCGCACGATCTCGGCGAAGCGACGCTCCTGCGCGTCCGCCGAGGCGCTGGCCGGTTGGCGTGGCAGGTTCTGCACGAACAGCACGGCGGCCGCCTCCAGCAGGCTGGCGGTCGGGAAGAAGTCGGTGGCGGTGGGCGCGCTGGCCAGGCGGTCGGCCTGGTCGCTGGGCAAAGGCAGGTAGAACATCGGGACCTCGGGTGGAAACTGCCGGGCACGATAGCAATTTTCCAGTGGGAATGCCGGTATGAACAGCAAAAAACTCAGCCTCTGCTCCGCTTGAGTGTTTCGCTCGGAAACTCCTTGAACAACTGCCGGTAACTCTCTGAAAACCTTCCCAAATGCCAGAATGACCAGCGCATGGCCACCTCGGCCACGGTCACTTCGCCGCCGCGTAACAAATCCCGCCGCGCACCGTTGAGTCGACGCAAGCGCAACCAGTGCGCCGGCGGCATCCCGGTGAAGGCCTTGAACGCCTGCTGCAGCTGGCGCAGCGAGACACCGGCGACCTCGGCCAGCTCCACCAGATTGAGCGTTTCTTCCGGGCAATCTGCCGCCCATTCGCTGACCCGCTGCATGATCGCCCGCTCCTCGCCGCGCCGCCCCAAGGCCCCGCCTTGCAAGCGCTGGCAGGCATTGTCGAGGATGAACAGGCAGTCTTCGAGCAACTGCTCGGCCAGTGCCTGCCCTTGCAGCGGGCAGTCTGCCTGGCCAAGGCGGGTCAAGGTGGCGCTCAGCCAGCTGCCGAACAACGCGTTCTGCCCACTGCCCAGCGGCACCATGAACAACCCTTCGAGCCGGTGCAGGTCCAGGCCATGGCGGGCGAGAAAGGCCTGGTCGAACACCACGGCCACTTCCTGGTAGTTCTCCGGGGTAATCCAGATGTTACGGCTTTGTTCGTTGAGCAGGTACAGGCTGTTCTCGCTCTGGTCGAAACAGAACGCCAGCGAACCGCTCGGTGCGCGGAAAAACTGCTCGACGCGGGTATTGAGCCGTTCCTCGTAGACCTCCACGCCATCGAGCCCCAGGCAGCGCAGCTGGCCGCTGAAATGTCCTGGCGACATCTGCCGGTACTGCTGCTGCCAACCGGGAGTGGCGCGCACCTGTTCGGTGACATCGGTGGTGTGGAAAGCCTGGACCTGCAAGGCGTTGGGCGCTGTCACGCTTTGTCCTAGTTGCACTCTTTTGGTGCATTCATCGCTGAAGAAAGTGGATAGATGGCTTTGCGAGCCTGCGCTCAAGATAGTCTCCAGCGCGCCACCTGGGAAGTCACCGGCACTGCCGCGCACACGAAACCCCAACCAAGAGGTCTGTATGAACGCCCCCTTCGATCAGCTGTCCGCCTGGCTGAAAGAACACCGCATCACCGAAGTCGAATGCGTGATCAGCGACCTGACCGGCATCGCCCGCGGCAAGATCGCACCGACCGCCAAGTTCCTTCACGAACGCGGCATGCGCCTGCCAGAAAGCGTGCTGCTGCAGACCGTCACCGGCGATTACGTCGATGACGACATCTACTACAGCCTGCTCGATGCAGCCGACATCGACATGGTCTGCCGCCCCGACCCGACGGCCGTCTACCAGATCCCGTGGGCCATCGAGCCCACCGCCATCGTCATTCACGACACGTTCGACAAGCAGGGCAACCCGATCGAGCTGTCGCCACGCAACGTGCTGAAGAAGGTGCTCAAGCTGTATGCCGACAAAGGCTGGCAGCCGATCGTCGCGCCAGAGATGGAATTCTACCTGACCCAGCGCTGCGAAGACCCGGACCTGCCCCTGCAAGTGCCATTGGGCCGCTCGGGCCGCGCCGAAAGCGGGCGCCAGTCGTTCTCGATCGACGCCGCCAACGAATTCGACCCACTGTTCGAAGACGTCTACGACTGGTGCGAGCTGCAGGGCCTGGACCTCGACACGCTGATCCACGAAGACGGCCCGGCGCAGATGGAGATCAACTTCCGTCATGGCGACGCGCTGGACCTGGCCGACCAGATCACCGTGTTCAAGCGCACCATGCGTGAAGCCGCGCTCAAGCACAACGTCACCGCCACCTTCATGGCCAAGCCGATCACCGACGAACCGGGCAGCGCCATGCACCTGCACCAGAGCGTGGTCGACATTGCCACCGGCAAGCCGGTGTTCGCCAACGACGATGGCAGCATGAGCGAACTGTTCCTGCACCACATCGGCGGCCTGCAGAAGTACATCCCCAAGCTGCTGCCGATGTTCGCGCCCAACGTCAACTCGTTCCGCCGCTTCCTGCCGGACACCTCGGCACCGGTCAACGTCGAATGGGGCGAGGAAAACCGCACCGCCGGCCTGCGCGTGCCAACCTCCAGCCCCGATGCGATGCGCGTGGAGAACCGCCTGCCGGGTGCCGACGCCAACCCCTACCTGGCGATCGCCGCCAGCCTGCTGTGCGGTTACCTGGGCATGGTCGAGCAGATCGAGCCGAGCGCGCCGGTCCAGGGCCGTGCCTATGAACGGCGCAACCTGCGGCTGCCGATCACCATCGAGGATGCGCTGCAGCACATGGAAGACTGCGAAACCGTGCAGCGTTACCTGGGCAAGCAGTTCGTCCAGGGCTACGTCGCGGTCAAGCGTGCCGAGCATGAAAACTTCAAGCGCGTCATCAGCTCCTGGGAGCGCGAGTTCCTGCTGCTGAGCGTGTGATTCACCGGGGAGGGCCAGGCGCCCTCCTTGCACCGTTTTCAAAGAACAAGACCAACGAGGTGTCGACATGCGTCATCTGCAAGCCCTGATCCCCGCTACCTTCGCCCTGCTGTTCGGCGCCGCCGCACAGGCCA
Organism: Pseudomonas vlassakiae; assembly: GCF_014269035.2. GTDB lineage: Bacteria > Pseudomonadota > Gammaproteobacteria > Pseudomonadales > Pseudomonadaceae > Aquipseudomonas > Aquipseudomonas vlassakiae. Next base: position 131,114 of record NZ_JABWRP020000014.1, read on the forward strand.
CGCCCAGCGTCAGCGTGTACAACTGGACCGACTACATCGGTGACACGACCCTGGCCGACTTCCAGGCCAGCAGCGGGATCAAGGTGGTCTATGACGTGTTCGACTCCAACGAAACCCTGGAAGGCAAACTGCTCGCCGGCCGCACCGGCTACGATGTGGTGGTGCCCTCCAACCACTTCCTGGCCCGCCAGGCCCAGGCCGGTGCGTTCCTGCCACTGGACCGCAGCAAGCTGCCGAACTGGCAGCACCTGGACCCGAAGCTGCTCAAGCAGCTCGAGCAGAATGACCCTGGCAACCAGTACGCAGTGCCCTACCTTTGGGGCACCAACGGCATTGGCTATAACGTCGACAAGGTCAAGGCCGCACTGGGTGTCGACCATATCGACTCCTGGGCAACGCTGTTCGAGCCAGAGAACCTGAAGAAGCTCAAGCAATGCGGCGTGGCCTTCATGGATTCACCCGACGAGCTGTTCCCGGCAATGCTCAACTACCTGGGCATGGACCCACGCAGCGAAAAACCGGGCGACTATGCCAAGGCTGAAGCGCGCCTGCTCGAACTGCGCCCGTACATCACCTACTTCCATTCCTCCAAGTACGTCTCGGACTTGGCCAACGGTGATATCTGCGTGGCCTTCGGCTATTCCGGCGACGTGTTCCAGGCGGCCAACCGGGCCGTGGAAGCGAAAAACGGGGTCAAGATCGCCTACAGCATTCCAAAGGAAGGCAGCAACCTGTGGTTCGACCTGCTGGCAATCCCCAAGGATGCGCAGAACCCTGAGCAGGCCCTGGCGTTCATCAACTACCTGCTCGACCCGAAAGTGATCGCCAAGGTCAGCGCCACGGTCGGCTACGCCAACGCCAACCCGGACGCCCAGGCCTACATGGACACGTCTCTGGTCGACAACCCGGAGATCTACCCACCCCAGGCAGTGCTGGACAAGCTGTACATCTCCAGCACCCCGAGCCCGAAGATCATGCGGGTGATGACCCGTTCCTGGAGCAAGATCAAGTCCAACCGTTGAACCGAGAACGCACCATGTCTTTCGATACCCAACATACCGCGTCGTACTACGCCGCCACGGCGCGCAACGCGGCGCCCTACCCCTGCCTCGACGGCGAGCTGACGGCTGACGTGTGCGTAGTCGGCGGCGGGCTGACCGGGGTCAACACCGCGCTGGAACTGGCCGAGCGCGGGCTTTGCGTGGTGCTGCTGGAGGGCCGGCGCATTGGCTGGGGCGCCAGCGGGCGCAACGGCGGCCAGCTGATTCGCGGCATCGGCCATGATGTCGGCGGCTTTGCCCGTTACGTTGGCCAGGACGGCGTGCGCTACCTGCAGCAGGCCGGCATCGAGTCGGTGGCACTGGTCGCTCGCCGCATCGAGCAATACGCGATTGCCTGCGACCTGCGCTGGGGCTTCTGCGAACTGGCCAATACCCCGGCACAGTTCGCTGCCTTCAAGGCTGAACAGGAAGACCTGGCCAGGCTGGGCTACCGCCACCACACCCGCCTGGTCGGGCCCGAGGGCATGCAGGAGATCGTCGCCAGCGACCAGTATGCCGGCGGCCTGGTGGACATGGGTTCAGGCCACCTGCACCCGCTCGACCTGGTCCAGGGCGAAGCGCGCGTAGCCCAGGGCCTGGGCGTACGCATCTTCGAGCAGAGCCCGGTGCTGCGCATCGAGCATGGCCCCACCGTGACCGTGCATACGGCGCGCGGCAAAGTACGGGCACAGAGCCTGGTACTGGGCTGCAATGCCCACCTCGACGACCTGGAGCCACGCCTGAGCGGTAAAGTGCTGCCGGCCGGTAGTTACGTGGTGGCCACCGAGCCGCTGCCGGAGGCCGTGGCCAGCAAGCTGATCCCGCAGAACATGGCCCTGTGTGACCAGAAAGTCGGCCTGGACTACTACCGCCTCACTGCCGACCGCCGCCTGCTGTTCGGCGGTGCATGCCACTATTCCGGCCGCGACCCCAAGGACATCGCGGCCTACATGCGGCCAAAAGTGCTCAAGGTGTTCCCACAACTGGCCAACGTGCGCATCGACTTCCAGTGGGGCGGCATGATCGGCATCACCGCCAACCGCTTCCCGCAAGTGGGGCGGTTGAGCCAGCACCCCAACGTTTTCTATGCCCAGGGCTATTCCGGGCATGGGCTGAACGTAACCCACTGGACGGCGAAGCTGCTGGCAGAAGGCATCGCGCTGGGGCAGAGCCAGGGCCTGGACGTGTTCAGCGCGGTGCCGCACCTGACGTTCCCGGGCGGCAAGGCGCTGCGCTCGCCGCTGCTGGCGCTGGGGATGTTGTGGTATCGGTTGCGGGAGGCGCTGGGCTAAACGCGAGTCAGGCCGAGCTTGTCGCGGGAGTGACGTTCTCGCGACGGTTCAACTTTATAAACAGCATTACAACCAAAGTGCAAACATATGATTTATAGACATATTTTTTAAAAGCAAATCAAATAAATCCTCTAAAGAATCGCCTGCAATCCCTTGATTGCAATGACATTTAGCAGCTTCAGCGCAGGCCCTGCAGGACGTGTCTCCCCCTGCTCCCATTTACGCACCGTTGATGCGCTGGTATGCAGATGCAATGCGAATACCGGTTGGCTGAAATTCAGTGCCTCGCGAAGCTGGCGAATATCCAGCGCACTGAAATCCCGCACCGGAGCGGGACAGAGCATTTCGAAATCCCGAAGGGTAACCTTGCCAACAGCCCCGGCCTCATGAAGTACGGTCAGATCCTCACGCAACGATTCAACAATTTTGCTGCTCACAGCAAACCTCCATCAAAACACCTGATTGCAAAGCCCGCCTGAGCGCTACGGGACAAAGCTCCAGGAAAACCCTGCCAGCGAAGCGCAACGCTTTTTGTTCTTCCAGCGTGATATTGGCCTTGTCACTCTTGGCAAACCCGTGCAGAAACACATAACGATTGCCGATTCGAGCAGACAGCAGTGTCCGGTAACCACCTCGCTTGCCAGTACCGTGCCCTGCAACACGCTTCTTGAACAAGTCGCCGCCGAGGCTGGCGTCAATCAGCCCTCTGCGCATTTCATTCACCGCCTGGCACAACATCGCATCTGATAATTTCTGCCCGGCTTGCCAGCGCGCAAAATCCTTGCGCTTGAGAACTTCCATGAGCGGTCTCCAAACCATACCCGTTACGGGCATAGTTTTTCAACGGTAGCCACGATCGCATAGACGCTCTTTCCGGCCAAATCGTAGGAAAAGTCAACGCCTCAACTCGTTACCGAAGCGACTTTTCGCCGACCCACTGGCCATCTGCCAAGCACCTGCTAGCGTTGTTCTGGCCGACCCATCATGGATGCAAAACCATCATGAAATCACTGCCCCGCGTTACCCTGTTGTGCGCCGCTTTGCTCGCTGTGGCCGCCTGCTCCAGCAACCGCGTGGACCCCAAGGACTATTCCGGCTTTCTCAAGGACTACAGCCGCCTGCAGGAAGCGAAAAGCCCATCCGGTGCATCGGTGATGCGCTGGATCGACCCCAAGGTCAATATCAACCAGTATTCGCAAGTCTTCATCGAGCCGAGCCAGTTCTACCCCAAGCCGCAGGCGACGGCGGTCATTTCCCAGCAGACGCTCAATGAAATCACCCGCTACTTCAACGATGCCCTGCGCCGTGAAATGGGCAGCGTGCTGACCCTGGCCAAGGCACCCGGCCCTGGCACCATCGTGGTACGCCCGGCGATCACTGCCGTGTCAACCAGCAATGAAAGCCTCAAACCCTACGAATTCATCCCGATCGCGCTGATTTCCGCAGGCGTCAACACCGCCATGGGCGGCCGCGACCAGGAAGTGGATGTCGGTGTCGAAGCGGCCTTCCTCGACGGCGGCAACCAGAAGGTACTGGCCCAGGTGGTACGCAAAGGTACCGGCAAGGAGCTGGAAAACGACAAGACCAAGCTGACCCTGAACGACGTCAAGCCGGTACTGGACGGCTGGGCCAAGGACATGCGCGCCAGCTTCATCACCCTCAAGAACAAGAGCAAATAGCCATCAGCCGCTCCGCTCGTCGGAGATAGTTCAAAAACGCCATCACTGCCTGGCAGCCCTGCTTTACTCAAGCGGGCTGCCAGGCAGGCGGCACCGCAGACCAGGGACTGGTTGCACAAGCTGGCTGACAACAGCCGCTCGCTCCGGGCAGGCAGCACTGCCGCTCGGCTCCCCTTCTCCCCGCTTTCCGCCCGCCTTTGCAGCCGTGTATCGGTATTTCATTCATCGAATGCAATGGAGGCAATCATGTCTGACTCACTGCTCGCACCCTCGGCAGGCCTGTTCCCGGTGTCCTACCAGATCGGCAACGCCGCCGCCGGCGCCCCGCGCCTGCAACTCGACCTGCTGGTCTATACCCCGGACCGCAGCCTTAACGGCACAGCCCAGATCACCCAGGCCGTCAACCCACCGCTGGACCTGCACCTGGATGTCTGGGGCAGCTACACCTACCTCACCGTTCAGCCACCAAGCGAAGGCAGGATCCTGATCACCGCCCAGGGCAACCAGGGTGGCCCACACGCCAACTCCCCGGTGCAGTTCAAGTTCAGGGCGCTGCTCGAGCCAGGCTGGCAGCATGGCGTGGCCGATTACGAGTATTACAACGGCCAGCGCTGGGTGAGTGTGGACAACGTCCCGGTCACGCTGGAAGGCCAGCGCATCCAGCAACTGGCCAATGTCGACCTGCACAGCGAACTGCACAACGCCACCCTCGAGGCCGCGATCGCCAACGGCGATCTCGCCCACCTCAAGCAGTTGGCCACGGGCGGCCTCGACCAGGCCATCGCAGCGACCAAGTCCCCGGCCACCAAGGCCGCCAAGAAAGCCTGAGCAGGCAAGGAGAAACATCATGGCAATCGGACTGTTCCATGTTCGCCTGAACGTCAGCAACGGGTTGCTCGGCGCCCCGACCCTGACCCTCGATCTGCTGGTCAACAGCGTGACCAAGAAAATCTTCGGCAAGGCCCGGGCCAGCCAGGCCACCTACCCGTCGCAGCCATTCCAGGCGAATGTGTGGGGTGACTACAGCGAACTGCAGTTCGCGCCGGCTGGCGCACCGTCGATCGTCCTCAGCCTGGACGGCAGCCCCAGCGGCCCACTCAGCCAGATCGCGCAGACTTTCCACCTGCACGGCCTGCTGGATACCGGCTGGAGCAACGGCTCGGCCAGTTACCGGTACTTCAGCAACGGCCATTGGGTCGACCAGCACGGGCGAGTGCGCAAGGCTCCGGATGTGACCCACCAGGGCCGGCCGCAACTGGCGCAGCGGCTGAAAGCGGCTGTCAGCCAGCTCGAAAACGTTTAACCCGCACACAGCGTTCGCCGGCAGGGCCACCTGCCGGCGAAACGCCGATCAACACTCGACGAACGCGACCGCCAGGCCGCCCCGCGAAGTTTCCTTGTAGTTGGCGTGCATGTCGGCACCGGTATCGCGCAGGGTACGGATCACCCGGTCGAGCGAGATGAAATGCTCGCCGTCACCCCGCAAAGCCATCTGAACGGCATTGATCGCCTTCACCGCAGCAATCGCATTGCGTTCGATGCACGGCACCTGGACCAGCCCGCCGACCGGGTCGCAGGTCAGCCCGAGGTTATGCTCCAGGGCAATCTCGGCGGCGTTTTCCAGTTGCGGCGGTGTGGCCCCCAGCACTTCGGCCAGACCGGCAGCGGCCATCGAACAGGCCGAACCGACTTCCCCCTGGCAGCCGACTTCAGCCCCGGAGATCGATGCATTCTTCTTGCACAGGATGCCGACCGCGGCAGCCGCCAGCAGAAACGCCACCACATCATCGTCACAGGCGCTCGGGTTGAACTTCATGTAGTAGTGCAACACCGCCGGGATAATGCCGGCGGCGCCATTGGTGGGCGCGGTGACCATGCGTCCACCGGCGGCATTCTCTTCGTTGACCGCCAAGGCAAACAGGTTGACCCACTCCATGGCGCTCAAGGTCGAACCGATCACATTGGGCTGGCCAGCTTCCTGCAAGCTTCGGTGCAGGCGCGCGGCACGGCGCTTGACGTTGAGGCCACCGGGCAGGATGCCTTCGTTGCGCAGGCCGTTGTCGACGCACTCGCGCATTGCCGCCCAGATCCGCAGCAGGCCTTCGCGCACCTCGGTTTCCGGGCGCCAGGCACACTCGTTGGCGAGCATCAGCTGGGCCACGCTCAGCTGGTTGGCCTTGCACAGGGCCAGCAATTCGGCACCGCTGGAAAACTCGTACGGCAGGTGAACGGCATTGGCCTCAGCCTGCGGTGCGTCGAGTTCGCCCTGCTCGACGATGAAGCCACCGCCGATGGAATAGTAGGTCTGCTGGAACAGGCTGCCCTGCCCGTCCATGGCCTGCAGGGTCATGGCATTGGGGTGATACGGCAGGCTTTCGTCCAGCAGCAGCATGTCGCGGGCATACTGGAACGTCAGCGGGTGGCTGCCATCGAGCATCAGGCACTGCTCCTGCAGCAACTGATGGATGCGCGGCTCGATGGTGGCCGGGTCGATACGATCCGGCCACTGCCCCATCAGGCCGAGCAGGCAGGCGCGATCGGTTGCATGGCCGACCCCGGTGGCGGAAAGGGAGCCGTACAGGCGCACTTCGATGCGCTGCACCTGCGTCAGCAGGCCTTGCTCACGCAACGCCTGGGCGAAGCTTGCCGCCGCCCGCATCGGGCCTACGGTGTGGGAACTGGAGGGGCCGATGCCAATCTTGAAAAGGTCGAAAACACTGATAGCCATGCTAATGCCTGACCGTGTCGGAGCTTTACACTGCCGCACGGCTGTCTGAGAAAATTGAGCGGTATTGCCAATTTGCGCGATACTGCCGCGGTCACTGGCAGATGACCAACGAAACTTCCTAAGCAAGGCTTTAGTGGTACTAAACGATGAGGCGGCAACTCAATGGCCAGATGTTCGTCTGGCTGCATGTCTTTTCCTGCGCGGCACGGCACCTGTCGTTCACCCGCTGTGCCGACGAACTGCACATCACCCCCGGTGCTGTCAGCCAACAGATGCGCCAACTGGAAGAGCGCCTGGGCTACAAACTGTTCCTGCGCCGGGCACGCGGCGTGGAGCTCAGTGCCGAGGGCCAGCGCCTGGCACAGACGGTCACCGAGGCCTATGGCAGCATCGAGGCCGAACTGTTGCGCCTGGATGCCGGTGAAATCCGCGGCACCTTGCGCCTGCGTTCGATCCCGTCGTTCCTGGCCAAGTGGCTTACTCCCCGATTGCCGCGCTTCCAGCAGCGTTACCCGGACATCGAACTGCGCCTGGTCGCCGAAGACAGCGCCCATGCGTTGCACCCCGGCGACTTCGACCTGGCCATCGACCTCAACGACGGCAGCTACCCAGGCATGCTGTCGACGCCTTTGCTGGATGAACAGATCTTCCCGGTCTGTTCACCTGCGCTGCTGCGTGGTCGCCCACCGCTGCATGGCCCGGCCGACCTGGCGCATTACCCGCTGCTGCACGACATCACCGCCTGGCGCGGCAGCTCGGAATATGCGGAATGGGAGTTCTACCTGGAAGGCATCGGTGCCGGCGGGCTGGACGTGCGCCGGGGACATACCTTCAACCGCAACCACCTGACCATCGAAGCGGCGATCGCCGGCGTCGGCGTGGCGATTGCCCGGCGCACGCTGCTCAATGACGAGCTCGAACGCGGCGCCTTGATCGTGCCGTTTGGCCACCCGATTGCCAACCACAAGCGCTACATGGTGCATTACCCCCCAGGCGGCCTGAACCAGCCGGGCGCGCGTGCGGTGCATGACTGGCTGGTGGAAGAAGCGCAAGGCTTTCGCGCCTTGCACCCGCTGACGCTACCGGCCTGATCACTCGACGGCTATGTGCCGGATGTCGAAGTCGAACGATGGCACAAAGCCGGTCGCGAGCAGGTGTGGGCACTCCGAGGGCTTGTAGTCATCGCTGAGCAAGTCCTGGGTGCTGTCATAGCCGGGCATGGATATCCCGGCCATGTTCAGCAGCGTATGCGGCAGCGAGCCGATGCTGACCTGCTGGTCCTCCCTGGCCTTCAACTTTTCCAGTTTGGCCATCTGCTCTGGCGAAAGGTCGCCGCTGGACCAGACAAACGCCGATGTCGACAGGTCGTACTGGTTACCGATGCCATGGCCCAACAGCTTTCGGCTGTCATCCAGCAGGTTCTCGCCATGGTCCGACGCGTAGACCAGCAGGGCTTTCCTGTGCCTGGCCGCCAGCGTTTGCATGATCGAGAACAGCAGCCAGTCGGTGTACAGGACCGAGTTGTCGTAATCGGCCGTGATCCGGTCTTTCTGGCTGCCGCTGGCCGGCTTGAACCGGGCGAAGTCACGTGGGTAGCGCCGAGCGTATTCGAAGTGGCTGCCCTTGATGTGGATGAATATCGCCTGGCGGCGCCCATCGGCCTTGCCCAGCACCTGTTGCAACACCGGCACCAGCGCACCGTCGTAGCTGCGCTCCAGGTACTGGCGGTACTGAGCTTCTGCGGCGATCTGCGGAATGATCCCGCCAAAGCTGTCGACCTCCTGCGAAGACAGCCAGTACGTGTCGTAGCCGGCCGCACGCAGGATCCCCACCAGCGATTTGTTCGATGCAATCAGGTCCCAGTCGCGGATGGGGTGCAGGCTGAGCAGCGAAGGCACGGCAACCGACGTGTAAGGTGCGGTGGTGCACATGCGCTTGAACTTGAACAGCCCAGGCTGCTGATCGAGGTGGGGCGTGGTGGTGTTCGGGTAACCGTACAATGACCAGTTGTGCGGGCGCGATGACTCGCCGATGACGAACACCAGTGTCTCGAGGTCGGCCTGGTCGGAGATGCGGGTGATGTTCACCTGCGCCGCCATGCGTTGCTGGATATGCCCCTTGGACTGCCAATACAAGGCCGCCGTCAGGCCGAGCTGCGACAGGTAACCTGCGGGCGTGCTCTGGTCTTTCGCCAACAGGTCGAGCACTGCGCCCTTGCTCAGTGAGTTGAGCGTGACGGTCTTGTAGAAATACGCCCCATAGCCCAGCAGCAAGCCGCCGAACGCCAGCGCAAGCATGGCCTTGTTGCGGTGCTGGCGGCGGCCGTGGAGCCCGGCCAAGCCCACCCCGTAGCACACTGCGAACACCGCCAAGGTCGCAGCGATCGAGCGCCAGTAGGTGGCGAAAAAGTCCGTCGCTTCCTTGTAGTTGGTCAGGGCAATGTACAGGTAGGCCGCCGTCAGCCGCGAACCGAAGTTCAGCACCACGAACAGGTCGATGCTCGCCAGCAGGTAGAACGGCAACAGCAGCAGATGCACCTTGAACGGGTTGGCCGATATGAAGCGGATTGCCAGTAGCCACAACAACGAAATGGCAAAGGTGTACAGGACCAGCAGGTCGATTTTCGCGCATTGGCAATCGGCCAACAGCCTGGCGAACTGCGGCGAAAATAGAAAGGCCCAGAGCAGCAGCGAGGGCCACTCGGCTTTCAACAGCCTGGCGATAGCGGCGCCTCCCGCGGACAAGATGATGATGCCCCTCCCCGCCCTGCCGGACTGCGGCGTCAATAAGCCTGCTTGCCAGTGAAGGCATTGAGGGTTCGTACCAGGATCACGAAGTCGAGCCACAACGACCAGTTGTTGATGTACTCGATGTCCGAATTGACCCGCTGGATCATCTGCTCGATATCCTTGGTCTCCCCCCGGTACCCGCGTACCTGCGCCAGGCCCGTCATGCCGGGCTTGATGTTGTGGCGGGCGAAGTAATCGACGATGTCCTGCGAGTACAACGTGTCGTGCTGCAAGGCATGGGGGCGCGGGCCGACCAGCGACATGTCGCCGGTCAGCACATTGAACAGCTGCGGCAGCTCATCGAGGCTGGTGCGCCGAATGAACGCCCCAACCCGGGTCAGGCGCGGGTCATTGCGCTGCGCCTGCTCGACCACGCCGTTTTCCGGCTGATGCACATGCATGCTGCGGAATTTCCAGATACGGAACGATTCCCCCGTCCAGCCGGTACGGTCCTGGCGGAAAAACACCGGCCCCGGGCTGTCGAACTTGATGATCAACGCGACCGCCAGCAACACCGGCGAGGCGCACAGCAGGATGAGCGCGGCCAGCACGCGGTCTTCCAGGTTCTTCAGGAACAGGCTGGTCCCGGTCAGCGGCGTTTCCGACAGGGTCAGCACCGGGATCCCGGCAATTTCGCGCACGCTGTGGTTGATCAGGCGCAGCGAGAAGATGTCCGGAACCCAGTTGACCGCAATGCACTTGTCGAGCAGCTTGAGGTACACATCCTGAATCACTGCCGACCCGCCAAGGGGCGTGACCAGGTAAACCGTGCGGATGCCATGCTGGGCGATGATCTCGTCGAGATCGGCGATGCTGCCCAGCACGGGCAGGCGCAGCTTTGCATCCTGGCCCTCGCGGGCCTGATCTTCTTCCTGATCGACCCAGATGCACCCCATCACCCGCTCGCCGAACCATGGGTTGTTGCTGATCTTCTGATACAGGAAGTTGGCCAGGTCGCCATTGCCGATGATCAAGGCATTGTCCAGCCGCGCATGGGCGGTGAAGCGCTTTTGCAACTCGCGCATGGCCACGTGCAGGAACAGCTGGACGATGTAGCCGATGACAAACAGTTGAACGACCAGCAACCGTGAATAGGTTTCGCTCTGTTTGGTCAGGAAGGCGATCACCACCAGGAAACAGAACGTCGCCGACCAGGCCTTGAACAGCCGGAAGGCCTTTACCGATAGCCCCACATTGCTGCGGTAGATGGCGTAGTGGTCATAAATGACCGCCAGCGCGCCGATCAGCAGCAGCAGCATGATCACGTAGTCCGAGGTGATGTAGCCAAACTGGTCGTAGATCAGGTACCACGCCACACTGGTGACGGCAATCCCATCAAGGCCGGCTTGCACGGCGTTGCTGACGCTACTTCTTCGCTGGAGCAACGACCGACTGCTTCTGGGTTCGAACACCATCGTAAGGCCTCACTGAACTGTGTGTGGCAAAAGCCTGACCATCACAACGAAGCGATGGAAACTCACCTCAGGTAGCTGAAAAACCTTTGAAAATTCGCAGCACGGCGCCCCGCCTCGATTGATATCACTGTAGCAGTACCCGGCGTTTGCTGCGGGGGCTCATCGACCGCCCCGACAGGCAGCATTCAGCTTCGCCGTCGTGCTCGCTGCGCAGGCGCTCTGGCATAAAGCAGCGCACGCACCAGGAACAACGGATTACCCAGCACATAACGGGTAAACAGGCGCTTGGGCTCTTTGAGCAACCTGAACACCCACTCACCGTTCAGGCGGCGCACCCAGGAAGGCGCTCGCGCCACCTTGCCACCCAGGAAGTCGACAATCGCACCGCCGCAGACGATCAGGCAGGGGCCGTCCAGTGCCGCCAGGCGAGCGGCGAGCTGTTCCTGCTTGGGCATTCCCATGCCCAGCACGATCAGCGCAGGCTGTTGTGCCTGGGCAAGGGCGAGGTAAGTGTCGAGTTCGGCGAAACCCTCATGCCGTGACACCACGTGCACGCCATAGCGCGCTTCGCAGCGTTGCACGGCCTCGGACAGGAACGGTTCGCGGGTTCCCCAGAATGCCACGCGCCTGCCATTGAAGGCCGCCAGCAGCTTGGGAATGAAGTCCGTGCCGTTCATGTTGAGCCCAGGAGCCAGTCCCAGGCGCCGCAGCAATATCGCCATGCCGGCACCGTCACGCAGCAGCACGTCAGCGGCCGAGAGTGCCTGGCAGTAATCAGCCTTGCCGGCAACCAGGTTCATGGCATGGGCGTTGACGAAAGCCAGTATGGTTGCCCGCTGTGGTGAACCTAACGTCGCGAGCAGGCATTGCTCATCCGTTGCATCCTGGACCAACCGCAGCTTGCCGATGACCGTGTCCCAGCGTTGCAACCCTGTCCAATCCCGCATCAGCTGTCATCCCGCTTCGATCGCACCCAGTCGACCTGGCGCTTGAGTAGGAACCCCAGGTACAGGGGGATTTTCCTCGCCGCATAGAACGGCGCGTACAGCAGTACCGAAAACGGGATCAGCTCCCGTGCGAAGCGCCCCCACGCCAACAATACAGCGGCACCGAGCAGGCCCAACGCCAGCGTGGCAAGTAGCGCTGGCAGCAGCACGCCGAACATGCCGAAGGCCAGCCAGGTGACCGCGAACAGCACCATCAGCAGCAAGGACAACAAGGCCAGCGGCGGCACCAAAAGGTCCATGGCCATGCCCAGCAGCGGCCAGTTACGTCGCACCAGTGCGTGACCTAAAAGCCTGGGCCCCTCAGCCAGCACCACCCCCAGGTGCCCATGCTCCCAACGCTTGCGCTGGATGTTCAGGCCTTCCTGGCTGGTGGGGAAGTGACTGTTGACGACAGCGGCCGGGCAAAACAATGGCGGTTTTCCCAGCGCGGCACACTCCAGGCCCAGCTTCAGGTCTTCGACCAGGTGCCCGGTCGCCAGGTTGAGGGCCGACAGGTCTTGCCAGGCAAATGCCATGCCCGCCCCCATCAGCTGGCAAGGCATCCCCAGCCGGGCCCAGCCCAGTGGGCGGACCAGGTTCTTCACGCGCCAGGCAAAGGCAGCCACCTGCACCTTCAACCCTGCACCGCCAGGCGCATGCATCAGATACAGCGCTTGCGCAGGCCGGGCGTTGTCGACGCAACAGTGCGCCAGCTGCTCGAGCGCACCCGCGCCGAGCTGGCAGTCGGCGTCGATGATGATCAGCACCTCAGGGGGCGACTGGCGCAGGTGCTGCACCCCGAAGTCCAGCGCGTAGCCCTTGCCACGCCGCTGGAGATCCTGGCGCTCGACCACTTGCGCGCCCGCCGCGCGGGCCAGGTTCGCAGTCTGGTCCGTGCAGTTGTCGGCAACTACCAGCAACTGGTCGCCCTCGCACAATTGCGGCCTGATGCTGGCCAGCGTCGACGCGATCAGCCTTGCTTCGTTGTGCGCCGGCACCAGCACCGCCACCCGCGCTCGCGCAGCTTGCCGGGCTACCCGCGCAGGCGCAGGCAAACAGGCGAGCACCACCTGGGCAAACAGCACCAAGGTCGGCATCAGGACCAGCAGCGCCGCCAGGACCAGCAACGCGCTCAACAGGTTCAGCATGCCGCCCCCCTGAAATGGCTGACCAACCGGGCTGCTTCGGTGTCGATGTCGTGGCGCACGAGCACGCGCTGGCAAGCAGCCTCGCCCATGCGTTGCAGCACCTCCACCGGTTGCTGCAGGCAGTCGAGCATGGCCTCGGTCAACGCCTCGACGGAACCTGCCGCGAACAACCAGCCGTTGTCACCCTGGCAGACCAGTTCGGGAATGCCTGCCACGTAAGTGGTAAGGACCGGCCGACGCAACGCCATGGCCTCCATGATGACCACCGGCAAGCCCTCGGCAAAGCTGGGTAGCACCAGGGCACGCGCGGCGAGGATTTCATCGCGCACCTGCGCGCTGCTGATCCAGCCCGTGATACGCACCTGCGCCTGCAAGCCGTACCGGGCGATCAGCGCCTCGATCGGGCCGCGCATCTCACCATCGCCCGCCAGCACCAGCTTGAAGTCCACACCCCGGCTCGCCAGAGCGCGGGCCGCCTCGACCAGCAGCAACTGGCCTTTCTGCTCGCACAGCCGCCCCACGCAAACCAGCCGGGGCGCGGCGGGCGGCGCCAGTGCAACTCCCTGGTGGAAGCTGCGCTCCAGGCCACAATGCACCACCTTGACCTTGTCCCAATGCTCATGGGCCACCCAGCGATACAACTGACTGCGACCGAAGGAACTGACGGCAGCCACGAAAGCGGCCCGGCGCACCTTCTCGCCCAGGTGCAGGATCTGCGCCTTGTCGAACTCTTCCGGCCCATGCACGGTGAAGCTGTAGGCCGGCCCGCCGAGGGCATTGGCCAGCATCACCACCTCGGTCGAGTTGGTGCCGAAATGCGCATGCACATGTTCCGTGGCGGATGCCTGCAGCCATTGCAGCAAACGGCATGCTTCGGCCAGGTAGACCACGTGGTAGGGCCATGGGCGATCTGCGCGCCAGCCCAGGCGAAGCGCCAGGCGCAGTGCGCCGAGAAAACGCTTGGGTCGTGCCCGCACGACGTCGAACAGCGGCCTCAGCAAGCCGTACAACCCTTGCTCCAGCACATAGCGGGTCTTGCCCCGTTCTGCCAGGTCTTCCGGGTCGTGCAGTTCGGCATCCCAGCCTCGCAGGGCGATGCGCTGAACCTCGATGCCCTGGCGCTCCAGCGCCTGTATTTCGCGGCGGATGAAACTGTGGCTGACCTTGGGATACTGATTGATGAAATAAGCGATACGCATAGAGCCCCGAATCTGTGTCCGTTTACGGGATGACCAGGTCTGCCATGGCCTGCTGCACCGGGCTGCCGGCCAAGGCGGTCTGGATCTGGCCAAACACGTCATCCAGCAACGCATGGCGCCTGCGGTACATGGCGCGTTTCTTCGCTGCAACGTCCTCTGCCGCACGTTGTGCGGGGGCCAAGGGAATGCTGAAGAAGTCTTCGCGGTCCGATGGCACGGCGCCATTTTCCTGCCAGATGACATCGTAGTTGGCCGCCAGGTCCTGGTGCTTGTCGGCGCCAAAATAGGGGTGGCGATGGTGGCGGTATTCGTCCCCCACCGCGTAGATACGCTCGGCCCCCACCGTCCTCGCCACGCATTTGATCGCCTCGATCAGCAGGCTCCTGGGGCGCAAGCCTTCGAAATCCTTGGTCAGCTCCCGGTAGATGGTCAGCGAGGTATCGCTGTCCACGCCCTTGTGGATGCCCTGCACGGCGCCGATGTACAGGCACAGGCCCGCCGCTTCCCGGCACAGGGTAAAGGCCAGCGAAGCCACCCGCAGATCGCCCTGGAACAGGTTGACCACCAGCTCGCCTTCGCGCTGAAACCAGATCGGCCGGTCGAGCACCAGGCTGCAGCCGCTGGCGTATGCCGACAGGTCGCACAGCCGCCGATGCTCGTCACGTCGCAACAACAGCAACGGGGCACAGTGCGCGGCGACCACTTCGTAGTGCGACGCCACCGCTTCGAGCCGCTGTGGGGCGCTCCAGCACTTGCTGATATATGGCCACTGAACCACGCCAATGCAGTCGACGCCCAACCGCTCGAAGCGCTCCTGGCCCAGCGCCTGCGACATGCGCTGCACGAACGCCTGCAGGCCGGACCACTCCCGGGCCATCGCTACTGTCAGCTTGAACTTGTTGTTGAGCGCGCGCAGCGAAAAGCCGGGCTGCAAGGTGAGCACGCTCCTGGCCAGCGATCTGAACGTCATCGTCATGTCATTTGTACTCGATCAGCAGCGCCTTGCCGGCCGCATACCTGTTCAGCAGGAACTTCGCCTGGCCGAGCATTTCCGGAAACTTGCCCACTACCAGGAACACCGCCTGCCACCAGTTCTCCCGCGTCGAGCGCCCACCCCGGCGGGCCAGGCGCACGACCTGCAACGGATAGACCAGCAACAACCACAGCCCCCAGCCGCCCGACAACAGGCTCACCGCCAGGATCGCCAGTGGCAGGTTCAGGCCCCACAACCAGGCGCGCCGTGACTCGCGCAGCCAATGGCGCTCCGGCGTCTGCCCATGCAGGTAGGCGCCTTCGGCATAGGCATAACCGGCACGCAGGCTTCGCCGCCACCATTGCCCGAATCGGGTCATGGCGGCATCGTGCAGGGTCATTTCATCGGCCAGGCGCCAGATCTTCCAGCCCCCGGCACGCAGGCGCACGCACAGCTCCGGCTCTTCACCGGCAATCAGTTCGGGGCGAAAACCGGACACCGCCATGAAGGCGTCGACGCGCATCAGGGCATCGCCCCCACAGGCCTTGGCTTCCCCCACGGGGGTATCCCATTCGAGGTCGCAGAGCAGGTTGTACACCGAACGCTGGGGGAAGCGTTCGCGACGGCGGCCACACACCACTGCCACGTCAGGGTGCTGGTCGAGAAACGCCTGGGCCTTGCCCAGCCAGCCGGCATCCACTTCACAGTCACCGTCGACGAACTGCACATGGCGGATGCCGGGCACGATGCCTTGCAGGCAGGCAAAGCCTTCATTGCGTGCGCGTGCGGCGGTAAAGGGTTGCGTCATGTCCAGCGCCACCACTTCAACGCCCAGCCGCTTCGCCAGCTGTACCGAGCCATCGGAGGAGCCGGAATCCACATACACCAGCTGATCCGCACGCCCCATCAGCGACAACAGGCAGCGCTCCAGGCGCTGGCCTTCATTGCGGCCGATCACCACCACTCCAATGCCTGTCTTCATGGGCGTCACTCGTCAGCTGCGGGCCAGGTCAGGTGTACTGCATCGCACCACTGTGCTTGCGTGCCTTGATGGTCGCAGGTACCCCTACTGCCAGGCAGTTGTCCGGCACATCGGTCAGCACCACCGCGTTCGAGCCTATCGCCACGTTGTTACCGATGCGTATATTGCCCAGCACCTTGGCGCCAGCGCCGATGTCCACGTTGTTTCCGAATACCGGGGCAATGGGTTCGTCGACATTTTTCAGGCCTACCACCACGCCATTGCGGATCCGGCAATCGTCGCCAAAACGCGCATAGCCGCTGATGACGATGCCGCCGAAGTGGTCGATGACGAAGTTGCGGCCAATCACCACCTCGCAGGGCAGCTCGACCCCTGTGATGATCTGCACGAACTTGAACAGCACCTTGTAGAGCAAGGAGCACAGCTTGCGCAGCAAGGCCGGGCGCACACCATAACGCCAGCGGCCAAAGCGGTAGACCAGCAGTACCCAGAACCCCTGGGCGCCCCAGTCACCACCATGAGCGCGCAAGTCTGCACGGATGTTATCGAACATGGTTTCACCTACCGTGTGGGCTGGCTGGCAAACTGGGTCTTGAACAACAGTGACCAGGTGGCGCGGGTATGCCGCCAGCACGCCTTGATCGCGGCCAGGCCGCGGCCCTTGAGCAATGCCTTGAGCGCCAGCACCAGGTCGCCCAGGCTCACCAGCAGCATGTGCAAGGCCAGCCCCGCTGCACCGTGATGCTTGCGGAAATACAACAGTTCGCTTTCGATCTGGTAGCCGGAAATCTGCCGGCTCGCCGCTTCCAGTTCAGCCACCGACTTGGAGCTTTCTCCGCCGATGTGCACCACGGTGGTATCGGGGAAATACACCACTTTCCAGCCGGCCGCCTTCACCCGCTTGCAATGGTCCACCTCCTCGTAATAAAGGAAGTAGCGCGGGTCGAACAGGCCTACCTGATCCAGCACTTCGCGGCGCACCAGGTAGAAGCAGCCGGGCAGCCAGTCACACTCACGCACCGAGGCGTGGTCCCAGTCCATTTCATCGACCATTTTCAGCCCCGGGAAAAAACGCTGGAGCCCGGTGCGCCCGACGAACACGTTCAAAGGGGTCGGGAAATAGCGACAGCTCGGCTGCAGGTCACCCTCCCGGCCCACCAGCCGCACCCCCAGAATGCCGCACTCCGGGTGTGCGTCCATGTAGTCGATGGTTTTCTGCAGGCTGTCGGCGGCCACAAAGGCGTCGGTGTTGAGCAGCAGCGCGTACTTGCCCTGCAAGTGCGCCAGCAACTGGTTGTTGGCGCGGCCGAACCCGACATTGAGCTTGTTGCTCAACAACAGGGCTTGCGGGCAGACCTTGCCCAGACGCTCCACAGAATCGTCCACCGAGGCATTGTCCACCACCAGGTAGCTGGCCAATGCCTCACCCCCTGCGGCGCGCAGTGCATCGAACATCGGTTGCAGCAACCCTGCGGTGTTGAAGTTGACCACCATCACGTCGACAGGCTTCTTATCCATTGCTGCCGTCCCCGAAGAAATAGCGACGCCTGTGCATCGCCAGGGTTGACTCCAGCGACGGGTCGAAGGAGCCTTTGCGTTGCTTGATCAGGTCTATCCAGGGGTAGGCGTTGCAGCGCGCTTCGACCCGTTTGATCAGGTCTTCGGTAGTGCAGATGAACTTGGCCGGGTTGCCGCCGACCACCGTCCCGGGCGCTACGTCTTTGGTCACCACCGCACCGGCAGCCACCACCGCATCTGGCCCGATGGTCACTCGCGGCATGACGATTGCGCCGTGGCCCACGAAACTGTTGTCCTTGACGTCGATGACACCGACCGAGTCGAGCTTTCTGCCATAACAGAGTTCGATCAGCGCCACCACGCCGTCATGGCCGATCAACGTGCAGTCGGACAAGCCGACGTTATTGCCGATGCGTACCAGGGCCGGGTCGGTGACGTTGCAACCCACATTCATGTGAAAGTTGCTGCCCACCGAATAGAACTTGCCCCATCGATGCTGAAACTCGCCCCACTGCCGCGGAGTGGGTTTACAGAGTTTCAGGTAGGCCGTCACGCCCCGCCCGGTGGTGTTGGCATAACGCGCCACTGCACTGCGTATCCATCCAAACATATGGCAAGCCTCGCAAATCAAGCGACCCTGGACTGTCCCTGAGGCGAACACGGTCTCGTTCTTGTGAGTGTTGACCCTGTCGCACTCAACCCTTGCACACCGCTACTTCAGTTCAACAGGCTCAGGCCACCGCCTTTGCCGCACGCATCTTCTCGTTGAGGTGGTCGGCCAGCCTCAAGGCGAATTGCAGCAGTGGCATGGTCGGGTTCGAAGCCCCGCCGGTGGCAAACACGCTGCTGCCAGCGACGTAAAGGTTTTCAATGCCAAACACCTTGCAATTGGTATCGACTACCCCGTCCTTGGCATTGGCCGCCATCCGCGTGGTGCCCATGTGATGCGCATGCGGTGACAACCTCAGCGGCAGGCTGGTGTCGTAGACGTAGTCGTTGAGCTTGACGAAACCCAGGCCCATTTCTGCGAACTGCTTGGCCAGTTCACTGCCGATGCACTTGATCGTGTGCCGGTCGCTGGCGCTCAGTACCCAGTTGACGTTGACCTTCGCCACCCCCAGGTCGTCCTGCTCGTCCAGCAGCGATATGCGGCTCTGCACGTTGGGGAACTGCTCGATCAGGGTGCTGATAACGCCATCGCCGGGGCAGCTGAACTTGGCCACGAATTCGATCTTGCTGGCCACGCCCATTTCGCAGGCCAGGTTTTCCAGGAAGTACTTCACCTCAGCCGTACGCCCGTAGGTGCGCACATCGGCCAGCACAGACGCCAGGACATTGCCTTTACCGGCGTGATACTCGGCGACGAAGGCATCGGTGGTGAAATACTGGCGGGGCTCCGTATCTTCGCCGCTGCGCAGGACGAAGGTACCCATGTCGATATTCAGGTGCTCCATGAAGCACCGCCCGACCAGCCCGTCCTTGTGCACCACGCCGGCCTGCACCAGCGACTGGCTGTTGAGCAGTTGCCTGGCGTTTTCAATGGCCCCCATGGCGAGGATGTAATTGCGCGCGGTGACAGGCTGGCGCTTGCCGTCGTAGTCGGAAACCTGCACGGCCTTGAGCTGCCCAGCGGCCTGATCGAACAGCAGGTCGACACAGTTGCAGTTGATGAATACATCCAGCCCAGGCGTTTCGTTGAGCGCCGTGGCGTACTTCTGCGCAAAGCGCGTTGGCGGGCTGAGCAGAAAGCGGTCGGCATCGAAATCGCCACCGTTGAGGCCCGCATTCACCGCGCGAAATTCCGCGCCCTGGGGCAGATCGACGATTTCCATGGCGCCTGGCAAATAGCGTTCGACTTCTGCATAGGGAATTGGCCAACCCGGCATGTCGACGGGTGGGGGCACGGCAAAATCAGAAGCAGTGAAAGGCCGGCAGCGGCCCATCCAGTGATTGGAGGTGCCGCCCAGGTAACGCAGGCGGGCTTCCCCGGGGTACAGCTCGAGGCCAGTGGAGGTGCACTTGTACAGCGCCTGCGAGCGCGGCGTGTATTCGCGCCCGCCACCTTCGAGCAACGCTACGCTCCAGCCGGCCGTGGCCAGGCGCAACGCCAGGGTGATCCCCGCCGGGCCTGCGCCCAGGATGCAGAAATCGTAGGCCTTTCGCAGGCTTTTGTCGGCGTCGTAATCCTTGATCATGAGCGTCCGTCCTGGAAGTATCCGACCGGCAATACCCAACCATTGATGATGACGAAACCGCCCTTGGGCTCAGGGTTGCGCGCTGCCTTGGCATTGGCGCAGACACCGAACGCGGCCGCCCCGGCACTCAGCAAGACACAACTGCGGACAAAGCTTCTGCGCCCCAGCGAAGACGTACAAAACTGCAGCTTCCCCATGATCACAGCCCCATACCGTTGATTTTGTTATGCCCCGCGCACTGCTGCGGGCCTTGTCGGGCGACCATCAGGATCAATCGAAAACGCGCGTCAACAAGGTACCCCTATCGCAATCATAGGCATAACCAACGCCACTCGCCTGTGCTGGAACGTTCGCATCGCCACGTCTCGAATCGACTGCATGACTTCAATCTCCGACCGAATGGCTAGAAGTCACTATAGTTTCATTTAGCCACGATGCTAGCCTCCATCCAGCCCACCGAGGGATAGGTGCCTACAGCCCATGCCAGAACATTTGCGAGCCCTGGTCGTCATTCTGCTTGTGGCCAGTGTGGTTTTCTTCATGGCCCGCCGTCCGGCGGCCGATCTGATCGCCGTTGCGGACTTCAAGCGGCGCCGCAATCTATGGTTCACCCTGACCCTGATGGCGTTCTTCGCCCACAGTTTCTGGGTGTATGCCGCAGCCGCCACGGTCATCCTGCTGGTCGCCAGGCGACGTGAGCACAACCCGCTGGCGCTGTTTTTCATGCTGTTGTTCCTGATCCCGCCGGCGATGACCGAAATACCTGGCTTTGGCGTGATCAACTACCTGTTCGACATCAATCACCAACGGGTACTGACCCTGTGCGTGCTGCTCCCGGCGGCGCTGGTGCTGAGCAGGCAAAGCGAGAGCGTTCGCTTCGGCCGGCTGCTGCCCGACAAGCTGCTGCTGGCCAGCCTGGTACTGACCAGCGTGCTGGCGCTGCGCGAGACCACGGTCACCGACACGCTGCGCCAGGTGTTGAGCCTGTACATCGATGTGTTTCTGCCCTACTACGTGGCCAGCCGTGGCTTGCGCGAACTCAATGACTTCAAGGACGCCATGCTCGCGTTCGTCCTTGTTGGCTTCCTCCTGGCGCTGCTCGGGGTCGCCGAGTATGTCCGTCACTGGCTGCTGTACAACGCCCTGCTCGATGCCCTGGGGCTGCAATGGGACATGAAGGCCTACCTGAGCCGTGGAGGCTCGCTGCGTGCCAGTGTCACCACCGGCCAAGCCATCGTGCTCGGCTACGTGATGGCGGTGGCCGTGGGTTTGTTCCTGTTCGTCCAGCACTTCGTGCAGCGGCCTGCGCACCGCTACCTGGGCGCCCTGCTCCTGGCTGCCGGGCTGTTTGCGCCACTTTCGCGCGGCCCGTGGATCGGCGCCGGGGTGATCGTGGTGGTGTTCATCGCACTGGGCCGGCACGCGGTGTCACGCCTGGCATTGCTGGCCCTGGCCGGGGTATTGAGCCTACCGCTGCTGAGCGTCATGCCCGGTGGCGACAAGATACTCGACCTGCTGCCCTTCATCGGCAAAGTGGACACAGAGAACATCACCTACCGCCAACGCCTGCTCGACAATTCGTGGATCGTCATCCAGCGCAACCCGCTGTTCGGCTCCTTCGATTACCGCAGCACCCCGGAAATGCAGTCCATGATCCAGGGCGAAGGGATCATCGACATCGTCAACACCTACGTCGGCCTGGCCCTGCGCATCGGCTTGGTGGGGCTGGGGCTGTTCCTGGGCTTTTTCGCCTGCATCCTGCTGGGTATCTACCGGGCGATGCGCGCGGTCAGCGACAACGCTGACCCGTACCGCCTGCTGGGGCGTGTGTTGCTGGCGACCTTGCTGGGGATCCTGGTCACCATTTTCACCGTCAGCAGCATCACCGTCATCCCGATCGTGTACTGGTCGATTGCCGGGCTCAGCGTCGCCTACATACAGATGATGCGCCGACAGGCCATTGAAGAGCCCCGCCAGGTGACCACCATCAGCCTTCAACCGAGGTAGTTCGATGCCCAGCCTTGCCCTGTGTACATGGACCCGCACATCGCTACTGGTCGGCCTGCTGGCATTGCCAGTGGGCGCCTGGGCATCCGAGTGGGTGGTGCGAGTCGACGAACAGAACGGCCTGCCCACATTGACCCACGGCGGTGGCCCGGCGTTTGTCCCCAGCTTTGACTTCTGGGGCGCGAACTGGGGCTGGACCGGGTTCTATCCGACGCTCAAGGTCGATGGCCCCTACCGTTACACGCTGAGCGGCACCAACAAGGACCTGGACTTCGACCTCAAGGCCGTCATCCATAAGCCCCAGGCGCAAACCCTCAGCTGGGACTTCGACCTGCAGGCGCACAGCCGGCAGAGCGACGTGATGGGTGGCGGTATCGTCTGGCGCTTCGACCCCACGCTGATTGCCGGGGAAATGGGCGACCCGGTGCTGTTGCCCGACAACCGCGGCTGGGCGTGGGGCAAGAACCCGCAAGGGCCGCACGTCGAAATGCGCTTCGATCCACCGCTGGCCAAGGTCTATTTCGAACGCGGCAACACCGACCAGGTGCGCACCTTCTTCTACACCGACCCGATCAAGCCTGGGCAACAGCACATCAAGGCGCAGCTCAGCGTGACCGGGGATATCACCATTGGCCAGACCGCGACGGAACGCTTCGGCATGAGCGACCCCACGACGTGGCCGGATGACCAGCTCGACTGGCGCACCTCACCGGTCGACCTGTCGTTCCTCAACGCGCCGGAGAAACCGGCCGGCAAGCGCGGCTTCGTCAAGGCCGAGGGTGAGCAGCTGGTGTTCGCCGACGGCACCCCGGTACGCTTCTGGGGGACCAACCTGTCGGCCTATTCGCTGTTCCGTACACCCGACGAGGAAATCAGGCTGCAGGCCAAGCGCCTGTCGGCGCTGGGTTTCAACCTCGTGCGCCTGCACCATCACGACTCCCCTTGGGTGACGCCCAACATTTTCGGCGACCTGCAGCAGATCAAGGACACGCAAACGCTCAGCGCCGAGTCGTTGAAGAAGATCGACCTGTGGGTCAAGAGCCTCAAGGACGAAGGCATCTATGTCTGGCTCGACCTGCATGTGTCGCGGCCAGTCACGGCCGCTGACAACATTTATGGCTTCGACGAGTTGCCCAAGGACCATGGTGTCGCCGGGCTCAAGGGCTACCTGTTCGTCAACGCCAGCATGCAGCAGGCCTTGAAGCGCTTTGCCGAACAGTACCTGACCCACGTCAACAGCTATACCGGGCTGGCCTACAAGGATGACCCGGCGATTGCCGCCGTGCTGATCACCAATGAGAACGACGTCACCCACCACTTTGGCAACGCGCTGCTACCCGACAAGGAGGTACCCAAGCACAGCAAGCTCTACATGGACCAGGCCAAGGCCTTTGCCGAGCGCCATGACCTGCCCGCGGACAAGACCTGGCGTGCCTGGGAGCATGGCCCTTCGAAGCTGTTCCTCAACGACCTCGAGCAGCGTTTCTATGCCGACATGATCGGTTACCTGCGCACGCTGGGCGTCAAGGTGCCGATCGCCACCACCAGCACCTGGGGCCTCAATGGCTTGTCCTCGCTGCCTGCACTGACTGCCGGTGATGTGGTCGACGCCCACAGTTACGGCGGCCTCGGCCAACTGGAGAAGAACCCGCTGAGCAGCGACGGCATGATCAACTGGCTGGGCGCGGCGCAGGTGCTGGGCAAGCCGATGACCGTCACCGAGTGGAACGCCGAACCCTTCCCCCTGCCTGACCGCCACACGCTGCCGCTGTACGTGGCCGGCACCGGCAGCCACCAGGGTTGGGACGCGATCCTGCAGTACGCCTACAGCCAGCAGGCGTTCTTTGAACAATGGCGCCGGGCCGACAACTGGAACGCCTACAACGACCCGGGGCTGATCGCCACCCTTCCCGCCGCCGCCCTGCTCTATCGGCGCGAGGACGTGCACCAGGCCAAGACCCGCTACGTCTTTGCACCCGCGGCAGAAACACTGTTCAACCAGGACATCTCGCCAGCCAACTCGGTGATGTTGCGCACGGCCATGGAAAAAGGCCGCCTGCAGATCGCCATGCCGCACACCCAGCAGTTGCCGTGGCTGCGGGCCGGCACGCTGCCGGCCGACGCGCAGGTGCTGAAAGACCCGGGGCAGTCACTGATCGATGCCAATGCCAGCGAAGCCGTCAGCGACACCGGCGAGCTGCGTCACAACTGGCAGCAGGGCCTCTACACCATCGATACGCCCATGACCCAAGCGGCGAGCGGCTGGCTTGGCGGCCAGTCGCTCAACGTCGGCGACATTCAGGTCCAGCTGAAAACCGGCTATGCCAGTGTCGTGGTGCAGAGCCTGGACAGCAAGCCGCTTGCCCAGTCGCGCAGCCTGCTCATTTCACTGGGCAGTCGCGCCATCCCCAGGCCCGAAGACGTCACGCCCTTCCATGTCGAACCACTCGACGGCAGCCTGAGCATCAAGGCGCCGGCTGGCCTGAAACTCTACAGCCGCAGCAGCGATGGCAAGGAAAATGCCTTGCCGGCGAGCTACAAGGATGGGCGCTACCTGATCACGTTCGATGGCCAGCACATGGCCAACTGGCTGTTCTTGAAATAGGGCATATCGCCATCTACAGTCATTGAAGCCCTGTACACCAGGCATTCAACGCTGCGTCTGCTCCAGGAGGATTGGATGAAGTATCTGGTTGTCGGTGGTGCAGGTTATATCGGCTCACACATGGTCAAGCACCTGCTGCGTGCCGGCCATGACGTGGTGGTGGCAGACCTCCAGGCGCCGGCATCCGGCGTCGAATGGGTGTGCCTGGACATTGCCGACGGCCACGCGCTGGACACCCTGTTCAGCGACTACCACTTCGAGGCCGTGTTCCACTTCGCCTCGTTCATCCAGGTCGGCGAGTCGGTGGCAGACCCCGACAAGTATTACTTGAACAACGTCTGCTCGACCCTCAGCCTGCTGGAGGCCATGGTACGGGCAGGCATCAAGCGGCTGATCTTCTCCTCCAGCGCCGCGGTATACGGCGACCCCCTGTCTGTTCCCATCGACGAGCAACACCGCAAGCTGCCGATCAACCCGTACGGGCGCACCAAGTGGATGGTGGAGCAGATGCTCGAAGACTTCGACCGGGCCTATGGCCTGCGTTCGGTCAGCTTGCGCTATTTCAATGCCGCAGGCGCTGACCCGGACGGTGAGTTGGGCGAATGCCACGAGCCGGAAACCCACCTGATTCCATTGATCCTGCAGGCGGCCTCCGGGCGACGCGAAGCCGTGACCGTGTTCGGCCATGACTACGACACCCCGGATGGCACCTGCATCCGCGACTATATCCACGTTGCCGACCTGGCCTGCGCGCACGCCCTGGCCGTGGAGTACCTGCAGGCCGACGGCGCGACGACGGCGTTCAACCTGGGCAACGGGTTGGGGTTCTCGGTGCAGGAAGTGATCGATACTGCGCGGTCGGTTACCGGGCGGCAGATCAATGTGATCGAGGCCCCACGCCGCGCTGGCGACCCGCCCCGGCTGGTGGCGGATGCCGAGAAAGCCAGGTCCGTGCTGGGCTGGCAGCCTGCGCTCAGGTCACTGGATGAGATCGTCAGTCATGCGTGGGCGTGGGAGTTGAAGTATCCCTGGAGGTGACAGCCAGCCCCTTCACGGTTGCTCGACGCGAAGGGGCCACCTCTCACTCAATAGTAGGTCCGCGGTTGCTCATCCGCCTTGTTCAACACTGCCCCCACCAGGTTCGATGAAGCCAGGTGATACAGGCAATCCTCGATATCCTTCTTGCTGTTCATGCCATTGGCCACCACCAGCAGCACACAGTCGAACCTCGGCAGCACAGTGATCGCGTCGTCCGAACTCAGCAGTGGCGGCAAATCGAAGA
Source organism: Pseudomonas vlassakiae (assembly GCF_014269035.2). GTDB lineage: Bacteria > Pseudomonadota > Gammaproteobacteria > Pseudomonadales > Pseudomonadaceae > Aquipseudomonas > Aquipseudomonas vlassakiae. The sequence goes on from NZ_JABWRP020000014.1 coordinate 156,952, forward strand.
TGCAGATCCGCGATTCATAACGGTCGCGCAGCTCGCCGATCAGGGTGTTCACCTTGGGCGACGACAGTACCTCGGTAGACATCGGTACCGGCTCGCGTGTCGGCAGCACGACGAAGCGTGGCAGGGTCGGATTGACCAATGCCTCTTCGAGCCAGGCCTTGCCATCGAGCACGTCGTTCAGCGCCTTCTCCATCGGCAAGCCGAGGCTGCTGCCAACCCGTGGGCGACGCAGGTCGAAGTCCACCAGCAAAGCGGTCTTGTTGGTGTGGTGGGCGATGCTCATGGCCAAGTTGACCGCCAGCACCGTCTTGCCCGCCTCGGGGGTTGGCGAGGTAATCGCCAGCGTGCGCCAGCCATTGTCCTCCATGGCCTGCAGCACCTGGGTGCGCAACAGGTCGATCGCCCCGCTCATGTTCGAGTTCTTGTTGAAGGAAACGATCCGGTTGCGCTCCAGGTGGTCCGCATTGAGCGGCACCACCTTGGTCTGCACGTAATCGAACAGCCCGAGTTCCCCGGGTTTGTCCATGACCGATGGCACCTGCGCCGTATCGGACGTGGCTGGCGAAACCTGGTGAATGTTCTTACCAATAGCCGGCGTACTTCTGTCCATCGCTGCGCTCCCTATTCAAACCGAGCCATAGCTTTGAAAAGCAGGAGGTCCAGAGGCATGTAGAACATGTGGACACCCACCAACAGGATAGCAACCACCAGCAAAGCGGCAGCGATCATCATGCTCAGCAGCCGCTTGCGCCTGGCCTTTTCCGCCTTGGTCGCGATATACGGCACAGCCACCAGCACGCGCCGGCCCAGTACGCTCTCCAGGGCACCGACACCGCGCACGCGCTGATTGAGCATTTCCAGCAGCATTACCAGGCCACCGCCTGCGGCCGGGGCCAGTACCAGGCCAAGGGCGACGATCTTCTTGCGGTTGGGTTTGACCGGTTTTTCCGGCATCAGCGGCGGCTCCAGCAACACGAAGCGCTCGGCCTTGTTCTCTTGTTCGAGGCTTTCGGTGATTTTCGCGCCCATTTCCTTGTTGCGGATTTCCTCGTACTTCTTGCGCGCGTTGTCGTGATCGCGCATCAGCGTCACCAAGCCGCGCTCGACTTGCGGTGCCTCGAGGATATCGGCCTCGTAGCCTTCCATCTTGGTGGTCAGCTGGCGCTTCTGCTCGGCCAGCGAGGCGATGCGCGATTGCGCGGCAGCCATCTTGGTACGGACCCTGGCGGCATCCAGGTTGGTGGCTCCGGCGGCGGCGATACCCTGGTCGCCAGAAGCCTTGAGCGCGTCGATCTTGCGCTTGACCGCCACCACATCCGGGTGCGCTTCGGTGTATTTCGTCAGCAGGCGCGCATACTCTGCCTTCAGCCCTGGCAGGTCTTGCGGATCGGGCGCAACGGCCTTGCCGTTGGCGGTCTGGGCCGGCGCGCCGGCATTGGCTGCGGCCAGTTCCAGTTCCAGGTAGCGCAGTTCTTCCTGTGCTGACTTGTAGTCGCGGTCCACTTCGCGGAACTCAAGCTCCGAACGCGACAGCATGCTCATGCGCAGTTGCTGGTTCTCGGGCAATGCGTTGGCGTGGGTCTGCTTGAAGTCGGCCAGCTGGTTTTCCAGGTCGGCCAGCTCGGCACCGAGCTTGTTGGCTTCCTGGGTGAGGAATTCGGTGGTTTCGGTGGCGCGTTCGGTGCGCTGCTTCATGTTCTCGTTGAGGAACAGCGACACCAGCTCGTCAGCCACTTCCTTGGCCACTTCGGCGCGTTTGTCTTCGTAGGAAACCGTAAAGGCCACGGTGGCCTCGCCGCGCCCCTTGACGTAGGTGCTGAGCGTGGCGACCACGATCGCACTGCGCATCTGCTCGATCTTGTCGGTTTCGCTGAAGCGGCTGCCGCGGTCGGCGAACAGGTTGTACTTGTCGATGATCCGCAGCAGGTTCTCGCGAGTCATCACTCGCTGGCGGATGACCTCGATACGCTCATCGGCAAAGGTATTGTTGCCGGCCGAGACCAGGTCCGGGGAGATCTGCTGCGACTCCACCAGAATGGTCCCGGTCGACTGATAGATCGGCGGAACGCTGATCGCCACCCCGATGGTGGCGGCCACCACGACCACTATGACGATCCCCAACAACAAGGCACGGTCCTTGATGATGGCGATGTAATCTTTGATAGAGAGCTCGTACTCAGATTTCATAGTGGCCACCAATCCGAAATTCAGATGTCGGGGTATCGGTACGTCAGCGTCAAACCAGCGATGGTAGCGTCGGCATTGGGCAGGCCCTTTTGTTGGCGCTCCTTGTACATCAACGAAAAACGCAGGTCCCAGGCCGGCGAGAACGCCCGGCTGGCCCAGACGCTGTAGGTTTGCAGGGTATTGGGGTTCTGCCCTTTGCTGTCCTGCCACCAGGCGTCTGCGCCGACCCGGGTGGTTTCAGTGAGCAGGTAGCTCCAGCTGCCACGCACCATGTCCATCTCGGCCGCGCCGCCCTGGGCGTTGGACATCGTGCTGCGGTCGGCACTGAAGCTGGCCTCGTGGCGTGAGCCGCGGTAGGTCAGCGAGGCGCCGCCTTCACCACGGCGCTGAGTACCGGCACCGTTGGTCTGGTTGACGCCGACATGCATGGCGCCGACCAGGCTGTCGGAGAACTGGTACTTCAGACCGATGCTGGGGACATAGCTGTTGGTGGCGACTGCGGAGCTGGTGTCATCCGGCTCGTAACGCCGCGCTTCGAAACCGGTGATGATGTCGGTACGTTCGCTCCAGGCGTACGTCCAGGTGAAATCGTTGGCGTACTCGTCGTAACCGGTCAGCGTGCTGATGTCGTAACTGGCATGGGAGTAGCGAAGTTCGTTGGCCAGGGTGCTGCGCTCGGTTACCGCGCTGCTCCAGTTGCCCGTGAGCCGTGACATCTTCTGGGTGCCGTCGGTGGTGGTCACCACACCGGTATCCTGCACCGCACCAGAAAGCGTCGAGCTTTCATCGTACTGCGCCAGCAGGCCAAAGCCACCGCTTTCGGTTTCGCGTTGCCAGCCCAGGCTGAGGTTGGGGTCTTCACGGTCATCCATCACCGAACGGTCGGATGAGCGCAGCACATGCATGCCCACGCCCATGCGCAGCTGGTCGCGATCGAACTGACCTACCAGGGTGTAATCAGGCGCAATGATGGTACGCGTCACACCTTTCTCCTTGGAGGTAAGGAGCAATGGGTTGCTGTCGTACTCGACAGTCGTGGGAACCTCGACTGAAGACTGCCAGTTGGCGGCATCAACCACCCCGGAGAACGGCATCATCATGATCGCCGTTACAACACTCGTCGTTTTATTGATAGGCACAAGTCGTTCTTAATTTTTAGGAGAGTCAGGGTACGACCAGCGTATCGCCAGCCTGAAGTTGGAAGTTGGTGGACATGTCACGCCCAGAAACCAGATCCTTGTAACGCACCGGCATGACCTTTTGGCCGCGGATGACTTTGATGGCGCTTTCGTCGGCGAATTTGTCCATTCCGCCCGACATGCTCAAGGCCTGAAGCACCGCCGTAGGGCCTGCCATCGGTACCGGGCCGGGCTTGATCACTTTGCCTTGAACATACACCAGGTTACCCGCGGTGCTGGTGACGACCACGCTGACATTTGGCTGGGCCAGGTAAGGTTTCAGCGCGGTCTCGATTTTCTTTGCCACGGCGGTGGCTTCAAGGCCGGCAACGTCCACACGCCCCGCCAGCGGGAAGGTGATACTGCCATCGGGAAGAACGACGGTTTCCTGGCGCAGGGTGTCTTCCTGCCACACCGAGATCATCACCTTGTCACCAGGGCTTAACAGGTAAGTCGAGGAGGACGTGTCGGCGGCGGCACTGCCAGAGCCGACGACCAGGGCGCAGAGAACGGACATCAGCAAACGTACCATGAGGGATCCCTCCGGCCAGTCGGCCCAGGTTAAGAGCACTGAATGAGTACAACGACGAACCTCTCGCTCCGCTTCGCCGCCCGTTTTCTGCGAAGGCCACACCCATCCTGGAGGCGCTTTACCGCGATGCCGCCCTGCCTGCCTTTTTATCGACTGTTCGCGTCGAGGACGCTGGCTACTGGAATATAGCAACAGCTGTAAAATTGACAAGCATCGACTACGCCGAAAAACATAAACACCCACGCTTTTGCGTCAACGCATTGGCATCGCGATAAAACCGAAACAACTTAGATCTTCTTTCTATTGGCCACCGCGATGAAACCGATCACCGCAGACGCGAACAACCAGCCCGCCGTGGACAGCGGCACAATGGTGTTTTCCGATAAGTAAGAGTCCGCCGCTCGCGCTGCACCAGTCAATAACACCAAGAGGAAGAAAGACTTGATGAGCAAAGTCGAGCGCATATTCGTCACCTTCAAAGAGGAACGTTGTTATTGAATGGCGGAAGACTGGATCGCTGTTGACTTGAGCTTATGGGCACAATGATATTACGTCAATGATCCGACACCATAATAAATCTCAATCGGACAGGGCTGACAGAGTCAAAAAGCCGTCAACTTGAATTCGCTGACCTCGACACCCTGCCGGGGCTGCATTGCGCACGCAGACGGGCAGTCGATCATCGCCCCGTCGAGGTTCAATAAGGGAACAGATCCAGCGTTCGCTCCACTTCATCGACATCGATGGTGAAGCCTTCGCCTTGCGGCGTCCCGACCACGAAACCGAAGTGCTGATGATCGCGATCCGTCAGGTATTTGTAATAGCTGACAAACCGGTTCGGCGGCTGCAGCGCCAGTATCGAACCGCCGGGCTGCAATACATTGACCCCGTGTACCAGCTGGCTGCCTTCAACGCCGATCACCGTCCGCGCCCCGGCACAGGCGGCAACGATACCTGGCACATCGGTTTTCATCGGGTCGACAATGCGAAAACCACGGGACTTCTGCAGGTGCGAGGCGACTTCGAGCTCATTGCGCATGAGGCGCAGGTCGCCCTCGCTGCCACGCAGGATGAACACCCCCGGGTGCGGCGAAGGGTCGACATGCGACAACAGCTTGTCACCCATGGCTCGATAACGCGAATACCTGCTGCGGTTGTTGCTGAGGTCGTCGAACAACACCAGTTCGCGGAAATACGCCCCACGCGTGCGCAGCGGTTGCATGCCCAGCCAGCGCTCATACGCCGGCCCCTGGGAGAACAGCGGGTAACGCGCCGAGGGCGCCGTGGTCACCGGCACGCCTTCTTCGCAGGCCAAGGCATAGGTCGGGCAGTCTTCCATCAACCAGGTACCGAACCAGGTGTTGCCGTTCTGGGTGCAGTAGATGGCCCCACGGTCGATCTCGTGATCCACCGTGATGCCAGGGAACCGGCCCGGTTTCAACGACAACCAGTGGCTGGCATTGCCCTTGTACAATGCCCCGTCGACCAGCCAGACATCCTTGAACAGGTAGCCCCGGGTCGGCCCCTGTTCGACAGTGATCCCGCCTTCCATGGTCCGCCCAGGATGCACATACGGGTAAAAGCGCTTGGCCTCCCAGCCTGTTACGCGCTCCAGCTGGTTGGGCAAATAGAACGCTGGGGGCGAGACGGTTGTTTCACCGGGGGCGATATCCCACGTTTTCTCGGCGACACGCTTGATATCGATATCGGCCTTGCGTGCCAAGCGTTTGCGCGCGATGTGCCGGTAGGCAGCCAGGGTCCAGGTGTTCTGGCTGGCAAGCGAAGCGCCGCTGAGGTTCGAGATACCGCTACCCATGAAATGCCCCTCCCGAGGTGACACGTCTCTGGCCTGAGGCAAGGCACGCATTCCTGGCATGCCTTGAAGCCGGTTCAGCTGGAAACGACAACCCGTTCCATCATGGGCGGGGACTGTAGCGTGGCGTAACGCGAGCGCAGCGTTTGCAGGAATGACTCGCCGCTGCTCCTGGCGCCATAGAGGTAGATCTTGTGCAGCCCACCGAACACCATTTCGTGATAACGGCTGGCAACCTCGTCGTCACTCGGCCCTTCTGGCAACCCCAGGTGCAGCGTCAGTTTGTTGCCCTCGACGGCAAACAACGGTGTATCCCAGAGGAACTGCGCGGTCCCCGTGCGCGGCAGGCGGACAAACAGGTAGGCATGGTTGCCCAAGGCATCGATATCGCCACCACGCCGGCGCTTCCACTTCAGCAGGCCATCGTCCGGCCGCGCCAGGCAAAGGCCGATATCGTAATAGTCATAGCCGTTGGCCAAGGCCCATTCGAGGGCCATGAAGGTGGTGATCGAGTTGACCTCGCGCAGCCTTTTCGGGTCTGAGAACACCGCCTCGCAATAGCCGAAACGCAGGGTGCTCCAATAGCGTTTGCCATCGCGCGTGATCTCGCAGCCCAAATGGCAACCGATCACCTCTTCACCGCAGGTAATCAGGTCGAGGCGCCCGACCCCCTTGGCCAGACGAAACACCTCGTCGGTGGGAAACTGCGCCGCATGGATGCCCTGCCTGGCCGTGGCATAGGGCCGCAACAACTGTTGATCAGCCATGGCGATCTCGTCATCGGCGAGCGTCTGGCGCATCTGGTAGAGCGGGCGGTTCTTGCGAATGCTGCGGCGCAGTTCACTGTCGTAGCGGGCGGTGATGTCATCGAGCGAACGCCCCAGGGGCACCACCGCGCTCAGGTAATGAGGTACCGTCAACGCGCCTGCCGTCGGCATCTCGCTCACCACCACAACATGACGGTTCGTGGCGGGTGCAGCCTCCTGGGCAACCTCGCTGGCCAGCGGCTGGCCCTTGCCGCCGATCAGCAGCTTGGCCATCTCGCGCTGCTGCTTGCGGCCGATGTAGAGGATCTCGTAAGGGCTGGCCTGCTGCAGGCGGAAACGCGAGATTTCCCAGCGCCAGAGACAGGTGCGGGCCAGCACTTCGCGTAACTTGCTTGAAACAGTCCGGATCTCGTAGCGCATGGAAGGCGAGATCACTTTTCGCGCCACAGCCGCCAAGTTCTCTTTCATGTCTTCTTCGACATCCTTTGATGTTGTCAACGAGGCGAATCGGAAATAATGAAGCGAAGCTTGAAAGCCTGCATAACGTGTTGATTTATGGACCATCAACTACGCACGCCGCCTTTCCATCCTGAATCTAGTTAAGATGCAGGCGTGCCGCTTGGCAAGCGGCATTTTGACAGCATCGCAGTGTGATTAATGGCGTCAAATTTCCTCGCACAGGGGCACTTCAAATGTTGCTTTCGCTATAGATCAACCGTGTTTCATGCACTGAAAGTTGCGCTATATCACTACCACCGCAAGCGACTGCAAAAATTGCCTGATGGCCCCTTCGACGAAGGAGCCTCCCTATGACCCGCCAAGCTACCGCTTCGCCGCATGAAGAACTGATCGCAACGCAACTTCCCACCTGGGCCCGTCACATCCCCTCCCGGCACTGGCAGGCCTTACGCCAGAGCCAACGCCTCGATGCATTTGACCAGGACTGGTACAACAACGCCGCGCCTGACCTGCAAGAGGCCGTGCAGGCCAGCCATACTCGCCTGCTGCACTCGCAAGCCAAGCTGGCACGTTCGCTCAAGGGCCTGCAGCAGATCACCGAGTTTGCCGAACCGCTCCTGCAGGCACGCCTGGCCGAGCTCGATTTCAGGGCACCGCTGCGCGGCAGCGAGCTACTGCGCGTCGAGCGCACCTGGAATTGGAGCGTGTTGCGCTACCTGTATCGCCATCGCCGTGACCCTTTGCTCCAGGCTGCCTTGCAGAACTTTGCAGACGACGAGACGTTCACCCAGCAAAGCGCTATCGCCCTCAGTGACAATATCCAGGTGACGCCTGTCAAGGTTCACGGCAAGGTCGTGACTGGCCCACAGACACCACCCGCGCAGATCGCGCTGGCATCGGAACAGTATCAGGTAGAACGCCTTGCGCTCACGCCCGAGGCCTTTGCAACCACCTGCCGCCAGCTCGACCTGGGTGGCGCCTACCAGAGCCATCTGCAGCAGCACCTCGCCTCGTCGCCCGCGCGCGCTCAGGCCATCGCAGTGCAACAGGACCGCTTGCGCCTGGCCGCAGACCTGAGCTACATGCGTCATGAGCTGAGCGGCAGCGCGCGCGATCGTATTGACCTGTTGTTGCGTAACGGCGCAGTGCCATGCCGGCAACTGGCCCTGTTCGGCATTGTGCTGCACGAGGTAATGCTGATCGATGTCGGCGATGCCGGCTGGCTGCTCTACCTGCCCGGCCATACCCCTGCCCTGCACACCTGCTCCGGCCTGGACGTCATCAATCAGGTGCTGGGGCCCCTGCTGCGCAAGCCAGAAATCCGTCAACGCTTCCAGGCCTATCTGAACCAGGCCGACCAGTCGCGCTTTCTCGACTTGCTGCAGCAGAACCTCGACGACGCCAGCCCGGCCGACCTGCATCCCACCTTCCCAGCCATCAGCGGCGACCCCTTCGGCTTTTATCAAGACCTGCACCTGGCCCGCCTTGAAAGGGAAGCCGAACGCCTTGCGGTGCCCACCGCCGCGGCTGACGCTCAGGCCCGCGCCAAACGCCTTGAGCAGTGGGAGAACCTGGGCCTGGACCTGCTCAACGTGGCCGGTTTCTTCATCCCCGCTATCGGTACGCTGATGCTGGCCGTCACCGCTTGCCAGTTACTGGGTGAAGCCTACGAAGGCTATGAGACCTGGCTTGAGGGAGACCGCCACCTGGCCCCGCAGCATCTCGAAGCCGTCGGCCTGAACCTGGCCCTGATCGGCGGCCTGGCAACCGCAGGCCACCTTGTGCCGAAATTGTTCAAAAGCCCGTTGCTGGAAAAGCTCCAGGAAGTTCGCAGCAGCGATGGCCGCTATCGTCTATGGCAGCCGGACCTGAAGCCCTACCGCAGTACCCAGGCACTTCCAGAAGGGTTGCAGGCCAATGCGCAAGGCCAGTACCTGCATGAGGGCAGCCACTACCTGCGCATGGATGGCCAGCTCTACCAACACCGTTTCGATCCCGATATCCAGCAGTGGCGGATCGTTCGTCCCGACGCACCCGACGCTTATCAACCGCCACTGGAACACAACGGCCAGGGCGCATGGCGCGCTGCCCATGAACAGCCATTGCAGTGGCCATTCACAGTGCTGGCAAAGCGTCTAGGCGAAGCGTATGCGGCCTTTACCCCGGAGCAACTGGAGCTGGCTGGGCGCATCTGCGGTGTCGACGCAGCCCGCTTGCGTCAGGTGCACCTTGAAGGCAAGCCTGCACCAGCGCTGCTGCTCGACACCCTGAAACGCATTGCCACGCGCACACCGGTCGAACCGCTCACGGGCGAAGCCGCGCAAGCGCGTCTGTCGCGTCATCATGAATGGCCCCTGGTACGCGCGCTGGAAGAACTGGTAATCCCCTGGCAAGGTACAACCGACAGTGAACGGCTGCTGTTCAGCAGCCTCGACGCCCTGCCTGAATGGCCTGCGGACCTGCGCCTCGAGCTGCGCGCCGGCAGCCCGCAGGGCCCGCTGCTCGAGAGCTGTGGCAGCAGCCGGGCCAGCAGGGTCTGCCGCGTCATCAAGTCCACCGAGGGTTATGAGCCCGACCTGGGCGAACGCCCTGCCCCGGCGTCCCGGGATCAGGACCTGTGCCGGGCCATCGAACAGGCACTGCCCAATGCCTGGCGCAAGACGCTGGGTCTCTCGACCACAGATGGCAACACCCTGCGTCAGCGTGTGCTGGCCTGGACCGAGCCCCGTCGCAGCGAACTGCTTCAGCGCCTCTGGGGCACGGGCGCGCGGCGTCGGATTGGCCGCGCAGGGCTACAAGGTGGTCGCGAAGCAGTCCCCGATGGCCCCTATCTGCAAGCACCGCTGGCAACCCGCTATCGCCGGCTCTACCCCACGGCGACCGATCAGGATTACGTCCGTGCCATGGACGACTGGCAGCGCCAAGGGCGCTCCCCGACGCAGGAGATGCGTAACCTCGAGCACCGCCTGGAGGCCCTGCGCCGAGACCTCGGCGAATGGGCACGCCCCGACCCGCAATACCCGCACCGTCGTCAGGAGGCCATCGCTCCCATCATCAATGCCTGGCGACGCCTGTCCCGCCTGCCACTGGGCCAGAACGTCGTGGTTTACAGCCTGGACCTTTCACGCCTTGACCTGGAAGACCGCGACCTGGGCAGCCTGGCCCTGCCTGACGATTTCGCCCACATCGAACACGTGTCGCTCAAAGGCAATCGCAACCTGAGCCAATTACCCGCCGAGTTCTACGAACGCTTCCCCAGGCTCAAGCGCTTGCTCCTGAGCCATTGCCACTTCAATCACTTGCCTCGCCTGGCCAACCCCCAGGCGCTGGCATGGCTGGACCTCGACCACAATCGCATCACCTGGGATGACAGTGCCCAGCAGACGCTCGACCAATTCACCCACCTGGGCGTGCTGGACTTGGGGGGCAACCCTTTGCTACGCGCGCCCGACCTGAGCCTGCTGCCTCGCCTGTTCACAGTGTTCCTCGACAACTGTGCACTGACCGAATTGCCGCACGGGCTGGGCAGCATCACCAGCACGCCGGTGACCATCGACCTGGCCGGCAACCAGCTGCAACAGCTGCCTGCCGACTTTCAGGTGCCACAGCCGGTCGCCCGGGCGATGCGCCTTGAAAGCCAATGGCTCAGCCCACGCATGCTCGACGAAATCGAGGCCTACAACGCAGCGCATGATGTCGATCTGTTGGTAGATGACAGCGACTATGATGATTTTTTCCAAAACACTGGCCCCGCTGAACAGGCACTTTGGCAACGTCTACCGCTGCAATATCGACGAGACCTCAGGCCGCTGCTCGACCTTGAACCTTTCACATCACACCCAAGACGCGCCCACGCAGAGTTCTGGCGGCGCCTGGCCGTGATCGACCAGAACCTGCCGCTACGCCAGCAGGCACTGCAACGCCCGGCTCATGAACTGTTCGATCTGGCACTGTAAAGTGCCCGGCCCCTAACGCGGCATTCGCGCCCTGAGTGGATTGTGCGCGATCCACTTCTGCAACTCGGCGGCTGGCATCGGCCGCCCCAGCAGATAGCCCTGGCCTTGGTCACACCCGGCATTGCGCAAAAAGTCATACTGCTGCTGGGTCTCGATCCCCTCGGCCGTGATGCGATAGCCCAGGGCATGCCCCAGGTCGATGATCGCCCGGGCAATGGCCACCGCATCGTCGTCATCCGGCAAGTCCTTGATGAACGCCCGGTCGATCTTCAGGTGGTCGATGGGCAAGGCGCGCAGGTAGGCCAGCGACGAATATCCGGTACCGAAGTCGTCCACCGCCGTGGCCACGCCCATCGCCTGCAACTGGGCCAGCGCCGCACAGGCCTGTTGCTGGCTTTCCATCAGCAGGCTCTCGGTGATTTCCACTTCCAGCAGATTAGGTGCCAGCCCGTGACGTTCCAGGGCAATGGCCAGGCTTGAGACATAGTCGCTGCGCTCGATCTGCAGCGCTGCCACGTTGATCGCGAGCGGGCCCGGCAGGCAATCGGCGGCGCGCCAGGCGGCCATCTGTGCACAGGCAAGATCGAGTACCCGCTCGCCCAAGGGAATGATCAGGCCGGTACGTTCGGCCAGCGGGATGAACTCGCCGGGCGGAATCAGCCCGTGATCCGGATCACGCCAACGCAGCAAGGCTTCGACACCTTCCAGCTGGCCACTGAACAGGTCGACCTTCGGCTGGTACCACAGTTCGAACTCGTTTTCCTGTAAGGCCCGGCGCAAGTTGCGCTCCAGTTCCAGGCGCTGGTGCAGCCGCGCGGTCATGTCCGGGTGATAGGGGCGCCAGGCGTTGCGCCCACCCTCCTTGGCCGCATACATGGCCGTGTCGGCATGGCGCAGCAGGCTGCCGACGTCTTCGCCATGTTGCGGGCACCAGGCCAGGCCGATGCTGCCGGTCACCAGCGCGGCGTTGCCATTGAGGTCGAACGGCCGCTGCAGGCAGCGCAGCAACTCGCGCAGCTGGTGGCTGACCTGTCCCTGGGTGCCCTGCAGCATGAACACGAATTCATCGCCGCCCAGCCGGCATACCCGGTCGCTGGTGTCGAGCTCCTGCAAGAAGCGCGCAGTCGCCTGCTGCAACAGCAGGTCACCCATGGCGTGGCCCAGGCTATCGTTGACCTGCTTGAACCCGTCGATATCCAGTAGCAGCACAGCCAGCCCATGGCCTTCGGCAGTGGCCTCGGCGAGCTGTTGCTGGAACAGCACCCGGTTGGGCAAACCGGTGATGGTGTCGTAATGCGCCAGGCGTTCCAGCTGCGCCTGCGAGCGCTGCAGCTCGCGGTTACGCTGGCGCAACTGGCGCTGCTTGCGGTTGATCTGCGCGATGAACAGGCTTAGCAGGCCGCTGCAGGTCAAGGCGAACCAGAACAACGGCGAGTAGAACAGGCTTGCGTCCTGGTGGTTTTGCTGGCGCTGGATATCCACGTGCCCAAGGGCCATGGACACGCCGATACCGGCCAGGGAAACGCCCACCGGCAACAAGCGGCAGAGGGCCCGTCGCAGCGTGCCGGTGGTCGGTTTCTGTTCGTAGGTCATCGGGGAATTGGACGGGGTCATAAGCCTGCAGGCGTGAGCGATTGCCCCTGTATCGGCGCGGTGTCGGCGAAATTGAGCCAGACTGGTGTTTTTCTTGCCCAGGGTGCATGCTCGAAGCTGAAGCGTTTCACCCGCCCAGACACGTGAGGTGCAGTACCCATGGAACATCTGCTCGATTCGCTGTTTCCGACCGCCGAAGACATTCCTGAACACTGGCGCCTGGAAGCACCACTGGAACAACGCGACTATCTGGTGAACGGTGAACTCCGGCGCTGGGACGGGCCGCTGGCCACGGTCCGCAGCCCGGTCTGGCTGAAGCAAGCGGATGGCGAGCGCCAGGTCGTGCTCGGCAGCGCGCCCCTGCTGGATGCCGACACCGCCCTCACCGCCCTGGACGCGGCGGTAAATGCCTACGACAAAGGCCGTGGCGCCTGGCCGAACATGCGCGTTGCCGAACGTATCCAGCACGTGGAAACCTTCCTCGCGCGCATGCGTGAGCAGCGCACCGCCGTGGTCAAGCTGCTGATGTGGGAAATCGGCAAGAACCTCAAGGACTCGGAAAAGGAATTCGACCGCACCTGCGACTACATCGTCGACACCATCAACGCCCTCAAGGACCTCGACCGCCGCTCCAGTCGCTTCGAGCTGGAACAAGGCACCCTTGGCCAGATCCGCCGTGCACCCTTGGGCGTGGCGCTGTGCATGGGCCCCTACAACTACCCGCTCAATGAAACCTTCACCACGCTGATCCCGGCCCTGATCATGGGCAACACGGTGGTGTTCAAGCCGGCCAAGTTCGGCGTGCTGCTGATCCGCCCGCTGCTCGAAGCGTTCCGCGACAGCTTCCCACCGGGTGTGATCAATGTCATCTATGGCCGTGGCCGCGAAACGGTCAGCGCGCTGATGGCCAGTGGCAAGGTCGATGTATTCGCCTTCATCGGCACCCACAAAGCCGCCAGCGACCTCAAGAAACTGCACCCTCGCCCGCACCGGCTGCGTGCGGCCCTGGGCCTGGATGCGAAGAACCCGGGCATCGTCCTGCCCCAGGTGGACCTGGACAATGCCGTGGAAGAGGCCGTGACCGGCGCCCTGTCGTTCAATGGCCAACGCTGCACGGCGTTGAAGATCCTGTTCGTGCACGAGGATGTGGTCGAACCCTTCCTCGACAAGTTCCAGCGCAAGCTCGCCGCGCTCAAACCCGGCATGCCCTGGGAGCCGGGCGTCGCGCTGACACCACTGCCGGAGCCGGGCAAGGTCGACTACCTCGACCAGCTGGTGGCCGACGCCCAGGCCAAGGGTGCGCAAGTACTCAACGAAGGTGGCGGGCAGAGCCGCGGTTCGTTCTTCTACCCCGCCCTGCTCTACCCGGTCAACCGCGACATGCGCGTCTACCACGAGGAGCAGTTCGGCCCGCTGGTACCGGTGGTGCCTTATCGCGACCTGCAGACCGTGATCGACTACGTGCTCGACTCCGACTACGGCCAGCAGCTGAGCCTGTTCGGCAACGACCCGGCCACCATCGGCAGCCTGGTCGATATCTTCGCCAACCAGGTCGGCCGCATCAACCTCAATGCCCAGTGCCAGCGCGGCCCGGACACCTACCCGTTCAACGGCCGCAAGAACAGCGCCGAAGGTACCCTGTCGGTGCACGATGCCTTGCGCGTGTTCTCCATCCGCACCCTGGTCGCGACCCGCTTCCAGGAAGCCAACAAGGCGCTGATCAGCGAGATCATCCGTAACCGCCAGTCGAGCTTCCTGACTACCGACTACATCTTCTGACAGGCGCGCTTATAGAGAATCGATCTAGCCAGGTTGTCGATTCTGGCTGTGCGCAGACGACTCTAATGCATCAGGGCGCCCATCGGCGCCCCATGCAAAGGAGCGTCGCACATGGCAGCCAAACCGATTCCCGAAGGCCAGCACAGCATCACCCCGTACCTGGCCATCAACAACGCCGCCAAGGCCATCGAGTTCTACAAACAGGCCTTTGGCGCCACCGAAATGTTCCGCCTGGAAGGCCCGGGCGGCACCGTCGGCCATGCCGAACTGCGCATCGGTGACTCCTCGCTGATGCTCGGCGACCCTTGCGACCGCGAGGGCGGCCTGACCGCCAGCCAGAAACTCGCCGGCGCCGGCGTCGGCCTGCACCTGTACGTCGAGGACTGTGACAAGGTCTATGCCCAGGCCCTGGCGGCCGGCGGCACCGCATTGCACCCAGTGACGGACCAGTTCTACGGCGATCGCAGCGGTACCCTGAAAGACCCGTTCGGCAATATCTGGTTCGTCTCCACCCACAAGGAAGACCTGACCCCCGACGAAATCCGCGCCCGCGCCGCGAAGATGTTCAGCGGCAACTGAGCGACGAGTTGAAAGCACGGCGCGTTTGCTTGAAGCTTGAGGCTCGTAGCTTGGAGCTGCTTCATGCGAATCATCGACAAAACCGCCGCGCAGGTGCGCAGCCTGACCCCGGCCGAAGAGGAACTGCTGGTCGGTTTCGCCACCGGCAGCCTGGCCGGGCCACGGCTGCTGCAGGCCAACCAGCTGCTGATGAAGGTGCGCAGTGCCAACCAGTGGCTGGCCTGCGACTGCCGCAAGGATGCCTTGCCGGTGCTCAATGTCACCCTCAATGGCAGCACCGGCACGCTGTTCCTGAAAAACAACCCGGGCACCGCCGAGCATGCGCCCGGCTGCCCGTTCACCAAGGACGAACGCGAAGCCAGCGAGCGTGAAGAGGCGCCAACGGTGCCCGCCGCCTGGCTGGCACCTGACACCCCGCTGCGCCTGATCGGTGACTACCGCAGCGCCAGCGACAGCGCTGCTGGCGCTGTTGACGGTAATGAGCGCCGCGAACAACAGCGCCTGTTGTCACTGCTGCTGACCTGGATCGAGACCAGCGGCCTCAACCTCTACGCCACACACCTGAAGAAAGACCTGACCGGCCAGTTCGCCGAGCTGCGCAGTGTCGCCAGCCGTTACCCGTTGCTCGAACGGGTGCCAGCCAGCAACTACCTGGAAACCCGCCTGGACATGAAGCACATGATGATGCTCAAGTCCCGCCTGCGCGAAGCCACGGTGTTCGGCAACCACCGTCGCCATGGCCTGCTGCTGGACTGCGTCGACCAGATCAAAGGGCGCAAACTGTTCAACAACCGCAGTGAGGACGGTTTCGACTTCCAGGGCCACCATTTGTATTGGGGCGGCAACCGGGCGTCTGGCCCGTTGCTGGCGCTGGCCCTGTACTCACCGACCACCGCAGGCAGTCACTTCTATGAACTGATCCATGTGGCCAGCGTGCCGGTGCTGTCGCGTGCGCACCTGTTCCCGGTGTATCGCGACGAAGAACGCGAGCCGCTCAAGGCGCTGGTGTCGCTGATCGACTGGATGGCCAGCAAAGGGGTGAAGGTGCAGATGCGCCGGCCGGTGATCGGCGGGCAGGTGATGGATGAGCTGGTGCTGACCTCGGATCAGGACCGGGTGCTGTCGGTATCGTTGCTGGAGCAGCCGATCGGGCCAGAGCCCGATGCCGAAAACTTCAAGCGCTATGCCGACTTCAAGAGCCTGGAGACCTTTCGCAAGTATGTGGCCGGGTTCTTCATGCGTGAGCGCTGAAGACCGGGTCGCACAGGGACTGCGCCGGACATGAAGCTGGCGCTATCCCTGCAGGAGCGGCTTCAGCCGCGAAAAGGCCGGTGCAGCCACGCATCGTCATCTATCAGAACGCAGCCCGGAAAATCCCCTCGATCTCATCCTGGCTGGCCGACCGCGGGTTGGTCAGGCCACAGGCATCCTTCAGGGCGTTCTGCGCCAGAATGCCGATATCCTCAAGCTTGGCCCCCAGCTCCGCCAGCCCCGCCGGAATGCCCACAGCCGCAGCCAGGTGCTCGATGGCGGAAATCGCCGCCCCCGCGCCCTGCTCCGCATCCAGCCCACACACCTTGATGCCCATGGCCTTGGCCACATCACGCAGGCGCGCAGCACTGACCTTGGCATTGAAACGCTGCACATGCGGCAACAACACGGCATTGCACACACCGTGGGGCAAGTCGTAGTAACCGCCCAGCTGGTGCGCCATGGCATGCACATAGCCCAGCGAGGCATTGTTGAACGCCATGCCGGCGAGGAACTGCGCATAGGCCATGTTCTCCCGCGCCTGCAGGTCGTTGCCATCGTTGACGGCCTGGCGCAGGTTTTCGCTGATCAGGCTGATTGCCTTGAGGGCACAGGCGTCGGTGATCGGTGTAGCCGCCGTCGACACGTAGGCCTCGATGGCATGGGTCAACGCATCCATGCCGGTGGCCGCCGTCAACCCCTTGGGCATGGCAACCATCAATGACGGGTCGTTGACCGACAGGATCGGCGTGACGTTACGGTCGACGATGGCCATTTTCACGTGCCGCGCCTCGTCGGTGATGATGCAGAACCGGGTCATTTCACTGGCCGTGCCGGCCGTGGTGTTGATGGCGATCAGCGGCAGTTGCGGCTTGCGCGAGCGGTCGACGCCCTCATAGTCACTGATATGTCCACCGTTGGTGGCGCACAGGGCAATGCCCTTGGCGCAGTCATGGGGCGAGCCACCCCCCAGCGACACCACGCAGTCGCAGCGCTCACGCTGCAACACGGCAAGGCCCGCCTCGACGTTGGCGATGCTGGGGTTGGGCTTGGCGCCGTCGAACACCACCGAGTCGATATCCCGCAAGGCCAGCATGCGCCCGATTCGCGCGGCGACGCCGGCCTTGGCCAAGCCCTGGTCGGTAACGATCAGCGCCTTGCGCAAGCCATATCCGGCAATTGCGGCCATGGCCTCGTCGAGGCAGTCGATGCCCATGATGTTGACGGGCGGGATGAAAAAGGTGCTGCTCATGACCGGTTCCTCCTGGTGGGTCTGTCTACCCGTGAGAATCCGCCGGTTCAATGCAGCGGATATTGATCCAGCGCAACATTAGCCAAGGAACAGCTGGTACGCCGGATTAGCGGTCTCGTCCCAGTAGCGGTAGCCCATCTCGTCCAGCACCTGGGGCAGGCTGGGTTGCTCGTCGGCCGGCACCTCCAGCGCCGCGAACACCCGCGCTTCGGCCGCGCCGTGGTTGCGGTAGTGGAACAGGCTGATGTTCCAGCGCTTGCCCAGCCGCTCCAGGAAGCCCAGCAGCGCGCCTGGCCGCTCGGGGAATTCGAAGCGCAGCACCCGCTCGTCCGCCCCCGGCGCAGCATGCCCACCCACGGTGTGGCGCACGTGCAGCTTGGCCAGCTCGTTGTCGGTCAGGTCGAGCACGCGGTAGCCCTGCCCGCGCAAGCTGGCCAGCAGCTGCTCGCGCGGGTCGTGCACGGGGTGGGTCTGCACGCCCACGAACAGCCGCGCTTCCTTGCCGGGGTAGTAGCGGTAGTTGAATTCGGTGATCTGCCGCTTGCCCAGGGCCTGGCAGAACGCCCGGAAACTGCCCGGCTGTTCGGGGATGGTCACGGCGATGATCGCCTCACGCTGCTCGCCCAATTCGGCCCGCTCGGCCACGTGGCGCAGGCGGTCGAAGTTGACATTGGCGCCGGAGTCGATGGCCACCAGGGTCTGCCCCTGCACGCCCTCGCGGGCCACGTACTTCTTGATCCCGGCCACGGCCAGGGCACCCGAGGGCTCGGTGATCGAGCGGGTATCGTCGTAGATGTCCTTGATCGCGGCGCACAGCTCATCGCTGCTGACGGTCACCACGTCGTCGACAAAATGCCGGCACAGCTCGAAGCAATGGGCGCCGATCTGCGCCACCGCCACGCCATCGGCAAAGGTGCCGACCTGCGGCAGGATCACCCGCTCGCCTGCCGCCATGGCAGCTTGCAGGCAGTTGGAGTCTTCCGGTTCGACACCGATCACCTTGACCTCGGGGCGCAGGTACTTGACGTAGGCAGCAATGCCCGCGATCAGCCCGCCGCCGCCAACCGGCACGAAGATCGCGTCCAGCGCCCCCGGCTGCTGGCGCAGGATCTCCATGCCCACGGTGCCTTGGCCAGCGATCACGTCCAGGTCGTCGAACGGCGGCACGAAGGTCGCCCCGTCGCTGTCGGCCAGTTTCAGCGCGTGGGCCAGGGCATGGGGGAAGCTCTCGCCGTGCAGCACCACGTGGCCACCCCGCGAGCGCACCCCTTCTACCTTCAGCGATGGCGTGGTGGTGGGCATGACGATGGTCGCCTGCATGCCCAGGTGCGCCGCGGCCAAGGCCACGCCCTGGGCATGGTTGCCTGCCGAGGCGGTGATCACGCCGCGTTGGCGCTGGGCCGCGTTCAGGCGCGACAGCCGGGTATAGGCACCGCGGATCTTGAAGGAAAAGGTCGGCTGCAGGTCTTCACGCTTGAGCAGCACCTGGTTGCCGAGGCTGGCAGACAACGCAGGGGCGGCTTGCAAGGGCGTCTCGATGGCCAGGTCGTAGACCGGCGCGGACAGAATGCGGCGCACCTGTTCCGACAGCAATTGTTGCGCGGTGGTCGGGGTACGAGGGCTGACGTTGAGGCTGGTCATCGGTTGCGGCTCCTTGGCTTTTTTGGTGTGCCCAGGAGTCAGAGAGAAGAAACCCGCCTCCAGGGCGGGTTCGGTGCACGTACGCGCTAGCCCGCCAAGCTGATAATGGCGGTAATAATAATGGCGTTCACGTGCGGGAAGGTGTTCATGGAGCAGGACGTTATCCCGCCTGGCTTGGCCAAGTCAACACTTTGCTTGCTGCGCCGAAAGCGGCACGTCGAAGACCTTGTCGAAGCCCCACTGGAACACGAAGGCATAGACGAAGAAGAACACGAACAGGGCGAGGTTGGTCAGGAACGCCGCCCACAGGCTGACGTCCAGCCAGTACGCCACCAATGGCAGCAGGATCAGCACCAGCCCGCCCTCGAAGCCCAGCGCGTGCAGCCCCCGGCGCAGCAGCGTGCGCTCGCGCTTGCGCTGGCGTGCTTCCCAGCGCTCGAAGGCCCAGTTGTAGGCCATGTTCCAGCTCATGGCGATGCCCGACATCAGCACAGACAGCACCGTCGACTGGGCCATCCCGGCCTCGAACGCCAGCTCCAGCGCTGGCGCCACGCACGCCACGGCGATGGCTTCGTAGAGAATGGCCTGGACGATCTTGCGAGCCTTGCCTTGCATGTGTAGCTCCTTGGAAAGACGACCTATCAAAGTACAAGATGAATGCCTGAAGAAAAAGGGTGGTCTGACAGGTGCTTGCCTTGGGTTTTGCGGTGGTGCGCAGATCGAGCGCCGCGCCGGCGGCGCTCGATCTCACAGGCGCTGAACCTGTCACGCCGAATACCTGTCACCTATTGGACAACCCCGCCTGCGACTGCTTGTATCTATCACTTGCAAGTGGCGACCTGTCCCACAACTTCGTCCAGGGAATCGAACGAGGATCAAGACGATGGCGTATTGCGTGATGATGGTCTTCGGCACCCGTCCCGAAGCGATCAAGATGGCCCCGCTGGCCCGTGTGCTGCGCACCTGGCCCGAGGTCAACTTGCACATCTGCTCCACCGGCCAGCACCGCGAAATGCTCGAGCAGGTGCTCACCGCCTTTGGCCTGAGCGTCGATCAGGACCTCAAGGTGATGACCCAGAACCAGACGCTCAATGGCCTGTCTCGCGACCTGCTGGACAAGCTCGACCAGGCCTACGACCAGGTCAGGCCGGACATCGTGCTGGTCCACGGCGACACCACCACCAGCTTCATCGCCAGCCTCGCGGCCTTCCAGCGGCACATTCCCATCGGCCATGTCGAAGCCGGCCTGCGCACCGGCAACTTGCAGCAGCCCTGGCCCGAGGAAGCCAACCGGCGCCTGACCGGGGTACTCGCTGACTTGCACTTCACCCCGACCCGCGACTCGGACGCCAACCTGATCCGCGAAGGCGTGCCCCCAGAGCACATCGAAGTCACCGGCAACACCGTCATCGACGCCCTGTTGTGGATGCGCGACCACCTCGCCGAACGGCAATGGCAGCCGGCCGCCGACTCGCCGCTGAGCGTGCTACAGCCGCAGCAGCGCATGGTGTTGATCACCGGCCACCGACGGGAGAACTTCGGCCCCGGTTTCGAACGCATCTGCCTGGCCCTCGCGCAGTTGGCCGAGCGCTACCCCGACGTACAGTTCGTCTACCCGGTGCACCTCAACCCGCAGGTGCAGAAGGCCGTGTATGGCGTACTGTCGAACCGCAGCAACATCCACTTGGTCGCCCCTCAGGACTACCAGCACTTCG
Organism: Pseudomonas vlassakiae; assembly: GCF_014269035.2. Taxonomy (GTDB): domain Bacteria; phylum Pseudomonadota; class Gammaproteobacteria; order Pseudomonadales; family Pseudomonadaceae; genus Aquipseudomonas; species Aquipseudomonas vlassakiae. Next base: position 177,654 of record NZ_JABWRP020000014.1, read on the forward strand.
TCTGGCTGATGAACCGCGCCCAGGTCATCCTTACCGACTCCGGTGGCGTCCAGGAAGAAGCGCCGGCACTCGGCAAGCCTGTGCTGGTTCTGCGCAAGGTCACCGAACGCCCCGCCGTGCTCAAGGGCGGCACGGTCAAGCTGGTGGGCACCGTGACTGAACGCATCGTCGAAGAAACCGCCCGGCTGCTCGACGACCCGGTGGCCTACGCGCGCATGGCGCGGGTCTATACCCCGTTTGGTGACGGCCACGCCAGCGAGCGCATCGCCGAGCGCCTGACGCGCTGGTTCGCGGAAACGGCCACCCAGCGAGACGACGCATGAGCCTGGTTTTCATCGACTTCCTCACCTATGTGCTGTTCGGTCTCAAGGTCCTGGCGATCATCCTCGCCTCGCTGATGTTCCTGCTCGGCCTCGACGACCTGTTCATCGACCTGTGCTACTGGGGCCGCAAGCTGATCCGGCGCTTTCGCATCTACGACAAGTACGAAAAGGCCGACGAGAAACGCCTGTTCGAAGTCGCGGAAAAACCCCTGGCGATCATGGTCCCGGCCTGGAACGAGGTGGGCGTGGTCGGCGAAATGGCACGCCTGGCAGCCTCGACCATCGACTACGAGAACTACCAGATATTCGTCGGTACCTACCCCAACGACCCGCAGACCCAGGCCGACGTCGACGCCGTGTGCCTGCATTACCCGAACGTGCACAAGGTGGTCTGTGCCCGCCCCGGCCCCACCAGCAAGGCCGACTGCCTGAACAACATCATCGACGCCATCCTGCGCTTCCAGGACGATGCCCGTATCGAGTTCGCCGGTTTCATCCTGCATGATGCCGAAGACGTGATCTCGCCCATGGAATTGCGCCTGTTCAACTACCTGTTGCCGAATAAGGACATGATCCAGATCCCGGTGTACCCCTACGCGCCGGAATGGAAGGGTTTCACCGCCGGGCACTACGTCGACGAGTTCGCCGAGAACCACGGCAAGGACGTGATCGTGCGCGAAGCGTTGACCGGCCAGGTGCCCAGTGCTGGCGTCGGCACCTGCTTCAGCCGCCGCGCCATCAGCGCCCTGCTCGAAGACGGCGATGGCATCGCCTTCGACGTGCAGAGCCTGACCGAAGACTACGACATCGGCTTTCGCCTGAAGCAAAAAGGCATGAAGTGCATTTTCGCCCGCTACTCCATCACCGACCCGGCGCTGGCCCTCAAGCACGAGTGGCGGCCGGGCATGAGCCGCGAGTTCTCCCAGGTGATCTGCGTGCGCGAGCACTTCCCGCGCGACTGGCAGCATGCCATCCGGCAGAAGTCGCGGTGGATCGTCGGCATCGTCTTCCAGGGCACCAGCAACCTCGGCTGGAGCCGCACCGGCGCGCTCAACTACTTCCTCTGGCGTGACCGCCGCGGCCTGTTCGCCTACCTGCTGAGCTTCCTGGTCAACCTGTTGCTGCTGGTGCTGCTGGCCATGTGGCTGGTGACCGTGATCGCCCCCGATTCCTGGCGTTTCATGTCGATCCTCAGCGACAGCCAGTTGCTTGCCACCCTGCTCTGGCTCAATGGTCTGATGCTGATCAACCGCCTGTTCCAGCGCGGCTGGTTCGTCACCCGCTATTACGGCATCTTCGAAGGCCTGCTGTCGGCGCCACGGATGATGTGGAGCAACTTCGTCAACTTCTTCGCCAACCTGCGCGCCCTGCGCCAGGTCATGGAGATGGGCGATTCGCGGCGGGTGGCGTGGGACAAGACCACCCACGAGTTCCCCGCCCTTGCCTCGCCGGCGCGCACGCCGCTGGGCCATCGCCTGGTGGAAAAGGGCTACATCAGCGAACAACAGCTGGAGCAGGCGATCACCAGCCCGGTGCGCCGGCGCCTGGGCCGCGAACTGCTGCTGCGCGGCTGGCTGAACAGTGAGCAGCTGGTACAAACCCTGGCCGAACAGCTCGACCTGCCCTGGGCACCGCTCAACCCGTTCAAGCTCGACCCACAACTGATCGCCCAACTGCCGCGCCGGCTGGCCACGCACTACGGCGTGCTGCCGGTCGCCGAAGACGGCAACACCCTGGTGCTGGCCAGCGAGAGCCCCGTCAGCCAGGTGTCGCTGGGGGTCATCAGCCGCCAGCTGAAGCGCCCGGTCAGTTGCCGCCTGGCGCCCCAGGGCCGAGTCACCCTGGGCCTGCGCTATCACTACCCAAGCCCCTGGCAAATGCCTGAGACCCAGCAGATGCTCAGCGTGCTGGAGCGGCACCAGGATGACGCCGACCTGATCGAGCAGGTCAGCCATCACCAGGTGATGCTTGGCGCCCTCCTGCAGGTACGCGGCATGGTCCCGGTCACCCTGTTCAACCAGGCACTGATCGATTTCAACCCCGAGCAGCAAAGCCTCGGCGAACACCTGATCGCCCGCGGCATCATTACCGAAGACGTGCTGCAACAGGCCCTCGCCGAACAAGCCAGCGAACAGCAGGCTGCCTTTGACCTGACCCGGGAGGTGGCATGAAGCCGCGCCTTTCCCTCACCCTGTCCGGGCTGTTGCTGTGTTCCACTGCGCTGGCGACCCAGGCAGCCCCCATGAGCGAGTTCCAACGCTTCACCAGTTACCCCTTCATGGAACGTAGCTACCGCGAAGCGAAGAAGGACAACTGGGCCGAAGTCGAACGCCTGACCCGCCATGTACTGAGCCGTGTGCCGAACAACGACGAAGCCCGCTCGCTGCTGGTCGAAGCCCTGGCCCACCAGCGCCGCTACAAAGACGCCGAAGCCATGGCCGAGCAGCTTGGCAATGGCTCCGAATACGCTGACGCCCTGCAAGAGCTGCGCCTGACCTGGATCGAGCAGGACCCGCCAGCCGCCAGCCAGGTGGAAGGCTGGCTCGCCAGCGTCGATGGCACCCAGCGCGTGCAGCTGTGGCAAGCCTACAGCCTTAGCCTGGCCAAGTTCGGCGGCGCCGGCAAAGCCCTGGAGTGGCTGAACCAGCTGCCACCGCGGGATGATGGCCGGGTGCTGCGCCTGGCCCGGGCAAACTTCGCCGAACAGCTACGCAACTGGCAGGAAACCATCGATCAACTGCAACCCCTGGCCGACAAGGGGCAACTGCCGTCGGTAGACTGGCAGCGCCTGGCCAATGCCTATGTCCAGCAAGTCGACGAAAAGGGCCTGGAAAAGCTGCTGCAAAGCGCCCCCTCCGCTGAAGTGGCCAACCAGACTCGCCTGGCCATGGCCAATCGAGCCATTGCCGTCGGCCACAATCAACTGGCGCAACGCTGGTTGCAGAAGCTGCCCACCGAACAGCTGCAGCAACCTGAGCAACGCCAGCAGCTTTGGGAGTTGGCCCGTGAAGGTGATGACGCACCGCTGGTACGGCGCCTGAGCAACGAGCTGCAGCGGCCTTGCCTGGAGACCGTCGACTGGTTGTCACGCCGTGATCCGGAGGTTGCCCGCGAACAGTTCAAGGACTGCCCTGCCAGCGCCGACCCACGTGCTTATGCGGTGCTCAAGCAGCGCCTGTATGGCGACCCGGTGCAGCCGCCACAACCCCGCACGGCCGCCGAATGGGAACGACGCTACCGCCAGAGCGGTGACCTCGCTGCGCTTGAGCAAACAACCTACCTCCTGCTGCAACAGGGCCAGAGCGAGCACGCCCGCACCTTGCTGGAACAGGCATATGCCCGTCGCCAAGGGCGACTCACACCTTCCCTGCTGCAGCGCCTGGGCAATCTCTATGCGCGCAACGATGGCCCGCTGAACACTCAGCGCATGCTGGGGCTGATCCCTAGGGTCGACGCCAATACCCGCGCCCAACTGCTCGGCCGCCTAGCTGAGAACGGCCAGTGCGACGCCGTGCACCGGGCCATCCCGGCGAACCCGACCGAAGCTGGCCAGTACCGCGCCCTGGGCCGCTGCGCCATGCCCGATCAACCCGGTGAGGCAGTGGTCTATTACCAGGCCGCCGAACGCCTGGGTGACCGTGGCGACCGCCTGCCCCTGGCCTACGCGCTGGAAGCCGCTGGCGATTCCGAAGCGGCCCAGCCAATCTGGCGCAACCTGCCGGCCAGCGCCTGGACCGACAACGCCCGCCTGACCGCCGCCCGCGGGGCCTTGAATGCTGGCGATGCCGACGCTGCCCGCCGCTACTGGGACGCCGCCGCACACAACAGCGCCGATGACTGGGCACTGGGTGCCGCCATCGCGCAACGCCAGGGCGACCTGCAAGCGGCGCTGGGCTTCCAGCGCCAGGCCCTGGCGCACAACCCGCGTGCCGACCACTACTACGCTGCCGCCAGCACCGCGCAACTGGCTGGCGACAGCGCACAGAGCACTGCCTGGCTGGCCGAAGCCGTGCGCCAGGCGCCCAACCAACCGCGTTATCGCGCCGACTACGGCATGCGCCTGGCTGGTTCGCCAGACAAAGCCCAGCGCCTTCAGTCAATCCCTTATCTGGAACACGCCACCCACGATTTCCCCGAGGACTATCGCCTGGGCGAGACCCTGGCGCTGCGCTATGACGAGGTCGAGAACAGCGCAGCGGCCCGCCGCGAACTGCGCCGGGTGATCGATGTGGAAGAGAACCTGGTCGATGGCGACGACGACTACGGCAGCCTCGAAGCCCGCAAGTACCGCCAGCGCCGCGCCCATGAAAGCCTCTCACGGCGCGACACCATCACCCTGGCCAGCACCTGGTCGCCGGCAGGCACCTCGACCAACGACAAGTTCCTCGATAACGGCGAGCGCAGCGGCACCTCACGTCGCGCCCAGTCACAGAACGTGCAGCTGGCCATGTGGGACCACGCCCTGGGCGAGGAACCCAGCCGCAACGGCAGCACCTTGTCGGTCTATGGCCGGGTGCTGTTCGGCGGCCAGAGCCGCACCGACTACGCGCAAAGCATGGGCACCGGCGTCGGCCTGCGCTACAAGCCGCTCGGCCAGGCCAACCTCAACCTGTACGCCGAGCTGTACCACCAGCGGCAGATCGACGACGACCACTACAGCGGCCTGAGCCTTGGCCAACTGCTGAGCCCGGCCAAGGTCGGCGGCAACTGGGGCGACTTGCGCCACCATGCCGAATCGAGCAACGACCTGCTGCTGCGCGCCACCGCCTCGTTCCTCGACCAGGGCGACTGGCGCAACGACTGGCGGGTCGACGAGGACGACTGGAACGAGCGCTTCCTCTACCTCGATGCCGCCTGGTGGACCCGCGCCGGCGACCACGCCTGGCTGTCGCGCTATCAGCAAGGGCATGCCTGGAAACTGCCCGGCAACTCGCCGCAGACCCTCATGCCTTACGGCTTCTTCGAGTTCTCCAGCCAGGACCCGAGCAACGACTGGCGCCAGGACGCCCGCGCCGGGGTCGGTGTGCGCTGGCAATGGTGGTTCGACGACGACCGCTACAACGCCTACCGCGGCTCGCTGAAAGTGCGCGCCGAGTACCAGCAGTCGCTGGGTGGCAACCTCTACAAAAGCGCCAATGGCGTGCTGGTTGGCGCGGAGATGACCTTCTGATGCGTACGCTCCTGGCAATCTGCATGCTCGCCCTGTGCCTGCCGGCTGTGGCCGACCAACGCCTGTTCTACCAGCCACTCAACCGCGACGCCGCGGTGACCCCGACGCAATGGCAGCAACTGTGGCGCGCCACCAAGGCGCAAGGTGGCACGACGCTGATCGTGCAGTGGAGTGCCTACGGCGACAGTGACTTCGGCGGTGCCCAGGGCTGGCTGGCCAACAGCCTGCGCGAGGCCCATGCCCAAGGCCTGGAGCTGGTGCTCGGGCTGTACCTGGACCCGGCCTACTACCAGCGCATCGAGGAACTCGACGGTGACGGCCTGAACAGTTACTGGAAGTCGCAACTGGGCCGCTCCCTGAGCCAGTACCAGCAGGTTCGCCAACACTGGCAATTGCCCGTGGCCGGCTGGTACCTGCCCATGGAACTGGACGACCTGCACTTTCGCGACAGCAGTCGTCGCGAGGCGTTGTACAGCCAACTGCAGGCCTTCAACCGGCGGCTGGACAAGCCGCTGCACATCAGCGCGTTCAGCGCCGGCAAGCTGGCGCCACGGGTCAATGGCGCCTGGCTGGATCAACTGGCCGGGTTGGGCTTGACTGTGTGGTGGCAGGACGGTGCCGGGACCGGGCGCTTGCCGCCGCTGGTACGCCAGAGCTACGAACAGGCACTGCCCTGTCGGGTGGGGGTGGTGCGCGAGGCGTTTCGCCAGGTGAGTGGGCCAGGGCAGCCGTTCCGGGCTGAGCCTGCGCAGCCGAAGGTGAGCGGTGGGTGCCATGCCGAAGCGGTGTTTGCGCTGCGCTACCGGCCTTGGGCCCGGGGTGTTCTGCCACAGAATTGAAGTCTGTCCGTACCGGCCTCTTGGCGGGTTCGCCCGCGAAAAGGCCAGTACAGGCGATGCAGTACTCCCAGGAGCCCATGATGTTCAAGACCATCGAAGAGCACGTGCGCAAGCAGGTCGCCCCCGCCGCCCTGCGCGCCGAATTCCGCCAGCACGAATTCGAATCGATGCGCCCGTTCTGCATGCTGATCTTCTGCGTCAGCATCGCCATCTGGCTGGTCTTCGACCTGATCGTCAGCTTCCTTGGCGGCCAGGGCTTCACCTGGCTGTCCTACCTGTTCATGGGCCTGCTCGGCTGCCTCACCGTGGTGCTGCGCTTTACCCGTCGCAGCCACCATTTCGACGTGCTCAACCTGCTGTTCATCGCCGTCATCACCCTGGGCATGCGCCTGGTGATCGAAGGCATTCCCGAACCGTTGCGCCCGGTGTGGCTGGTGCTCGGCGTGTCGACCGTGCTCTATGCCGTTTCGGTGCTGCCGGTACGGCGCTGGTCGTTCTTCTGCGCCATGGCCATCACCTGGGCCATGCTCAGCCCCTTCTACCACACCCGCATCGATGTCGATCAGCTCGAAGGTGCCATGCTGCTGAGCTACGCGGTGTTCCTCAGCGGGCTGGTGATCTACAGCTACCTGCAGATGCGCCAGGCCAAGCTGCACAATTTCTACCTGTCCAAGGTACTGCTGGAGCAGGCCTACTTCGACGCCCTGACCGAGATTCCCAACCGCCGGGCGTTCATGACCAACGCCGAACGCCAGATCCGCCTGGGTACGCCCGGGCAATACCTGGCGATGATCGACATCGACAATTTCAAGCGGGTAAACGACCGCTACGGCCATGACGTGGGCGACGCCGTACTCAAGCGCGTGGCGGTGCATATCAAGGCGGGGGTGGAGGGGCACGAATTTGCCCGGCTGGGTGGCGAGGAGTTCGCCATCTTCTTCGCCGGGCTGAATCAGCAGGCTGCCGAGCGATGCGTGGCGGCCTTGTGCGAGCGGGTGCGCAACGATCCTGGCGTACCACCGGTAACCATCAGTATCGGCCTGGCCCGGGTGGACAGCGGTGACACACTCAGCATGGCGCTGATACATGCCGACCAGGCGCTGTACGAGGCCAAGCACAGCGGCAAGGACCGGTTCGTGCTATGGACTAGCCAGCTGGCAGCCGAATCCTGAACTGCGCCCCACCCAGCGCCGACTGCGCCACGGTCAGCGTCCCGCCCTGCCCCTCGATTGCCCGGCGGCTGATCGCCAGGCCCAGGCCAAAGCCACCGGTATTGCGGTCGCGGCTGCGGTCCAGGCGGTAGAACGGCTGGAAGATCCGCTCACGCTCCTCGGCCGGGATACCGATGCCGTCATCCTCCACGGTCAACAGGCAAGCACCGTCCTCCTCCAGTCGCAGCCGCAGCAACAGGCTTTCATCGCAGTAGCGCATGGCGTTGCGCACCAGGTTCTGCACGGCCCGAGCGGTCAGTCGCGGGTCCAGTACGAAGCGTGGCAAGTCGTCCTCGGCCTGCACCTCCCACTGAATGCCACGGGTATCGAGTTCTTCGGCAAAGCCGCCGAGCACACTGTCAACCAGCTCCAGCAACGACACTTCGACCCGCTCACGGGCCTGGTCGGCGTTGTACAGGCGGCTGTACGACAGCAGCTCGAGCACCAGCTCATCCAGCTCGCGCACATGCCCGACCAGCTCCAGCAGGCGCTTGCGGCTGGCAGCTGGCACCTCGTCGAACAGCAGCACCAGGCCGAAATCCAGCCGGGTCAGTGGCGTGCGCAGCTCGTGGGACACCGCGTTGAGCAGCTCGCGCTGCTGGTTGACGTGGCGTTCGAGGTCACTGGCCATGGTGTCGAACACCCCTGCCAGTTCGCCGATGTTCGAGTGCGGCGAGATGTGCGTGCGCTCGGCCATCTGCCCTTGGCCCAGACGCCGGGCGGTTTCCTTCAGGCGCTCAAGGTCGCGCCAGTGCGGCCACACCCAGAGCAGCAGGCAGCCGAGCATGGCCGCGCCGATCAGTACCGTCACACCCCAGGACAACACATTGATGTCCAGTGGGTCTGGTGGTGAATGCAGGCTGACCAGCCAGTCCTGATCCAACGGTGCCAGCGCCGTTCTGTAATAGCCCCAGTCACCGATGCGCACGGCATACAGGCCGTGCTCCAGGCGCGCTTTCTCCTGCGCGCTCAGGCCGGCCTCTTCGCTACGCAGCAGCTTGACCTCCAATGGCGCGAAGACCTTGGCCAGGTCCTGCTCCACCGCCGGCCATTGCGCCTGCGGCGCCTGCTGGAACTGGCGCACGATGAGCGACTGCACACCCTTGGCCTGGTCCAGGTTGTAGGCCATGAAACGCTCATGGAACAGGCCGACGATGGCGTCCGGGATCAACAGCAATGCCCCGGCGTAAGCGACGATGATGACCAGATACAGGCGCACCAGGATTTTCAGCATGGCGCGTCAGCACTCCCACTCGACACGGCTGAACAGGTAACCCTTGCCCCACACGGTCTTGATCTTGCGGGCCTCGCCGGCACTGTCGTCGAACTTGCGGCGCAGCTTGGAAATGGCCACGTCCACCGAACGGTCGGTACCGTTGAATTCGATGCCGCGCAATTGCTGGAGAATGCGGTCGCGGCTGAGTACCACACCGGCATTGCGCGCCAGCACCACCAGCAGGTTGTATTCGCCGCTGGACAGCTCCACCTCTTCGCCACGCCAGCTGACCAGGCGCTCGGCGAGGTCGATGCACAGGCCACCGATGACGATCTGGTGGTTGTCCAGGCGCGGCTCGTTGACGCTGCTGCGGCGCAGCAAGGTGCGCACTCGGGCCAACAGCACCCGGGGCTCACACGGTTTGGTCACGTAATCGTCGGCGCCCATCTCCAGGCCCAGCACCTGGTCGTGGCTGTCGTCGCGGGCGGTCAGCATCAGGATCGGCAGGCTCTGCGATTCCTGACGCAGCAGGCGGCACAGTTGCAGGCCGTCGATACCGGGGAGCATCAGGTCGAGAATCACCAAGTCGGGGTGGTCTTGGCGGAACGCGTCCAGCACGTGGTCGCCACGGGCTATCACCCGGACATGGAAATCGTTGCGTTGCAGGTAGCTGGCGATCAGCTCGGACAGCGCGCTGTCGTCTTCGACCAGGAGAATGTTTGGCATAGAGGGTTTGCTTGTAGGAGCGGATTCATCCGCGATGAGGCCGGAACAGGTATTCGCAGAATATAGAAACCTACAAACCGGTAGGACTGTTCTTAACACTTTTTCACACAGGTCCTACAGGTGTTAACAGCCATCCGAGGAACGGTTGCCTTAGGATATGCAGGGTCATCATCGGAAGATCCGCATGCCTATCACCCTCTCCCCACACCTGCGCCCCCTGGCGCTGGTGGCGCTTCTTGCACTGTCCCTGGCCGGTTGCGATCCTTCGGCCGAGCAGGACGAACAACCACCCACGCCGCAAGTACGGGTAGAAACCCTGCAATTGCAGCCCCTGGCCATCAGCACCGAGCTGAGTGGGCGCATTCTCGCCCCGCGTACTGCCGAAGTGCGCGCGCGCGTCGCTGGCGTGGTGCTCAAGCGCGTCTATCGCGAAGGCAGCGACGTCAGACAGGGCGATGTGCTGTTCCTCATCGACCCGGCGCCGTTCAAGGCCGACCACGACAGCGCACGCGCCACCCTGGCCAAGGCCGAAGCCACCCTGTACCAGGCACGCCTGCAAGAGCAGCGCTACCGCCAGCTGGTCGACGACAAGGCGGTCAGCCGCCAGGAATACGACAACGCCCGCGCCGCCTTCCTCCAGGCCGACGCTGCCGTTGCCGAAGCCAAGGCTGCGCTGGAGCGCGCCCGCCTGAACCTGGGTTACGCCACGGTCACCGCGCCGATTTCCGGACGCATCGGCCGCGCCCTGGTCACCGAAGGTGCCCTGGTCGGCCAGAACGAGACCACGCCGCTGGCGACCATCCAGCAGCTCGACCCGATCCATGCCGACGTCACCCAGTCGACCCGCGAGCTCAACGCCCTGCGCCGTGCACTGCGCGCCGGTGAACTGCAACAGGCCGGCGACGGCCAGGCCCGTGCCACGCTGATCCAGGACGATGGCAGTGCCTACCCGCTGCCGGGCAAGCTGCTGTTCTCCGACATCAGTGTCGACCCGAGCACCAACCAGATCACCCTGCGCAGTGAATTCCCCAACCCGGACCTCGACCTGCTGCCGGGCAGCTACGTGCGCGTGCGCCTTGAGCAAGCTGTGCAGCCCAAGGGCCTGAGCGTGCCGCAGCGGGCCATCCTGCGCGACAGTGCCGGGGTGCCGAAAGTGCTGGTGGTCGACGCGCAGTCGCGCATCAGCGAACGCCAGGTGGTGCTGGGCAATGCCCAAGGTGATCGCTGGCTGGTCAGCGAGGGCCTGGCGCCCGGCGAACGGGTCGTGGTCGAAGGCCTGCAACACGTCAAGGCGGGTGACCAGGTCCAGGTCGACGCCGAGGCTCAGTCCATCGTCCAGCACAACGGCCAGTGAGGGCCTGATCCATGCCGCAGTTCTTCATCGCCCGCCCGATCTTCGCCTGGGTGATCGCGCTGTTCATCCTGCTTGCCGGCGCCCTGGCCATCCCCCAGCTGCCGGTGGCGCAGTACCCCAACGTGGCCCCGCCGCAAGTGGAAATCTACGCCGTGTACCCAGGCGCCTCGGCGGCGACCCTGGACGAAAGCGTGGTCAGCCTGATCGAGCAGGAGCTCAACGGCGCCGACAACCTGCTGTACTTCTCGTCACAAAGCAGCCTGGGCAGCGCCACCATCACCGCGACCTTCGAGCCTGGCACCCACCCCGACCTGGCCCAGGTCGATGTGCAGAACCGCCTCAAAGTGGTCGAGTCGCGCCTGCCGCGCCAGGTGACCCAGCAAGGCCTGCAGGTGGAGAAGGTGTCCACCGGCTTCCTGCTGCTCGGCACCCTCACCTCGGAGGACGGCAGCCTCGATGAAACCGCACTGTCGGACATCCTTGCACGCAACGTGATGAACGAAATCCGCCGCCTCAAGGGCGTCGGCAAGGCGCAGCTGTATGGCTCCGAGCGCGCCATGCGCATCTGGATCGACCCGCGCAAGCTGATCGGTTTCAACCTCACCCCCAACGATGTGGCCGAGGCCATTGCCGCGCAGAACGCCCAGGTCGCCCCCGGCAGCATCGGCGACCTGCCCGCCCGCGGCACCCAGGAAATCACCGCCAACGTGGTGGTCCGCGGCCAGCTGAGCACGCCGGAGGAATTCGCCGCCATTGTCCTGCGCGCCAACCCGGATGGCTCCAGTGTCACCGTCGGCGATGTCGCCCGGGTCGAAATCGGCGCCCAGGAGTACCAGTACGGCACCCGCCTGAACGGCAAGCCGGCCACCGCCTTCAGCGTGCAACTGGCACCGGGCGCCAACGCCATGGAAACCGCCACCCTGGTGCGGGCGAAGATGAAAGAGCTGTCGCGCTACTTCCCCGAAGGGGTCAAGTACGACATCCCCTACGACACCTCGCCGTTCGTCAAGGTGTCGATCCAGCAGGTCATCAACACCCTGTTCGAAGCCATGCTGCTGGTGTTTGCGGTGATGTTCCTGTTCCTGCAGAACCTGCGCTACACGCTGATCCCGACCCTGGTAGTACCCGTGGCGCTGATGGGCACGTTCGCCGTGATGCTGGCGATGGGTTTCTCGGTGAACGTACTGACCCTGTTTGGCATGGTGCTGGCCATCGGTATCCTGGTCGACGACGCCATCGTGGTGGTGGAGAACGTCGAGCGGATCATGGCCGAGGAAGGCCTGCCGCCTCGCGAGGCCACACGCAAGGCCATGGGCCAGATCAGCGGCGCCATCATCGGCATTACCCTGGTGCTGGTGGCGGTATTCCTGCCGATGGCCTTCATGAAGGGCTCGGTAGGTGTGATCTACCAGCAGTTCTCGCTGTCGATGGCGGTGTCGATCCTGTTCTCGGCATTCCTCGCCCTGAGCCTGACCCCGGCCCTGTGCGCCACCCTGCTCAAACCGCTGGCCAAGGGCGAGCATCAGCAACGCCAAGGCTTCTTCGGCTGGTTCAACCGCCGCTTCGAAAGCCTGAGCAACGGCTACCAGCGCTGGGTGCTGCAAGCGCTGAAGCGCAGTGGCCGCTACCTGTTGCTGTATGGCGTGCTGCTGGCCGTGCTGGGTTATGGCTTCAGCCAGTTGCCTACGGCGTTCCTGCCCACCGAAGACCAGGGTTACACCATCACCGACATCCAGCTGCCACCCGGCGCCAGCCGCATGCGCACCGAGCAGGTCGCCGCCCAGATCGAGGCGCACAACGCCGAGGAGCCGGGCGTCGGCAACACCACGCTGATCCTCGGTTTCAGCTTCTCGGGCAGCGGCCAGAACGCCGCGCTGGCCTTCACCACGCTCAAGGACTGGTCCGAGCGCGGTGGCGACGACAGCGCGCAGTCGATCGCCGACCGGGCCACCCAGGCCTTCACCCAGCTCAAGGACGCCGTGGCCTATTCCGTGCTGCCACCACCGATCGACGGCCTGGGCGAGTCGACCGGCTTTGAACTGCGCCTGCAGGACCGCGGCGGCATGGGCCATGAGGCGCTGATGGCCGCCCGTGACGAACTGCTGGCCGGCGCGCACAAGAGCAAGCTGCTGGCCAACGTGCGCGAGTCCTCGCTGGCCGAAAGCCCGCAGGTTCAGCTGGAAATCGACCGCCGCCAGGCCAACGCCCTGGGCGTGTCGTTCGCCGACATCGGCTCGGTGCTGGACGTTGCCGTCGGCTCCAGCTACGTCAACGACTTCCCCAACCAGGGCCGCATGCAGCGGGTGGTGGTACAGGCCGAAGGGGACCAGCGCAGCCAGGTGGAAGACTTGCTGAAGATCCACGTGCGCAACAACAGCGGCAAGATGGTGCCCCTGGGCGCGTTCGTCCAGGCCAGGTGGGTCAGCGGCCCGGTGCAACTGACCCGCTACAACGGCTACCCGGCGGTGGCGATTTCCGGAGAGCCGGCAGCGGGCTACAGCTCGGGTGAGGCCATGGCCGAAATCGAGCGCCTGGTCGCCCAGCTACCGGCCGGTGCCGGCCTGGAATGGACCGGCCTGTCGCTGCAGGAACGCCTGTCCGGCAGCCAGGCGCCGCTGCTGATGGCGTTGTCGTTGCTGGTGGTGTTCCTGTGCCTGGCGGCGCTGTATGAAAGCTGGTCGATCCCGACCGCGGTGCTGCTGGTGGTACCGCTCGGCGTGCTCGGTGCGGTGCTGGCGGTGACCCTGCGCGGCATGCCCAACGACGTGTTCTTCAAGGTAGGCCTGATCACCCTGATCGGCCTGTCGGCGAAGAACGCCATCCTCATCATCGAGTTCGCCAAGGACCTGGTCGACCAAGGCATCGACGCCGCCGATGCTGCCGTGCAGGCCGCCCGCCTGCGCCTGCGGCCGATCGTCATGACCTCGCTGGCGTTCATCCTCGGCGTGGTGCCATTGGCCATTGCCAGCGGCGCCAGTTCGGCGAGCCAGCAGGCGATTGGCACCGGGGTGATCGGCGGGATGCTCAGCGCCACGTTGGCAGTCGTGTTCGTGCCAGTGTTCTTCGTGGTGGTGATGCGCCTGGCTGGACGCGGCCGCAGCAAGGCCGAACAGACGCAGGCCAGCGAAGCCTGACTGGACAAGCCGGGCGTTGAATGAGAGGGTTCCGGCATTGACTGCCCGGGACCCTTTTTCATGCCTGATACCCTGCCCCCCTGCTCCGTCCTGATCCTCGCTGGCGGCCGCGGCCAGCGCATGGGCGGGCGCGACAAAGGCCTGCTGGAATGGCGCGGCGAGCCGTTGATCGCGCATGTACAGCGCGCCGTACGGCCGCTGAGCGACGACCTGATCATTTCCTGCAACCGCAACCAGGATGCGTACGCGGGCTTTGCCGATCAGCTGGTGGGCGATGCCGAGCAGGACTATCCCGGGCCGCTGGCCGGGGTGATTGCCGGGTTGCAGGTGGCCAGGCATGAATGGGTGGCGCTGCTGGCGTGCGATGCGCCGCAGGTCGAACAGCCGCTGGTCGATGCCCTGCGACAACTGGCGGTGGACGGTGACAGCGCCGCTATGGTCCGCCAGGGCGGTTTTTGGCAACCCATGTTCAGCGTTTTGCCGCGCCGGCTACTGCCATTACTGGAGCAGGCATGGGCGGCAGGCGAACGTAGCTTGCAGAGGGCCTTGCTGCGTGAAGCCGTGCAAGCGCTGGACTGTGCCGATGACGACGCAAGGCTGAACAACTTCAACACACCCGATAGACTGCACGTTGGACCAGGCCCTCAAGCCTGATAACACACCA
>NZ_JABWRP020000015.1 GCF_014269035.2 Pseudomonas vlassakiae
GGCCTTGCGCGGTGACTTCATAGGCGTGCCAGATGCGTTGGTCGAGCAGCACGTAGAGATAGCCGCTGCGCAAGGTGCGCAGGCCGATGCGGGTTTGCGTGGCGGGGTCACTGCCGGGACGGGTATCGGGGACCACGGCGCGGCGCAGGGGGAGGATAGGCAGGCCCGGGCGCTGGCAGGCTTTGCAGGGGGTTAGGAGGAATTCGACTTCGGCGACAGCGTCGGCAATGTCTTGAGTGATGCTCATGGAAAGTCCTCGTCTAACAGCTGGTGACGTTCGAGCTGCAATTCTGATTAGTATTCCTAGTCAGTCGTTGAAACTAAGCTGAAGCCGGAACACTAACGAGGAATCACTTCGTTGTGAAACTTTCTACGTCTTAAAATGTTGTAGGAAAGGTTACCTAAAGAGTAAGTTTTCTATTCTTTGAGACGGCATGTTTCAAAGCTACATATTTCGAGCAATAGATGAGTAGCAAACAATCGCTTGCATGAGTTGGCTTCAGTAATTCCTGCTCTATTTAAGATTGCAGGGTTCGCTGCGCAGCCCTTTCCGAGCGGTCCTGTACCCGGGTAAGGCCGCTCCAAAAAAGGCAAAGCCGGGCATGCATGAACATTGAATTCGGCGATATCGCCGTGCCACTATCACGCATGCCTAGCTGCCTCCGCCCGGCATGTTCGTTTTGACTGATTACACTCTTTAAGTCGCCACACAAGGAATGCTGCGGATGGTCTGCGTGTTGCTGGGTTGTGCTGCCGGTTCGGCAGGTCGCCTGTGGGCGAACAGGGTGTGCATCGGGCGTTTGTGGAGCAACCAGCCATGAGCAACGCCGGTCGCGGTGTTCCCCTGCAACTGCTGGTGGCGATGGCCATCATGCTGGGCATGCTGCTGCTCGGCGCCGGCCTGGCCTGGCAGGGCTATCACGGTATCAGCCAGGCTTTGGTGGCCGCCGCCGGCGATGCCGCGCAGCAAGTTGGCAAGACCATCGACGAACGTGCCCGGCGCCTGGTCGACCCGGCGCAGAGCAGCATCCGCCTGCTGGCCTTCAACCCGGTTGCCGTCAGCCTGGAGCAGCGCCTGGAGCGGCTGCCGCAACTGGTCGAGAGCCTGAAAGCCAACAAGATGCTCAGCGCCGCTTATGTCGGCTACCCCAACGGCGAGTTCCTGCTGGTGCGCCGCTTGCGCGACCCACAGATGCTGGAGCGCTTTGCTGCGCCGCCCGGTACCCGCTTCCTGGTGCAGAGTGTCAGCCTGGGCGAGGGTGGGGCGAGGGTAGGCGAGTGGCGCTTTTATGACCCGGCGCTGACCCTGCTCAAACGCCAGGCCATGCCGGACTATCACTACGATCCGCGCACGCGGCCCTGGTTCGCTGACGCCTCGGCGCAGGCCAACACGGTGCTGACTCGGCCCTACGCGTTCTTCACCACCCGTGAAATCGGCATGACCATGGCCCAGCGCAGCGTCGATGGCGCGTCGGTCATCGGCATGGATGTCTCGGTCGATGACCTGGCCAACGAGACCCGCGACCTGCGCATGACCCCCGGTACCGAGATCGCCGTGATCGATGACCAAGGCAGCGTCGTCGCCTACCCGGACCTGCAGCGGGTCATCGTGCATGACGGCGAAGCGGTGCGCCTGTCGCGGGTGGCCGAACTGGGCATTCCCAGCTTGCAGCAGGTCTACAACCGTTTGCCCCAAGGCACTCGACCCGAGGTGTACGAGGTGGACGGCACCCCTTGGTACGGCATGCGCGTGCAGTTGACCAACCTGGCCGGGCAGGACCTGCAGGTGCTGATTGCCGTGCCGGCGCAGGAGTTGCTGGCAAGCGCACGCCAGGTGCTGTTCCGGCAGATGCTGTGGACGGCCATGCTGATGGCCGTGTTAATGCTGTTGGGTGGCTGGCTCGGCCAGCGCATCGGGCGCCCGCTGCATCAGCTGGCCGAACAGGTGCGCGGCCTGGCCGATTTCGATTTCAGCCGCGCAGTAGGGGTGGCATCGCGGGTGTCCGAGGTAAAGGAGCTGAGCCGGGTGCTCAGCCGCATGGCCGGCACCATCCGCAGCTTCCAGGCAATTACCCTGACGCTGAGCCGGGAGAGCCAGCTGGAACGCATGCTCGATGGGGTGCTGAGCCATCTGGTGGACGCTGCCGGGGTCAGTGCGGGCGCGGTGTACCTGTTCGATGAACAGCGCGCCCAGCTGCGCCTGGCGGCCGCTTGCCGGGGCGGTGGCTACCCTGAGGCGCTGGCCGTTGGCGAAGCCGAGCACCTTCAGCTGGCCGCTACGGTAACCCAGGCCCTGGGGCTGGGCGGGCGCAGCCTGGCGCTGGTGCTCAAGGACCGTGGTCATGAGCTGCTAGGTATTCTTGTACTTGAATTGCAGCAAACGCCCGCCGAAGTCGGCGCGCCGTTCCGTCGCTTCGTCGAGGAGCTGTCCGGTGCCGCTGCCGTGGCCATCGAGACGCGTCAGCTGGTCGAAGCCCAGAAGCGCCTGCTGGACGCGATGATCAAGCTGCTGGCTGACGCCATCGATGCCAAGAGCCCTTACACCGGCGGTCACTGCGAGCGCGTGCCGCAATTGGCGCAGATGCTGCTGGACAAGGCCATGCAGGCCGACAGTGGCCCCTACGCCGACTTCAGCATGAGCGAGGCCGAGCGCTACGAATTCCGCATTGCCGCCTGGCTGCACGATTGCGGCAAGGTCACCAGCCCGGAATACGTGGTGGACAAGGCAACCAAGCTGGAAACCCTGTACAACCGCATCCATGAAGTCCGCACGCGCTTCGAGGTGCTCTGGCGCGACGCCGAACTGGCCTATTGGCAAGGCCTGGCGGCGGGCGAGGATAAAACGGTGCTGCAAAGAACCCTGGCGCACTGCCGTGGCGAACTGCAGGACGACTTCGCCTTCGTCGCCAAGGCCAATATCGGTGGCGAATTCATGCAGGATGAGGACGTCGAGCGCCTGCAGCGTATCGGCCAGCGCCGCTGGCTGCGGCATTTCGACAACCGTCTGGGCATTTCCCACGAGGAGGCGCAGCGCCATGCAGGTGCCTCGCCCGCGCCGTTGCCGGTGGCTGAATCGTTGCTGGCCGATCGGCCTGACCACCAGGTGCCTTGGGGCTCGCGCAAGCCGCCAGTGGCCAAGGACGACCCGCGCAATGTCTGGGGCTTTGACATGCGCCTGCCGGCCAATGCCAGCAACCACGGCGAGCTGTACAACCTGTCGATCCGCCGTGGCACGCTCAACGATGAAGAACGCTTCAAGATCAACGAACATATCGTGCAGACCATCATCATGCTGACCGCGCTGCCGTTCCCCCGCCAGCTGCGGCGGGTGCCGGATATCGCCGGCAACCACCACGAGAAGATGGATGGCGGCGGCTACCCGCGGCGGTTGGGCAAGGATGACCTGAGCATTGCCGAGCGGGTGATGGCCATTGCCGATATCTTCGAGGCGCTGACGGCGGCGGACAGGCCGTACAAGGCGGCGAAGAGCTTGTCGGAGTCGGTGAAAATCCTGGTCGCCATGGCCCGCGACAACCACATCGATGGGCAGCTGCTGCGGCTGTTCTTGAGCAGCGGTGTGCATAACGAATATGCCGCGCGCTTCCTGCGTGAGGACCAGATCGACGAGGTGGATGTGACGTATTGGCTGGCGCAGTTATAGGGTGCGCTGACTCACCAGGCCAGGATCGCGGCCAGTTCGACGGCGCACAGGGCGGTAACGCATACCGCCAGCAACAGGTTCACGGTGATGCCAGAGGCAATAGTCTCGGCCTGCAGGCCAGTCACATTGCGCAGGTAGCTGCGCCGCAAGCGCAGCCAGGCGGCGCCGGCTGCCAGCAGGCAAAGCACCGCCGGTGCCACCGCCAGCCAGCGATGGTGCGGCACCCAGCGCAGGAAGAAACAACTGCACACGACCATTGCCAGGATGGTCCGGCGCCACGCCAACAGCGTGCGCTCTGGCTGCAACCCCTCATCGACGTTGGCGAGTCGTGGGTCAGGCATGGAAGAACACCGCGTAGGCAAAGAACGCCATCACCAGTGATACACCAATCGACAGCGCTGGGGCGATCAGCGGGAACGGCAGCGGGCGCTTCTGGCGCATCGCCCGCTCCACATTGAGCCAGCGGACGAAGGCCGGCAAGCTCAGGAGCAAGGCCAGGCTGATCAACGCCACAGCCAGCAGGCGGCGGGTACCGGCGCTGAAGATTTCGGCCGTGAACATGTCCACGGCGATGCCGCTGGCCAGCAGTGCCAGCGCGGTCCTGATCCAGGCCAGGAAGGTGCGCTCGTTGGCCAGGGTGAAGCGCGGGTCCGGTTCCTGGCCATCGGCAAGCAGTTTGCTGGCCAGCCAGCCGCGTGAGTGCTCGGTGTTCTTGTTCAAAGGCAGTCGTCCTCCTCGGGTAAGGTCGGTGGGCACTCTTTTTGGCACCGGCTCAGTTTGAGTGGCAAACCCCGCCAATGTCCATGGTTTGCCAACCGCTGCCGTTATTCGTATGCCGTGACGCCGCTGATATGCCGCGCGGCGACATAGCCGAAGGTCAGCGCCGGCCCGAGGTTGATGCCGCCAGACGGGTACCAGCCGCCGAACACGCTGGCCATGTCGGTACCGGCCGCGTACAGGCCGCTGATTGGCTGGCCGGCGTCGTTCAGCACGCGGGCGTGGCCGTCGGTGCGCAGGCCGGCGAAGGTGCCGAAGCAGCCAGGTTGCACCTTCACCGCGTAGAACGGCCCATGCTCGATAGGCGCCACGCAGGGGTTCGGCCCCTTGTGCAACGGGTCGCCCTGTTTGCGGTTGAACGGCGTCGAGCCACGGCCAAAGGCTGGGTCCTGGCCTTGGCGCGCATGCTGGTTGAATTCCGCGACGGTGGCGGCCAGCCCTGCGGGGTCGATGCCACAAACCTGGGCCAGTTGCGCCAGGGTGGTGCCGCGTTTCAGGTAGCCGCTGCGCAGGTGCGGCCTTACCGGCAGGGGCGCCGGGCGCGCATGGCCGAGGCCGTAGCGGCGCAGGAAGCGGTGGTCGCAGACCAGCCATGAGCAGACCTCCTGGCCCTGCGGCACGGCGGCAACCATGGCCGATACATAGTCGTAATAGCCGTGTGCCTCGTTGACGAAGCGCTTGCCGTTGGCGAGCACACCGATGATGCCCGGCTTGCCGCGTTCGATGATGTGCGGGAAGTGGCCGACGCTGCCGTCGCGGTGCGGCACTTTCGACACCGGCGCCCAGGCCACCGGCGACTTGAGGTCGGTGGCCACCACGCCACCGGCCGACTCACCCAGGCGCAGGCCATCGCCGGAGCAGGACTGCGGGGGCAGGGCGAGGTTGTCGTGGCCGCTGGCATCGCGCGGGAACAGCTGCCGGCGCCTGGCCGTATCGTTGGGGAAGCCGCCTGCCGCCAGCACCACGGCCTTGGCACGGATCGCCCGCTCGCCTTGCGCGGTGGCAACCAAAGCCCCCAGCACCTTGCCGTCCTCCATCAGCAGGCCCTGGGCTGCGGTCGACTCGATCATCCGCACGCCCAAGTCGTCCGCCGACTTTGCCAGTCGTGCCACCAGCGCCACCCCGTTGACCAGGTGCATCGCCCGGCCATGGCGGGCCAGGTGGTAGAGGTGGCAGGCGAAGCGTTTGCCCACATGCAGCAAGGCGCGTGGCGAGCGGGTCATGTTGAGGAAGGCGGCAAGGTCGGCACCGGCCATGATCGGCATGCCCATGAACGAGGTTTCGCGCAGGGTCTTGCGCAGGCGCGGTAGCAGCGCGCCCAGCTGGCGGGCATCGTAAGGCGCGGCAATCACCTGGTGGCCACCGAGCGCGGCGCCGGGCGTGTCGCCATGCATGTCGGGGATGCCATTGCCGTCGGCGAACTGCAGGGCTGTGTGCTGTTCGAAGAAGGCGACCATGTGTGGGCAGGCTTCGAGGAAGGCGTCGACGCGCTCGGCGTCGTAGTGGCTGCCCAGTTCGTGGCGCAGGTAGGTGCGCGGCTGCTCGATGTCCTCGATGATCCCGGCGCGCCGGGCCAGCGGGTTGCGCGGCACCCAGGCCCAGCCACCGGACCAGGCGGTGGCACCGCCGAGCACCGGGTCTTTTTCCACCAGGATGACCTTCTGCCCGTGCCAGGCGGCCGTGACTGCCGCTGCCAGGCCGGCCGCGCCGGAGCCTATGACCAGTACGTCGCAGTCGCTTGGGAAGGGTTCGGCGGGCATTGCGGTATCTCCTGTATTATTATTGGAACACGGTTCCATAATATTCCTTTGCAGGCCGCAGCACTGCAAGGCCGGGTGCCAATAACTGGTCGATAACCGGACACTCCAATACGCGCAGGCTGCGCTGGTTGTCGACCGCATGGAATCATCTTCTAGAATCGGGCAAATTTTCAGGAATACGTGTCATGGCTGGTAGTCAGATCGAACGCGCCTTCAATCTTGTAGAAAGCCTTACCGGCGAGCCGCACGGCTTGCCGCTGCAAACCCTGGCCGAGCGCCTGGACATTCCCAAGAGCGCGGCCCACCGCATGCTTACCGAACTGGTGCGCCTGGGCTACGTGCGCCAGAACCGCGACAACAACCGCTATCAATTGTCCGCCAAGCTGGTGGCGATGGGCTTTCGCTACTTGTCCAGCAGCGGTGCGGACATCATTCAGCCCATTCTCGATCGCCTGGCCCAGGACAGCGGCGAGCTGGTACGCCTGGGGGTGATCGAGGGCCATCGCCAGACCTGGATCGCCAAGTCTCAAGGGGCTCGTTCCGGTTTGCGCTACGACCCGGACATGGGGCGTGACGCGCCCCTGTTCTACACCGCCTCCGGGCATGCCTGGCTGGCCAGCCTGAACGATGAAGAAGCGCTGCAAATGGTGTTGCGCCAAGGCATTGCCGATCCCGCCCAGTTCGGCCCCAATGCGCCGCGCTCCACTGATGAACTGCTGGCCTACCTGCACCGTGCCCGCGAGCGCGGCTATGCCTGGGTCGAGCAGACGTCGGCCATCGGCACATCGGCCCTCGCCGCCGTAGTGCGACGCCCGCAAAGCGACGAGGTCATTGGTGTGCTCAGTATTGCCGGCCCCAGCGCCCGCCTGGCGCACACCCGCCTGGAAGAACTGGCGCCGTTGCTGCTGGCGGCGGCAGAAGAGCTGTCAGCGGCCAGCCGAGCGAGCGAATTATTCGCCTGAGATGCGTTTCTGGTCGGTAATCGCACAGTCTGTGTGGCAGGTCGTTCTGTAAAGCTGAACTTGGTTCTACATTGTGCATATGTCGATTCTGGAACCTGGTTTCACAATCGCTAGCACAATAACGACAAGAGGACAGCACGTTGAACGCACCCCTACGCATCGCCCTGATCGGTGCCGGCATCATGGGCCGCCAGCATTACCAGCATCTGCGCAGGCTGCCGCAAGCCCAGCTATGTGCCGTGGCAGACCCGGGCCCGCAGACCGAGGCGTTTGCCGCAGAATGCGGGGTAGCCTGCTTCGCCGATCATCGGCAGATGCTCGACCAGGCCCGCCCCGATGCGGTGATCGTCGCCAACCCCAACAACTTGCACGTCGCCACCGCCCTGGATTGCGTCGAGGCTGGCGTACCGGTGCTGCTGGAAAAACCAGTGGGCGTGCACCTGGATGAAGTGCGTGCGTTGGTCGAGGCGTCGCGCCGTCGTGGCGTGCCGGTGCTGGTCGGCCATCATCGGCGCCATAACCCGCTGATCGCCAAGGCCCACCAGGTCATCGCCGATGGCAAACTGGGCCGGCTGATCAACGTCACCGCGTTGTGGCAGCTGCAGAAGCCCGACAGCTACTTCGAGACGCCTTGGCGCCGCGAGCCGGGGGCGGGCTTTCTGCTCACCAACCTGATTCACGACCTCGACCTGCTGCGCCACCTGTGCGGCGAGGTGGTGCAGGTGCAGGCATTCACCCGCAACGACGTGCGCGGCTTTGCCAACGAAGACAGCGCGGCGGTGCTGTTGCAGTTCGCCAACGGCGCACTGGGTAGCCTGACCGGCTCCGACGCGGTCGCCGCGCCGTGGAGCTGGGAGCTGGATTCCGGTGAGAGCCCGATCTACCCGCGCCAGGACGGTCAGCCCTGCTATCTGCTGGCGGGCACCCAGGGTGCGCTGAGCATTCCGCAGCTCAAGCGCTGGCATTACGCCGAGGCCGGTTCCGGCTGGCATACACCGTTGCTGCAGAGCGAGGAGGCCATCCCCGCAGGCGAGGCCTTGACCCTGCAACTGCAACACTTCATCCGCGTCGTCCAGGGCACTGAAGCGCCATTGATCGATGCAGCCGACGCTGGCCGTACCCTGGCCCTGATCGAAGCGATCCGCCAGGCCGCCGAATCGGGCCGGGCCTGCGCGCCCGAACGGATCGCCTGATTTCTCGAACTTTGGTGAATGACATGACCGACCGAATCTTTTCCCTCGCCGCCCTGACGGTGCTCGAACTGTCGCCGCCAGACATGGTGGAAGCCGCCGCTCGCGCCGGTTACAGCCATGTCGGCCTGCGCCTGGTGCCGGCCACCGAGCAGGAACAGCACTTCCCGCTGGTGGCTGACCCCACCCTGCGCCGGCAGACCCAGGCGCGCCTGCGCGACACCGGCATCAAGGTGCTCGACCTGGAAATCCTCCGGCTCAAGGCTGACACGTGCGTAGCCGATTTCGAACCGATCCTGGCGGTCGGCGCCGAACTGGGCGGCACCGAGCTGCTGGTAGCCGGCAACGATCCGGATGAAGCGCGCCTCACCGCGCGCTTTGCCGAACTCTGCGATCTGGCCGCCGGCTATGGCATCCACCCGCACCTGGAGTTCATGCCCTGGACCGACGTGCGCGACCTGCGCCAGGCCATGCGCGTCGTGGCCAATGCCGAGCGGGCCAATGGCTGCGTGCTGGTCGATGCCTTCCACTTCAACCGCTCGCGTTCCTCGCTGGACGACCTGGCGACGCTACCGGCGCAGCGCATGCGTTATGCCCAGTTGTGCGACGTCGCCGGCCCGGTGCCGGCCGAGATGGACGAGATCCTGCGCCAGGCGCGCAATGAACGGCGCTTCCCGGGGGAGGGCGACGCCGACCTGGTCGGGCTGTTGCGTGGCTTGCCGGCTACGGTGCCATTGAGCCTGGAAATCCCTACCCGGCAGTTGCTGGAGCAGGGCATCAGTGGTGAGCAGCGGGCGCGCATGGCGCTGGACAAGGCCAAGGCTGTGCTGGCCCGCGTTCACGCGTTGTGTTCGCTGGAGTAGTTTGCCGCTGGCGGCATGACGAACAGCGCGAGGGTGGGGTACCAAACGCAGGCGTCATTCAGCAAAGTCTTCAAGGATGTTCTGGGGCAGACCCCTGGACAATATCGGCGAGAGCGAAAGCTGGGTGAAGTGGAGGCTAGGCTGGCTGACGATGCGGATTGACTTCGCGGTGGGCCCGGCGCATTGCGACGGGCCAGTCACCAATTCGTATGTCAGCTGTCTTGATGAGTTTCAGCGACGCGTTTGTAGTAAACGTCGTGCTCTATCCCATCTCAGGTAGGCCGGCACACCGCTTTGTCGATAAGTCCGATCTTCCGGAGTGTCTGGAAACCTGTCCTTTTTTGTCATTTTTGGATCAGTTGATGAGCGGCACGATGTCGGCTCATTATTGACGCAGCGAAAATGGAGACCCGCTAGCCATGCATAGACGTTTCATTGAAGTAGACGGTGCCAGGATGAGCTACGTTGACGTAGGCCAAGGTTTTCCGGTTGTACTTGGCCATAGTTTTCTCTGGTCTGCTGACATGTGGCAGCCCCAGATTGAGGCTCTTTCCCGACATTTTCGGGTGGTCGTCCCGGAGCTCTGGGGACACGGCCACTCGGACGCGCCTCCTCCGCGAACGGTAGACATGAGCGCTCTGGTCCGTCAGCACGTCGCCCTGCTTGATGCCCTGGACATTGAACAATGTCACCTGGTCGGCTTGTCGGTCGGCGGCATGTGGGGTGCGCAGTTGGCCCTTGAGCATCCCGAGCGCGTCGACCGCCTGGTACTGATGGATACCTTTCTGGGTGCTGAGCCCGAAGAAACTCGACTGAAATACTTCGGCTTGCTGGATGCTGCCAGTGCGGCAGGGGGCTTTCCCGACGCCTTGCTAGATGTGGTTGTACCGATCTTCTTCCACGCAGGTGGAGAGACGGTGCCGGATGTTCGCGAGGATTTTCGTGCAGCCCTCAAGGCCAGCAGCGCCGAGCGTATTCGCGATAGCCTTGATCCAATGGGACGGATCATTTTTGGACGGCCAGATCTTCTATCGGCAATTGCCGACCTGCAGAGCGATCGAACGATCGTCCTGTGTGGTGATCAGGACATCCCTCGGCCGCCAGAAGAAGCAAATCTCATGGCGCGTACCATCAGTTGCCTGGCAGCACTGATACCTGGCGCTGGCCACATCTCCAACCTGGAGAATCCACAGGTAGTCACCGATTTTCTCCTCAACTGGCTGCCAACCAGGCATTAAGCTGCTAGGGCTGTTATGCAGCCCTTGCCGACCTGCGCTTCAATGATCTGCTGATGGTTGCGCCGGTGGGACGATTTTGCGCATGAGGGGTACCAGAGTGACCGCGACAACGAAGCAAAGCATGATCGCCAGGAACGCGTCGGCGTAGGACAGCGTTTGCGCTTCACGCCAGGTCAGTGCCCACAGCTGGTGCAGTACGTACGGGTTCGCATCAACGCTGTTCTGGCCATGGGCCTGGGCATTTTCCTGAAGCTGCTCCAGCCAGAGGGTCAAGTTTTCATTGCGTACGTTCAGGTGCTCCGCAAGACGCAGGAAGTGAAGATTGGTCCGATCGTTGAGCAGGGTAGCGCAGGCCGCTATGCCGATTGCGCCTCCCAGATTTCTCATCAGGTTGAATAGCCCCGCAGCGAGCTTGAGCCGTGCGGGCGGCAACGCGCCAAGCGTCAACGTTACCGTGGGCGGCACGGTCAGTTGCTGAGCGAAGCCGCGAATGGCTTGTGGCAGCAGCAGCTCCTTGGCCCCCCAATCATGGGTGATGGGCGAGAAGTCCCACATGGAGATGGCGAACAGCGCGAGCCCCAGCATCATTACCCAGCGCAGGTCGATTCGGTTAGCCAGGAAGGCGTACACCGGGATAGCCAGCAGCTGAAACACCCCCGTGGAAAAAATCGCCAGTCCGATGTCCAGCGCGCCATAACCGCGGACCCGTCCCAGGAACAAAGGAGTCAGATAGACCGTGGCGAATATCCCTATCCCTGTGATGAAGGAGAACAGGCACCCCAACGCGAAGTTGCGATCCCGTAGCGCGCGCAGGTCAACGATCGGAGCCTCGATGGTCAAGCAACGCCACACAAACAAGGCACCGCTGATGCCCGCGACCCAGGACGTGAACACTATGGTGCGGTCACTGAACCAATTCCATCGCGCGCCTTCTTCAAGCGTGTACTCGAGGCACCCGAGGAACAGTGCCATCAACACGATCCCCAGGTAATCGGCGCCTTTCAACAAGCCTGGATTGGGGCGGTCCACCTTGACCAGCAAGGGCACGGCAATGGTGACGAAGATGCCCGGGAGCAAATTGAGGTAGAACAGCCAATGCCACGAGAGGGCGTCGGTGATCCAGCCTCCCACCGCGGGCCCGAGGGTGGGCGCCAACGATGCCACCGCGCCGATCACCGAGGCGGCGATCACGCGCTGCTTGCCTGTGAAGTAGATGAATGCCGTGGTGAACACCAGCGGGATCATCGAGCCGCCCATGAAACCTTGCAGGGCTCTGAAGACGATCATGCTCTGGATGTCCCAAGCCAAAGCGCACAGAAGGCTGGTAAGGGTGAAACCGGCGGCCGAGGCGGCGAACAGCCAGCGAGTGCTCATCACTTGGGACAACCACCCTGAGAGCGGGATGACGATGATCTCGGCGATCAGGTAAGCCGTCTGTAACCAGGCCGTGTCATCCGCACCTGCCGACAAGCCTCCGCCAATGTCCTTCAGCGAAGCCGAGACTATCTGGATGTCAATCAAGGCAATGAACATACCCACGCACATGCACGCAAAGGCGACGACCTTCTGTGGCGTGCTTGATGCTGGCAGCGCGCTGCTCACAGGGCGCCTACGTGTTCGCGTGCGGCATCAGGTGCCGCAGGTGCGAGGCTGTCGGCGTGGGAGTCGACCTCGGTGATCACCGACAAGCCGGGACGCAGTACACCGAACTCGGCATCGCTATCCTGAAGCAGAATTCTTACCGGTACACGTTGAACGATCTTGGTGAAGTTGCCAGTCGCGTTCTCGGGTGGAAGGATGCTGAACTGCGCACCCGTGGCGGGGGCGATGCTCTCGACGCGCCCATGGAACACTCGCCCGGGCAGAATATCGGCCTCGATGCGTGCCGGCTGGCCCACGCGCAAACGTGCCAGCTGATCTTCCTTGAAATTTGCATCCACCCACAAACCGCGGGCAGGTACCACCGACACCACCTGGCTGCCGGCTGCGGCATAGGCCCCCACCTTGGCCCTGCGATTGCCGATGTAACCATCGACAGGCGAGCGCAGTTCGGTGTAGCCAACATCCAGCCCGGCCTGCTCGCGGGCCGCCTCGGCCTGTGCCAGAGCGGCTCTGGCCTGCTCGCGCTGCGTCTCGATGACCACCAGTTGCTGCTGTGCCGCCAATACCCCGGCTGCGGCATGGTTCTGCTCGGCCTGGGCTGTCTTCCAGACGGCATCGGCGTGCTGGGCATTCTCAAGTGAAACCGCGTGGCTGTTCAGCAGCACTTGGGCCCGGGCTTTATCCTGCAGCGCGCGTTCGGTTTGCGCCTGACGCGCCTGAAGCTGCGCCTTGGCCTGGCTGATCAAGGAGTGCTGGAGCTGTTCCGTTGCGTCCAGGTTGGCCAGGCTGGCACGTTGTGCTGCGACAGCCCCGTCGGCTTTTGCCAGAGCAGCCCGGTAATCGCTGGCCTCGATACGAACCAGCAGGTCCCCGGCTTTGACGAACTGGTTGTCCGCCACCGCGACGTCCTTGATATAGCCCGGAACCTTTGTACTGATCACTGTCACGTCCGCGCCGACATAGGCATCGTCCGTACTTTGCAGGAAGCGGCCGATCGCCCACCAGTGGCCAAAGAACGCTACCGCCAACGCAATGGCAAACACCAAGGCTGCCAGCTTGAGCCGCTTGTTGCGGGCTTTTGCGCGCTCGCCAGTGGGGGGAGCGGCCTGCGCGCTGTCGATCGGGGCGTCGACGGAAGCGTTCATTACTGTCCGCTCCTGGTCGAGTCTGGTTGCGGGAAGGGGCTGACCCAAAGTTTTTCGTGCCGATACCCTTCACCGGCTTCCACGCGCCAATGCGTAAGGGGGTCTGCATCGGGCGAAATATGCAGGCGGTGGTCTTCAACGGTAATCGACTTGCCCGTGTTGCTGTCCGTCAACGTCAGGGCGACTGGCTCGCCAGTTGCTACATCGGCCAGATAGACCTTTTTCGAGCCTTCTGCATGTTTGGCACCCCACGTCATCAAGGTCAGGATCACCGGGCGAAGATCACGCCCCGCCTCTGTCAGAAGGTACTCGAAGCGGGGGGGATTGTTTTGATAAGGCCGGCGCTCAAGCAAGCCCGCGGCGACCAGATCGCTCAACCGTCGGGTTAGCGTGTTGCTGGCGATGCCCAGGCTGTGCTGGAACTCATCGAAGCGACGCAGACCATAAAACGCGTCCCTGAGCAGCAACAGGCTCCAACCGTCGCCGATGAGTTCAAGTGCGCGTGCCACTGGGCATGGCATCGACTGGAAGCTGGCTTTTTTCATGGTTCGCCCCGAGCGTGGACCGGATGTATGAAATCACTATTCCACTATGACTTTCATTATGCAAGTCACTTTGATTGAAATGTGATCCGGCTTTGGTACCTCCGTGCTTAGGAGCCTGTGATTAAAGCGGCACTGAGCCGCTTTCGCCCTTGGA
Source organism: Pseudomonas vlassakiae (assembly GCF_014269035.2). Classification (GTDB taxonomy): domain Bacteria; phylum Pseudomonadota; class Gammaproteobacteria; order Pseudomonadales; family Pseudomonadaceae; genus Aquipseudomonas; species Aquipseudomonas vlassakiae. Next base: position 13,898 of record NZ_JABWRP020000015.1, read on the forward strand.
AGTGTTCGCTTTCACTGCTCTAGAGCGGCCATGGCGATTCTGATGTCATGCTCAGGTGTGTCGCCGCTAACGCCTATAGCACCTACGACGACTCCATTAGATTTAACTGGTAGACCTCCCTTCATCATGACGAAACCTGAGGTGATCGCTGCCGCCCGACCGCTATTCACGCTGGTTTCCAAGTCACCTGAAGAGCGCTTGAAGATTGCCGCAGTCTTTGCCTTTCCTTGGGCCAGTTCTATCCCGGCTACTACTGGAGCACCGTCCATTCTTGCGGTGAGGACCGGCCATCCACCGTCGTCAACGATCGCGATGGAACACGGCCATCCATGCTGGGCGGCATAGGCCTGGGCTGCGGCAGATAGCTGCTTGGCTTCCGTTAAGCTAAGGGTCGGCTTTGTAGTGGGGGCTGTTGTCGGTTCTGCAAGCACGCCGGAAGCTGCAAGAGCTGCAGCAACCACAGTCAGTCTCCGGATCATTTTTGATAGTCCTTTTGCTCTCGGTCGAGAAATCAGCTGTCGGAGGAGATGATTGGAATCATTGGTTTGGTTTCATGTTCAGAGTTGGCATGACGCCAGAGTTTGGCAGCGGCCGGCGTAGGTAGATGCCAACGATCAACGCAGCAAGCATTCCCAGAATTCCGGCCACGAATAGCATCTGGGAAAAGCCTTGCATGAAAGCGAGTTCGGCAGCGACGCGGACAACTGCCTTGGATGCTTCCGGAATGGTTTCTAAGGCACTGTGCAAATCACCTGCTGCGGTGCTCAACGCAAGCCTTTCTGCTTCTAAGGACAGTTGAGGGGCTATCGTCCTGAGCGAGTCCTTGAGTGCATCCCTCGTGAATACCACGAGCAGTGCTCCATAGACCCCAATGGCAAGACTGATGGCCGAGAATCGCATTGTTGTGCTCATGCCTGAACCCATGCCTAGGCGATCTGGAGGGATACAAGCCATGATGTTTTTCTGAGTGTCGCCGTTCAACAATCCAGCACCGGCACCAAGCACCGTGCTTGCCATCGCGAAGAGCAGATAGCTACCGGAGGTGGCTACCATGGCGCAAACAACGTTACCCAGGCCCACCAGCAGCAGGCCTATGCTCATGATTGTGGCGGGGTGAATGTTCTTCGGCAAATAGGCACCTACTCGCGGCATCAGGAACATGGCCAGAGCAAATGGCAGCATCCCGAGTCCCGAGGTTATGGCCGAAAAGCCTAGGCCAGCCTGCAGGTAGAATGGCAGGAGGGTCATCATGACCTGCGCACACGCGGCATACGAAAACATGCCCAGCAGCGCAGCGTTAAAGCGGGCATGCTTCATCAGGTCGAAGTCGACCATCGGGCGTGGATGACGCTTCTCGAAAATTACGAACAGCACCATCAGCAGTAGCCCTGCAGTCAAGCGCAGGGTAGTTGCTGTTGATTGCCACCCCGCGCGGTTGGCTTCAATGAGGCCCCACATGATGCAAGCCAAGGAAGCGCTGAACAGCAACGCTCCAACTGGATCAAGCCGTGACGCCTTTTTGTTGCCAGACTCTGGAATCAGGCGATGCACTGCCCACATGAGCAACAAGCTCACCGGAACGTTCAGCCAGAAAATCCATCGCCATCCGATCGTAGTGGTGATGAGCCCACCAAGGAGCGGAGCGCTAGTAATGACGATCCCCATTGTGGTTCCCCAAAATGCCCATGCTTTGGCACGAGCTGGTTCGTTGGGGAAGCAATGGCCGATGCTTGCCAGTGCAGACGTTAGGAGTAAGGCTGCTCCTACACCCTTGAAAGCGCGGGCTACATCCAGGAGCAACAAAGTCGGAGCAGCTGCACAGGCAGCCGATGCCGCGGCGAAAATTGTCAGACCAATCTGAAGCGTTCGTTTTCTACCGAACCTGTCGGCCAGGCTTCCTGCAGGTAACAAAAGAGCTGCGAAGCTCAGTAGGTACGCGCTTACAACCCATTCAATGTCGGTAAGGGTGGCATTCAGCTCGCGAGCAATGGTCGGTAAGCTCACCGCGACAATGTTCGTGTCGAGGATGATAAGCGCACATACCGCGGATGCCGTTGCGAGGATCAATCCTGGATTTTTGTAGGTCGGTTCGCTAGCCAATTTTCGCATTCCTGAATGGTCAGTCCTCGATTTTATCTGGCAGCAATCGATCAAGATCTCTCATCGATGAACGATTTCGTTAGCTAAAAACTAACGCAGGTATGGCGGCTGTGCGCTGGCCCGCGCTAGAAGGGTTTCCGGGACTTTCGTCAATTTGTTGAAACTGTTTCACTACCCTTTGGGTTTCACGTGCTAGTGGAAGTGATCAAGCTAAGGCATCAACACACTGAGTGCTCGCCATGACTAGTACGATTACCGTTGTAGCGCATATCACCGCAGATCCATCATCAGTAGCAGAGGTTCACAGCGCCCTGCTAATAGCTGTCGAAGCAACGCAGTCAGAGCACGGGTGTCTTCATTATCGTCTTTTTGAAAACATGGACACTCAAGGCCACTGGACCATGCTTGAGCTTTGGCAAAATGATGATGCGCTGACTCAACATACACTCGGTGAGGCGTTTAAAAATTTAAGTGCGGCTATTGACGGCAAAGCGAGTGTACAGGTTTACCGCTTGGCTCCAGCTGCTTCTGCTGTACAGGTGGAGTCTGTTGTAAACCCAAACTTCTGGCTTGGAAACGGTTTGCCATGAGCTTTAAGCTAACGTAACGGCTAAGTTTGGTTTCGGACGTGTTCGGTTCTCAGGTGAAACATAAAGTAGTGGAAATCAGACATTTTAAGTATTTTTTGGCGGTGGCTGAAGCCAGTCATTTTACTAGGGCCGCATTTCGCCTAAATATCGCCGTTCCAACGCTGAGTCGACAGATCAAGGAAATGGAGGAAGAGTTAGGAGTTCAACTTTTCGTCCGAGCACAGCGCAAAGCGACTTTGACCGAAGCGGGTAAGGCGTTGCTTACAGAGGCTCGTGATGTTGTCTATCGATTCGATATCGCTCAAGAGCAAGCGCAACGCGCCGGGCGGGGTGAAAATGGGCACATCGAAATAGGATATGTTGCCTCGGCAGTGTTCAACGGAGCATTGCAGAGGCATACGACGACGTTTAAGAAGGCTTTCCCCGGCGTGCAATTGTCCTTGCGCGAATATCCTATGTTAGAGCTTCCTCGGCTAGTGGCGGAGGGGCGCATTGATCTCGCCTACGTGCGAGCGCCCATGGTACTTCCGGCTGAGTTGAAGGTCGCGCATCTAGATGAAGAAGGTTATGTGCTTGCGTTACCTTGCTCGCATCCGCTCACCTCTCGTCATTGCATCGATCCTGGTGATCTGGGTGATGAGTTGTTCATATTGCCAGAGCAGGTCTCCGGGACGATCACCGTCGGCAGTTTGGGCGCGTTCGTCCCAAAGCTTGGGCCCCAGCCCGGGAGCTTAGTCGCGGTATTGGCTCTGGTGGCACTGGGACAAGGGGTTTCTATCGTGCCGAAATCGGCAGCCGTCGCAGTGAGTCTACCTGGAGTTACCTTCCGCCCCGTTAATGGTTTGGAGGAAGTGTCTTGGCTAGGCTTGGTGAGCAGGCGGCACGATCAAGCTCTACCAATCAGAAACTACCTTTCACTCCTCGGTTGAGGAGTGAAAGAAAGGATGAACGTTAGTTGTTACCCGTTGAAGCGCGCCCTCTCAAATGATTCGTGGGCAGTGCAGTCGTATATTTAACTTGGCTAAGTGCGAAACTCGACTTGATGCTTGCCACAACGGGTATGGTGGTCAAGCAGTCAAGCAGTAGCGCCTGATACTTTGTCAGGTCTTCGCTTACCACCCTCAGCATAAAGTCCGCCTCGCCGCTCATCAAATAGCACTCCATCACCTCTGGGCGCTCCCTGATTGCGTTCGTAAATACTTCTAGAGACTGCTTGTCCTGGAGTTTGAGCGACACGTGTACGAATACATTTATTGCAAGACCGAGCGCTGCAGGATCAACTAGCGTTACGGCGCTTCGTAAGATCCCACTTTCCTTCATCTCTGAGACACGTCGCCAGCACGGCGAAGTTGAAAGCCCTACAATTTCAGCGAGTTCGGCATTGCTTAACTCCGCATTTTCTTGGAGTGCATCAAGGATGCGCAGGCTAGCGTCATCGAGCTTCGAGCGGCTCATGGTAAATTTTTCCTCTGCATGAGAGCTTTCCAATGAAATGTACCGGTATTTCTACTTCTGAGGAAGAGATAGGTACGTTTTTTCGCATGCCCAAAAATATCATGGTGCTACGTAACTAGATTGCAACGAGGTGGCACCATGCGCGCTTCAACTCAGCAAGTGTTAAAGACTCGCACCAAAAATTTTGGGATATCTTCGATTTACGTCTGGCTTGGTGTCATGGTGCTTCTGTGGGGAAGTAGCTGGCCGGTTACCAAGCTTGCATTGCATGACGTGCCTCCGCTCTGGCTGGCTACCATTCGTTTCGCCAGTGCCGCGGTTTGTCTTTTTGCCTATCTGGTCGTGAGAGGACAGCTCAAGCTTCCCGTTATAGAGGATGTGCCAATCATCGCAAGCGTGGGTTTGTTGCAGATGATGGCTTTCACAGGTCTGGGTATGGTGGCGATGGTTCATGTCGACACTAGCCGCGCTGTGCTCTTGGCATACACAACGCCACTGTGGTGTGTGGTTGTCGCCTGGGTCATGTTCCGTGAAATGCCCTCTAGGTTGCAGGTTGCAGGGCTTGTCATAGGGATGTCAGGAGTCGCGGCTGTGTGCTCCCCAGGAGAGCTCGAATGGACAAATCAGGAAACAGTGTTGGGGGCAATATTCCTGCTTCTTGCAGCGGTCAGCTGGGCAATTGTCATCCTTCATGTGAAACGTCATCGGTGGGTGACCCCGCCTCTGGCGCTTGCCCCGTGGCAGATGCTCTTGGCTACCATACCGTTGGCGATTGCAGCATATGTCAGCGAAGGCTCACCAACATCCCTTGTCTTGGATAGGAAACTGGCTGAGGAATTGTTCTTCATCGGGCCGATTGCGACATCGGCGTGCTTTGTGATTTCTGCGGAGTACGGACGGCGAATTTCGACGTTTGGCATGTCAAATTTCACCCTTGGGGTACCTCTGATTGGAACAGTGTTCTCTTGCTTGGCTTTTGGTGCGACCGTTTCCACCATGTTCCTTGCCGGGCTCGGCCTGGTGGTTTTGGGGGTCGTGGTCTCTGCATTAGCTTCGCGTTCCCGCCGGACCTAAACCATAAAGTTTGGCGGAGGCTTTTCGATAAACCCGTTTCAGAGCTCGCAATGCGTAAGGCATTAGCTCTGAAACGGGTGCAGTGAGGTTACTTAGGGTCTATGCGATAGACGCTCAGTGGTCGCACGACCTTCGATGCGCCATCGTTGAACAAGCCTACTCGATCGACTTGCGCTGCCGGCAAGTACAATCTGCCCTGGTTGTCGAACGCAGGTGCATCGACCCAGTGCAGGCGAGTGTCCTTTGCAATGGTCTGAATGGTGCCGTCAGTGGCGATTCGCTTGACGCTATCTTCAGCTAGGTCACTGAAGTAGAAATTGCCCTTGCTGTCCATGACTGTCCCACCGACCGGCGGCAGATCTCGCCAGAACTCGACATGTTTGATGAGCTCAACTTCAGGCAAGTTGGCATCATCCAGCCAGCGCGTTTCAATCTTGTGCCAAGGGCCTTCCAACGGTGCAAAGTAGAGCCATTTCCCGTCCGGGGATACCTCAAGGGGATCGGAATGCACCCTCAATGCTGTCCCATCTGGCGCTCTGACTACTTTGCCGCTCAGGACAATGTCGCGGTTCTTGGGCGCGCGTACAGCAGGAGTGGTCGTTAAGACGCGCCGGGCTTTGTTGGTTTCGAAGTCCAAAACAACGATGCCAGGAACGCCAGCGTCCGTCAGGTAGGCATGCTTGCCATTGAGGCGGATATCGTCGATGTAGCTATGTTCTTGAGCGATGCTGCTGTCGAATGGGATGACCTTGATCACTTCGCCGCTTTTTAGGTCAACGACCACGACCTTTGCACCACCTGGAATGACTTTGCCGCCGAAGTCAGTTACGCCTGCATCGACAATCCACAGCCGGCTATTGTCATCAACGCGCATGGCATTGACATTGACGAAGCGCTGTTCGGCTGGAATGGTCGCGTCATTGCTATTCCATCGCTCATTTGGAAAGGGATGGGGCTGGCCAGCTTGGTCTAGCTTCGATACGGATGGCCCCGCTGAGCCAGTCCATTTTGGGCCCGATACGTATAGGCTTCCGGCGCTGTCCACGGCCACCGCATTCCATACAGCATTTGCCGATTGGGCTACCACGTGAAGGGTTGGCGGCAGCTCGGCGTGGGCTACACCGATAAAGCCTGCCATCAGAGCTGTTAGTACAAATCGTTTAGGGAAGGTCATTGCAAGTTCCTGTTTGAAGGGCTGGGCAATGATCATTTTTCCCATTACGCTGAAAAACCTCGCCATCACGTAAAGCATTTCGTCAAAGTGAAGAAAATCATACGAATCGATGATCTGCAGGTCTTCGTATCGACGGCTGCTGCGGGTAGTTTCTCCGCCGCGGCGCGGTTGCTTGACATCTCGCCCGCCTTGGCGAGCGGTGCCATTCAGCGTCTGGAAAGCAACCTGGGCGCGAGATTGTTTGTTCGCTCCACGCGTCGATTGAGATTATCCGATGATGGCGAGCGCTACTTGCCGCACGCGCGGCAAGCCTTGGAAGCACTTGATAATGGCGAGGTAGCGTTGACCCAGGGCCGTGACGAAATCGCTGGCACTATTCGCTTGTCGATGCCATCTGATATCGGCAGGAATGTGTTGCTCCCATGGCTTGATGAGTTTCAGCAAACGCACCCCATGGTACGTCTGCAATTGCGGGTCAGTGATCAGGTGGCCGATCTGGTGGGGGAACATCTGGACGCTAGTATCAGGTATGGACAGTTGAGTGACTCGGGCCTGGTGTCCCTGGCACTTGCACCGATGAACCGCAGAACAGTCTGCGCCTCGCCGGCGTATCTCGCGCGTCATGGTACGCCGGAATCTCCTGAGGCGTTGAGCAAGCATAATTGCCTGAGATATGTAATGGGCGAGCAAACCTACGAGCGTTGGAGCTTCAATTTCCCACAGGGAGTGCGGACGGTTCAGGTGACAGGTGATCGAATCAGCGATGATGCCGATATTGTTCGACGCTGGGCTGTCGCCGGATTGGGGATCGTTTACAAGTCCAGGCTCGATGTTGCCGAGGATCTTCGTAGCGGCCGCCTGGTTGAGCTATTCCCGGAAAGCTATGGGCAGCCGGCACCGCTTCAGCTGGTATGTGCCCATCGCACATCGCTCACGCCGGCCATCCAATCGCTTAGAGCCTTTCTGGCAAAACGTTTCGAAAGCTAGTCGGGGCTCAGTGGCGGGGCACGGGGCCCCGCTACTGATTCAAGCTTCCGCCGGTGCCGACTGACGTGAGAGCCAAATGTCTGCAGCTTCCAAGGCTGAAAGCTTTTTGTGACGGATAAGAAAATCAAGCTCACTGACCGCGGCATTGCCAGGTTGTAGCGAGATTAGGTCCTCAATCAGTTCTTTCGGCATCTTTTGCACAACGTCACTGGCGGCAATGAGCGTTGCTTGATCTTCACCACCCAACAGCCCGAGCGGTTCATCCAGGGCTCGGATTTTGTAGGCATGGTGCAAATATTGAGGATGCCACAGCGGCACGACAAACCATTCCCGCTCGGCATAGGATTGCTCATAACGATTGAAGCAATCGGCCTCGGTGCCTTGCGCAAAAAAGTAGCCTTCAGCATCCAACTCGTATTGCGTCACCATGGCTTTGGAAAAGCGACTGATACCAGCACCAGGGTTTATGCCTTGGATGCGGCGGCTCATCCGCTGGGCAACATCCGGCCTCAGCAGGTCTGCAATCGTAGCGACCTGATCCTCCGGTACATAATCAGGCACACCCCAAATGCAGAACGGGTTGTAAAGGACTCCAAGAGAAGTGCTCGGTTTCTTGCAAGCTGCCAGGTAGGCACCGTGGCTGGCTGGCAGCCAGGCAGATACGAGCATCTCTACCTGTCCTTCGCTGTACAACCGGAACATTTCCTCATGAGGCGCTGTGATGACTTCCACCAGATAACCATGTCGCTCTAGCGTGCGCTGCACAAGCGCTGCGCTAGCGGCATGGAAGCTGAGGTCGATGTAGCCCAAGCGAATGTGCTTTTGCATGTCATTTCCTTATCAATGCGTTGGCGCAGGCTTGGCGTCGATCTTGACGCGCATCAGGCTGTAAGGCTTGACCCGTTTGTCCTGGCCATCGTTGAAGCCAGGTGAGCGATGCAGCTGGTTGGCAGTGAAGTACAGATACCCGTCTGGGCCGATCGACAAGGTATCCGGCCAAAGGACTCGCGAATCCTCGACCACGGTTTGCCAAGTGCCATCGGCAAGGCGTTTGCGGATGGAGTTGTGCTCATAATCGCCCGCATAGACTGCACCGTCAGCATCAGCCTCAAGACCGTCGGAGGCGCCTTTTTCACCCAGGTCCACAACGGCTCGTTCAAGTTCGGCTTCACTTACATTGGGGTCTCGCAACAAAGCCGTTGGCACCGCATACAGGTGTCGACTCGAAAGCGGGCAGAAGTACAGCGTCTTACCATCGCTCGACAGGGCGATGCCGTCCGAGGCAACGGTCAGCAGCCCTGATTTACCCTGCGCGTCGCGGGTGATGAGCGCGGGTTTCCCTTCGATGACAGGTCGGAACTCAGGGTCTACGGAAGTTGACTTGGCCCCGCTGAGGCGGCGGGTTGCGGTACCGCTGGCCAGGTCAAGGACGATGATTCCGCCTGGCCCTTTTACCGACGAATCGGTGACGTAAGCGGTACCTTCTTTACCTGCGCGAAAATCAAAACGTACGTCATTGACATAGGTAGTTGGCAGAATCACTTCACGCGGGAACACAACAGTCTTCACGATCTTGTTGGTGTTCAAGTCGATCGCGATCAGCTTGGCTCCACCTGCCTTGGGCTCGGAGAAGGCGGGAGCGGCTGTATCCAATACCCAGACACGCCCTTGACCGTCAGCCACGACGCTCTGCACGCTGATGAACCCGGCGGCCGGATCCTTGGCGTTTTCCACATTCGTTTTCAGGTCCGGGTAAGGAACCAAATGGCCCTGTCTGATCTCCGCCACGGTGTAGGGTACGTCATCTCCCCAACGTGGGAAGTTGATGAAGATACGACCCGTTTCGGTGACGGTCACGCCTGTAGGCATGGCGCCATTGAAAGCGAACACACGTTCGGGGTTGGCGCCTGTGCCCGAGGCGGTATCGGCCATGGCCATTGCGCTGAGCGAGACCGCGACAGCCAGGCCAGTGGCTTGGAAGAAAGCTTTCATATGCTTGTCCTTGAGCGTATCAGCGGGTTAGAAGCCTTCGAGAACGATCTTGCCTTTGGCTTTGCCGCTCTCGATCAGAGCATGGGCGCGCTTCAGGTTATCTGCGCCGATTTTGCCGAAGTGTTCCCCAATGGTGGTCTGGATGACGCCGTTATCGACCAGCTCGGAAATTCTGTTCAGCAACTCATGCTGTTTGATCATGTCTGCGGTTTGATACAGAGAACGCGTGAACATGAGTTCCCAATGCAGCGAAAGCGATTTGCGCTTGAGTGGCATGACGTCCAGTTGTGCTGGGTCATCAATCAGCGCCAGTTTGCCTTGTGGGCGAAGCACTTCAACGATCTGGGGCAGGTAGGTTTCGGTATGGGTCAGGCTGATAACGTAGTCGACCGGGTTGAGTTTCAGGTTTTCAAGCTGCAGCGGGATCGAGGCGGAGTGATCGATCACATGGTGGGCGCCCAGTTCCTGTACCCAAGACTGCGTCTCTGGCCGCGACGCTGTACCGATGACGGTGAGTTGAGTAAGTTTGCGCGCCAGCTGGACCAGGATCGAGCCAACCCCACCACCGGCGCCGATGACCAGCAGGCGTTGTCCTTTACCACCGTTCTCCTGCACGCCCAGTCGATCGAACAACAGCTCCCAGGCAGTAATGGAGGTCAGCGGCAAGGCTGCGGCACTGGCATTGTCCAGGCTACGTGGTTTCTGGCCGACGATGCGCTCATCCACCAAGTGAAATTCGCTGTAGCTACCAGGGCGATCGATCGCGCCGGCGTAAAATACTTCGTCGCCAACTTTGAACAATGAAACGTCGCTGCCCACTTCACGGACGATACCAACGGTATCCCAACCCAGCACTTGGACCTCTTGGCTGGTGCTGCGGGCTCGCACCTTGGTATCCACCGGGTTTACCGCAATCGCCTTCACTTCGACAAGCAGATCTCGAGCACCTGGGGTGGGCTTCGGCAGGTCCGTTTCGAACAGGGAACGAGCGTTCTGGATTGGCAAACCAGCTTCTTGGAAAACTACGGCTTTCATATGAGGTTGTCCTTTACAGGTCAGAGAGTGATGCCAGGCTAACTCCCTTCGTGAGCCTCAAAAACCAGCTAACCCGAGGAAGACTTTCGCCGTTTCGCTGAAGGTTGAGGCGATCAGCCATTCGGGAATGGCTGATCCTCTTGGAAGGAGCGCACACGTCGCTCAAAGTCAGGCGTCGGTTCAGATCGCTTTCGGTGGGAAGTCGATGTCTGTTTTCGCCACGTTGTTCAGGTAGTTCGTCAAGGTCAGCAGCGAGACCTGCGCGATGACGTCGACGATTTTTGCATCGTCCAACCCAGCTTCCCGTGCGCTTGAGAGATGCTCGTCACTCACTTGGCCGCGGCTGAGCGTGACAGCCCGAGCCAGTGCAGCGACGCCATTCAGCGTGCCAGCGCGCGCTGCCAGCAGATCATCAGCGCTCAGTCCGGTCTTGCCACCGAAGAAGCTGTGGGCCGCGACGCAATAATCGCATCCGTTAACTTCCGAGGCCGCCAGTGCCGCTACTTCACGTTCGGCAGGTGTCAGGCTGTTCTTGCTCAGCGCCTGTGCCAGAGCGAGATATCCTCCCAAGGCTGCTGGCGAGTGAGCCAGGGTAGCGAAGGCGTTAGGGATGAAACCCAAGCCTTTTTCAATGCCCTGAAGGGCAGTGCGCGCAGCGGCTGGAGCTTGGTCAAGGGTCAAAGCAGCAATACGGGTCATGATTTTGCTTCCTTCCAGGTTTTCCAATGCGTTTCTGTTCAGGCGACAGGGATAGGGTTTTCGGCCAGAGCCTGGTTGAACTGGTTGATCAGTTCATGCTCGTTTGGCCCTTGGTTGGCGCGCACTGGGACGACGCGGTCAACCAGGACTTCGGTTGTCGCTGTTTCCAGTTTTTCCAGGGTTTCCTGGATGAATTCGTCCAGCGGCATGGCGCGTTCATCACCACTTTTGTGGATCAGATCGGTGTCTACCCATGGCGGTGCGATTTCCAGAACCTTGACGCTGGTATCGCGCAGGGCAAAACGTTGCGACAGCGAGTAGGAGTGAATCGCAGCTTTGGTCGCCGAATAGAGGGCTGTCGCGGCCAGTGGCAGATAGGCCAGTACCGAGCTGTTGTTGATGATGTAGGCATCGGGTTGGCGCTTGAGATGCTCTACAAACGCTGCGCTGACACGCACCGGGCCCAGCAGGTTGGTTTGCAGCAGCCCTACAGCCTGCTCGTCGTCATAATCGCCTGAGCCTGGGTTGTCGAAAGGCATGATGCCGGCATTGTTGATGATGACGTTCAGCGAGGGATGGCGACGGATAACCTCTTGTGCGACATCCTTGATCTGCTGGTGATCATTGATATCAAGCTGAACGGTGTCGATGCCGGGATTGGAGCTGGCGATTTCATCCAGCAGCGATTGGCGTCGGCCCGCGATGATGACTTTGTTTCCACGCTGGTGGAACGCTTCGGCCAAGGCGCGGCCGATGCCCGAGGTGCCGCCAGTGATGAAGATGGTGTTTGCGCTCGTTTTCATGATTTGTATCCTTTCAATGGATTGATTGAACGTCGTAACGCGGAGCGAGTTTGTTGCTGGAGAGATGTCCGAACAGCGCCTTGCGGCTGCTTTCGTACAGCTCGAAATGCTGTATGTCCTGCATGGAAGGGATGGGGATCAGGACACCGTTGTCGAAGTCTTGAAGGGCGCCATCCATCAGGTCGCCTGGAGCACTTCAACGCTCTGCTGAGTCTCGTTGGTGATATGGCTGGCAAGCGCGTTCAGGCGATCACGATTGCGGGCGACCAGTATCAGGTCATAGCCACGTTGAGCCAGGCGGTCTGCGAAAATTGCTCCGATGCCGGTGGATGCGCCTGTGATCAGGGCGGTGCCTTTGTATTCCTGAGTCATGGTCCAGCTCCGTTGTTTGGGTGTGGAGCCATGATGCAAAAAAACAGATTTGTCTTAAACGACGCATATGGTCATGTTTTAGGACGTGGTCGAAACTGACGAAGGAGTGTTGTCCGTTGTCTTCCTCTGTTGCTACCTCGGTATGGGTGTTCCGGCGATGGTCACTGGGTATGCGGTAGCTAGCGGATACGGCATCTTCGAAACCGCAATAATGTTCGCCATGCTGGTAATGAGCCTTTCATTCGTAGCGGTCTACAGGATGATGAGTGGTGGCGCTAAGGTATGACGCTGGTAGAAAAGTAGAAAAGGCCACGTAAAGTGGCCTTTTCAATGTGCGGCTACTGGTCGCTACTGCGCGACGAATGCCCCGATGTGCCGGGCAGTGGCGATGGGGTATTGCATGTGAGGGCCATGCCCGGTATTCGGCAAGCTGAGTTGGGTCAGCGATGGAAGTTGCTGGGTCAGCGCCTGCCAGTTCTCGACAGGGAATACGATGTCGTGATCACCGCCTATGTGCAGAACCGGGATGTTGGTGGTCTTGAGGGCCTGCAGTACTGCTTCTACGGGGAATACCGGGTTCTTGGGAGCGTCGCCGAGTTGCTGTGCAGCCCAGGCAACTGGCACCTGCGGACTACGATTCTGGGTTCTGGACGCCAGTCGCGACCAGGCGAGTTCAGCCGCTGTTCGACTCTGATCCGAGGTTGGCTCGAAGAACAGTTTCACAAAATCTTCGAAGTCGTTTTCACGGCGTGCAAGCTCATAAAACAGCGGCTCGCCCGTTTTCACCAACTGGCCAGGAGGCGTTGTGCCCAGCAGTACCGAGTGGCTCACCAGCTGTGGTGCTTGCGCCAGAACAACTTGTGCAGCAATGCCGCCAAGCGACCACCCTCCAATCACGACGCGGCCCAGGCCAAGGGCGTGAATCAGCTCGATGGCATCCTTTGCCAGAGAGCCTGGGTTATAGCTCGCCTCACCTGTTGAATGGCCCAGACCGGTGTAGTCGAAGACTGTTACTTGAAAGCCTTGCGTGACCAGACTATCGAGAAACAGGGGATCCCAGTCATCCATCGTGCCTCTATAGCGAACCAGCAAGAGCAAGGGCTTGCCATCGCCTATCGTGCGGTAAGCGAGTCGGCGATTACTGACATCAATGAAACGAGTTTCTGCTTCAGCGCTTTTGATCGAGGTGGACATCGGGCCTGCTCCTTGGTTTGGTGTGGTCCAATCCTGAAGGTTCGTTGTCCAAGGCGGTACGTCGTTTAGGGTTGGTTTTCAGGACATGATGACTTTGTCCACGCATGCGAAAAACGGATTTGTATGACCGCTCAGGGTCGAAATCGGCCGTTGGTGAGCGGCTGCTTCCGACCCATTGCGGACACTGAGGCCCTACGCTGAAGTCTAGACAGCTTGTCGCCCTCTAAAGGCTCAAGCTAGTTATCAGCGTCCACTGTCGAGCCTAGGAGTTTCTCGGCAAGTCAGCTACCTGTCGTCGCGCTCACTTGCCCCCAAGGTTCGCCCGAGCCCATTGCTCAGCGGTGGTTACTGGAATCGACTGCTGTTCGTTGAAGGTTCCCGATTTAGGCCATGCCACACCTCTGCCCTGTGCGAACACAGCACGGTACTTTTTGATGTGATGGGTAGGATCTTTTCTCAGCTCATCCATCAGGAACGGAACAGACCACACGTTAGTTTTGAACGGACGACCCAGCGCATGTTCGAGGATGTTCGCGACTTGTCCATACGACACCGTGTCGCCTGAGAGATAGACAATCTCATTGCGGAAGCGAGGTTCGAAGAAGACGATTTCCGCCGTGAGAGCGCCGATGTCGTCTGGTGTAGTGAGCGTCACGCTGTTCTCAAGACTGCCGAGAGCGTTAACGATGTCATTGTCGAAGTCCACGACCTCAAATACGGGCTCGAAAAGGAAGCTGGTGAACATGCCCGTCGAGATAATGACCCATTCAGTTTTGTCTTGCGCACGAAGCGCCTCGCGTACATCGAGTTGAGAATCGAAAAGATCTTGGGGGCTGCCCCGACCGATCACTTCGAAATCCACGCCAAACTGCCACGGGAAGTAGCGCTTCACGCCCGACCTTAGCGCTGCTGTCGCCAGTTTCATGGGAGTTTCTCGACCCGCGACCATGCCGGCACAGCCTATGACAGTATCGAACCGGGCGAACACTTCAGCTAGCTGTTCAATTGAATCGTTCACCAGATCCGCAGCGACCATCTGAATGCCCAGCCCACGAAGCTCGTCGATTTCGGCCTTTTTCTCCGGGGTCTGGGTGTTGATGGTCGACTCCCGGAGAAGAACGCTGATTTGGGAACCAGGTGCGCGTTTGGCCACCCGCGCGAGATTGCGCAAAACCGGGAGACCAAGTTCCCCAGCGCCGAGAACAAGGATGGATTGAGGGGCAAGCGGGGTTGCTTCGGTCATGATTTCTCCTGAGGCGTAATGCCTATAACATGAGCGAATGCTGGCATGATCAGGCAGTACTCGTAAGAAGGCACACGTGTGATACCTAGGAGGAAAAAATGACCAATCAGGACGCTCTGAGCCAGGCGGAAGCTATCTGCCAAACGCTCCGAGAAGATGATGATGGCGTCAGGCGGGAAGTCCTCGCTCACGCAGGTAGCCGATGGTCATTGGGCATCCTGCATGCCTTGGGCGTGTACGGCACGATGCGCCACGCCGAGATAAAAAGACAGATGACTGGGGTGACCCAGCGAATGCTCACCAAGACGCTACGCGCCATGGAGCGGGATGGATTACTGCTTCGACGGGAGTTCGAGGAAATTCCGCCGCGCGTCGAATACGAGCTGACGCCGCTGGGTATGGAGCTGTTGGTTCGGATGTCCCCCGTTTGGATGTGGGTGGTCGAAAACGCAGAGGAATTCCGCGAGGCGCGTCGCGCTTTCGACAGTCAAGGTGAAAAGAAGCCCGCCTGGCAAATCCCCACCCCGGCACTCTTTGATCCAGAGTAATCGATAGCGTGCACCCTCTTTCAGATAAGTACCACTCGATTTGACCTAGCAAAAATCGAACGCATGCCTTTGGCCTACAGCCGTCCTTCGCGACGGGCAGCTATGGGTCGTAAGCGGACGGTCACGAACGCGCATAGGTCGTTAGCAGCCGCCCGTGGCAGGCGAAACGAATTTATTCCTTTCGGTGCATCCAGTCCGCTCGTTGGCGGGTATTGCATAGCGGCGGCCTGTGACTGCCCAGCCAATTGTCCTATCAGGAGCATTACCCAGGGGGCCTCAAATCCTCCGCCTGCCTGCGCGCCTGTTGCCGCGACAAGGCCAACACCCCCGGCCTAGCCGAATGGACCTCCGTCGGCCTCAAGGCCGAGGGTCTGCAAAGGCTCGAAAGTGATCACTGCACAGCAATGGATTTGGCCATTTCCGCCGTTCCAGCCCAACCGCCTTGCTCATACACCGGTTTGCCCGTCTCAGTGGCATGCAGCACCGCGAAGGTGATGCCTCGGCGAGCGAACTCGGCTTCAGCCGCTTGCATCAATGACGAAGCCAGGCCCCGGCGGCGGTAGGCCGGCTGGACGTACACATTCAACACATAGCCACGCTTGTCGAGGGTTGGGTGCGAGGGATGGGGTGGCCAATCGATGCTCATCAGGCCAATCGCGGCGACCACGTGTTCTCCATCCAGGAGTTTGAATCCGTAATACCGACCGTCTCCCAGCCGCTCCTCCAGCCATGGGCGAAAGTGCTCAGTCATGACGCGCAGATCTTCAGCAATACCACCCGCTTCGAGGAACATCTGCTCGCGATGCGTGCAGATCATTTCGGCGTCAGAAGGCCCGACAGGGCGGCACGCCAGACCGTGAAACGCTGCACATCCTTGTAATCCCATCACTGTTTCTCCAGCGTCAGTAGCATCCACTCATGAAGGTGCAGCCTATGTCAGTCCCTAAACCCTCGCAACTTCTCCAAGAACGACGACGATAACTTCCTTTTGGTCTTTGACACTTGGGAAGTTCACCAAGACGCCCGGGCCGACGGCGAGCATGAAGAGGATCGGTAGGGGCATGAGGCTGCGCATCATCATGCTGATCAGCGTGATAATGAGTACCGCGTTAAAGAGGAGTCCCCAGTCGGTCAGTTCGAACGCGGTGAAATGGCTCATGCCTTCGTCATGATCGAGTTGCACGACACTCAGACGACGGCGCTCCCTGCCAAAGTGAGGATGTTCATCACCCCGTTGGTCAGCAACAGCACGGTGGCCAGAACCTGCAGGCTCATCCTGCACGTCGGTACGCCAGGGAGCCGTTCACCTGTTTCACGACTTATGAGCCATCATGCTCGATGGCCGGGATATTGCGCAGCTTGAGTTCGACCTGGGTCGGGCTTTTAGGTAATCGGTTGTAATCAGCTATCGAACCAGGACTGAAATGCCATGAATCCATATCTACAAGAAGTCATCGACCTGCACGTGTTGATCGAGGCGCTCTTCGCCAGAGGAGAGGGCCAGGTCGAGGCCATGGTCGCGCGCTTCACGGCGGAGTTCTCCATGATCACGCCGACTGGCTTGCAGGTGAGCCTGCAGGATGTCGCCAACCTGTTCGCCACGCGTGCTGGTAGCCAGCCGGGGCTGACCATCGAGCTCTCTGGCTTGGAAACCTTGGCGCAATGGCCGGAGGGTGCAATGGTCCGCTATCAAGAGACCCATCGGTTGCCCGGCCAGGACGCGACGACACGGCGCTCGACGGCGCTGTTCAGCCTTCAGGGAGACCGCATTTTGTGGCGCCATCTCCATGAAACCTGGGCAGCGTGATTTACCGCTTGAGCCTTGGCCAAGTCGCTGGCAGAGGTACAGTTCAGCCGAGCAGATCGAGCATGCGCTCAAGGGTGCTTTCCAGGCGGGCCAGTTCGATGTGCATGCCGTCGCCATACTCTGCGGTCCCCAGCGCACATTCAATGATTACCTTGAGCCCCCGAGGTGCTCGATGGCCGGGGTATTTGCGCAGCGTGAGTTCGACTTGGGTCGGGCTTGTCCAGTTGCTGAGGTCTGCCGACCACAGAGGGTCTTTAAAGCCGAACACCACGTGTCCGTTACGCAGGTCCATGATCTGCGGCGGAAACACCCAGTGCGAGTTGCCTGCTTCCCACGGGGTCGCCTGGACCTGGTAGCGACCGTCTGGAGAGACGGACAGTATTTCAATGTCGCTCATGGGGGCCTGCCTGGCGTATTGAACCGTTGTGGATATGCCAACCGTCAATCGGGGTGAACGGATGCGACTGCGTCAGGTTCAACCCAGTAGATTCGCGCTTCATCTGCCTCGGGAATTTCATAGGGTCGGATACCTGTACTGTCCTCGAGGCAATCGCTGGCTTTGGTTACTGGGGCTTCAACGACAAGCGGCTTGGCAAGGGGGAGAAGACATTGCGGCTGCCAATAATCGGGGTGACGGCCTGCAGCTATAAGGTCGGCCCCCATGCAGTTCAATTGAATGACGACAAAAATGCCAGGGCAGTAGCCACTGCTGCCCATGGATTGCCGTTGATCTTACCGATGTTTCCAGAGTTGCTGAACATAGCAGACATCATCGATGGGCTGGATGGTCTGCTTTTCACCGGTTCACCTTCCAATATCGAGCCTCACCACTACGAGGGCCCGCCGACCCCACCCGGTACGCAAAAAGATGCCGCTCGTGATCACCTCACGCTACCGCTGTGGCGAGCGGCCGTAGAAGCAGGGCTGCCGGTGCTGGGCGTGTGCCGGGGTTTCCAGGAAATGAATGTGGCCTTTGGCGGCACGCTCGTCCAGCAGCTCCATCAACCTGGCATAGAGCATGAGCCGCCAAGCAACGAACCGCTTGAAGACCAGTACGCGCCCGCCCACAGGCTTACGGTGCGACCAGGTGGCGTGTTGCATGGGCTGGGGTTTCCCGAAGTGATCGAAGTCAACTCGGTACATGGGCAGGGGATAGAACGGGTCGGGGAAGGTCTGCGCATCGAGGCTGTGGCCATGGATGGCCTCGTTGAAGCATTGTCGGTGGAAGGTAGCCGCTCCTTCGCCCTCGGCGTGCAGTGGCATCCTGAGTGGAAGGTGATGTTCCATCCACAATATCGCGCCATTTTCGAGGCGTTCGGACTCGCTTGCCGAGTGCGAGCGGCACAGCGGCCAAGGTCGTTCACCTGAGATCGGCTGTTAAGCTGCAAACACGAATCATCCGTCCGTCGGGGGCATTGCAAACAGAAAAAAACCCTCGACGAAGGCGTCCATCAAAACAGTTGTAGAGTTCGTTCGACTCTCCACGTCAGGTCTTCGGCCCGCCCAGTGCGGGCCTTTTTTTTGGAGTCAAAGAGCCACAGCCTGGCGGGCGCGGCTTCTTCAAGGCCTGATGGCGTGTCAAGCATTACCGCTCGGCGACCTGGCCACAGGCCGGCCAGTTGTCACAAACCGAGCATGTTGTAGTGCACGTAGTACATGATCCACAGCGACAACCCCACCAGCAGCACGATGATCGCCAGGGTGAAAACAAGCGCCACCAGGCTCCAGCGCTGCTCGCGTGCGGTGGTCAGGTGCAGAAAGAACACCATGTGCACCAGAATCTGCATCACCGCGCAGGCCAGCACCAGCAGGAACGTGGCGCTGCGCGACAAGCTCGGATACATGGCCAGCCCGAAGGGAACGAGCGTCAGCAATGCGGCCAGCACAAAGCCGATGTTGTAGGACTTGTGGCTGGACTGGCTGGCCCCTGCGCTGCTATGAACCTGGCTTTCGCTGCTCATCGGATCACCCCGAACAAGTAAACGACGGTAAACACGCACACCCACACAATGTCGAGGAAGTGCCAGAACAGGCTCAGGCAGCTCAGCCGTGTGGAAATGACGCAGCACAGGCCGCGCTGCTGCACCTGGATCATCAGCAGGGCCATCCACACCAGACCTGTCAGCACGTGCAGGCCGTGGGTGCCGACCAGGGTGAAGAAGCCGGTGAGGAACGCGCTGCGCTGCGGCCCGTAGCCCTCGGCGATCAGGTGATGGAACTCGTTCACCTCCATGGCGATGAAGCCCAGGCCCAGCGCGAAGGTGACACCCAGCCACTGCAACACGCGGCGTTTGTCCTTGCGGTGATTGGCGAGCATGGCATAGCCGTAGGTGACGCTGCTGAACAGCAGCAGGCTGGTTTCACCGAGCACGTAGGGCAATTCGAAGATGTCTGCCGCACCCGGGCCGCCTGCCACCGACTGGCCCAGCACGGCGTAGGTGGCGAACAGCGTGGCGAACAGGATGCAGTCGGTCAGCAGGTAGATCCAGAAGCCAAACAGGCTCAGGGAACCCGCATCCTCGTAACCTTGCTCTTGCTGATGGGCGGTTTCGTTCAGGACGATATGCGACATGGATCAGGCCTCCGCCATCAGTTGGCGCCGTTCGGTTTCCACGCGTTCGACTTCCTCGGCTGTCACGTAGTACTCGGTATGCTGGTCGTAGCTGCGCACGATCAATGCCGCCACCGTGGCCAGCAGGCTGGCGATCACCAGCCACCAGATGTGCCAGACCAGGGCGAAACCCAGCACCGTGCTCAACGCGCCGATCACCACGCCCAGGCTGGTGTTGCAGGGCATGTGAATCTTGCGGAAATCCGCCTCGATCAGGGTCTTGACCCCGCGTTCCTTCATGCCCCAATAGGCGTCGATGCCGTGTACTACCGGTTGCTCGGCGAAGTTGTAGAACGGCGGCGGTGACGCAGTGGCCCATTCCAGCGTGCGGCCGTCCCAGGGGTCGCCGGTGTGGTCGCGGTTTTCGTGGCGCTTGCGGATGCTCACGACCAGCTGCGTCAGCTGGCAGGCCACGCCGCAGAGGATGATCAGCACGCCGACCATCTCCAGTAGCAGGAACGGCCGCCACTCGGGCACGTTGAAATGGTTCAGGCGCCGGGTCATGCCCATGAAGCCGAGGAAGTACGACGGCATGAAAGCGAAATAGAACCCCACCAGCCAGCACCAGAACGCAGCGCGCCCCAGCGGGTCGTAGAGTTTGAAGCCGAACGCCTTGGGGAACCAGTAGGTCAGCCCGCACATGTAGCCGAATACTGCGCCGCCGATGATCACGTTATGAAAGTGCGCGATCAGGAACAGGCTGTTGTGTAACAGGAAGTCGGCGCCTGGCACGGCCAGCAGCACACCGGTCATGCCGCCGATGCTGAAGGTGACGATGAAGCCGACGGTCCACAGCATCGGTGTCTCGAAGCGCACCCGCCCGCGGTACATGGTGAACAGCCAGGTGAAGATCTTCACCCCCGTGGGTACGGCGATGATCATCGTCATGATGCCGAAGAATGCGTTCACGTTCGGCCCGGCACCCATGGTGAAGAAGTGGTGCACCCAGACGATGAACGACAGCACGGTGATGACGATGGTCGCCCATACCAGCGAGTAATAGCCGAACAGCCGCTTGCGCGAGAAGGTCGAGGCGACTTCCGAGAAGATGCCAAACGCCGGCAGGATCAGGATGTACACCTCGGGGTGGCCCCAGGCCCAGATGAGGTTGATGTACATCATCGGGTTGCCACCCAGCTCGTTGGT
Source organism: Pseudomonas vlassakiae (assembly GCF_014269035.2). Classification (GTDB taxonomy): domain Bacteria; phylum Pseudomonadota; class Gammaproteobacteria; order Pseudomonadales; family Pseudomonadaceae; genus Aquipseudomonas; species Aquipseudomonas vlassakiae. Next base: position 34,728 of record NZ_JABWRP020000015.1, read on the forward strand.
GAAAAAATGCATACCCAGGTAGCGATCGAGGCTGAGCATGAACAAGGTGGCGGTCAGGATGGGGAATGCGGCCAGAATCAGGATCGAGGTGCACAGCACCGTCCAGGTGAACACCGGCATGCGGAACAGCGTCATGCCCGTGGTACGCATCTTGAGGATGGTGACCAGGAAATTGAGCCCCGTCAGCAAGGTGCCTATCCCCGATATCTGCAGTGACCAGATGTAGTAGTCCACGCCCACTCCGGGGCTGTAGGCGATGCCGGATAAAGGCGGATAGGCGACCCAGCCGGTGCGGGCGAACTCACCAATGCCCAGTGAGAGGTTGACCAGCACCGCGCCGGAAACGAACAGCCAGAAGCTCACCGCGTTGAGGAACGGGTAGGCCACGTCGCGGGCGCCGATCTGCAACGGCACCACAATGTTCATCAGGCCGACCACGAACGGCATGGCCATGAAGAAAATCATGATCACGCCGTGGGCGGTGAAGATCTGGTCATAGTGCTCTGGCGGCAGATAGCCGGGCGAACCGTCCGAAGCCATGGCCTGCTGGGTACGCATCATCAACGCATCGGCGAAACCGCGCAGCAGCATCACCAGGGCGACGACGATGTACATCACGCCGATGCGCTTGTGGTCGACCGAGGTAAACCACTCCTTCCACAGGTACGTCCATTTGCGCTTGCAGGTGATGGCTGCGACCCCGCCGAAGCCGATCAGCCCGACCACCGCAAGGGTATACATGATGATGGGCTCGCCGAGGGGGATAGCATCCCAGGTCAGTTTTCCGAACATGTGCCTCACTCCTTGCTGCCTTGCGGCGATTGACCCTGAGGGGCGCCCAGGCGCTCCTCGACCTCGCGGGACCGGTTGACACCCTGGTACTTGTCGATCAGCGACTGGAACAGCCCGGCATCGACCGCAGCGTAGTGCTCTACCGGGTGGGCGACGCTGGGTTTGGCCAGCTGCGCATAGCGGCTCTGATCGAGCTGGCGTTGTGAGCTGCGCACCTTGGCCACCCAGGCATCGAAACCGGCCTGGTCGAGTGCAAGGGCGTTGAAGTGCATGTCGGAGAAGCCGGGGCCGTTGTAGTTGGCGGCGATACCGGTGTAGCGCCCCGGCGCGTTGGCAATCAGGTGCAGCTGGGTCTGCATGCCGGCCATCGCGTAGATCTGCCCACCCAGTGCAGGGATGAAGAACGAGGTAATGGCGCCATCGGAGGTCACTCGGAAATCCACGGGTGTGTCCACCGGCATGGCCATTTCATTGACCGTGGCGATACCCAGTTCGGGGTAGACGAACAGCCACTTCCAGTCCGTGGCGATGACCTGCACCTTGACCGGCGCCTTGTCGGCATCGAGTGGGCGGTACGGGTCGAGCGCGTGGGTCGAGCGCCAGGTGACGACCCCGAGCACGATGATAATGACCAGCGGCACGCCCCAGACCACGGCCTCGATTGCGCGCGAGTGGCTCCATTCGGGCGTATACCTCGCCTTTTCGTTGGAGGCGCGGTAATGCACCGAAAACACCAACGCCATGATCATGACCGGGACGACCACCAGCAGCATCAACAGCGTTGCCAGGATGATCAGATTGCGTTGTTCCAGCCCGACCTGGCCCTTTGGGTTGAACAGCACCATGTCGCAGCCCGAAAGCTGTAGCGTGATGATGCCCAGCATCAGCAGCCCGATGAGTCGTGCGGCTGTGGAAGTTCCCTTTACCATGCGCCCGGTCCCGTAATTGTTGCCGAATGTTTTGTTGTGCTGAGTTAGAAGGAGGTTCGGAGCATGAAGGTTGTATGTAAATCACTTAATCACGACGAACGGCGGTCTCACGCCGCTTGTCCGGTTCAGGGTTGGGTACCGGTTCGCCCGGGTTCGATACCTGCGCTAACCGGGCAGGCATGAAAAAGGGGCCCGCCAGGGCCCCTTCGAGGTCAGTGAAACCCGCGCTTATCGGGCTTCGACCTGGCGCGGTGCCATGAAGTACATCCAGGTCAGCGCCAGGAAGTACATGGCCGGGATCATGGTGAACAGCACGGCATAGTTATTGTTCGTCGCCATCAGCACACTGCCGACGATCTGCGTCATGAACATCCCGCCTATCGCTGCGCACATGCTGGCGAAGCCGAACACCGTGCTGATCAGGTGCTTGGGTGTGTAGTCCATCACCAGGCTCCAGATGTTGGCGGTCCAGGCCTGGTGCGCGCCGACTGCCAGGGCGATGGCCAGCACCGCGATCCACAGGCCGCTGGCATGAGCGGCAAAGGTCACGCTGACCATGGTGCAGGCGAAGATCAGCATCGACACCAGGCGTGCCGTGGTGGCGCGCACGCCGCGGCCGATCAGCCACGAGGAAAGGATGCCGCCGCCGATGCTGCCGAAGTCCGCGGTCAGCCAGATCAACATCAGCGGGATGCCCATCTGGGTGACGCTGATGCCCAGGCTGTATTGCTGGTTGAGGAACGGTGGCAGCCAGTACAGGTAGAACCAGAACACCGGCGCGGTGATCGCATAAGCCACGGCGAAGGCCCAGGTGCCACGCATGCCGAGAATACGGCTGAAGGGCAAACGCGCGACTTGCGGCTCAACGTCTTGCAGGATGTAGTCGAGTTCGCTCTGGCGCACATGCGGGTGCTCTTCCGGGTTGAAGTACTTCAGGCCCCAGAACACCAGCCAGACCAAGCCCAGGCAGCCCATGGCGATGAACGCGGCCTGCCAGCCCCACAGGCTGAGGATCAGTGGCAGCAGGGCCGGGGTGACCATGGCGCCGACGTTGGTGCCGGCGTTGAACAGCCCGGTGGCGATGGCGCGTTCGCCGGCAGGGAACCACAGGCGCACGGTCTTCACGCAGGCCGGGTAGTTGGCCGCTTCGGTCAGGCCGAGGATGAAGCGGCAGACCATGAAACCGGCCGCCGAGGTGGCCAGGCCGTGGGCACCGGTGGCCAGGCTCCACAGCAGCACGGCGGCGAAGAAGGCACGCTTGACGCCGACCTTGTCGATCAGCCGGCCCTGCAGCACGAAGCCGACGGCATAGCCGACCTGGAACCAGAAGTTGATGTTGGCATAGTCCATCGCCGTCCAGCTCATGGCCTTGGCCAGTTCCGGCTGCATGATGCCGAGCGCGGCGCGGTCGATGTAGTTCAGGGTGGTAGCGAAGAACACCAGGGCGAGCATGCCCCAACGGGTCTTGCCGACGGCGAAGGCGCCACGGATCTTGTCGCCGATGCCGGCGCTGGGCAGCCGTGGGCTGGCGGTTGTGAGCTTGGAGTGATTCATATCCGGGTCGTTTCTTGAAATTGTAATGGACGGCTTTTTCTCGAACGTGACCTGGCCCCAGGCAGGGGGTACACGCAAGGCCGGTGCATGGTGAGCAGTGAATCGGCGAGCGTCAATTCAGGGGAGGGGGCTATTGTTCGATAACCGAACAATAGCGCGTGCTCACGGGCAGCTCAGCGCCTTGCCCGCCAAGTAGCCGAAGGTCATGCCCGGCCCCAAGGTGATACCGCCACTGGGATAATGCCCGGCCATCACGCTGTGCATGTCGTTGCCGACCGCGAACAGGCCGGGTATCGGCTGTTGCGTATGATCGAGCACTCGTGCCGAGGCATCGGTGCACAGGCCGACAAAGGTACCGAGGCTGCCAGGCAGCAGTTTCACCGCATGAAAAGGACCGTACAGCAAGGGGCGCAGCGAAGGGTTTGGCCCATGCAGCGGTTCGCCCTGGGCTTTGTTGTAGGCCGAGGCGCCGCGCTGGAAGGCCGGGTCTTCGCCGAGCGCGGCGTGCCGATTGAAGTCGGCCACGGTGCGCTGCAGTTGCGTGGCATCGATGCCGCAACGCTGCGCCAGTTCTGCCAGGGACTGGCCGCTGAACAGGTAGCCGCGGCGCCGATAGAAGCCGGTCGGGAAAGGGAACGGCTTGGCCCAGCCGATACCGTAGCGTCGCTGTGCGGCATGGTCGCAGATCAGCCAGGCTTCGTGCGCTTCGCCCGCTGGCGTGGCGGCGAACAGCGCATTCATGAAATCGTGGTAGCAGTCCGCTTCGTTGACGAAACGTCGGCCATCGCGGCGCACGGCGATGAAGCCAGGCTTGGCGCGGTCGATCAGGTGCGGGAAGTGGCCAACGCTGCCGTCACGGCGCGGCACCCGGGAAACCGGTGCCCAGGCGCCTGCCTGCACCAGCGTGCCGAGCTGGGCACCGGCCTGTTCGCCGAGGTTCAGGCCATCACCGCTGTTCTCTGGCGGCGCCGCCGAGTGATGCTGTGTGCCATCGGGCGCGTGGGGCATCAGCTGGGCGATGCGTCGGCGATCATGGGCAAATCCGCCACAGGCCAGGACCACGCCACGGCGTGCCCGGACTACCCGGCCATCGGCGAACTGCGCGCCGTCGATGCGCCCATCGCCAAGCAAGCGGACAGCCGCTTTGTCGGTGAGCACTGTCACGCCAAGGTCCAGGGCACTGCGCAACAGGCGGGCAACCAGGGCGTTGCCGTTGACCAGTTGCAGGCCGCGCCGATGCAGCAGCAGGTCGCGGCCATGGCGCAGCAGGCGCTTGGCAACGTGCAAGGCCGCTCGCGGCGAGCGGCGGGCATTGAAGAAGGCGGCCATGTCGGCACCCCCGGCGATGCCCATGCCCGCCAGGCTGACGATGTCCAGCGGCGGGCGCAGCGTGTGTAGCCATGGCCCAAGCAACCGACCGTCGAACGGCAGGGCGCACAGCGAGCGCCCGCCGCTCGCGCTGCCATCGCCTCCATGCATGTCGGGCATCTTGCTGCCGGACTGGAACTGCACGGCAGTGTGCTGCTGGAAGAATGCCACCATTTCCGGGCCGTGGCGCAGGAAGGCTTGCTGGCGAGGGTCCAGTTCGGTGACGTGGGTCTGGGCACGCAGGTAGCGTTCCGGGGCGTCGTCGCCTTCGACGATGCCTTCGGCAACCGCCAGCGGGTTGCGTGGAATCCACAGCCAGCCCCCCGACCACGCGCTGGTGCCGCCAAGCTGGCTGGCCTTTTCCGCGACAATCACCCGCAGGCCGTGATGCGCGGCGGTAACGGCGGCCGCCAGGCCAGAGGCACCGGAGCCGATGACAAGTACGTCACATTCGAGGGGTTGCATGCTGGGGGCCCGCTCAGGTTAGGGAAGGGGTCATTCACTGCAGCGGAGAAAAGCCGGTAGGGCGCAGCAGCTGCGAGTGCAGTTGCAGCACCGCGCCCAGCTCCCGATTGCGCAGCGAGAACTCCGCCCAGCGCGGGTCGGCGGCCATTGCGGCACGGCGTGCCATGCGCTCGTCGAGGCTGGCATAGGCCCACAGGTGCACCACCTGGTTGACCTCGCCGAACTCGTTGGTGAAGAAGCCCACCAGGTTGCCCAGGTGCTCGCGCTGCACCGCCAGCGCATGGCTCTGGTACAGCGCCAGCCAGTCGGCCATCTTCAGCGGGTCGAGGGTGTAGGTTCTCAGTTCATAGTACATGCGGGTTTCTCCTGGTGGCTGGCTGGCGCCTGCAGGCGCTCGACGATATGGCTGGCAGCGATCCAGCCGAAGGTCAGGGCGGGGCCCAGGGTGATTCCGGGGCCGGGGTAGGTGCCGTTCATCATTGAATTCATGTCGTTGCCCACTGCATACAGCCCGGCAATCGGTGCGCCGCTGCGGTTCAGCACGTTGGCATTGGCGTCGGTCACCAGGCCGCGCGCCGAGCCGAGGTCGCCGGTATGGAGGCGGATGGCGTAGTACGGCGCCTTGGTCAGTGGAGCCAGGCACGGGTTGGGCTGGTGCTGAGGGTCGCCCATGTAGCGGTTGTAGCTGTTGCCGCCTTTGCCGAATGCGCGGTCGATGCCGTTGCGCGCGTCGGCATTGAAGTGCTCAAGTGTCTGCAGCAACGCTTGCGCATCGACGCTGATGGCCGCAGCCAGGGCGGGCACGCTGTCGGCGCGCAGCAGGTAGCCGGCGGCAATCAGTGCCGAATTGTCCACCGGCTTGGGCCGCGCCAGGCCAAGGCCGTAACGGTTCATCGCCTCGGCGTCGCAGATCAGCCAGCAATGGCCGATGCCGTTGGCGAACAGGGTCTGCACGAAGTGGTGATAGGAGTTGGCTTCGTTGACGAAGCGCCGCCCGGCCGGGTCGACCGCGATCACCCCAGGCTTGGCACGGTCGGTGACCAAGTGCGGAAAGCGCTCGTGTTGGCCATTGGCATGCTGCAGCTCGGACACCGGCGCCCAGAAGAAATTGGCCGCCAGGCCTTCGCCCTGGGCTGCCGACACCGCCTCGCCAAGGCGCAGCGCGGCGCCGTCGTTGGTGGGCGGCGACATGCTCAGGTGTGGCGCTGAGGTCTCCGGACGGTAACCTGCCGCCAGCTGCCCGGCAGCAAAGCCGCCCATGGCACAGACCACCCCACCGCGGGCCTGCACCCGTATCCGTCGGCCCTCGCGCTGCACGATCACGCCGGTTACCACGCCGCGTTCGACGATCAGCGCTTGTGCTTCGCTGCGCAGCCAAAGTGTCGTGCCGTCGGCGAAGGCACTGCTGGCCAGGCGGGCGATCAGGGCGTTGCCGGTGGTCAGGCGGGTCCCCCGCGGGTGCTTCAGGCGATCCCGTGCGTAGCGTGCCATCAGCTTCAGGCAGTGCCACAGCGAGGCGGGCGAGCGGCGCAGGTTGAGAAAGTGCTGGATGTCGACGCGGTTGACCATCATGCCACCGAACAACAGCATGCCCGGCGGCGGCATTTTCAGGTCCTTGAAGCGCGGACCGAGATGGCGTCCGTCGTACTCGACCATTTCCAGTGCGCGGCCGAACTCGGTGGCGCCAGGCGCGTCGGGGTAGTAGTCGGGCGAATGCGGGCGCAGGCTGTAACGCAGTTCGGTGTGGTGCTCCAGCCAGCGCAGGGCCTGGTGGCCCCGGTCGATGAAGGCGTCCACCAGCGCCGGGTTGTAACCTGCGCCGATGATGGCCTTCAGGTAGGTGCGCAGGGCCTCGGGGGAATCCTTGGCCCCGGCGGCCCGTGCCTGATCGCTGCCGTATATCCACACCGCACCGCCGGAGATTGCCGAGGTGCCGCCGAAGTGCTCGGCCTTTTCCACCACCAGCACCTTCAGCCCATGGCGGGCAGCCGTGGCGGCCGTGGCGAACCCTCCGGCACCGCTGCCGAGCACCACCAGGTCGAACACGGCTTGTTCGCTAGTGTTCATGGTTTCAGATCTCCAGCGGGGTGACGCCCATGAAGGCGCCAAGGTGGCCCAGCTGGGCGAAGGCCATCTGCGCGCCGGTCTGAATCGGGCAGCCGCGTTCACGCGCCTTGTGCAGCAGCGGGGTAATTTCTGGCGAAGTGACCACGTCGGCCACCAGCGTGCTGGCTTTCAGGGTCTCCAGCAGTGTCACCGGCAGCGGCAGTTCGCCGCAGTCGCCCATGCCGACGGGCGAGGCGTTGACGACCAGGTTGAAGTCCTCCAGTGAGTGGTATTCAGTGGCGATTGCCAGTGCCGGGAAGGCATTGCCGAGCACTTCCCCCAGCGCTCCGACGCGTTCGGCGCACGGGTCGCTGAGGGTGATCTGGCCAAGGCCCGCTTCACCCAGCGCATAGGCAATGGCACTGCCGACACCGCCACAGCCCACCACCAGCGCACGCTTGCCGTTGGCCACAAAGCCTTGTTGGCGGGCAGCACCGAGGAAACCCGCGCCATCGACGTTGTCGCCAACCAGGCGCCCGTCACCTTCGCGGCGGATCACGTTGACCGAACCCAGTGCCTGGGCGCGTGCGCTGAGCCTGTCCAGTCGCGCGGCCAGGGCTTGCTTGTACGGCACGGTGACCACGCAGCCGCGCACGTTGCGCCAACCGCGCAGGGTGTCGACAAAGGCATCCAGCGCGGTCTGCTGCAGGTCGATGGGAAGCATCGCCAGGTCGCGGGCGTTGTTGGCGAACCAGGTATTGAAGTTTTCCGGCGATTTCACCTGAGCAATAGGCGAACCGACGATGGCGACCAGTTCGGTTGAACCTCGGATCATGCTGACCTCCGTCATGACTGTTGTTGTGGAGGCAAGCTTGTGGCGAGGCGATTTCATCGACAATGCGCTTATCGGGCATTGGATGCGATAATCGCAGTCACCTATCGGTAATCGCATCAATAGCCACTTTCCACGAGCCGCACTCATGTCCCAGAGCGAGATCCACCCCCGCGACCTGATCGCCGGCCTGCAAAAAGGCTTGGCGCTCATGCAGCTGTTCAGCGCCGAACAACCGCGCCTGAGCGTGCCTCAGGCGGCCAGGCTGTCCGGCTTGACCCCCAGTGCCGCCCGGCGCTTTCTGCTGACGCTGGTGCACGAAGGCTTTGCCGAGACCGACAACCGCCATTACTGGCTGACGCCCAAGGCCCTGCGCCTCGGCCAGGCCTATGTCGACTCGGCGCAGTTGCCACGCATGTTGCGGCCGATCGTCGAGCAGGTGGCGCGGCAGACCCAGGAACATGTGTCGGTGGGCAGCCGTGATGGCGACGAGATCATTCACCTGGTGCGCAGCCGCTACAGCCACATCGCTTCGTTGTCGATCCGCCCCGGGTCGCGGGTGCCGATGTATTGCACGGCAAGTGGCAGGGTCTGGCTGGCGTGGCTGGAGGCGCAGCAGCGCGGGGAATATTTCGCGCGCAACCCGCTGCAGGCGCTCACGCCATACACGCAGACCGACAGGGCATTGCTGGAGGCGGAGTTGCAGCGGGTGAGGGCGCAGGGCTACAGCATCGTCGATCAGGAATATGAAATCGGCATGCGTGTGCTGGGCGTGCCGCTGCTCGACCGCAGCGGCCAATTGAAGGCGACCTTGACGATCACCACCCATGCGTCGCGGTTGAGCATTGACGAGATGCGCCTGCGCTACCTGGCGACGCTGTATGAGGCGCAGGGGTTGCTCAAACCGGTGCTGGATTGAACATTCCCGTGCGCTGAAAGTTTGAGATCGATCAACTAACCGGCCATGCAATCTATATCCGAAGTTTGGGCCAATGGACGATGGGTGCTGCTGTAAAGTGTCAGCATGTATTGTTGCCCAAGGCTACTTTCCACCAAGGTGTAATGTTTGCCGGCTTTGAAGTCCTTATAAGTAATGTTGGCGTTGCAGGCACTGCCGTTACTGTCCCCATCACCCTCGACATACAGTGTGCTGCCCAGCGTATGCTGGCCCTTGGGGACCTCGAAAAAGCGCCCGTCAGCGAGCCGCTTGCCATCCAGTGTCTCGGCCATGAGGGTGGTGGTCGGCTCTTCGCGCAGGCTCACCCATGCCTCGTCCGGAGCGGCCTTGGGCATTGGCCCGGCACAGCCACCCAGCACCCCGAGTGCTCCCAGTAGAGGTATCACTACCCGCCATCTTGTACCCATCTACGACCTCTGATTGCAGCTGCGAATGATTCGCACAGGATGGTCACCAAGCCGCTTCGCTGCAAATGAATATGGCCCTGGATTTTGCTTAAAAAACGTTAATGCAGGTTTAACCGACGCACCTGAAAGTCCGTGGAAGACTGCGCCCCGTTCAACTTTCGGGGGCAGGGTATGCTCGGTCTGGTCAAAACGGCACTTCACAAACCCTACACGTTTCTGGTGTTGGCAATTGTGATCTGCATCGTCGGTCCGTTGGCGGCAGTGCGCACGCCAAGTGATGTTTTCCCTGATATCGGCATACCCGTAATTGCCGTGGTCTGGCAATACGCAGGGCTGGCCCCGGACGCCATGTCGGGCCGTGTGGTCTACACCTATGAGCGGGCACTGAGCACCACGGTCAACGACATCGAACACATCGAATCGCAGTCATTGCCGGGCATGGGCATCGTCAAGATCTTCTTCCAGCCCAGTGTCGACATCCGCACCGCCAACGCGCAGGTCACCGCGGTTTCGCAGACCGTGCTCAAGCAGATGCCGGCGGGCATCACGCCGCCGCTGATCCTCAACTACAGCGCCTCGACCGTGCCGATCCTGCAGATGGCCTTCTCCAGCCCGACGCTGTCCGAGGCGCGCATTCGCGACCTGGTGCAGAACAGCATCCGCCTGCCGTTGACTTCGGTACCCGGCCTGTCGATGCCGACCCCGATGGGAGGCAAGCAGCGCCAGATCACCCTCGACCTCGACCCCCAGGCTCTGGCAGCCAAGGGCTTGTCCGCCGAGGACGTGGCCAATGCGCTGGCCGCGCAGAATCAGATCATCCCGGTGGGCACGGCGAAAATCGGCCGCAACGAATTCACCGTCCTGCTGAACAATAGCCCGACGGCCATCGACCAGCTCAACGCGTTGCCGGTCAAGGTGGTCGACGGCGCGCAGATCACCATCGGCCAGGTAGCCCACGTGCGTGACGGGGCGCCGCCACAGACCAATATCGTGCGTGTCGATGGCCGCCGCGCGGTGCTGATGCCGGCGTTGAAGAACGGCAACAACTCGACCCTGTCGATCGTCGACGGCATCCGCAGCATGCTGCCGCGCATCAATGAAACCCTGCCGCCGGAGCTCAAGACCTCGCTGCTCGGCGATGCCTCCACGGTGGTCAAGCAAGCGGTCGGCAGCGTCGCCCGCGAAGGCCTCATCGCCGCCTTGCTGACCAGCGCGATGATCCTGCTGTTTCTCGGCAGCTGGCGCTCGACCCTGATCATCGCCGCGTCCATTCCGCTGGCGGTGCTGTCGGCCATCGCCTTGCTGGCGCTCAGCGGGCAGACCCTCAACGTGATGACCCTCGGCGGCCTGGCGCTGGCCGTGGGCATCCTGGTCGACGACGCGACGGTGACCATCGAAAACATCAACTGGCACCTGGAGCAGGGCAAGTCGGTGCGCCAGGCCATCCTTGATGGCGCCAGGCAGATCGTCGGCCCTGCCTTCGTGGCCTTGTTGTGCATCTGCGTTGTATTTGTTCCGATGTTCATGCTCCAGGGCATCGCCGGATACCTGTTCCGGCCCATGGCATTGGCAGTGATGTTCGCCATGGGGAGCTCTTTTATTCTGTCGCGCACGTTGGTGCCGACCCTGGCCATGTTCCTGCTGAAGCCGCACCGGGTGGAGCAGGGCGAAGGGCGGCACCCCGAGGACGCGTATCTCAATCACCATGAAGGCGACCAGGCGGCCAACCCGCTGGTGCGCCTGCAGGCCGGTTTCGAAGTGGGCTTTTCGCGACTGCGCGACGGCTACCAAGGGTGGCTCGAACTGGCACTCGCAAACCGCAAGCGCTTCCTGCTCGGCTTCCTCGGCTGCGTGCTGGCCAGCTTTGCCCTGCTGCCGACGTTAGGTGAAGACTTCTTCCCCGAGACCGATGCCGGGGCGATGGCACTGCATGTGCGCCTGCCGCTGGGTACGCGCATCGAAGAAAGCGCGGCGGCCTTCGACCGCATCGAAAGCCGCATCCGCGAAGTGCTGCCGGCAGAGGCGGTGGCGTCGATCATCGACAACATTGGCCTGCCCATCAGCGGCATCGACATGGCCTACAACACCAGCGGCACGGTCGGGCCGCAGGACGGTGACATCCAGATTGCGCTCAAGGCCGGCCAAGGCCCGACCGCCGAGTACGTGAGGCGCCTGCGCGAGGTACTGCCGGACAGCTTCCCCGGCACCACCTTTGCCTTCCTGCCGGCAGACATCAGTAGCCAGATCCTCAACTTCGGCTCGCCAGCACCGCTCGACGTGAAGATCTCAGGCCCCAACGATGCCGCCAACCGCGCCTACGCCGCCGAAGTGATGCGCCGCCTGCAGCACGTTGCGGGCATCGCCGACCTGCGTCTGCAGCAGTCGGAAAGCTACCCGTCGCTGCAGGTCAACGTCGACCGCAAGCGCGCCGCCGAGCTGGGCATCACCGAGCGCGATGTCACGGCCAGCCTGGGCGCCTCGCTGGCCGGCACCTCGCAGACGGCGCCGACCTACTGGCTCAACCCGGCCAACGGTGTGTCGTACTCCGTGGTTGGCGCCACCCCGCAATACAAGATGAGCAGCATCGCCCAGCTGGAGGCCCTGCCGATCACCGGCAGCAATGGGCATACCGCCGTGCTCGGCGGCATCGCCAGCCTGGCGCGGACCCACACCGCCGACGTGGTCAGCCACTACAACATCACCCCGACCCTGGACCTGTATGCCAACGTCCAGGGCCGTGACCTGGGCGGCATCGCCGCAGACATCCAGCACGTCATCGACGACACCGCCCAGCTGCGGCCCAAAGGCGCGACCGTGAGCCTGCACGGCCAGGTCAGCGCGTTGCATGAGGCCTTCCACGGCCTGAGCCTGGGCCTGCTGGGGGCCGTGGTGCTGATCTACCTGCTGATCGTGGTCAACTTCCAGTCCTGGATCGACCCGTTGGTGATCATTACCGCCTTACCCGCCGCGCTGGCCGGGATCGTCTGGATGCTGTTCGTCACCGGCACCACGCTGTCGGTACCGGCGCTCACCGGCGCGATCCTGTGCATGGGTGTCGCCACGGCCAACTCGGTGCTGGTGGTGAGCTTCTGCCGCGAGCGCCTGGCGGTGCACGGCGATGCCGTGAAGGCTGCCATGGAAGCCGGTTTCACCCGCTTCCGGCCAGTGCTGATGACCGCCCTGGCGATGATCATCGGCATGCTGCCGCTGGCCTTGTCCCAAGAGCAGAACGCACCACTGGGCCGGGCGGTGATTGGCGGCCTGGTGGTCGCCACCTGCGCGACCCTGTTGTTTGTCCCCGTCGTGTTCAGCCTGGCCCACCGCCGCTCAACCCCTCACGCTGTCGTTGGAGAAAACCTGCATGCCTAGCCGTTCCATCACTGATCGCCGGCGCTTGAAACGCCTGGGGGGCGCCGGCCTGGGTCTCGCTGCCCTGGTGGTTGCACTGGGGGTGTATGCCCGGCAGCACCAGGCCGCTGCGGTGCAGGCGTGGACCGAGAGCCGGGCAACGCCTGCCGTGGTCACCTTTACGCCTTCGATGAATGCCGCCAGCCAGGTCCTGAGCCTGCCGGCCCACCTGCAGGCCTGGAACATGGCGCGGGTCAACGCCCGGGTCAGCGGCTACCTGAAGAACTGGCAGGTGGACATCGGCATGGCGGTCAAGGCCGGCCAGCCGCTCGCTGAAATCGACAGTCCCGAACTCGACCAGCAACTGGCCCAGGCCAAGGCCAGGCTGGCGCAGCATCAGGCCAGTGCGGCGCTGGCGCAGAGCACTGCCGCGCGTTGGCAGCACTTGTTGGCCAGCCATTCGGTATCGCGCCAGGAAGTCGACGAGAAGGTAGCTGCTGCCGCGGTCGCCAGCGCCGATGCGCAGGCCGCCGAAGCGGATTATGCGCGGCTGAAGGACCTGGCGGCGTACAAGGTCATCCGGGCACCGTTCTCCGGCACCATTACCGCCCGCCACGCGCAGGTCGGCCAGTTGATCAAGGCCGACAGCGAAAGTGCCACCTCGCTGTTCGACATCGCCGACACTCGCCGCCTGCGCCTGTACGTGCCGGTGCCGCAGAACTACGCCAGCCAGATTCTGCCCGGCATGCAGGTGCAGTTGTCGGTGCCCGAGCGGCCCGGCGAGCACTTCATGGCCGCGTTGCTGGGCACCTCGACCGCTGTCGACCAGGGGTCGGGCACGCTGCTCGCGCAGTACGCAGTGGATAACAGCAGCGCGGCGTTGCTGCCGGGCGACTACGCCAACGCCCGCCTCACCCTGCACAGCAATCCCAAGGCCGTGAGCATTCCCGCCAGTGCGCTGATCTTCAGGGCCCAGGGGCCGCAGGTGGCGGTGCTCGATGGGCAAAGCCGCGCGCACCTGCGCAGCATTCACATTGCCCAGGACCTGGGCAGCACGCTGATCGTCGATGGCGGCCTGGGCCTGAAGGACCTGGTGGTGGACAACCCGCCCGACGCCCTGCGTGACAATGATGCGGTGCGCAGCGTAACACCGGGAGGTGGGCATGCGCCTTCGGTTTGAGCGTGGCGGGTTGTTGCTGTGCCTGGCCTTGCAAGGCTGCTCGCTGGCACCCCATTACCAGGCGCCTGTGGTGCAGTTACCGGCGCATTACGGCGAGCGCTCAGGTGCCTGGCAGAGGGTGGTTGAGCAAGGGCAGTTGCCCGAGCAATGGTGGAAGCTGTTCGATGACCAACGTCTCGACGCGCTACAGGCACAGCTTGAGGCATCCAACCCGAACCTGGCCGCGGCGGTGGCGCACTACGATGCTGCCGCAGCCTACGCCCAGGGCCTGCATGGCGGGCTGTGGCCCGAAGCCCGCGCAAGTGCCACACCGTTACGCCAGCGCCAGTCGGATCGCCGGCCGCTGCGTGGTGCTACCCAGCCCTCGATTTACGACAGCGACACCGCCGGCCTGAGCCTGAATCTTGATTTAGACCTGTGGGGCCGGCTGCGCAACCAGGTCGCAGCGGGGGATGCTTCAGCGCAGGCCTCGGCGGACGACCTGGCCGATGCGCGCCTGAGCCTGCAGCGGCAACTGGCGGTGCTCTACGTTCGTGCGCGAGGCCTGGACGCGCAACGCCAGTTGCTCGACCGCGCCGTGGCCGACCGTGCCCGGTTGCTGGCGCTGATTCAGCAGCGCTTCAACGGCAATATCGCCTCGGAGCTTGACCTCGATCGGGCGGCCGCCAGGCTGTCCGAGGCCAAGGCTGCCGTGGATGACGTGGTCGCCCAGCGCACCCTGGCGCAGCATGCCATTGCCGAGTTGGTCGGCGCCTTGCCGGGCGAGTTCGCGCTGGCAGCGGACGCTGCACCGCTCAACGTACCGCAAGTACCCGCGCAGTTGCCCGGCTCGTTGCTATTGCGCAGGCCGGATGTGGCCGCCGCCGAGCGTCGCGTATTTGCCGCCAACGCCACGATCGGCGTGGCCCGTGCCGCTTGGTACCCGGACTTCAGCCTGGTGGGGCTGGTGGGTGGGCAGACGCAGGGTAGCGGCAACCTGCTGGCGGCAGCCAATCGCTACTGGGCCATCGGCCCGGTGCTGCAGCTGCCGCTGTTCGACGGCGGCCGTCGTTCGGCCGAGGAGCGCCGGGCCCAGGCCGAGTTCGAGGCGGCGGCAGCGGCTTATCACGGCAAGGTGCTGCTGGCCGTGCGCGAGGTCGAAGACAACCTGGCCCAGGTGCACGACCTTGCCCGGGAAGCGGATGATGTGTGGCAAGCGGCGCAGGCGGCAGGCAGCGCCGAGCAGATTGCCATGGACAGTTATCGGCAGGGCGCGGTCAGCCTGCTGGATGTGCTGACCGCTCAGCTCGATGCGTTGCAGGAGAAGCAGAAGCTTCAGGATCTGCAGACCCGCCAGCTGGAGGCGCGGATCGGGCTGATGGCGGCCTTGGGAGGTGGTTGGGAGGGTGAAAGGAAGGTGCCTGGATGACCCCGAACCAGTGCAGCCCGGTTTCGCTTGCAGCGGGCATCCGTTGCTGGGCATGATCGAGTCTTCTCTCAAAGGAAAGGATCGCCAACATGCCTGCCTATCTTGCTGCGCAGAACGAATTGCTCGTAGGGGACGGCCTGGTAGTCGAGGCGCCGGCCGCGGAAGGGCCCTATGTCGTAGTGTTCGAGGACGATGAGGACACCGGTTATTTCTACGCCCTGGATACCTCAGGTGCCGGCAACCCGATCCAGAATGCGCTGCACATCTACGACGTGGAAAGCGTCTCGGATCGTGACAAGCCCTCGGAGGTCAAGATTGCCTGGTCAGAAGACCACCGCAAGGCGCTGCTGCTGATCAACGACTACCCCCACGCAGTCTTCGACTTCGAAGCCAAGCAGGGGCATTGCCGTACCGGGTTCCCGTTGCCGATGGACAATGGCTGGTCGCATGCAGGCCACGAATGGGATGACAGCGCACTGCGGCATTTTGCCTGAAGCCCCTTCAGGCCCAGCCAGGGAGGAATCGATGGATGCATGAAACTGTCAACGGCATCGATACGGTGGTATTCGATCTGGGCGGCGTGCTGGTCGACTGGAACCCACGGTATCTGTTTCGCAAGATCTTCGTGGATGACGAAGCGGCGATGGAGGCGTTTCTGGCCAACGTCTGCAACACGGCCTGGAACGAGCGCCAGGACCGCGGCCGGTCATGGGCGGCCGCGATCGAGGAGACCATTGCCGAGCACCCGGCGCACGAGGCGCACATCAGGGCGTATCGCGAGCGTTGGGAGGAAATGCTGGCCGGTGCCATGGACGGCACGGTCCAGGTGCTGGAAGAACTGCACGCTGCCGGTGTAAGGCTGCTTGCCTTGACCAACTGGTCGGCAGAGACCTTTGCGCATGCCGAGCAGCGTTTCGCGTTTCTCGAGAAATTCGAAGGGGTGCTGGTGTCGGGCAGGGAAAACCTGATGAAGCCCGAACCGGAGATTTTCCAGTTGCTGCTTCGCCGGTATGAACTCGATCCGTCGCGCACGCTGTTTGTCGACGACGTGCAGAAGAACGTGGATGCGGCGAAAGCGCAGGGGATGCAAGCCGTGCGCTTTGTCGACGAGCAGCAGCTGCGTCAGGCGCTGGCGGGCTTTGAACTGCTGAGCGCCATGTAGCCAAAGACCGTCAAAAAGTCGCAAAGTTTCACCCGAAAAACAGTAACTTAGAGAATTTTTGCAACCCGTGTTACTGGTCGGATTTCCGTTGAAAGCCTCCGTGCAGAGCCTCAGGATCGCCTCGGCATTCCCTTGAGGCTCTCATCCATGAAGTACTCCTCGATTCTCTTGTTGTCACTTGGCCTGTTGAGCGGCGTCGCTTCGGCAGGCGGCAATACCGAAGCAGGCATAGGCGGCGCGCTGGGCGGGGTACTGGGCTCGGTGGTCGGTCAGTCGATCGGCGGCAACACCGGCTCGGCAATCGGCGCAGGCTTGGGTGGCGCGGCCGGCGGTGCGGTGGGGGCCAACAAGCACAGCCGTGGCGAAGCGGCCATTGGCGGCGCACTGGGCGCCGCCGGCGGCAACGTGGTGGGTCGGCAGATGGGCGGCACTACAGGCAGCATGATCGGTGCAGCAGCCGGTGGCGGCCTGGGCGGTGCCCTGGGTAACCACATGGGCCGCGAATACGACGATGAAAGTGGTCATCGCGGCGGTGGTCGCGACTATGACGATGATGACGACGACCGTGGCTGGCGCCGTCACCATCACGACCGCGGTCATCACTATGGCTGGCGCAAACATCACCGCGACTGGCGCGACGACGACTGATCGGCGCCGAGGTTGGCGCCCTGTTCAAGGCGCGCCGAACAGCATCGTCCAGTACACCCCCTCATCACTGCTCGCATTCGCGACAAAGGCCGCGCCAACCTGGGTGAACATCGGGTTCATCAGGTTGGCACAATGCCCTGGGCTGGCCAGCCAGCCGGCCATCGCCTTGCTCGGGGACCCTTGGCCCGCGGCAATGTTCTCACCGATCTGACGCCTCCGGTAGCCGGCATCCCACGCCCGGTCTGCGGACAAATCAGAAGTAGCGTCCCTGTTTTCAGCACGCTCCAAGAATAAACGTTGCTTTTGGGTAAACCTGTATTAATGTAGAAGTAAGTACATTTTTTGTTGAATACTCTACATGCTCCAGTGGTCGCTATTGATCCTTGGGTTGCCGACGGCCAACGCCACCGAGCGAATGCGTGCCTGGAGAACCCTTAAAGCCTCTGGCGCAGCAGTGCTGCGTGATGGCGTATACCTGCTGCCAGAAACTCACGTGGGCCGAGATACCTTCGAAGCCGTGGAGCGTGATGTACTGGCCAGCAACGGCACAGCGTTTCTGTTCTCGCTATCTGAACCTGAGGAACGCTTCAGCGGGCTGTTCGACAGGAGCGATGAGTACACCAGGCTGATGGAAGACGTTGCCGGCAGCCGGGCT
Organism: Pseudomonas vlassakiae; assembly: GCF_014269035.2. Taxonomy (GTDB): domain Bacteria; phylum Pseudomonadota; class Gammaproteobacteria; order Pseudomonadales; family Pseudomonadaceae; genus Aquipseudomonas; species Aquipseudomonas vlassakiae. Next base: position 52,480 of record NZ_JABWRP020000015.1, read on the forward strand.
GAGCTCACGCCGGATAATGCGCTTCACGTTGCACGGCAGGCACGCAAGCTCAGAAAGGCCTTTGGCCAGTTGGCAGCAATCGATTTCTTCCCGGGCCTGCTCAAGGCTCATGCCGACGCGGCCCTGCAAGACCTTGAGACCGCTATCAGCCGGGCGCTGTCCGCCGATGAGCCGCGTGCGCACGACGAAGCCATCACTCGACTCAGCCGCACCGACTACCAGGGACGACGATGGGCAACCCGAAAACGCCCCTGGGTGGATCGGTTGGCCTGTGCCTGGCTGATCCGTCGCTTCATCGACGCTGACGCCCAATTCATCTGGTTGAACCATCCCGGCGACTGCCCAAGCGATGCACTGGGCTTCGATTTTGATGGGGCCAGGTTCAGCCACGTGGGCCAGCGGGTTTCCTTCGAAACCCTCATCGAGAGCTTTGCCGTGCAGCAGCCAGGCCTGGCACGCCTGGCCGGCATCATTCACTACCTGGATGCAGGCGGCAATCAACCTGCCGAGGCAGCCGGTATCGAGCGTGTCCTCGCAGGCTTGAGAGCGAGCATTGACGATGACGATCAACTGACCGTGGTCGCCGGGGGCATCTTCGATGGCCTGCTGGCGGCTTTTGCAAGTGAGGAATCGCAACATGGTTGACACCCCCTCAGCAGTAAGCGAGCAGCCGCCATCGCAAGCGACCCGGCAGCCGATCGGCCTGTATGAAGCCTTCCTGTTCTGGCTCAAGTTAGGCTTCATCAGCTTTGGCGGGCCTGCCGGGCAGATCTCGATCATGCACCAGGAGCTGGTCGAACGCAGGCGCTGGATCAGCGAGAAGCGTTTTCTGCACGCGCTGAACTACTGCATGTTGTTGCCCGGCCCCGAGGCCCAGCAGCTCGCCACCTATATCGGTTGGCTCATGCACCGTAGCTGGGGCGGGGTGATTGCCGGCGCATTGTTCGTGCTGCCTTCGCTGTTCATCCTGATCGGCCTGTCCTGGGTCTACGTTGCCTTTGGCGAGGTGCCGGTCGTCGCAGGGATCTTCTATGGCATCAAGCCCGCGGTCACCGCGATTGTCGTCCATGCCGCCCACCGGATTGGTTCACGAGCCCTGAAGAATGGCTGGCTGTGGGCCATGGCCGGCGCCTCGTTCGTGGCGATCTTCGCGCTCAACGTGCCGTTCCCGCTGATCGTGCTGGTGGCCGGCATCATCGGCTATGTGGGTGGTCGCTTCGCCCCAGGCAAATTCGTGATCGGTGGCGGTCATGGTGCGGCAAAAGACAGTTATGGTCCGGCGCTGATCGATGACGACACCCCAACGCCAAAGCATGCACGTTTCAGATGGGCTCACCTGGTACGCCTGCTGCTGGTCGGCGCAGGGCTGTGGGTGCTGCCCATGGGGTTGCTGACGCTGTCGTTTGGCTGGGACGGCACCCTGACGCAGATGGGCTGGTTCTTCACCAAGGCCGCACTGCTGACCTTTGGCGGCGCCTACGCGGTGCTGCCCTATGTTTATCAGGGAGCGGTTGGGCATTACGGCTGGTTGACCCCCACCCAGATGATCGATGGCCTCGCTTTGGGCGAAACGACGCCAGGGCCACTGATCATGGTGGTTGCCTTCGTCGGATTCATCGGTGGGTACGTGCATCCGATGTTCGGTGCGCAGCACCCGTTCCTTGCCGGTGCAGTCGCGGCGAGCCTCGTCACCTGGTTCACCTTCCTGCCGTCGTTCATCTTCATCCTTGCCGGAGGCCCGGTAGTGGAATCGACCCACAACGAGATGAAGTTCACCGCACCGCTGACAGGCATCACGGCGGCTGTAGTGGGGGTGATCCTCAACCTCGCCCTGTTCTTCGGCTACCACGTGCTTTGGCCAACGGGCTTCAATGGGGCGTTCGACTGGCCGTCCGCAGTGATTGCGCTCAGCGCTGCGATTGCTTTGTTCAGGTTCAGGCGCGGTGTGATCCAGGTGCTGTTCGCCTGCGCACTGGCAGGCCTGGCGGTGCACCTGTTGCGCTCATGAAGGCTGAGGAAACTTGCGGCGGCCCAGCCCAGGTCGTCGCAAGTCGGCCTACCTACTTGGGCATCAGCACCGTATCAATGACGTGGATTACGCCGTTGGACTGCTTTACATCGACGATAGTAACCGCTGCCTTGCCGCCTTTGGCGTCCCCCAACCAGAGTTTACTGCCGTGCAGCATCACGGTGAGCGGTTCACCCTGGACGGTAGTCAGGGTGGTTTTGCCCCCCTGCATCTTGGCCTCGTCCATCAGTTGCTTGGCCGTGTGAGTACCGGCTACGACGTGATACGTCAGGATCTTCGTGAGGTCGGCCTTGTGTTCAGGTTTCACCAAGGTGTCCACCGTACCTGCCGGGAGCTTGGCAAATGCTTCGTTGGTGGGCGCGAAGACGGTGAACGGGCCTTTGCCGTTGAGGGTGTCCACCAGGCCGGCGGCTTTGACGGCTGCCACCAATGTCGTGTGATCCTTGGAATTGACCGCGTTTTCGACGATGGTCTTGTCCGGGTACATCGGTGCGCCGCCCACCAGTGGCAGGTTTGCGGAAAAACCATGGGATGCCACAAGGCACAGGGCGACCAGGCAGGTTGTTGCGAGGCGTTGAGCAGAGCTGAACATGATGCGTCTCCTCGATTCTTCGACCCTTCGAATGAAGGTGAAAAATATACGGAGCAGCCGGGCAAACGGATGCATTACAGCGAAGATATTTTTCCTTGAGCGATTACGGGGCCGGTGGGCAGGCCGGTAGGTGAGCCGCTTTCAGGCTCTAGCGATACGGCTAGCACGGCGCCATCGCCCAGTGATGCGGCAAATTCCGCTGGGATGGCCAGGTCTGCGGCCGCATTCGAAGGAAGCAGGCCCAGCGAATGCGGTTTGCCATCCTTGCCGATCAACCAGGCTTGGGCGCTGCGGCCCTTCCAGTACGAGGCACGCGTCGGCACAAACAGCACGGCGCGTTCGCCAGGTTGAACCGTTGCGGTAAACAGGACATCGCCGTCACTTTGCTCAAGGCGGGCGAGCAGGGTTGTCGCTACCCTGTGCCCGGGCATGCCGAGGTTGAAGACGGCAACGATCAAACCGGCAGCCAGCGCCGCAGTAGTCCAGCGCCAAAAGCCGACAGAGTGCCAGCCGCTGCGACGGGCCTGCTGCCGTGAAGGCTCATTGCGGAACAGTTGCGCCTCGATCCGCTGCCAGGTGCGGTCAGGCGGGCTCGCCTCAGGCACCTGACCCAGCCAGCCCTCGAACTGGCGCTGCCACGCTGCCACTGCGGCTTGCATGGCTGGGTCACGCGCGACCAGCGCTTCCACCTCTTTGCAGGCGTCGCGGTCAAGCACGCCCAGTACGTACTCGGCGATCAACAGATCGCGATCATCGTCCGGGGGAAGTTCGTGTTCGCTCATAGGCCAAGGCATGCACGCAGTCTGAGGAGCCCACGGCGAATCCAGCTTTTCACTGTCCCGAGGGGAACGCTGTGCCGCTCAGCCAGTTCAGCGTAGGAACAACCTTCGAAAAATGCCACGCGAATGTAGCGCTGCTGGTCCTCTTCCAGTGTTGCGAGGCAGCGTTCCAGCGCACTGCCTTGGTGATCTCGCTCGACGCTGTCCACCACAGAATCCTGCATGGGCCACTGCGCGAGGGTTTCGAGGGGTTCGTGGATGTGCCGGGAACGGCGTCTGTCGATTGCTTTGTGTCGAGCAATCGAAGCCAGCCAGGTGCCAGCACTGGCTAGCGCCGGATCGAAGCTGGAGGCTTTTAGCCAGACGCTGGTGTAGATTTCCTGAAGGGCCTCTTCTGCCTCGGCGCGGTTGTTCAGGTAATACAGGCAGATACCGAACAACTTGGCCGAGGTGGCGCGGTACAGCGCCTCGAATGCCAGACGGTTGCCCGTGCCGCAGGCCAACAGCAGCACGTTCTGCGCCGCAGCTTGCGGCGGGTCGGCATGATGACTTGTGATGTCAGCGCTGATGGCCAATGTGCAGTCTCCTGAAGGCGCTAAACAACCTTAGCCCGGATTTTCAATTGCCGGCGGCTGGCTGCTGGTTTCAGCCGATGTGCACACCATTGCGGCCTGCACCTTTGGCCTGGTACAGCGCCTGGTCGGCGCGCACGAGCAGGTCGTGGTAGCTGTGCAGTTCACCACCCTGGGTGCAGGCGATGCCAATGCTTACGGTGACCCGGGCAAACGGGCTTTGCTGGTGGGCGATAGGCTCATTGCTCAGGCATTCGAGCATTGCCTGGGCAACAATGGCCGCGCCAGCGCTGTCGGTGCCGGGCAAGATCGCCGCGAGTTCCTCGCCGCCATAACGGGCCAGCAGATCGGGAGGGCGACGCATGCAGGCCGCCAGCCGTTTGGCCACCTGTTGCAGGCAGGCATCACCCGCCGGGTGGCCATAGGTGTCGTTGTAGCGTTTGAAGTGGTCGATATCGATCATCAGCAGGCTCAGCGGGCCAGCGCTGCGCTGGGCCCTGCCTGCCTCCTGGGCCAGGGCCTGGTCGAAACTGCGGCGGTTGGCCAGTCCGGTCAAGGGGTCGTGCATGGCCAGGCGTTCAAGCTGCTGGTTGCTGTCGAGCAGTTGCTGCTGGGCCACCCGCAGGTCATCCTCGGCCAGGTTGCGTCGGCGCATGGCGCGGATCAGCAGCCAGCCGATGGTGCCGGTCAGGCCCAGCAGCGCGCACACCACCAGCACCGACAGTTGTGCCTCCATCCGCCAAGCTGCCAGGGCTTCATGCTGCCCCAGGGCGACGGTGGTCACCAGCGGCAGCTGATCGCTCCTGCGAAACGCATACAGGCGCTCGACACCGTCCAGGCTGGAGGTGAACGAGGCGGTACCGACCGTTTTGTCGACCAGGTACTTGGTGTAGATCGGCGATTGGGAGAAGTTGCGCCCCATGTCCTGCTCGCGAAACGGGTAGCGCACCAGCAATGTGCCGTCGGTATAGGTCAGCCCGATGGCGCCATCCCGGCCGACGTCGATCTGGCCGAACAGGTGCAGAAAGTTCTCGATCCCCAGCGTGACTGCCACCACGCCGGCGAAATCGCCGTTGGCATCATTGAAGCGACGACTGATGGTAATGACCCATTCCTGGTTGGCGCGGCTGCGGATGGGCGGACCGATGAACGACTCGCGCGAAGGGTCGTCGCGGTGATGGATGAAGTAGGCCCGGTCACTGCTGTTGGCACCGACCGGGATCGGGCGATTGGACGACATCAGCCAGCGCCCGTCCTGCCCGTAGATGGTGATACCGCTCATCTGTGGCATCAGCGATTGTTGCCGGTTGATCAGCTGGCTCAGCCGTTCGATCTGTGCCGGCCCGCTGCCTTCGGTTTCCAGGCGTTCCACCAGGCCGAGCAGGATCATCGAACTTTGCCGCACGATGCCTTCGGAATAGGTGGAAAGCGCCTGGGTGAGGTTCAGGCCATGGGTGTTGATGTCTTCCAGTGCCTGTTCACGAGAAGCCATGACCTTCCATAGCGTCAACGAAGCGAGCGAGCAACCAATGACCGTTAGCAAAAGGACAACGAGGTGAATGTCACGCTTCACGTTAGTACCTGAGAGAAGTCCGGATTTCGACGTTGGCGCTCAATGGCGGAAGGCCATGGCACATAGCCATTCCTGGCATGCAGCAAGAATACCGTGGAGTCGAAGCGAACCGCAGCAGTTATACATCGTGTTGGTGCATCTCGTTGGGCTGGCTAAATCTCCAGCCACTGCCCATACAGTCTGGGCAATTGTTCACGCACCCAGCAAACAAATGCCTCGACCTGCGGCGCCAGGTGCGATCGGCTGGGGTACAGCACTGATACGGGTCTGGGCGGCGGACGGTAGGCTTGCAACACCTCCGTCAGCGTGCCGTCCGCCAGAAACCGCTCCAGCACGATGCCAGGGGCTTGGAGCAAGCCGAAGCCCGCTACGCCACATTGAACATAGGCATTGGATTCGTTGACCGTGATGCCCTGACGGCTGATGAAGGAATGCTCCTGACCGGCATCCATGAAGTGCCACGCCAGTGGGCGCTGGTTCTGCCCGGAAATAAAGGTCACGCCGAGGTGCGCGCTCAGCTCCTCCAGGCTTTTCGGCTCGCCATGTTCGCGCAGGTAGCGCGGCGCCGCGCACGTCACCATGGTAGCCATGCCGATACGGGCGGCCACCAGGCTGGAGCTGGGCAATGGCCCTATTCGCAGCACGCAATCTACGCCTTCTGCGACCAGGTCGACGGTCCTGTCCGTGACCCCAAGCGCCAACTCGATGGCAGGATGCAAATCGGAAAAAGCTTTCAATCGCTCTATCAGCGCAGGCTGCGAAAACGCGGTGGGGATATCAACCCGCAATCGACCGCGCAAGGTCGAACCTGGCGACGAGAACATCGTCGAAGCAGCCGCCACGTCTGCAAGAATCTGCGTAGCGCGCGCGTAGTACTTTTCTCCTTCTGGGGTGAGCCTGACTGTACGGGTGGTGCGTTGGAACAGCCTCACCCCCAGCGAGGTTTCCAATTCCTGAATTGCCCGGGTGACTTGCGGACGGCCAATCTGCATGGCGTCCGCTGCGCGGGTAAAACTGCCGAGTTCGGCTAGCCGGGTGAACACTTGCATGGACTGGAGCAGTTCCATCGCGTCTTCTCAAATCGATTGTTTGTTGCCGGTTTGGCTGATGTGCAAAGTGTGATTGTTGCCTCTGAAAATAACAATCCTTTGCCTGGCGTGGCATTTATCGAGCCTCCCTTCGTTGGGAAGATGTCGCCAGTGGCACACACCAACTGGAGACAGGCACATGAAAGCATGGCTTTTGAACGATTTCGGGCTGGATAATCTGGCACTCGGCGAAGTCGACACACCCACCCCCAAGGCAGGCGAGTTGCTGGTCAAGATCGGCGCCGTTTCGCTCAATTATCGTGACAAGGCCATCGTCGAGGGCTTTTACGAACCTCACCTGGTACCCAAGCCATTGATACCGGTCAGCGATGCGTCGGGCACAGTGGTTGCCGTGGGGGAGGGCGTCAGCAGGTTCAAGGTGGGCGACCGTGTCAATTCGCATCTGTACTCGCGCTGGATCGACGGTGAGCCAGGGCCTGACGAACCGGCCTACTGCTTCGGCATGCCGCTGCCAGGTGGCCTGGCCGAATTCATGATCATTGATGAGCAAAGCGCTGTGCGTGCCCCAGACAACCTGTCCGACGAAGAAGCGTCAACGCTGCCGATTGCGGCACTGACCGCATGGTATTCGTTGGTCGACTATGGCCAGGTCCAGCCCGGCCAGACGGTACTGGTGCAGGGCACCGGCGGGGTATCGATTTTTGCCGTTCAGTTGGCCACTGCACTGGGGGCCAAGGTGATCGTCACCTCCAGCAGCGATGCGAACCTGGAGGCGGTGAAAAAGCTCGGCGCGGTGGCTGGCATCAACTATCGGACCTACCCGCGCTGGGAGGAGGAAGTCCTGAAGCTCACCGCTGGCAAAGGCGTCGACTTGCTTCTGGATGTGGCAGGTGGGGAGGGCCTGAACCAGTCTGTTCTGGCAACCAAGGCCGCCGGCAAAATCGCCCAGGTTGGTTTTCTGACCGGTCAATCCACATCATTGGCCCTCATGCCGCTTATCTTTCGACAGACCACGATACGGGGCATCGCCGTGGCGCCGCGTTCATCGTTCGACCGCATGAACGCATTCCTCAACGAACACGCGATTCGTCCGGTGATCGATCGGGTCTATTCGTTCAACGAGGTGCACCACGCGTTCGAACACCTGGCGAGGGGCGCCTTCGGCAAAGTCGTCATCAACGTCTCCTGACCCAGTGGACCCCGCCGCGCAGGTAAACCTCACCCTACCTGCGCAAGGTTTCGAATAGAAATGTCCTGAACCACCGATTGCCGGCATCGGCATCGTAGGCAGCATGCCAGTGAACCGTGGATTCGACCCCCGGCATCTCCACCGGCAAGGGATAGATGACGAAGTCTTCGGAATGGTTCAGCGCACGGGCCACGCCTCGGGGAGGGTGACCGTCCAGCCGGTATGCCTGAGGGTCTCGAGTACGATCTGACGCCTTTGGGTGAGCAAGCGGCGACCCATGTCGCCGCGCTTGCCGATTGGCTGGAGATGAATCTGCATCAAGTCCCCGACGCCTGCTAGAGTCCCGCGATCCATCGCGAACGGTCATCCCCTCAACCAGCCTGCGCCGCCAGGCTGTTGCTGACCTTGCGCCCCAGCCCCCATACCGTGACGAACCCGCAGCCCACCAGTGCCGTGGCCAGGCTCAGCAGCACCGAGCTGCCCAGCTGGTCGACGATGCGCCCACCGAAGAACGAGCCCAGGGCGATGATCACCTGGAACATGGCCACGAACAGCGGCATGCCGCGCTCGACGTCCTTGGGGGCCACGACGAACATCCAGATGCTGGCGCAGGCCGGGAACGCACCAAAGGCGAAGCCCCAGAGCGCGATCAGCATCGCCGCGCCGGTGAGGCCGGTGGCGAAGTAGGGGAACAGCGCGGTGCTGACGCCAATCATCACCGCCACCAGCAACAGCGTGTGGCGCACGCTCTGGTTGGCGGCATAGCCGGCGAACAGGTTGCCGATCACCCCGGCTGCGCCGTAGAGCAGCAGCAGGGAACCGATGGTCGAGCCATCGAAGCCGGAACTCTGCTTGAAGAACGGCGCGACATAGGTGTACGCGGCAAAGTGCGCCAGGCCGATCAGCAGCACGGCGATCAAGCCGACCCGGGCTTGCGGGTTGATGAACAGCGCCGGCAGGTCACTGACACGGATCGCCTTGTCCGGGTTGAGCCGCGGCAGCAGCAACAGCTGCGCCACCAGTACCGGTACGCCGAGCAGCGCGGTGGCCAGGAAGGTCATGCGCCAGCCCATCAGGCCACTCAGCCAGGTGCCCACGGGCACGCCCAGCACGGTGGCCAGGGTTACACCGGCCATGATGATCGAGGTGGCGCGGGCCACGCTCACTCCCTTGGGCGCGAGGCGGCCGCTGAGGGCAATGGCGGTGGCCCAGAAGCCACCGATGCTGATGCCCAGCAGTACGCGACCGAACAGCAGCAGGCTGAAGTCGCTGGCGTAGGCCACCACCGCGTTGGCGATGATCATGATCAGCGTCAGGCCGATCAGCAGGTAGCGCCGGTCGAGGGCGCCGATGCCCACCGACAGCAGCGGCGCGGCGAGGGCCGCCATGATGCCGGGCAGGGTCACCATCAGCCCGGCATGGCCGGCGCTGATGCCCAGGTCGCTGGCTACATCGTTGAGCACGCCCACCGGCAGAAACTCGCTGGTGACCAGGGCGAAGGCACCGACGGCGACTGAGAGAATCGCCAGCCACTGTTGCCTGACGCTCTGTTGATCATGCTCGGGACGGCCGTGAGAGGCCTGACTGACGCTTGGCATGTTCCTGATTCCAAGGTGAGGTCGCCTGTTGCAGGCGAAGGGGGAGGGAAAATTGAAGGCGATTATAAAAGCCGGCAGCGGGACGTCGACAGGCGAGCCGCTCGATAGTATTCATCAACGTGATCGATGGGCCGCGCTGGGTAGAGCGCTTACGCTGTGCTCAAGGTCGAGATGTATCGTGGTAAAGGCCGTGGATGTGCTCAGTGGCGAAAGCAAGCCGAGTTGAAGCATATCCAGACGTCAGAAGCGAATGGGGGAGGGATTGCTGGCTACGAGAACGGCCTCTCCTCCGACCTGCTATGGCGCTATGAGGAGGTGTACAAAACTTCGTTTCATAAAGTAGGGAAGTGGAAATAATCCGCTCAACTGTAGTCCTTTTCCTAAATTGGCGCTTGCATCCTTTATCCGTTGCGGTCGAAAGTGCAGGGCTCTAGTCTCGGCGTGTCGCTGCGCATCAGCGAGACGGGACAGGCACTCATATCCAACTTTCTGGGTCATCCATACCCAGCCAAATGCTTGCATGGCGATGGCTGCTCCGCCCCTGTCAGGTGATGCGCGGTATCCCCGTGTAAACCTGAGGCAGCATTTGCCAAGTGATGCTTGAGTATGGATGCGAAGAAAAGCAACAAATCCAGCTACACCTACCAGGCGGTCTACCGCTATTTGCTCGACTGGATCGAAGCAGCACCGTCTGATGTCGAGCAGCGTCTGCCGTCGCTGCGCCAACTGGCCCTGCGCTTGAATGTTTCCGTCTCCAGCACCAAGTACGCCTATTCGCTGCTCGAAGATGAAGGGCGGGTTTATGCACGCCCCAAGCTCGGCTATTACACCCGGGCCAGCAGCACGCCATTGCTTGTCGAGCGTTCACCGAGCCTGCTCGACACCGTGTTCTCCTGTGCCCGTCAGCCCGGCATGCTGGCTCTGAGCAGTGATGCCCCGGCCATGCTGCTGTCGCTGGAAAAACCGTTGCTGATGATCGAGCGCGAACTCGCGCGCCAGTACCCGCGGTCACACGCGCCGTTGTACCAACCGTTCGGCGAGATGGAGTTGCGCAGCGTGCTGGCAGACCTCTACACCCGTTCGGCGCATCGCTGCTGGCAGGCCGAACATGTGTTCGTCGGCTCTGACCTGCGCAGCATCCTGGAACTTTCGTTACGCGCGCTGGACCTCGAAGGCAAGGTCGCGTTGGTCGAGTCTCCGTGTAGCTGGGCGGTGCTCAGGCAGCTGCTGGCTGCACGCATGACCATCATCGAAGTGCCGCTGGGCGAGGATGGCTGCTTCGACCTGGCGCAACTTCGGCAGGTGCTGAGGAGCGAGCCGGTGCGCCTGGCCGTGTTGTCGTCGGCGACCAGCGTGCCGCAGGGCGGTCTGATGCCAGCGGCGGACAAGCAGCAGATATGCCGTTGGTTGGCCGAGCAGGATGTGTGGCTATTCGAGAACGATGGCTATGGTGAGTTCTGCTTCCAGGCCGGGGCACCCCGCTATCGCGATTTCGCGGAACCTGACCGGCTGCTGGTGTTCTCCACCTTCGACAAGGTGATCGGTTCGGAAGCACCCTATGGTTACCTGCTATGCCGGCGCCATACCGAGCGGCTGCAACACTTGTTCCTGGAGCGTGCCTTTCGCCTGTCGCCTATCCGCCAGAAGGCCATCGCCAAGCTGTTCACCTCACGTCGGGTCGAGCAACATGTGCAAACGCTGCGCGCCATGCTGCGCGAGCGCATGGAGCATATGAAAGACCTTCTGGGAGCTCACGGCCAGGGATGCCTGCGCATTATCGAGCCGCAAGGTGGTGCGAGCTTCTGGCTGGAGTCGACCCGGCCGGTGGAAATGCGCCGGGTCTTCGAGCGCTTGCTGACGCAGCGTATCGTCATCGCGCCTGGGGAAATCTTCAGCCAGAGTGGCCTTTGGCGCAGTCACCTGCGGCTGTGCTACACGCTGGACTGGAGCAAGGACATTCCCCGGGCGCTGCTATGCCTGGTCAAGGCGATCCAGGACGAATCCATCCAGGAAAAAGCTCAGACGCCATAGCAGTGGCGCATCTCGGGGAAGGTCCCGCCGCGCACTTCGTCACCGAAGCGGGTACACGCATCGCGGATCACCTGGGCAACGTCGGCATATTGCTTGACGAAGCGCGGCACATGGTCTCCACCCAACCCCAGCAGGTCCTCGGTGACCAGAACCTGGCCATCGCAAGCCGGCGACGCCCCAATGCCGATGGTGGGCTTGTCGGTGGCGTCGGTGATTGCCTTGGCCACGGGCTCTGCGACCCCCTCCAGCAACAGGCCGAAAGCGCCGGCCTGCAGGTTGGCCCGGGCATCCACGCGCAATGCCTCGCTGCTTTCAGGGCACAGTCCCTGGGCCTTGTAGCCGCCCATGACATTGACGAACTGCGGCATCAGGCCGATGTGGGCCATGACCGGTATGCCGCGTGCGACGAGAAAGTCCACAGTACTGGCCAGGGCCTGATTGGCTTCCAGCTTGACGGCGTCACAGCCGGTACTTGAGAGCACCTGCGCACAATTGCGAAACGCCTGCTCATGGGATTCCTGATAACTGCCGAAGGGCATGTCGGCAATCACGCAGGCCAGCCGTGTGCTGTCGACCACCGCGCGGGTGTGGGCGATGGTTTCATCCAGGCGCATGCCCAGGGTGGAGGGGCGGCCGTAGCCGACCATGGCGGTGGAGTCACCGACCAGGATGAAATCGACCAAGGGGTCGATCACCTTGGCGATCGCGCTGGAGTATGCCGTCAGCGAAACGATCTTCTGCCGGCCTTTCATGGCCACCAGCTGTGGGATCGTCAGTCGTCTGTTGCGGATATGCGTGCTCATCGGTACCAGGCCTCGACATGTGGTCTAAGAGGGCCTGATTATCGAGGCGCGTATTGAGAACTCAATGTACAGATCTCACCTGAAAACCGACACAGATGCCTCTGCGCAATGGTCTTAAAGCTGGCGCAATCCCTTGTGGGAGCCGCGCTTGCCGGCGCCCACAGGGTGGACCGGATCCAGAAATTGCGCAAGCCAGTTGCCCTGGCAGTGAGTGGTTATTCCAGCGCCTCGGCCACCCCCTGATCCTCACCCAGGAACCCACCACTCTGGTGCTGCCACAGCCGCGCATAAGTACCGTTCTTCGCCAGTAACTCACTGTGCGTACCTTGCTCGATGATGCGCCCTTCATCCATGACGATCAGCCGGTCCATGGCGGCGATGGTGGACAGCCGGTGGGCGATGGCGATCACGGTCTTGCCCTGCATCATCTCGTCCAGGCTCTCCTGAATCGCGACCTCGACTTCCGAGTCCAGCGCACTGGTGGCTTCGTCCAGCAGCAGGATCGGGGCGTTCTTGAGCATCACCCGGGCAATGGCGATGCGTTGCCGCTGGCCGCCGGAAAGCTTGATGCCGCGCTCACCGACCAGGGTGTCGTAACCGCTGTGGCCGTCGCGGTCGCTGAGCTGGCGGATGAAGCCATCGGCCAGGGCGTTGGCGGCGGCGCGCTGGATCTGCGCCTCGGTGGCGTCCGGGCGGCCGTAGGCGATGTTGTCGCGGATCGAGCGGTGCAGCAGCGAGGTGTCCTGGGTGACCATGCCGATGGCGCTGCGCAGGCTGTCCTGGGTGACGTGGGCGATGTTCTGCCCGTCGATGCGGATCTCGCCGCTGTCCACGTCATAGAAGCGCAGCAGCAGGTTGATCAGCGTCGACTTGCCCGCGCCGGAGCGGCCCACCAGGCCGACTTTTTCGCCAGCGCGGATGCTCAGGCTGAGGCCATCGAGCACCTGGCGTTCGCCGTTGTAGTTGAAGCGCACGTTGTCGAAGGTCACCGCGCCGCCACGGGTTTCCAGCACGGCGGCATTCGGCACGTCCTGCACCTTGGGCCCACGGGTGAGGGTGGCCATGCCGTCCTGCACGGTGCCGATGTTCTCGAACAGTGAGGTCATTTGCCACATGATCCAGTGCGACATGCCGTTGACGCGCAGGGCCATGGCCGTGATTGCGGCCACCGCACCGGTACCGACCTGGCCCTGGTGCCACAGCCACAGGGCGTAGCCGCCCGCGCCGAAGATCAGCCCGACCACCAGCGCCTGGTTGACGATCTCGAACTGGCTGACCAGGCGCATCTGGCGAAAGCCGGTCTGCTTGAAGTCTTCCATCGCCGCCCGGGCGAAGTGCGCCTCGCGCTTGGAGTGGGAGAACAGCTTCACGGTGGTGATGTTGGTGTAGGCGTCGGACACTCGCCCGGTCATCGACGAACGCGCATGGGCCTGTTCCTGGCCGACCTTGCCCAGGCGCGGCACGAAGTACAGCATGGCCAGGCCGAACAGCAACAGCCAGGCAATGAACGGCAGAATCAGCTTGGCGGCAAAACCACCGGCCAGGGCGATGATGGCGATGAAGTACACACCGATGCCCGGCACGATCTCGATCAGGGTGAACAGCACTTCACGCACTGCCAGCGCGGTCTGCATCACCTTGGTGGTGACCCGCCCGGAAAACTCGTCGGAGAAGAACGACAGACTCTGGCGCAGCATCAGCCGGTGGAAGTCCCAGCGCAGGCGCAGCGGCAGGTTGATCGCCAGCACCTGGTGCTGCATCAGTGTGCGCAAGGCCACCAGCACGATACTGGCGATCAGCAGCAGGCCGACGCCCCACAGCACACGGCTTTCTTCCGGGCTCACATCACCGCCGGCCTGCCAGTCGGAGAGCAGGTCCACTACCTGGCCGAGGAAGGAAAACAGCCAGGCTTCGTAGATCGAGACCGCGGCACTGAACAGTGCCAGCGCCAGGATATAGCCGCGTGCGCCGCGGGTGCAGGCCCACAGGAAGCGCAGCAGGCCGACCGGGGGCGGCGGCACCTCGTCGGGCGGGAAGGGGTCGAGCCAGCGTTCAAAGGCACGGAACATGAAGGTCTCCGGGGGTTACTCGTTTGTGACAACCATACAGCACATTTGCCTGGCGGGAGATTTTCAGCGCCTGTGAGATCGAGCGCCGCCCGCGCGGCGCATCGCGGATAAATCCGCTCCTACAGTCTGTTTCAGGCCAATCTGTCCTGTGCAATTACCGCTGCCCGCCTTGGTGCATGACTGAAATTCAATGGAAAGCAGTTGCGTCCACCTCAGTTATCGAAGGGGACAAACAAGGCGGACAGTGGTGACCTCACAGGAGGGACTGGCCCGAAACAGACTGTAGGAGCGGATTTATCCGCGATGCGCCGCGCGGGCGGCGCTCGGTCTCACAGGCGCTGAATCTCCTAAGGCGAACCCCTGATTTTTTTACGCTCTTTTTACGACTGGCCTGCTTGCCCGAAGGGATACTTATCGCGCGATGCTCAAGGATGGCATGCACTTCTACCCGCCAGTCCAGAGAAGCCCTTTCGTGAGCCAGTCCGCCGTCGCAGCAAACCCTCCCCATTCCCGCAAGCCCGCTGCCATCGGCATGCTCGTCGCTGCCGTCGGCGTGGTCTATGGCGACATCGGCACCAGCCCCCTGTACACCCTCAAGGAAGTCTTCGCCGGGCACTACGGCGTCCAGGCCAATACCGCCGGTGTCCTCGGCGTCCTGTCACTGGTGTTCTGGTCGCTGCTATGGGTGGTATCGCTCAAGTACGTGCTGTTCATCCTGCGCGCCGATAACCAGGGCGAGGGCGGCATCATGGCCCTGACCGCGCTGGCACACCGTGCGGCGGCGCCCTACAAGCGGCTGAGCAGGATGCTGGTACTGCTCGGCCTGTTCGGCGCTGCGCTGTTCTACGGCGACAGCATGATCACCCCGGCGGTTTCGGTGCTGTCAGCCGTCGAGGGGCTGCAACTGGCCTTCGACGGCATCGAGCATTGGGTCGTGCCCCTGGCAGTCCTGTTGCTGGTGGCGCTGTTCCTGATCCAGAAGCACGGCACCGCGCGCATCGGCATTCTGTTCGGGCCGATCATGGTGCTGTGGTTCGTGGTGATCGGTGCGCTGGGCGTACACGGCATCGTGCAACGCCCGGAGGTGCTGCAGGCGCTCAACCCGGCCTGGGCGGTGAAGTTCTTCATCTACCACCCCGGCATGGGCGTGGCCATTCTCGGTGCCGTGGTGCTGGCGCTGACCGGCGCCGAAGCGCTGTACGCCGACATGGGGCATTTCGGCCGCAAGCCGATCGCCCGCGCCTGGTTCCTGCTGGTGCTGCCGGGGCTGGTGCTGAACTACTTCGGCCAGGGCGCGTTGATCCTCGGCAACCCGGAGGCGGTGCGCAACCCGTTCTACCTGCTGGCGCCGGACTGGGCCCTGCTGCCCATGGTCGGGCTGGCCACGCTGGCGACCATCATCGCCTCCCAGGCGGTGATCTCCGGTGCATTCTCCCTGACCCGCCAGGCCATCCAGCTGGGCTATGTGCCGCGCATGTTCATCCAGCACACCTCCAGCGAGGAGCAGGGGCAGATCTACATCGGTATGGTCAACTGGGCGCTGATGGTCGGCGTGGTGCTGCTGGTGGTCGGCTTCGAGTCGTCCGGGGCACTGGCGGCGGCCTATGGTGTGGCGGTGACCGGCACCATGCTGATCACCACCTTGCTGGCTTCGGCGGTGGTGCTGTTGTTGTGGAAGGCGCCCCGCTGGCTGGCAGTGCCGATGTTGCTGGCGTTTCTGCTGGTGGACAGCCTGTACTTTGCCGCCAACGCCCCGAAGATCTTCCAGGGCGGTGCTTTCCCGGTGATTGCCGGGGTCGCGCTGTTCATGCTGATGACCACCTGGAAGCGCGGGCGCACGATCATCGTCGAGCGGCTGGACGAAAGCGCGTTACCGCTTGAATTGTTCATCGCCAGCCTGCAGGCGCAACCGCCATTCCGGGTCAATGGCACGGCCGTGTTCCTGTCTGCACGGCCTGAAGCCGTGCCCCACGCGCTGCTGCACAACCTGCTGCACAACCAGGTGCTGCATGAGCAGGTGGTGCTGCTGACCGTGGTGTTCGAGGACGAGCCGCGGGTCACTGCCGGCAAGCGCTTTGCAGTCGAGGCCTTCGGCGATGGCTTCTATCGGGTGAGCCTGCACTTCGGTTTCATGGAAGAGCCAAACGTGCCGCTGGCCCTGAGCCGTTGCCCGTACCCGGACCTGGAATTCGGCCCGATGCGCACCACTTACTTCCTCAGCCGCGAGACGGTCATCGCCGGCAAGCAGAAGGGCATGGCCCGCTGGCGCGAGCACCTGTTCGCCTTCTTGCTGCGCAACGCCAACAGCAACCTCAAGTACTTCCAGCTGCCGCTGAACCGGGTGATCGAACTGGGTACCCAGGTCGAGATGTGAAGGTTGCGACGCAGGCACAGTTGATGGCGTCGCGGGCGGCGCGGCGCGCTTGATTCCACCGCCTGCCGTTGGGACACTGCGGGTCCGATAGCGCCTGTCGCTGCCCAGGACCCGACCCGATGAGTACGCTCAAGACCACGTTGCCACCGCCCAACATGCTGATCGCCTTCGAAGCGGCGGGGCGGCACCTGAGCTTCACCCGTGCAGCGCTCGAACTGCATGTCACCCGGGTCGCGGTCAGCCAGCAGATCAACGGGCTGGAGCGGTTCCTCGGGGTCAAGCTGTTCCAGCGCCTCGACCGCACCATCCGCTTTACCCCCGAGGGCGCCCGCTACCACGCCGCCATCGCCGCTTCGCTGGAAATGGCCCTGGAAGCCACGGTGGCGCTGACCCGTCGCCCCGAAAGCCATGTGGTGACCGTCAGCGCCACGGCCGGGGTCATCACCTATTGGCTGATGCCCAACATGGGTACGCTCAGGGCCCGGCACCCGCACGTCGAACTGCGCCTGATCGTGCTCGACCGCACCTCGGTCGACGAGGTCGACGCCGACCTGGTGGTGGCGTACGGCAACCCGCCGTTTGCCGGTGGGCAGTCGACCCTGCTGGTGCGCCAGAGCATCGCCCCGACCTGTTCGGCGGCGTACCTGGAACACCGCGAGCCGCCGCGCAGCATCGAGGACCTGTTCGACCACCCGCTGATTCACCTGGAAGGGCCCTACGACCGCCTGACGCGCTGGTCGACCTGGTTCGCCTCCAAGCAGGTGGCGATGGCCAAGCCGAAAGCCAGCATCACCGTGGACACCTACACCAACCTGGTCCAGGCCGTGCTGGACGGGCAGGGTTTCGGCCTGATCGGCCCGCCGCTGATGGAGCGCTTCCTGTCCAACCGCCTGCTGGTCCAGCCGCTGCACACCGACCCGGTGCTGTGTCACGGCTTTCACCTGGTAAAACCTGCTCGGGCCCGCGAAAGCACGGCTGCCGTGCAGGTCGGCGAGTGGATCAAGCAGACCTTCGGCGAACCCCATTGAAGCCGTGTTGCCGGGCCTGCACCGTAAGGGTGCATTACGCCTTTTTGGTTAAGTTTTTCTTACGCAAACAGCACTGAAAATCCTACGTTTACAGGCCTGAACGATCGCGGCAGGATGAGCCTGCCTTCACAGGAAATGCCGCATCAGGAAAAGAACAACGCCGGCCCTTGACCTGAAAACGCAGCCACCCGGCCGTTCGCGCCGGGGTGAAGTTACCCAATCAACGTCCAGTCAACCGAACCTTCCCCGTGAGCCATCCGTGGCCTTGCGCGGGCCCGTTCAGCCTGGATTTTGCAACAGACCAGCAGGGGCACACCGGATGAGCAAGAAACAGATCAAACTCGGCCTTTCCATGCGTTACATGGGTTACCACGTGGGGGCCTGGCGCCACCCGGAGCTCAAGGTCGACGCGGCGTCGGACTTCCAGTCGTTCCTGGAGGTGGCCCGCACCGCCGAGCGCAACAAGTTCGACCTGCTGTTTCTTGCCGACGGCATCGGCATTCGCGCCGATGACGTGCCGGCCGGTTCGCTGTGCCGCTCCAGCCACAATGCCGAGCTCGAACCGCTGACCCTGCTCTCGGCCATCGCCGCCTGCACCCAGCGCATCGGCCTGGTCGCCACTGCCTCGACCACCTACAACGAGCCTTACCATATCGCCCGCAAGTACGGTTCGCTGGACATGATCAGCGCCGGGCGCGCTGGCTGGAACGTGGTGACCTCGTGGTCGGAGCAGGAGGCCTGGAACTTCAACCGTGCCAAGCACCTGGACTACGACACCCGCTACGAGCGCGCCGAGGAGTTCGTCGAGGTGGTCACCGGCCTGTGGGACAGCTGGGACCAGGACGCCTTCGTCCACGACAAGCACAGCAGCGTGTTCTATGACGAGGGCAAGCTGCATGTGCTCGGCCACGTCGGCAAGCACTTCTCGGTGCGTGGCCCGCTGTCGGTCAAGCGCTCGCCCCAGGGCCGGCCGATCCTGGTCCAGGCCGGCACTTCCGAGGTCGGCCAGCAGATTGCCGCGCAGCATTGCGACATCGTGTTCGCCGCCAAGCAGCACATCGGCTCGGCCCAGCAGTACTACGCCTCGGTCAAGGACCGCCTGGCCGGCTTTGGGCGGCGTCGCGAGGACTTGTTGATGATGGTCGGCCTGACCCCCATCGTCGGCTCCAGCCGGGCCCACGCCCAGGAGAAGTACGAACAGTTGCAGGAACTGATCAACCCGCTGGTGGGGCTGGCGATGCTCAAGCGCTCGTTCGGCGACTTGTCGGCGATGGACCTCGACGGCCCGGTGCCGGCGCCGAACCTGGAGAACGTAGGGCTGCGCAGCAGCGCGCAGATGTACTACGAGACCGCCCAGCGCGAAGGCCTGAGCATTCGCCAGCTGTACAAGCGCATCGGCATGGCCCAGGAGCATCTGACCGTGGTCGGCACCGGCCAGGACGTGGCCGACCAGATGGAGGCCTGGATCGATGAAGAAGCCGCCGACGGTTTCAATATCGCACCCACGCACCTGCCCCATGGTATCGATGACTTCGTCGAGTACGTGCTGCCCGAGCTGCGCCGTCGCGGGCGTTTCCGCGAGGAATACGAAGGCAGCACGCTGCGCGAGAACCTTGGCCTGAGCGTGCCGAAAAGCCGCTTCGCCTGATTTCTGCCCGGAGAGACATCATCATGTCGCAGACCCAGATTCAAACCGAACTGACCCCGGTAGCGCTGGAAACCGGTGATCCTGCCGCAGACCCGCGGCTGTTCCGCCGTTGCCTGGGGCAGTACGCCACGGGCGTGGCGGTGGTCACCGCGAGCAGCGGGGCACAGCTCAATGGCATGACCATCAACTCGTTCGCCTCGCTGTCGCTGGAGCCGGCACTGGTGCTCTGGTCGATTGCCCGCACCTCGCGCAGCTTCGCCTTCTTCAGCCAGTGCCAGAGCTTTGCGATCAACGTGCTGGGCGCCGACCAGATACACCTGTCGCAGCTGTTTTCCAGCAAGCAGGAAGACCGCTTCAGCGCCGCGCAATGGCAGCCCGGCATGCACGGCTCGCCGTTGCTGGCCGGCTGCATCGCGCACCTGGAATGCACCCTGGAACAGACCTTCGAGGGTGGCGACCACCTGGTACTGGTCGGGCGCGTCACCCGCATCGCCCGCTATGCCGGCACGCCGCTGCTGTTCAGCCAGGGCCAGTACAGCATCGCCGACGTGCACCCGGACCTGTCCGGGGAGCCAGAGTCGGCGGGAAGCCAGCCACGCCCCGAACACAACCTGCTGTCGTCGATCTTCGATGCCCACCATGCGCTGTCGGAAGCCTTCGAGGAGCATCGCCGGGCCGAAGGCGTGAGCGTCGCGGTCGCGCGCGTGCTGGCCTCGCTGTATGCCCGCCCCGGGATCGGCGTCGAGGCACTGGCCAGGGAAACCTACCTGGGCCAGCGCGATGTCGAGGATGCCCTGGCCGAGTTGCAGCGCAGGGCCATGCTGTTGCGCGACAGCGACGGCGGCTTGCGCCTGACCGCGTTGGGCGAGCGTTCACGCATCGCCATCCGCGACCGCTGGCATGCCTTTCAGAAGGCCCAGCTGGCCGGCACCTCGGCCCATGAGCTGAAGATCACCCTGGCCACCCTGGACCGCTTGCTCGGCCGCCAGGCAGTAGCTGGCGTGGCCCATGCATGATCGAATGGCGTGACAACAGGCAAGCCTTGCGCGAGATGGCCGTATGACAAGAGAGGTCGGAGCATGAGTTGGGATTTCATCATCATCGGCGCGGGATCGGCGGGCTGCGTGCTGGCCAACCGGCTAAGCGCCAACCCGCGGCACACGGTATTGCTGCTGGAGGCCGGCGGCAGCGACAAGCACCCGGTGATCCAGATCCCGGCCTTGGCGATGAAGGCCATGAGCAACCCGAAGACCGACTGGATGTTCCAGGCCGAGCCCGACCCGACCCGCAACAACCGCGCCGAAGTGGTGCCTCGTGGCCGCTTGCTCGGTGGTTCGAGTTCGATCAATGCCACCTGGTACGTGCGCGGTAACCGCGGCGACTACGACCACTGGGCGGAACTGGGCAACGTCGGCTGGTCGTACGACGAACTGCTGCCGTACTTTCGCAAGGTCGAAAGCAACCGTGATGGCGTGTCAGACACCTACGGCAAGGACGGCGCCATCATCATCACCGAGATCCGTGGTGTGCCGAAACTGGCCCACGTCTACCTCGAGGCGATGGAGGAGATCGGCGTCCCGCGCAACCCCTCCTACAACGCCGAGGACACCGAAGGGGCGGCGATCTTCCACTCCACCCAACACCGCGGGCTGCGCTTCAGCGCCGCCAAGGGTTATCTGGACCCGATAAAGAAGCGCCGCAACCTGACCATCCTCACCGGGGCCCTGGTGCGCCGCGTGCTGTTCGAAGGCGATACAGCCGTGGGCGTGGAATTCGACCACCGCGGCGTCACCCGCAGCGAACGCTGCCACGGTGAGGTGATCCTCAGTGCCAGCGCCATCAACTCGCCAAAACTGTTGATGCTGTCGGGCATCGGCCCGGCCGAACACCTGCAGGCCATGGGAATCCCGGTGGTCAAGGACAGCCCTGGCGTGGGGCGTAACTTGCAGGAGCACCCCAGTTGCCAGGTCAAGGCGTTCGTCAATGTGCGCACTGCCAATCAGGAGTTCAACCTGCCGGGCATGCTCAAGCATGGCCTGCAGTTCCTGCTCACGCGTACCGGCCAGGCCACCTTCACCTACTGCGGCCTCGGCCTGGTGCGCACGCTGCCCGAGCTTGAGTACCCGGACATCCAGTACCACTTCGGCGCCTTCTCGTCGGCCTACACCCCGCAGGGCATCAGCCTGCTCGACGAGGCTTCGATCAACCTGCAACCCAACGTCAACCAGTCGCGCAGCCGCGGTTACCTGCAATTGCGCTCGGCTGACCCGCTGGCGCCGCCGCGCATCCAGTTCAACATGCTCAGCGACCCTTACGACGTCGCCACCCTGATCCGTGGCGGGCGCATGGCGCGTCGGGCCTTGCAGTCGAAGGCGTTCGCGCCCTATGTGCTGGGCGAGTGCAAACCCGGCAAGGACGTGCAGAGCGATGATGAGTGGCATGCCTACCTCAAGGAGAACGCCAGCCAGAGTTACCACCCCTGCGGCACCTGCAAGATGGGCGTCGACGCCGCCGCCGTGGTGACCCCGCAGCTGCAGGTTATCGGCGTGCAGCGCCTGCGGGTGGTGGACTCGTCGATCATTCCGCAGATCCCTAGCGGCAACCTCAACGCGATCAGCCTGGCCATCGGCGAGAAAGGCGCCGAAATGATCCTCACCAGCCATGCCCAGCGCGCCCAGGGCGTGTCGCGGGCGGTGCACCAGGCGCCGGCCAAGCGTGCCGAGGTCGCACCTGCAAAGTAGCGGTACCGGGCGATTGCCCACACTTGCGTGTGCGTTACAACTAGAGTCGAGGTTGCCGCAAGGCGCCGCAATGACCGCTGAAGGACCGGGAGGTGATCCTGGCATTACGCGCTTTTCGCTGCCGATTCGACTCACTGACCCGTTGTCATAAGAAGGAATAACCTCATGAGATTGCGTGTGTCCCTTGCTGGCGCTGTTACCGCTGCATTGATATCGCTGAACGCTTCGGCCCAGGCAGACTGCGGCCAGGTCACCATTACCGAGATGAACTGGGCTTCTGGCGCAGTGGTCACCGCGGTGTCCAGCTTCCTGCTCGAGCAGGGCTACGGCTGCCAGGTACAGAAGGTGCCGACCTCCACGGTGCCGGCCTTGACCTCTCTGGCCGAAACCGGCAAACCCGACATCCTCACGGAAATCTGGCCGGCGGTGGCGGACGTCTACTTCACCCTGGAAAAGCAGGGCAAGCTGGTCAGGGTCGGCAATGTGCTGTCCGACGGCGGCCAGGATGGCTGGTGGGTGCCGAAGTACCTGGTCGAACAGCACCCCGAGGCCGCCACCCTGGCGGGCATCATGGCCCATCCGGAATGGGTGGGCGGACAGTTCAACAACGGCCCCAGCGGCTGGGGCGGGCGCGTGTCCAGCGACAACCTGATCAAGGCCTTCGAGCTTGAACAGCATGGCATCAAGGTGTTCAACCATGGTTCGGGCGAGACCCTTGCCGCGTCGTTGGCCTCGGCCTACGAAAGCAAGAAGCCCTGGTTCGGCTACTACTGGGCACCCACCGGGCTGCTGGGCAAGTACCCGATGGTCAGCGTCGACATGGGGCCGCTGGATGCCGACAAGGCCAAGTGCAATGCGCGCATCGACTGTGCAGCCCCGGGCAAGACCAGCTGGCCGACAGCGACCGTGCTGACCACCATGTCCCGTGCCTTCCACGATAGCCATCCGGACATTGTCGCCTTGATGAGCAAGGTCAGTTTCACCAACACGCAGATGGGCGAGCTGCTGGCCTGGCAGGAGAGCAACAAGGCCACCGCGGATGAAACCGCAGCCTACTTCCTGACCCAGCACAAGAGCGTCTGGCAAGCCTGGGTCTCAGACGAGGCCGGCCGCAAGCTGGACGCCATCATTCAGTAACCCGCTGTGTGGCGAAGCGCCCCGCCTGTGCGCGGGCCTTCGCCGAGGACATTGCCATGAGTGGATACAACGCCGTATTCGAGAGCCTCGGCCTGCAGGGCTGGTGCAGTGCAGGCACGCAGGGCGGGCCGGTGACGCTGGCGCAACTGCTGGCCAAGGCCAAGGCCAACCAGGCAGGCGCGGGGGAGGCCAGCCTGCCGTTCCCGTCGCTGGATGCGCTGAACAGCGCCTGCCCGGCCATCCCCCGCACACGCGACATGACGTCAGCCATCGAGCATGGCTTCCTGACGGTGCGTGACGGCCTGAAGGTGGTGCTCGACCCCCTGACCCAGCCGCTGTCGTGGCTGCTGGAGTTGTCGCTGAAAGTCGTCGACCTGGTGCCCTGGTGGCTGATGATCCTGGCGCTGCTGGCGCTGACCTGGTGGTTGTCGCGGTCGTTGCGCATCACCGCGCTGGCGGGCTCGATCCTGCTGGCCCTGGGCCTGGTCGATCACCTGCATTACGCGCTGCAGACCATGGCCATCGTGTTCACCTGCACCTTGATCTGCATACTCGCCGGGCTGCCCATCGGCATCCTCATGTCCAGGAGCGAGCGCTTCAAGAGCGCCGCCTTGCCGGTGCTGGACATGCTGCAGACCTTGCCATCGTTCGTTTACCTGATCCCGCTGATCTTCCTGTTCAGCGTCACCGAGCCGAAGCTGTACGGGATCGCCATCATCCTCTACGCCATCGTCCCGGTGGTGCGCCTGACCGACCTGGGCATCCGCCAGGTCGATGGCAGCGTCGGCGAAGCCGCCGAGTCGTTCGGCATGAGCGGCTGGCAGCGCCTGACCAGCGTCGAGCTGCCGCTGGCGTTGCCGAGCATCATGGCCGGGGTCAACCAGACCATCATGATGGCGCTGTCGATGGTGGTGATCGCCTCGCTGGTGTCGGCGCCGGGGCTGGGCGTGCTGGTGCTGCGCGGGATCAACAACCTCGAATTGGGCGTCGGCCTGGTGGCTGGCCTCGCCATCGTCCTGCTGGCGATTGCCTTCGATCGCGTGACCAAGGCCTCCATGGCTCGGCTGAGCGCACAGAGCAAGGGGTACAACCCATGAACCAGGCAATAAAGATGGCCGTGCGCGGCTGCTACAAGATCTTCGGCAGCGCACCAGAGCAGATGGTCGAACGGGTGCGTGCCGGCATGAGCAAGACCGAGCTGCTGCAGCAACACGCCCATGTGTGCGGGCTGCGCGACATCAACGTCGACATGCGTGCCGGGCAGATCACCGTGATCATGGGCCTGTCCGGGTCTGGCAAGTCCACGCTGATCCGTCACCTCAATGGCCTGATCGCGCCGACCGCAGGGGAAATTCTGCTCGATGGCGTCGACCTCACGGCGCTGTCGGCGAATGAACTGCGCGAAGTGCGCCGGTCGAGCATCTCGATGGTGTTCCAGAACTTCGCGCTGATGCCGCACCAGACCGTGCTGCAGAACGTCGGCCTGGCCAAGCGCGTGCGTGGCGAGCCGGCTGCGCAGGTGGAGGCCGATGCCCGGCGCTGGCTGGCGCGGCTGGGCCTGGCCGGTTTCGAGGACCGCTACCCGCACCAGCTCTCCGGCGGCATGCAACAACGGGTGGGCATCGCCCGCGCGCTGTCGTCCGATGCCGACGTGCTGCTGATGGATGAGGCGTTCTCGGCGCTCGACCCGCTGACCCGCAAGGACATGCAGGACCTGCTGCTGGAACTCCAGCGCGAGCTGTTCAAGACCATCGTGTTCATCACCCACGACCTCGACGAGGCGCTGCGCATCGCCGACCACATCGTGATGCTCAAGGATGGCGAGGTGGTGCAGCAGGGTGACCCGCAGAGCATCGTACTGCACCCGGCCAACGAGTACGTCGAGCGCTTCGTCAACGACATCAACCGCGCCCGCCTGCTGCGTGTGGAAAGCCTGGCGCAGCCGGCATCTGTCGAGGAATTGCGCCGCCTCGAGCGCATCGACGCGACACAGACCCTGGAGCACGCCCTGGCCCAGGCCGAAGGCGACCCGGACCGGGCCTTTGCGGTGATGCGCGAGGGCCACCCGGCAGGGGTCCTGCACCTGCGCGACGTGATCCGGGCGATCCTCCCGGGCCAGGCCGTCAAACCTGCGCTACAGCCACCTGCAGCGGCCTGCCGTGCAGGGCTCAACATTCACCAAGCGTAACCAGGAGCCAGACTTTGAACTACCTCGATCACTTCTACATCGATGGCCGTTTCGTCGAAGCCGGCGGCCGGACCCGGCGCCCGGTCATCAACCCCGCCACCCTCAAGGCGGTGGGCAGCATCGCCCTGGGCAACGCTGAGGATGTGGACGCGGCGGTCGCCGCCGCCCGGCGTGCCTTCGGCCCATGGTCGCGCACCCCGCGCGAACAGCGCCTGGCCGTGCTCAAGCGCTTCGAGGCCTTGTGCATCGAGCACCAGGAAGCGCTCGCCCAGCGCATGACCCTGGAAATGGGCACGCCGATCAGCTTCTCGCGCCAGGCCCAGGTGGCCGGCTCGCTGGCGCATATCCGCAACGGCATCGAAATTCTCGAGGGCTTTGCCTTCGAGCGCGAGTCCGACGGCGTGCAGCTACGCTTCGAGCCGGTCGGCGTGTGCGGGCTGATCACGCCGTGGAACTTCCCGGTGCTGCAAGTCATCACCAAGCTGATTCCGGCGCTGGCCACCGGCTGCACCGTGGTCCTCAAGCCCAGCGAATACTCACCCCTGAGCACGATGCTGCTGGCCGAGCTGCTGCACCAGGCCGAACTGCCCGCCGGGGTGTTCAACCTGGTCAATGGCGACGGTGCCGGAGTGGGGCAGGCGCTGTCCAGCCATCCCGATATCGACATGGTCTCTTTCACGGGCTCCACCCGGGCCGGGGTCAGCGTCGCGCAACTGGCAGCGCCGACGGTCAAGCGCGTGCACCAGGAGCTGGGCGGCAACTCGGCCAATATCCTGCTGGCGGATGCAGACCTGGCGAGCGCGGTGGCCAACGGCGTGCACGCCGCCTACCGCAACGCCGGGCAGTCCTGCACGGCGCCAGGGCGCATGCTGGTGCCGGCGCACCTGCACGATCAGGCCGTGGCGATTGCACGCGAGGCGGCGCAAAGCGTGGTGGTCGGCGATGTATTCGATGCGCGTACCACCCTCGGCCCGGTGATGAACAAGGCCCAGCATGACCGCGCCCAGGCGTTGATCGCCGAAGCGCTGGCCGACGGTGCCCTGCTGGTCAGTGGCGGCCTGGGCTTGCCCGACGGCGTGGGGCACGGCTTCTTCATAAAACCCACGGTGCTGGCCAACGTTACCGAGCACATGCGCATTGCCCGCGAAGAGATCTTCGCCCCGGTGGTATGCCTGATCCCATACCAGACGCCTGAGCACGCCGTGGCCATGGCCAACGACACCCCCTATGGCCTGGCTGCCTACCTGCAAGGCAGCGACCGCCAGGCGCTGCTGCGCATGGCCGGCGAGTTGCGCGTGGGGCAGGTGCAGATCAACCAGCCGGCCTGGGTCGCCAGTGCGCCGTTCGGCGGTTACAAGCAATCGGGCAACGGCCGCGAGTGCGGCGAGTTCGGCTTCGAGGCGTATCTGGAGGTCAAGGCCGTACTGGGTTGAGGGTGTTGCGAGGTTTGTCTTCGTTCACTGCTTCGTTCATAACAGCAAGCCATTCGAGGAACCGTCATGGCGAGTGCGAAAGTAGCCACACAGCAAGCACCGATGCAGAAATTCCGGCTCGATGATGAGGTCCATCTCAACTACAGGGTCGACGAGGCCGTGCGCGCCCACCCGCTGGTACCGGTGGACGACAGTATCATCCAGGCCTATGCGGCCATCGACCGCAAGGCCCTGCGGGCTTATCGCCTGGCCCGCATCCGCGAGCAGCTGCGCCAGCATGACTACGCCGGCATCCTGCTGGCCGACCCGCTGAACATCCGCTACGCCACCGATACCCTGAGCCTGGGCGTCTGGGTGATGCATGCCCCCAGCCGCTATGTGTACATCGCCACGGACGGGCCGGTGGTGCTGTTCGACTTCACCAGCAGCAAGCACAACAGCGAGCATGTCGAGACCATCGACGAGATTCGCCCGACCACGCCGTGGATCTACTTCCTGGCCGGCCCCCGGGTCGATGAAAAGGCCGAGCTGTGGGCGCGGGAGATGGCCGACCTGATCAAGACCCATGGCGGCACCAATACCCGCCTGGCGGTCGACCGCTGCGACCCGTGGGGCGCCGATAGGCTCAAGGCCCAGGGCATCACGCTGTTCGACGCCCAGCCGTTGATGGAGCAGGCGCGGCTGATCAAGTCCGCCGAGGAAATCGCCAGCCATCGCGTGTCCATGGCGGTGTGCGACCTGGGCGTGGCGCGCATGCGCCAGAACCTGGTGCCGGGCATCAGCGAAAACCAGTTGTGGAGCATCATGCACTCGACCAACGTGGCCCACGGCGGCGAGTGGGCCGAGGCGCGCCTGCTGACGTCGGGACAACGGACCAACCCCTGGTTCCAGGACGCCACCGACAAGGTGATCCAGCCGGGCGAGATGGTCGGCTTCGACACCGACATGATCGGGCCGGGCGGTTACCTCTCGGACATCTCGCGCAGCTTCATCTGCCCGGGCAAGGCACCGACCGCCTACCAGCGCGACCTGCTGCGCACGGCATCCGACCAGCTGTGCCACAACATCGACCTGATCCGCCCGGGCCTGACCTTCCGCGAGTTCGCCGAGCGCTGCTGGCCGGTACCCAGGCAGTACGAGCACAACCGCTACATGATGATGGTCCACGGCTGTGGCCTGGCCGATGAATACCCCAGCGTGGCCTATGCCGTCGACTTCGAAGCGTGGGGCTACGACGGGGTGTTCCAGGAGAACATGGTGATCTCGGTCGAGAGCTACATCGGCGAACAAGGCGGCGCCGAGGGCGTCAAGCTGGAGGAGCAGTTGCTGATCACCGCAGACGGCGCGGTGAAGCTGTCGAGCACGCCGCTGATGGACGTGCCCGACTGAGGCCGCTCAGGCCTCGGCCGCTTCGCGACGATAGGCATAGGTCTCGGCAAAGCGCGACAGCATGTAGGCGCTGCACGACACGGCCGGGTATCTGGCCGGGTTGTCCGCGCTGGAGCAGTTGGGCAGGCAGCTGATCTCGGTGTCCGGGTGCGGTTCGGCGAAGAACGGCATCGAGTAGCGGTCCACGCCCAGCGGGCTGATCACCCGGTGCGGTGTGGACGTGTAACGGTCGTTGCTCCAGCGCGCCATCATGTCGCCGATGTTCACCACATAGGTGCCTTCGATGGGTGGCGCGTCGATCCATTCGCCATTCACGTTCTGCACCTGCAAGCCGCCAGCGGCATCCTGATACAGCAAAGTCACGCAGCCGTAGTCGGTGTGTGCGCCGGCGCCTTGCTGGTCGGCGCTGCTGGCGGTCTGGCGTGGCGGGTAATGGATCATGCGGAACACGCTGATCGGCTCGGCGAAGCGCTGGTCGAAGAAGTCCTCTTCGATGCCCAGTGCCGTGGCCATGGCCCTGAGCAGCGTCAGGGAAAGCGCATGCATGTCCTGGTAGTGCTGTTGCAGCAGCGCTTCCCAGCCGGGGATGGCGGGGTGGCGATTGGGGCCGCGCAGTGGTTTTGCCGCGAGCACGTCGGGGTGCTCGGCGCTCATGTGGAAACCCATGTCGAAGGTTTCCTTCAGGTCACTCGGCCGGCTCGGGTCGAGCTGCTCGGTGGCGATGGCGCCATAACCGCGGTGGTGGGCGCTGCGGGTGATGTCGATGCGCAGCTTTTCCTCGGCCGGGCGGGCGAAGAAGTCTTCGGCGGCGGCTTTCAGTTCGGCAATGCGCGCAGCCGGGATCGGGTGCCCCTTGATGTAGTAGAAGCCCCATTGCCGGCAAGCGGCGTCGATCTGCCGGGCCACCGCCTGGCGGGCGGCGGGGTCGTGCTGGTACAGCGGGGCGATGTCGATGATGGGCAGTGTGTTCATCCGGCCTCCGGTAAAGTGAGTTGCAGCCGGCTCTTGTGGGAGCGGCCTTGCGTCGCGAAAGGGCTGCAAAGCAGCCCCGGCAATCTGTGCATCTGTGCTGATTCTCTGGGGCCGCGTTGCGGCCCTTTCGCGACGCAAGGCCGCTCCCACAGAGACAGCGCTGGCCTTACTTGGGCAGCTGTGCAGTGATGCCCTTGACGTAGTAGTTCATCCCCGCCAGTTCGGCATTGCTGGCCACGGCGCCCTCGGCAATCTTCAGTGCACCGCTCTGGTCGAAGATAGGCCCGGTGAACGGGTGGAACGAGCCATCCTTGATGCTGGCGATGATCTGCTCGGCGCCACTTTTCACGTCGGCCGGCACCAGGTCGCTGATCGGCAGCTCGACGGTGCCGTCGGCCAGGCCACCCCAGTAGTCCTGCGGCTTCCAGTTGCCGTCCATGACCGCCTGGGTGCTCTTGATGTAATGCGGGCCCCAGTTGTTGACGATCGAGGTCAGCACCGCCTTGGGCCCGAAGTGGGCCATGTCCGAGGCGTAGCCCACCGCGTAGATGCCACGGCGCTCGGCGGTCTGGATCGGCGCCGGGCTGTCGGTGTGCTGGAACAGCACATCGACGCCCTGGTCGATCAGGGCGTTGGCCGCATCAGCTTCCTTGCCCGGGTCGAACCAGGAGTTGACCCACACCACCTTGATCTCGGTGCCGGGGTTGTACTTGTCCAGCGCCAGCTGGATGGCGTTGATGTCACGCAGCACTTCCGGGATCGGGAAGGAGGCGACGTAGCCGACCTTCTTGCTCTTGGTCATCTTCGCGGCAAGGTAACCGCCGACGTAGCGGCCTTCATAGGAGGTGGCCAGGTAGGTGCCGAGGTTCTTGTCCTGCTTGTAGCCGGTGGCGTGTTCGAAGGTGACCTTGGGGAACTGCCTGGCGACCTTGGCGGTCGGGTTCATGTAGCCGAACGAGGTGGCGAACACCAGATCGTAGCCGCCCTTGGCCATGTTGCGGATGACCCGCTCGGCGTCTGCACCCTCCGGCACGTTCTCGACGAAACTGGTGTCGACCTTGTCGCCAAACTGCTTGATCAGCGCCTGGCGGCCCTGTTCGTGCTGGTAGGTCCAGCCGTGGTCGCCGATCGGGCCGATGTACACGAAGCCCACCTTAAGCGGGTCGGCGGCGGAGGC
Organism: Pseudomonas vlassakiae; assembly: GCF_014269035.2. GTDB lineage: Bacteria > Pseudomonadota > Gammaproteobacteria > Pseudomonadales > Pseudomonadaceae > Aquipseudomonas > Aquipseudomonas vlassakiae. The sequence continues at coordinate 82,851 of NZ_JABWRP020000015.1, forward strand.
CGACAGTACCGTGCTCAGGCCGATAGCGGCGGCCAGGGTGCGCAGCAGCTTGTTGCTTTTCTTCTGATGCATCGAGGGTTCACTCCTGTGGGTCTTGTGTTGTTTTCTTGTTTGCGCCGTGTCGTCAGTGACCTGCTTTCCAGGGCTGGCCGAGCGAAACCGGTGCGTACAGCCGGGTCTTGATCGCGTCGCGTGACAGCACCACCAGCACCAGGATCGTCGCCACATAGGGCAGCATCGCCAGCAGGTTGGCCGGGACGCTCACACCGATGCCCTGGGCTACCAGGTGCAGGATGCTGGCCAGGCCGAACAGGTAGGCGCCGAGCAGCACCCGCTGCACCCGCCAGCTGGCGAACACCACCAGCGCCAGGGCGATCCAGCCGCGGCCGGCGGTCATGTTTTCTGCCCACATCGGGGTGTAGGCCAGTGACAGGTAGGCGCCGGCAAGGCCCGCCATTGCGCCGCCGAACAGCACCGCCAGGGTGCGCACGCGCAGCACCGGCAGGCCCATGGCGCTGGCCGCGTCGGGGCTTTCGCCGACGGCCTGGAGGATCAGGCCGGTCCGGCTTTTCAGCAGCACCCAGGCGACCAGGGCGAACAGGGCGAAGGACAGGTAGACCAGCACGTCCTGGTTGAACAGCATGTGGCCGATGATCGGCAGGTCGGCCAACAGCGGAATCGCCAGCGGTTCGAAGCCGCTCAACGGCTTGCCGACCCAGGCGCTGCCGACGAACGCCGACAGGCCGACGCCGAAGATGGTCAGGGCCAGGCCGGTCGCCACCTGGTTGGCCTGGCAGCCCAGGGCGACCAAGGCGAACAGCGAGGCCAGCAGCATGCCGGCCAGGCACGCCATCAGCACGCCAAGCCACAGGCTGCCGGTGGTGAAGGCGGCGATGAAGCCCACCACCGCGCCGAACAGCATCATGCCTTCCTGGCCGAGGTTGAGCACGCCGCTCTTCTCGCACACCAGTTCGCCCAGGGCCACCAGCAGCAGCGGGGTACCGCAACGCACCATGGCGTAGAGAATGTTGCCAAGCAGATCGAGATCCATAGTCGAAGCCTCAGGTCGGGGAGGTCAGGCACTGGCCGTTTCGGCCACCGGCGTACGCCGCCAATTCAGCGTCAGCCGCGGCCGGTAGAGGATCAGCACGTCGCAGGCAAGCAGGTAGAACAGCATCAGTCCCTGGAACAGCCCGGTCAGCGCCTGCGGCAGGTTGAGGGTCATCTGCGCGCTCTCGCCACCCAGGTAGAGCAGGGCCATCAGCAGGCCGGCAACCAGAATGCCGAGCGGGTTGAGCCGGCCAAGAAAGGCCACGGTGATCGCCGCATAGCCGTAGCCCGGCGACACTTGTGGTACCAGCTGGCCGATTGGCCCGCTGACTTCAGTCACCCCGGCCAAGCCCGCCAGGCCGCCGCTGATCAGCAACGCCAGCCACACCAGGCGCTTTTCGCGAAAGCCGACAAAACCGGCGGCGCGTTGGTCGAGGCCGAGCACTTTGATCTGGAAGCCCAGGAAGCTCTTGTGCAGCAGCACCCACACCGCCACCAGCGCCAGCAGCACGAAGTACAGGCCGACATGCAGGCGGCCATCCTCGAACAGCGCTGGCAGGCGGCTGGCATCGCCGAACATCGCCGACTGCGGGAAGCTGAAGCCTTCGGGGTCCTTGAGCGGGCCGTGCACGCAATACAGCAACAGGTCCAGGGCGATGTAGTTGAGCATGATGGTGGTGAGGATCTCGTTGGCATTGAAGTGCGTGCGCAGCCACGCCGCCAATGCGCCCCACAGTGCGCCGGCGAGGGTGCCGGCCAGCAGCACCCAGAGCAGGGCCCAGCGGCTTTCCCAGTCGATGATGTGGATCGCCACGGCACTGCCGGCCAGGGCACCGATCAGCAGCTGGCCTTCGGCGCCGATGTTCCAGATGCGCGCCTGGTAGGCCACCGCCAGGCCCAGGGCGCAGAGCAAAATCGGCAGGGCCTTGAGCAGCAGCTCGCTGAGGCCGTAGAGGTCGCTGACCGGGGCGATCAGCAAGGTGTGCAAGGTCAGCAGCGGGTCATGCCCCAGGGCGCTGAACAGGATCGCCCCGCTGACCAGGGTCAGCAGGCCGGCGAGCAGCGGTGACAGGGCCAGCATGGCACGCGACTGCTGGGTACGGGGTTCGAGGGATGGCAACATGGCGGGTTCTCGTCAGGTGGCGGCGTGCGCGGTATCGAACTGGCCGGCCATCCAGCTGCCGACCTCCACGCTGTGGGTGTCGGCAGTGGCCTTGAGCGGCGACAGGCGCCCGCTGCACAGGGCGCCGATGCGGTCGCTGATCTGCAACAGCTCATCGAGGTCTTCGGAAATCACCAGGATCGCCGCGCCGGCATCGCGCAGGGCGATCAGGGCGCGGTGGATGGCTGCGGCGGCCCCGACGTCGACGCCCCAGGTCGGGTGGGCGGCGACCAGCAGCCTGGGGTTCTGCAGGATTTCCCGGCCAAGGATGAACTTCTGCAGGTTGCCGCCAGACAGGCTGCGTGCCGTGGCCTGGGCATCCGGCGCCTTGACTGCGAAGCGCTGGATGATCTGCTCGGCCAGCGCCTGCACCTTGCCCGAGCGGACCAGGCCACGTTCGACCAGGCCTTGCTGGAAGGCGGTGAGCAGGGCATTGTCGGCCAGGCTCATGTCCGGCACCGCGCCGTGGCCCAGGCGCTCGGCCGGGACGAACGCCAGGCCCAGGGCGCGACGGGCATCCGGATGCAGGTTGGCCATGGGCTGGTTGTCGAGGCTGATGCGTTCACGCTCGCTGGCGTGCAGGCGGGTTTCGCCGCTGAGCAAGGCCAGCAATTCGTCCTGGCCGTTGCCGGCAACTCCGGCGATACCGACGATTTCACCGCAGCGTACTTCCAGGCGCAGGTGCTCGAACGAGGTGCCGAACGGGTCCTGGTTGCGCCAGCTGAGGTCGTCTATCCGCAGGCGTGGCAGGCCGCCGGCGCGCTTCGGGTAGCTGGCTTCGAGCCCTTCGGCATCGCCGACCATCAGCCGCGCCAGCTGCAGGTCGCTGCAGTCGGCAGGTACGCAGGCGCCGGCAACCCGGCCCGCACGCAGCACGGTGGCGCTGTGGCAAAGGGCGCGCACTTCATTGAGCTTGTGGCTGATGAACAGGATGCTGCAGCCTTCGCTGGCCAGCGTGCGCAGGGTGACGAACAGTTGCTCGACCTCATGGGGCGTCAGCACCGAGGTCGGTTCATCGAGGATCAGCAATTTGATGTCCTGCATCAGGCAGCGCACGATCTCCACCCGCTGGCGCTCGCCGATCGACAGGCTGTGCACCAGGCGCTCCGGCTCCAGCGCCAAGCCATAGCGCTGCGAGACCTCGCGGATGCGCGGCGCCAGCTGCTTCGGCGAGCCCGCCTCGCGGCCCAGGGCCAAGGCGATGTTCTGCGCCACGGTCAGGGTCTCGAACAGCGAAAAATGCTGGAACACCATGCCGATTCCCAGCCTGCGGGCCTGGCCCGGCTCATCCACTTGCACCGGCCGACCTTCCCACCACAGCTGGCCGGCGTCCGGCCGGGTGACGCCGTAGATGATCTTCATCAGGGTGCTCTTGCCCGCGCCGTTCTCGCCCAGCAGGGCATGGATCTCACCGGCGGCGATGCGCAGGTCGACGCGGTCGTTGGCCAGCGTGCCTGGGTAGCGCTTGCTGATGGCGCGTAGCTCGAGGCGCAGGTGCGCAGGGGTTTCGGACATGGGCTGCTCGATGTGCTGGAGGTGAGCAGCTTGCAAAGCAAAAACATGGCCAGGTGGTCAGATTCCCGTTCGACGGCCGTTGCAGACAGGGCTACGGCCAGTCAGGGCGGGGTGCCGGGCCGGTGCAGCGGTAGGCGGGGTGTGTGGTTTTGGGGCGTTGCGGGCGCCAAAGTGGGGCGAAATTCAAGCATGAGCTGCCTTGATGCATTCACATAATGCGACTAATACTAAAGAGCTGCCGAGAAGAGGGATGGTCATGCAGACGCGCTTCGTTGTGGTACCCGCGCTACCGCTGGAAAAGGAATACCTGCCGAGGGGGGCCGGTTTCCCCAAGGCATTGGGCAGGGGCTACGACCTCTACGACACGCGCGACAAGCTCAGGCTGCCGCTGAATTTCCCTTATCGGGCTGAAGCGGATTACGCGTGTGCCTGCCGTAACGGCCTGCTGAGCGTGCCGGATGAAGACGCCTGCGGGGGGCATTCGGGGTGGTGTGCCGCCGAAACCTGAGGCGCCAAGGCAGCTTCGCCACCCCGGCGCAAGCTGATTGATATCAACGATCCTGGCGTTGCTGCGCCCGTAGCCACACTTTCCTCGCCGCTTTGCTGCTGCACCACCCGCTGCTCAACCGCAGCTATGGGTGGATCGAGCACGATTCCCGCTGATGCTGCACGAGCCCTCACGCCTGAGCATGGCGCAGGACGATGAAGAGGCCGCCGACCACGTCGCGGTTGAACGTTGCCAGGGTGCAGGGCTCATACATGCAAAGGGCACAGCGAGGAGTGTCACCCATGAGCATCGAACGCAGCATCCCCGAGCTTGAGGCCTGGTACGCCCAGTACGATGACATCAGCTACCGCCGCGAGTCGCCGGATGCCTACTATCATGAACTGGTTCGCACGGCGGAGGCCTTGCGCGACGATGGTGCCATCGACTGGGATGACTGGCTGGCACTCAAAGCGCTGGCCGATGACGCCCATGTCCATGCCCTGGAAGATGCCGTGCAGGCCCACGTGAGCGACCCGGACGCATGAAAGCGCTGAAGATTGCCACCTTCAACATCAACGGCATCCGCAGCCGCTTGCCGGCGCTGCTGGCCTGGCTGGAACGGGAGCAGCCGGATATCGCCTGCCTGCAGGAACTCAAGGCGCCGGATGCGCAGTTCCCTCGTCAGGACCTGGAGGCAGCAGGGTACGGCTGCCTTTACCAGGGGCAGCCGTCCTGGAACGGCGTGGCGATCCTGGCCCGTGGCAGCGAACCGCTGGAGGTCCGCCGCGGCTTGCCTGGCATGGAGGATGACAGCCAGAGCCGCTATCTGGAGGCAGCGGTGCATGGCGTGCTGGTCGCGTGCCTGTACCTGCCCAACGGCAACCCGCAGCCGGGGCCGAAGTTCGACTACAAGCTGCGCTGGTTCGAATGCCTGATCAAGCACGCCCAAGGGCTGTACGCAAGCGGCCACCCGACGCTGCTGGCCGGCGATTTCAACGTGGTGCCGACCGACATGGACATCTACAACCCCCGCTCATGGCTCAAGGATGCGCTGCTGCAGCCCGAGTCGCGCGCGTGCTACCAGCAGTTGCTGGACCAGGGCTGGGTCGATGCCATTCGCCACCTGCACCCCGACGAGCGCGTGTACACCTTCTGGGATTACTTCCGTAATCACTGGGCACGCAACGCCGGGCTGCGCATCGACCATCTGCTGCTCAACCCGGAGCTTGCGCCTTACCTGAAACGGGCCGGCGTCGACGCCTGGGTGCGTAACGAAGCCAAGGCCAGTGACCACGCGCCGGTGTGGATCGAGGTGGGTGGGCGCAAGCAGTAGCTCACAGCAGCGTGTCCAGGGTGATCGGAAACGCCCTGATGCGCTTGCCGGTGGCGTGGTAGACCGCATTGGCGACTGCCGCCGCCACCCCGACCACGCCGATTTCACCCACGCCTTTGGAACCCAGCTCGTTGACGATATCGTCCTGCTCGTCGACGAATATCACCTCGACATCGGCGACGTCGGCGTTGACCGGAATGTGATACTCGGCCAGGTTGTGGTTGAGTATCCGGCCCAGCGCGTGGTCAGTCTGGCTCTGTTCCTGCAGGGCCATGCCAAGCCCCCACACGACACCGCCCAGGATCTGGCTGCGAGCGGTTTTCGGGTTGACCACACGCCCGGCCGCGATGGCGCTGACCACGCGGGTGACCTTGATCGTGCCCAGTGCCTCATCCACCTGGACTTCAACGAACACCGCCGAGTGCGTTGCGGTGGAAAACGCCTCACGCTTCGCACCCGGCTCTGCATCGATCTGTACCTCGAAGCAGCCTTTTTCCGCAGTGGCGGCAATGTCCGCGAGCGCGATGCGCTGGTGGCCGAAATGCAGGTGGCCATCGGCAAAGCGGATCGCTTCCACGGGCAGGCTGGCGAGGGCAGGGTAGGTCGCGCGTGCGTGCTCCAGCACCTTGCTGCGCAGGACCTGGCAGGCTTGCAGGACTGCTGCACCGACGGACGAGACGGTGAACGAGCCGCCCTGCAAGGGCGCGGTGGGCAGTGAGGAGTCACCCAGCATGAAGGTCACGTCCGCGACCGGCATTCCCACCGCGTCGGCGGCAATCTGGGTCATGACCGTGTAGGTACCGGTACCGATATCGGTGGTCGCGCTGCTGACCGTCAAGTGGCCTTGTGCGTCCAGCCGCGCCTTGGCGCTGGCCTTCATCTGCATGGCTTCCCACACGCCACCCGCCATGCCCCAACCGATCAGTTGCCGACCTTCTCGCATACTACGTGGTATGGCAGTACGGCCGCTCCAGCCGAAGCGCCTTGCGCCTTGGTCGTAGCAGGCCAGCAATGCCTTGCTGGAGTACGGCTTGCCTTCGTTGCCGTTATGGTCGGCGAAATTGACCCGCCGCAATTGCACCGGGTCGATGTCGAGCGCACAGGCGAGTTCGTCCATCGCACATTCCAAGGCAAGTACACCAGAGCCTGCACCGGGCGCCCGCATGTCCAGTGGGGTGTACACGTCGAGCGGGGTCAGGCGATAGCTCAGGGCAACGTTATCGCAGCGGTACAGCATGCCGCTCCATTCCACCAGGTGCTCGGTGAAGTCTTCGAAGCGAGACGTCTGGCCGATCGCGTCATGGGCAACCGCCAGCAACCGGCCGTCGGTATTGGCGCCCAGGCGCAGGCGCTGCAGCGTGCGAGGCCGGTAGCCAAAGGTGAACATCTGCTGGCGGGTGAGGGTGACCCTGACCGAGCGTTTCAGTTGCAGTGCGGCCATGACCGCAAGCGGTAACTGGTACTGCGGACGCAACCCTGAGCCGAACGCCCCGCCGACATACGCGGCCAGCACCCGGACGTTGTCCTTGGGCAGCCCGAACACCTTGTGCAGGTAGTCCTGGCAGTTCTGCGTGCCTTGGGTCTTGTCGTGGATCTCGAGCTGATCGCCGGGTTTGTAGAAAACCGTCGAGGCATGCGGTTCCATGGGGTTGTGATGCTCGTTGGCGGTCTGGTAGGTCGCATCGACCTTGACCGGCGCCTGGGCGAACTGCCCGGCGAAGTCGCCACGCGGCGCGGGTGTCTCGGCCGGGGCCGGGTGGCTGTGATCGAGGGCGGCCAGCAAGTCGGTCTGGTGCGCCTCCTGGCTGTACTCGATGGTGATCAGCGAGCCTGCGTAGCGGGCCAGCTCGAGGTTTTCCGCCACCACCAGTGCCAGCGGCTGCCCGCTGTACAGCACGCGGTCATTGAACAATGGGCGAAAGGGCGCGCCTTCGGCCGAGTCTGCGTCGCTGTAGTCATCGTCGTAACTGGAAACCCGAGGACGGTGGGCATGGTCCAGCACGGCGACGACGCCGGGTACCTTGAGCGCCTCGCTGCTGTCGATGCGAAGCACCCGGCCACGGGCGATGGTGCTGCAGACGACGCTGCCATGCAGCAGGACGGTGTCAGGGTATTCGCCGGCATAGCGAGCCTGCCCGGTGACCTTTGCCAGGCCATCGACACGGTCTATGGGCTGGCCGACAACGGGGGTGATGCCATTCATGGGGTGGCTCCTGGGTAGGTTTTGCCAAAGGCGGCTTCACTCAGCGCACGGACGATGGCCCGCTGTGCCAGGGGCACCTTGAAGCCGTTGTGGTTCAGCGGCCTGGCACCTTGCAGCAACAGGTCGGCGGCTTGCTTGAACAGTGCCTCGGAAGGCGCCTGGCCCAGCAATGCCTGTTCAGCGGTGGCTTCGCGCCAAGGCTTGTGCGCTACACCGCCGAGCGCCAGGCGGGCCTGCTCAATGAGCCCCCCCTTGATAGTCAGGCCCGCTGCCACCGATACCAGGGCGAAGGCATACGATGCCCGGTCGCGGATCTTCAGGTAGCTGCAATGCGCCGCGAAGTGTGGCGGGGGCAGCTCGATGGCGACGACCAGTTCATCGTCGCTCAGGTGATGGTCGCGCTCGGGTGCGTTCCCCGGCAGGCGGTGGAACTCCGCAAAGGCGATCTGGCGCTCACCGCCCGTACCCTGCACATGTACCACCGCGTCCAGGGCGGCCAGGGCGACGCACATGTCAGAGGGATGGGTGGCGACACAGGCGGCGCTGGCACCGAGGATCGCATGCATCCGGTTCAGCCCGCTGCGCGCCGGGCAGCCGCTGCCAGGCTCGCGTTTGTTGCACGGCGTGCCGGTGTCGTAGAAGTAAGCGCAGCGTGTGCGTTGCAGCAGGTTGCCACCGGTGGTCGCCATGTTTCGCAACTGCGGCGAGGCGCCTGCCAGGATGGCCTGGGACAGCAGTGGATAGCCTTGCTCGACCCGTGGGTCCCAGGCCAGTTCGGCATTGCTGACCAGTGCGCCGATGCGCAAGCCACCGTTTGCAGTGGCTTCGATGTCCCTGAGCGGCAGGCCCGAGATGTCGATCAGGCGCTCAGGTCGTATGACGTTTTCCTTCATCAGGTCGACCAGGTTGGTGCCGCCGGCAATGAACCGTGACGACAGGCTGGCGAGGTGGATGGCTTCGTTGACGGAGGCGGGTTTGTGGTAGCTGAACGGGTTCATTTGCCTGCCTCCTGCATCAGCGGCAGGGCTTCTTCAACGGCCGCGACAATGTTGCTGTAGGCGCCGCAACGGCACAGATTGCCGCTCATCTGCTCGCGTATGGCTTCGCGGCTGTCAGCCCGCCCTTCGCGGGCGAGGCCGACAGCCGAGCAAATCTGCCCTGGGGTGCAATAGCCGCACTGGAAAGCGTCATGGGTGATGAACGCGCGCTGCATGGGGTGCAACTGGTCACCAGCGGCCAGCCCTTCGATGGTGACCAGTTCGGCGCCGTCGCACATGACCGCCAGGGTCAGGCAGGCATTCACCCGCCGGCCGTCACGCAACACGGTGCAGGCGCCGCACTGGCCGTGGTCACAGCCTTTCTTGGTGCCGGTCAGGTCGAGCTGCTCACGCAGCAGATCCAGCAGCGTCGTCCATGGCAGGACCTGCAGCGAGCGGGCCTGCCCGTTCAGTGTCAGGCTGATGGGGTGCGCCTGGGCGTCTTCGGGGGTGATTGCACGCATGGGAGGTCCTCACGGTGGGTCATTTCTTGCCCGGCAATACCGAGCTGAGCACTTGTTTGGCCGTCTGCACGATGACGCCGGCCTGGTCCGGGTCGCCTTGCAGCAGGGTGCTGGCGAACTTCTTCGCTTGTTCCAGCTTGATATGCGGCGGCAGGGGCGGCACGTCGGGGTCGGTCTTGAACTCGATCAATACCGGCCGGTCGGCGGCCAGGGCCCGCTCCCAGGCGCCGGCGATGTCTTCTTCGCGCTCGACGTAGATGCCTTGCAGGCCGATGGAGATGGCGAACAGGTGGTAGGGCACATCGGGTATCGATTGCGACGCCTCGAACTTCGGGTCGCCTTCCATCACCCGCTGCTCCCAGGTGACCTGGTTGAGGTCTTCGTTGTTGAACACGGCGCAGATCCATTGCGGGTTGCCCCACTGCTGCCAGTACTTGGCCACGGTGATCAGCTCGGCCAGGTTGCTCATCTGCATGGCGCCATCACCGACCAGGGCGACCACGGCACGCTCTGGCTGAGCGAACTTGGCGGCGATCGCGTAGGGCACGGCCGCGCCCATGCTGGCCAGGCCGCCGGACAACGAGCACTGCATGCCCTGGCGGATTTGCAGGTCGCGGGCGAACCAGTTGGCGCAGGAGCCGGAATCGCTGGTGATGATGGCGTTGTCGGGCAGGCGTGGGGAAAGCTCGTGCACCACGCGTTGCGGGTTGATCGGCTCGGCTTTGACCAGCGCGCGTTTTTCCAGGGTCTTGTCCCAGTGCGCCCGCCAGCTTTCGACCTTTTCACGCCAGCGCCGGTCCGCCTTGTGCTCCAGCAGTGGCAGCAGCGCGTGCAGGGTTTGCGCGGCGTCGCCGACCAGGTTCACCTCCATCGGGTAGCGCAGGCTGAGCATGTCGGGTTGCAGGTCGATCTGCACGCCACGGGCCTGGCCTTCATTGGGCAGGAATTCGGAATACGGGAAGCCCGAGCCGATCATCAGCAGGGTGTCGCACTCGCTCATCAGCCGGTAGCTGGGTTCGGTGCCGAGCAGGCCGATGGAACCGGTGACCCACGGCAGGTCGTCGGGCAGCACAGCCTTGCCCAGCAGCGCCTTGGCCACGCCTGCGCCGAGCTTTTCCGCGGCCGCAATGACCTGCTCGGTGGCCTGCAGCGCGCCGGCCCCAACCAGTATCGCCACCTTGCGCCCAGCGTTGAGCACGTCGGCGGCGCGCTGCAGGTCCTCGTCGAAGGGGACTACCTTGGGCTTGCTGTAGCCGATGCCGGAATGCACCGTGCCATGGGCTTTGGGCGGCTCGTTGTAGGGCAGGTCCTGCAGATCGTTGGGCAGGATGATGGCGGTGACCCGGCGCTCACCGACCGCGGTGCGCACCGCGCGGTCGAGCAGGTGGCGGACCTGTTCCGGCGTGGACGCTTGCTGGACGAAGGCACCGGCCACGTCCTTGAACATCGACAGCAGGTCGAGCTCTTGCTGGTAGTGCCCGCCAAGCGCGGCGCGCGCCTGCTGACCGACGATGGCCAGCACCGGTTGGTGGTCCATGCGTGCATCGTACAGGCCGGTGAGCAGGTGCGAGGCGCCGGGGCCGGAGGTGGCGATGCACACGCCCAGTTCGCCGGTGAACTTGGCGTGGGCGCTGGCCATGAACGCGGCCATTTCTTCGTGGCGGGCCTGGATGAACTCGATCTTGCCCTTGGCCCGGTTCAGGGCGCCGAACACGCCATTGATGCCATCGCCAGGGTAGCCAAAGATGCGCCGCACGCCCCATTGATACAAGCGCTCCACCAGAAAGTCGCCTACCGTGCCAGTCATCGTCTTCTCCCAGAATGTGCTCGATAGGGGTCTGGACTTGGCCGGCTTCGGGAAAGTTTCACCCGTGTTCACGTCTGTCGGCTGACCGGAACCTCGTCGTCCTCGCAGGCTTCCCAGGCACATCGACCCACTGATCAGGACCCATGCAGATGAGCGCTATCGACACCACCAGCGGCAACTTGCAGACCCTGCTTTTCGACGATGACGGGGCCACACCCAACAACCGACTTCCGGTACTGCTGTACCGGTTTCAGCTTGCCCCTGCAGAGGACAATGCCAGTGCGTTCGAGGCGCTGTTCTCGGCCCACCAGTGGGCACCGCTATGGCGTGCCGGCATCTTCGACTACCACCATTTTCACCCCAACGCCCACGAGGCCCTGGGCGTCGCCAGGGGGCATGCCCAGGTCACCCTTGGCGGCGAAGCGGGGCAGACGCTGAGTGTCAAAGTGGGGGATGTGCTGGTGTTGCCGGCGGGTACCGGTCATCGCTGCGTAGAAGCCAGCGATGACTTTCTGGTGGTCGGCGCCTATCCGCACGGGCAGGAGCAGTACGACATCCAGCGTCCCGATCGGGCAAGGCACCAACAGGCGTTGGCGCGCATCGCTGCCGTCCCCGTCCCCGCGCAGGATCCGGCCACCGGCATGCAGATGACCCACTGGCATAACCGAACCTCGAACGACTGAGGGCGCGCATGGCCCTGTAGCCTGCGCGGCCTGGACGCTGTGGCCCTGGGCTGTCAAACCCACTCGACCCGGTCGGCCAGCCGGCTGGCCCGTTGCATCAGCACGTCGGCCGGGGTCGCGTTGCTTATCGCCAGGCGCAAGCGCCCGAGGTAGCGGCCTTGAATAGGCTCGATGGAAGCCGAATGCAGGTTCACACCTTCGCCCAGTGCTGCGCTGATAGCCGGCAGGTCAGGCTGCAAGTGCTGGTTTCCGGTGTAGTGCAGGTCGATATAACGCTGACCGGGGTGGCTGGCCTGGCGCGGCAGGGCGGCGTCGCTCAGGAGGATGCGGCTGACAGGGTGTTGGGGATTGCCAAACACTTGCCACACCTCGCCGGCCTCGACGATACGGCCTTGTTCCAGCACTGCCACGCGGTCGCACAGGTCACGTATCACCTGCATTTCGTGGGTGATCAGGACGATGGTCAGGCCCAGCCGCTGGTTGATGTCGCGCAACAGCTCAAGCACCGACTCGGTACTTTGCGGGTCGAGTGCCGAGGTGGCCTCGTCGCACAGCAGGATCTGCGGTTGCAACACCAGCGCCCGGGCAATGCCGACGCGCTGCTTCTGGCCGCCTGACAGTTGCGCCGGGTAGGTCCCGGCGCGTTCTGCCAGGCCCACCAGCTGCAACAATTCCCGCACCCGGGCGGCGCGCTGCGCGTGAGGCACACCGGCCATGCGCAGCGGCAGCTCGACATTCTCCCAGACGCTGCTGTTGGCCAGCAGGTTGAAGTGCTGGAAGATCATCGCCACCTTGCGCCGCAGGCTCTGCAGGGGCTTGCCCTGCAGGCCGGCAATGTCCTGGCCGTCGATCAGCACCTGGCCAGCGCTGGGCGCCTCCAGGCGATTGAGCAGGCGCAGCAGCGAGGACTTGCCTGCGCCACTGCGGCCGATGATGCCGAACACCTCGCCGCGGCGTATCTCCAGGTCGATGGCATCCAGCGCGCTGACCCCGCCGTAGCGCTTGTGGATGCCCTGCAGCTGTACGTGGGCCAGGGCTGGCTGGAGCTGCTGCTGAAAGCGGCTCATGGCTCAGAACCCCGGGGCGATCTGGCCCTTGTAGCGGGTCAGGATGAAATTGCGCACTTCGGGCGAGTTGAGTGCCTTGGCCAGTTTCTGGATACCGGGGTCCTGCAGGTTGTCGGGGCGGGCGACCAGGTACTCGACATACAGGTCCTTGCCTTTCTCGACGATCAGCGCGCTGTTGGTGTCGATACCCGCCTCCAGTGCGTAGTTGGCGAAAACGAAGGCCAGGTCCACCTGCTTGACCGAACGGGCCAGCATGGCGCCTTCCAGTTCGCGGATCTTCAGATGGCGCGGGTTGTCGGTGATGTCACGCTGGGTGGATTGCGGGTTGGCCGGGTCCTTGAGCTTGAGCAATCCGGCCTCGGCCAGCAGCACCAGGGCGCGGCCGGTGTTCACCGGGTCGTTGGGGATGGCCACGCTAGCGCCATCGGGCAGCTCGGCCAAAGTCTTGTACTTGGCCGAGTAGGCGCCGAACGGCTCGATGTGCACACCGACCACCGGGACCAGGTCGGTATGCCGGGTCTGGTTGAAGTCGTTGAGGAACGGCCGGTACTGGTAGTAGTTGGCATCCAGGTGCTTTTGCGCCAGTTGCAGGTTGGGCTGGATGAAGTCGTTGAACACCTTGATGTCAAGGTCCACGCCCTCCTTGGCCAGGGCTGGCTTGACGAATTCGAGGATCTCGGCGTGGGGCACCGGCGTGGCGCCGACCACCAGATGTTCGGCGGCCTGTGCGCTGAAGGCGATGAAGGCGGCGAGGGCAGTGAGGGTCTTTCTCATGATGGGGATACCTTGAAGGGATTCAGCGTCGGGTGAAATGTCTTACCAGGCGGTCACCGCTCATCTGCAACACCTGCACCAGCAGGATCAGCAGCAGCACGGTGACCACCATCACATCGGTCTGGAAGCGCTGGTAGCCGAAGCGGATCGCCAGGTCGCCGAGGCCGCCGCCGCCGATCACGCCGGCCATGGCGGTGTAGTCGACCAGCACGATGGCGGTGACCGTGACGGCCGCGATCAGCCCGGTGCGCGCTTCGGGCAGCAGGGTGTAGCGGATGATCTGGGCGATGCTGCCGCCCATGGCCTGGCTGGCCTCTACCAGGCCGCGGTCGACTTCGCGCAGGGCGGTTTCCACCAGGCGGGCGAAGAACGGCGTGCAACCGACCACCAGCGGCGGGATGGTGCCCTTGACCCCGAGGGAGGTGCCGGTCAGCAGCGTGGTCAACGGGATCAGCACGATCAGCAGGATGATGAACGGCAGCGAACGCAGCACGTTGACCACCACGGAGAGGCTGCGGTAGAGCGGCCCGTTGGCGAGCAGTTGGCGTTGCCCGGTGAGGTACAGCAATACCCCCAGGGGCAGGCCGAACAGCACCGTGAAGCCCAGTGCCGCGCCCAGCATGCTCAGGGTGTCGAGGCAGGCCTGGGCGATTTCACCCCAATCGAGGTTGCTCAGCAGTTCGTTCATCGGCGAGCCTCACGGCGCAGCGCGGCGACCGGGTGCGATCCGCCCAGGCGGTCACCGCGGCCGAACAGCTTGTTGCGCAACGTGCCAGGTGGGTAGGCACGCTTGAACAACCCGCGGGCCTGCAGCTCCGGCACCAGCAGGTCGACCACCGCTGCAAAGGTTTCCGGCGCGACCACGCTGGCCAGGTTGAAGCCATCGACGCCGGTTTCCTCCACCCATTCCTGCAATTGATCGGCCACGGTCTGTGCCGAGCCTACCAGCACCGGGCCGTCGCCACCGATGGCGCAATATTCGGCAATTTCGGCGGTGGTCCAGGTGCGTGTCGGGTCGGCGCGGGTGAAGGCCTCCACGGCGGACTGGATGGCGTCGCTGGGCACGTCGCGCAGCACCTGGTCGGGGGCGTATTCGGCGAAGTCGATACCGGTCCAGCCGGCCATCAGCGTCAAGGCGCCGCTGGCGCTGGCGTACTGGCGATACTCGTCGAGCAGGGCCAGCGCCTGCTGGTCGGTCGGCGCGACGATGACCGTCAGTTGTTCGAGGATCTGTACCTCATCGGCCGCGCGGCCGGCGGCAGCCACTGCCGCCCGCAGTTCGGCCACCTGCTTGCGCAGCACCGCCTTGCTGGGGGCGGCGACGAACACGCACTCGGCATGGGCGGCGGCGAAGGCTCGGCCGCGGCTCGAGGCGCCGGCCTGGTAGATCACCGGCGAGCGTTGCGGCGAGGGCTCGCTCAAGTGAAAACCCGGCACCTTGAACCAGGTGCCCTGGTGGTCGATGCCGTGGACCTTGCGCGGGTCGGCATACACCCCGGTCGCCCGGTCGGCCTGGACCGCATCGTCTTCCCAGCTGGTTTCCCAGAGCTTGTAGCAGACCTGCAGGTATTCCTCGGCCAGTGCATAACGCTGATCGTGGCTGAGTGGCGGTTGCCCCAGGTTGCGTGCGCCGCTGGCCAGGTAAGAGGTGACGATGTTCCAGCCGGCGCGCCCCTGGGTCAGGTGATCGAGGGTGCTCATGCGCCGGGCGAACGGGTAGGGGTGCTCGAACGACACCGATGCGGTCACGCCGAAACCCAGGTGGCGGGTGGCAGCGGCCATGGCCGGTACCAGCTGCAACGGGTCGTTGACCGGTACTTGGGCAGCGCTGCGCAAGGCCGCGTCGGCATTGCCGCCATACACGTCATAGACGCCCAGCACGTCGGCGATGAACAACCCGTCGATGCAGCCCCGCTCCAGGGTCTTGGCAAGCTCAACCCAATAGTGGATGTCGGTATAGCGGGTGGCCTGGTCCCGCGGGTGGCGCCAGAGCCCTGGCGAAAGATGGCCGACGGTGTTCATGGCAAAGGCATTGAGGCGGATCTGCTTGGTCATGGTCGCGCGGCCTCAGTTCCAGTCATGGCGGGCAGGCTTGACGCCGTTCAAGGCCCAGTTGCCGACCAGGTGATATTTCCAGCGCACCGGGTCGTGCAGGGTATGCACCCGGGCGTTGCGCCAGTGGCGGTCGAAGTTGTGCTGCGTCAGCGACGAGCGCGTGCCGCCCAGTTCGAACAGGCGGTTGCTGGCCTCGATGGCCACCTCGGTGGTGAGCACCTTGGCCTTGGCCACGGCCACCGAGGCCAGGGCCACGTTGTCTTCATCCGGTGCCGGTCTGGCCGCGTCCAGCGCCAGGCCGGCGCGCTCCAGCAGCGCCTCGGCCGCTTCCTGGCGGATTTCCAGTGAGCCGACCTGGATGATGGTCAGCGGGTCTTCGCTGGCCTTTTCGACCTTGGCGTCGATCCACGGGCGGGCGTGCTGGCGCACGAAGGCGATGGTGTCGTCCAGCGCCGCACGGCCGATGCCGGCATCGATGGCGGCGGTGGTCAGCTGGGCGAAGGGGCCGGCCAGGGTCGGGCTCTCGTAGGAGCGGTAGCTGGGGAACAGGTTGAACGCCGGTACCCGCAGGCCATCGAGCAGCACGGTACCGCTGGAGGTGGTGCGCTGGCCGATACTGCTCCAGTCGTCGACGATCACCAGGCCAGGCGTGCCGCGTTCGACGAATGCCAATTGCGCACGGTCCTGCTCATCCAGCGCCAGTACCCCGATCCAGTGGGCATACAACGAGCCGGTGCAGTAGCCTTTGCGCCCATCGATGCGAAAGCCGTCGCCTTCGGCCACCAGGCGTGTACGGATGTCCTGGACGGTCTTGCCGCCGGTTTCCGACAAGGCATTGGCAAAGCGATGGCCCTGCAGCACCAGGCCGAAGAAGTGGCGCTGTTGTTCGGCGGTGCCTTGCAGGCGGATGTCTTCGAGCAGGCAGTAGTGATTCTGCGGAATCTGCCCCAACGAGGGGTCGGCGGCCGAGACGATGGCGATGACGCGCGCGAGCGTGGCGTACGAGACCTCGGCACCGCCATGGGCCCGTGGCACGGTGATGCCCCACAGCCCGCTGTTGGAGAAGGCGTCGACAATGTCTGCCGGTACATGCCGCTGTCGATCGCGTTCGGCCGCGCCTTCGCGCAACAGTGCAGCGACTTGGTGGGCGACGGCGATCGCCTCGCCGTCGTCTTTGATGATGTGGGCTGCAGGGCGGCGGATTTCGTAGGCTGCAGAGAGGATTTCGCTAGGCATGGACAACTCGATGTGTAGTCGGACGACTTCACATTGCAGCTGTTGTGCCAGCCCCGGAAGTGCCGCAAACCAGGGCCTTGCAGCCAGCCGGGGGCGAGCGTCCGTGTGTGGATCGCCGCCAACTGTTGGCCGGCTGTTGCCTGTGCAACAGTGTCAGGCGCTTTTGCGCAGGGCTGCCACCAGTTCGGCCTTGGTCATGGTCGAGCGACCTTTGATGTCCTTGCTGCGCGCCTCCTTGAGCAGGCTTGCCTTGGTCTGGCTTTCCAGCGAGCTGCCGGATGAGCGGGCGTGCCCTTCGCGTGACTTCGCTGCACGCCTGGCCGAGTCCGAACGGGCCGTCTTCTTCTCGCCGGCGGAGGTCTTGCTGCCTGAACCGCCTGACTTCTCGCCGCCCCCGGACTGCTTGTTGACGGTGGCCCAGGCGCGCGCCTCGGCTTCATCCTTCGACACGCCCTTGTGCTCGTAGCTCTCTTCGATATGCTCGGCCTTGCGCTTCTGCTTGTCGGTGTATTTGTCCTTGTCGCCGCGTGGCATGGCATTCACTCCTGCGTGGTGTACCTGAAGGGTTGAAGGCCTGGGGCGCCCGGAGTGCCATTGAATGGACGGACGGTGCGCTCAGGGTTCGCTCATCTGCGACAGCGGCCTGGCCACCTGTTCGAGCGAACACCGCTCGGCCGCCACGCCCCACAGCGCCTGGGTCAGCGCGGCAATGATCATCAGCGCCGCGCCGATCAGGTAGCCGTACAGCACGTAGGCGCGTTCACCGGTTTCGATCAGCGCGCCGAACAGGGTCGGCCCGACCAGGCCTCCCAGGCCGGTGCCGAAGGCATAGAACACCGCAATGGCCAGGGCACGGATTTCCAGCGGGAAGGTTTCCGCCACGGTGAGGTAGGCGGAACTGGCCGCCGCCGAAGCGAAGAAGAAAATCACCATCCAGGCCAGGGTCTGCTGGGTCACGTCGAGCAGCTCTCGCTGGAACAGGTAGCCGCTGATGGCCAGCAGCACCCCCGAGACCAGATAGGTCGAACTGATCATGATGCGCCTGCCGACCACGTCGAACAGCCTGCCCAGCAACAGCGGGCCGCAGAAGTTGCCCAGCGCGAACGGCAGGATGTACCAGCCCACCTTGGCCGTCGGCACCTGGTAGAAGTCGGTCAGCACCAGCGCATAGGTGAAGAAGATCGCGTTGTAGAGGAATGCTTGTGCGCTGAGCAAGGTCAGGCCTACCAGGGCACGACGCCGATGCTCGACGAACAAGCTCTGGAACACCTCGCGCAAAGGCGTATGGTCGCGCGCGCGCAGTTTCAGCGGAGGGTCTTGAAGCGGTGGGATCGCGATCCCGCGATCGTGGTAATGCCGTTCGATGTCGGCGACGATGCGCTCGGCGTGTTGCGGCTGGTTGTGGATCATCAGCCAGCGCGGGCTTTCCGGGACCCACAGGCGCATCAGCATGATCAGCATGCCCAGCACTGCGCCGATGCCGAAACACAGGCGCCAACCCAGGTCACCACCGGCAATCGCCGGGTCGAGCAGCAACACCGCACCGGCCGCGCCGAGCGCTGCGCCGATCCAGAAAGTGCCGTTGATGGTCAGGTCGACCCAGCCGCGGTAGCGCGCCGGGGTGAATTCCTGGATGGTCGAGTTGATGGCCGTGTACTCGCCGCCGATACCGGCACCGGTGAGAAAGCGGAACAGCAGGAAGCTCCACAGGCTCCAAGACAACGCCGTGGCTGCCGTGGCGCCGATGTACAGGAACAAGGTGATGAAGAACAGCCTGCGCCGCCCCAGGCGGTCGGTCAGCCAGCCGAAGAACAGCGCACCGATGACCGCGCCGGCGATGTACGTGGCGCCTGCCAGGCCGATGTCGGTGTTGCTCAGGTGCAGCGCAGGGCTGTCCTTGAGCGCGCCCGCCACCGAGCCCGCCAGGGTGACTTCCAGGCCATCAAGCAGCCAGGTGATGCCCAGCGCCAGCACCAGCAAGGTATGAAAGCGCGTCCACGGCAGGCGGTCGAGGCGGGCGGGGATGTCGGTGCTGTACACGGGGGCAGCACCGCGCTCCTGCAAGGCTTGGCTCGTCACTGCAATGCCGTCACTCAGCCGTCCGATTGCTCTTCTGGCGGCACCTGCCCCTCAGGCCAGTCTGGCGCCTCCTGTTGCGGTTCGGGTCGCGGCTTGGGTACGGGCTCGCCTGGATTGTGCGGCACCTCGTCGACATACGGGTCAGGGTGGTTGGGGTCGATCATGGCCTGTCTCCTGAAAGCATGGTTACCTCCCGTTAGGGCGCGCAGGGGCGTTGCTGTTCAATCCGATTCGCCAGTGGCTGCCAGGGCGTTTGCCCGGGCGCGAATGGATCAAACTTTTGCGTGCCGCAGGGCTCTTCTTAAAAGACACCACTGTCACGAGGAGCAACTCATGAAGCACACCGATGGCAAGACCGGCGACAAAGTCCCCCGGCCGATTTCTTCTGAGGAGGCGCAGCGCGGCGAGAAGGCGCCGGACCCGGTGCTTGAAAACCCGGACCCCGATACCGAGGCCGTGGACAAGGTGATTACGCCGACATCGGTCAAGGAGCAGGAAGCGCTGACCCGCGAGACCAGGAAGCGCTTGGCTGAGGTCGATGAGAAAGCCCGGCACTGAGCCTGACGTGCAGCGTGGTTTGTGCTTTGGGCGAGCGGTGTAGGCGTTGATAATGGAGGGCCATTTCAAGGGCCATGCCATGCTGACCATTTCCAATAACGTGCATCTGCCAGATGCCGACATCGAACTGACCTACATCCGCGCGCAAGGCGCGGGTGGGCAGAATGTCAACAAGGTGTCCAGCGCCGTGCACCTGCGCTTCGACATTCGCGCCTCGTCGCTGCCTGCGTTCTACAAGGAGCGACTGCTGGCGCTGCGTGACAGCCGCATCACTGGCGATGGCGTGTTGATCATCAAGGCCCAGCAATACCGCACCCAGGAACAGAACCGCGCTGACGCTTTGGCGCGCCTTGCCGAGTTGATCGTCGCTGCCGGCAAGGTCGAGAAGAAACGCCGGCCTACCAAGCCGACCCTCGGCTCGAAGACCCGACGGCTGGAAGGAAAAGCCAGGCGCAGTACTGTCAAGGCGGGGCGGGGGAAGGTGGAGTTCTAGGCGCTCTGGAGGTTGAAGCCAGATCAACCGCCTCGCCAACTCTGGCCTGCGCCCCAAGCAGCCAGCATGCCTGGCCGCCTGGGGCGTTGCACTGTCAGCTGGCCAAGCGCTTGAGCAATGCCTTGGCCACCGCCTCGGATGAGGCAGGGTTCTGCCCGGTGATCAGATGGCCGTCCTCGACCACATGGCTTGCCCAGTCCGCTGCCTTGGAGTACTCGCCACCTTTGGCCTTGAGCATGTCTTCCACGAGGAAGGGCACCACGTGGGTCAGCCCGACGGCCTCTTCCTCACTGTTGGCGAAGCCCGTGACCCGCTTGCCTTTGACCACCGGGTGGCCGTCTGGCGTGTTCACGTTCTTCAGAACACCTGGGGCATGGCATACCGTCGCAATCGGCTTGTTGGCGGCATAGAACGCTTCGAGCAAGGTCTTCGAATCGGTATCCTCGGCCAGGTCCCACAGCGGTCCGTGGCCACCGGGGTAGAACACCGCATCGAAGTGATAAGGGTCGACCTCGCCCAGCGGCACGGTGTCGGCCAGGGCCATCTGCCCCTCGGTGTCGCTGGCGAAGCGCCGGGTGGCGTCGGTCTGGGCATCGGCTTCGTCGCTTTTCGGGTCCAGCGGTGGCTGGCCACCTTTGGGCGAGGCGAGGGTGACGTCGGCATTGGCGTCGACGAACACGTAATAGGGCGCGGCGAACTCTTCCAGCCAGAAGCCGGTCTTCCTGCCGGTGTCGCCCAGCTGGTCGTGCGAGGTCAGTACCATCAGGATCTTTTTCATGCGAGCCAGTCCTCCAGGGGTAAATGGGCAGTGCGCCGTTCGTCCTGCATGATCATGGGAGGGCAGGGCGCAGCAGGCGTTCCATCATAGCCCTCGAAAAGAATGCGCGGTTTGCCGCTCAGCTCTATTACCCTAGTGGCACGATCATTTCATTGATGGATGCCTACCCATGAGCAACACCTCATTCCGCCAGCCCGTCATCGCTGACGCCGAGCGCTGCTACGCGATCGAAATCGGTGCCTACGAGGGCGACGAAGCGGCCACGCTGGAGAAGATCCGCACGCGCATCAGCCAATACCCCGAAGGCTTCCTGCTGCTCCAGGACCCCCACGGCATCGTCGGCTTCATCAACAGTGGCTGCGCCCACGAGGTGGTGATGTCCGACGAGGCATTCAAGGAACTGGTCGGCCACGACCCGCAGGCGCCGAACGTGGTGATCATGTCGGTGGTGGTGGACACGGCCCACCAGGGCAAGGGCTACGCCAAGCGGCTCATGCGCGAGTTCATCAGCCGCATGCAGGCCCAGGGCAAGCAGACCATCCACCTGATGTGCAAGGAACAGCACGTCGAGCTGTACCGCAAGATGGGCTACCAGTATGTGCGGCCTTCGCCCTCGGACCACGGTGGCATGGCCTGGCATGAAATGGTCATGGCGCTCTGACCTCGGCCAGGTGCAGTGCTTCATGATCAGCGCAGGCAGCTGATGGCAAGGTATCGAGTCACATTTGGTTACCAAGCAATGACAGCCTGCTGACTGTGTGCCCCGTTCCAGAGGGGATTGAAGGGTTCACTGCCATTCAACAGTCACAAAGCTGTAACACAGCTGCTGCAAAGTGTGTCGGCCATCACACGGAGCGCTTTTTCCATGATACGCCTGATGAAGTCTGCTGCACTCGCCGTTGCCGTCTCGCTCAGCGCCACTTCGGCCTTTGCCGCAGACAACGTTCGCCTGACCGGTTCCGGTGCCAGTTTCCCTGCACCGATCTACCTGACCTGGTTCAAGGACTTCAGCAAGAACACTGCTGGCGTCACCGTCGACTACCAGTCCAAGGGCAGCGGCGCAGGTGTCCAGGACTTCCTGAACAAGACCGTCGACTTCGCCGCCAGCGACTCGGCCATGAGCGAAGCAGACATTGCCAAGGTCGGCGAAGGCGTGCAGCTGCTGCCGATGACCGCCGGTGAAATCGTCCTGGCCTACAACCTGCCAGGCAACCCGAAAGGCCTGAAGCTGCCACGCGATGTGTACTCCAACATCTTCCTCGGCAAGATCACCCAGTGGAACGACCCGCAGATCGTCAAGGCCAACCCAGAGCTGAAGCTGCCTGACATGCCGATCACCGTGGTCGTGCGTGCCGATTCCAGCGGCACCAACGCGGTCTTCACCAAGCACCTGTCGGCCATCAATGCCGACTTCAAGAAAGACCTGGGCGAAGGCAACACCGTCAACTGGCCGGCCACCGACAAGTTCATCAAGTCGCCGAAGAACGACGGCGTGACCGCCACCGTTCGCCAGACCCCGGGCGCCATCGGCTACATCGAATACGGCTTCGCCAAGCTGGCCAAGGTCGATTTCGCCTCGCTGCAGAACAAGGCTGGCCAATACGTCGTGCCGAACGCCGAAAGCGGTGCCGAAGCGCTGGCTGCAGTGAAGATGCCGGAAAACCTGATCGCTCACCTGCCAGACCCGGAAGGTGCCAAGTCCTACCCGATCACGTCCTACACCTGGATGATCTTCCGCAAGGACAACGGCAGCCCGGAAAAGGCCAAGGCCATGCGTGACATGGTCGAGTACGGCCTGACCAAGGGCCAGCAGATCGCCGACTCGATGGGCTACATCCCGCTGCCGCCGTCGGTGGTCGAGGAAGTGCGCAAAGCCTCGCAAAGCATCCAGTAATACCTTCAGGCGCTCCCGGCGCGGTGTGACAGCCGTGCCGGGGGTGTTTGCCCTTAGTCCCGGAACCCGCTAAATGAACACACCTTTTGCCATACCGGATAACCCAGACTCCGCGTGCCAGCCGCCGTCCACCAAGGACTTCCTGGTCGATCGCACCTTCCGTGCCCTTGCGCGCATCGGTGTGGTGCTGATTCTCGCGCTGGTATTCGCATTGGTATACGAAGTAGGACGCAAAGCACTTCCAGGCATGGAAAAGCACGGTTTCGACGTGCTGTTCGGCAGTGTGTGGGACGTCAACCAGGGCAAATACGGCATTCTGCCCGCCATCTGGGGCACGCTTTACAGCGCCCTGATCGCCTTGTTGATCGCTGGCTTCTTCGGCGTCAGCATGGCCATATTCCTTACCCAGGATTTCTTGCCGGCGAGGCTCGCCGCGGTGTTTCGCACCATCGTCGAGCTGCTCGCCGCCATCCCCAGCGTCGTTTACGGCCTGTGGGGCATCTACGTGGTGATTCCGGCCATCCGGCCGCTGACCGCCTGGCTGAACAGCGAGCTGGGCTGGATCCCGTTCTTCGGCACCTCCCTGAGTGGCCCCGGCCTGCTGCCGGCGGCGTTGGTGCTGGCGATCATGATCCTGCCGACCATCGCCGCGGTTTCCCAGGATGCGCTGACCAGCGTACCGATGAAGACCAAGCAGGCTGCCTACGGCATGGGCACCACCCACTGGGAGGCCATCCTCAAGGTCATGGTACCGTCGGCCGCCACCGGCATCTTCGGCTCCCTGGTGCTGGGCCTTGGCCGTGCACTGGGCGAAACCATGGCCCTGGCGATGCTGGTGGGTAACGCCAACACCATCACCCTGTCCCTGTTTGCCCCGGCCAACACGCTGGCAGCCTTGCTGGCGCTGAACTTCCCGGAAGCCGGGCCGAACGAGATCGAAGTACTGATGTACGCCGCACTGGTCCTGATGTTCATCACCTTGCTGGTGAACGTGTTCGGGTCGCTGATCATGCTCTACGCCCAGCGGGGTAACAAATAATGACTGACCTCTCTGCAGCAACTACCGCCTTGCCCAGCCTGCAGCGCCGCTTCGAAGGCCGCGCCCTGCGCAGCCTGGTGCTGACCAGCATGGTCTGGTGCGTGGCCCTGTTGGCCAGCGTGCCGCTGATTTCCGTGCTGTACATGCTGATCACCCGGGGCGGTGCGCGCCTGAGCCTGGAAGTGTTCACCGAACTGCCGCCCACCGGTTTCGAGATGGGCGGGGGGTTCGGTAACGCCCTGGCCGGTACCTTCGTCATGGTCGGCATCGCCGCCGCCATTGCGGTACCGGTCGGTATCCTGGCGGCGGTCTTCCTCGCCGAACTTGGGCCTGAGAGCAAGCTGGCCAACGCCTCGCGCTTCGCCGCGAAGATGCTCACCGGCCTGCCGTCGATCCTTGCCGGTGTATTCGCCTATGCCCTGGTGGTGATGACCACCGGTACCTATTCGGCCCCGGCCGGTGGTGTGGCGCTGGCGGTGCTGATGCTGCCGATCGTCGTGCTGACCGCTGAAGAAGCCATGAAGATGGTGCCCAAGATCATGAAGGACGCCGCCTACGGCATGGGTTGCACCCGCGCCCAGGTGATCTGGAAGATCGTCCTGCCGACCGGCATGCCGGCCATCCTTACCGGCGTCATGCTGGCCGTGGCCCGCGCCGCAGGCGAAACCGCGCCGCTGCTGTTCACCGCGCTGTTCAGCAACTACTGGATCTACCACGACGGCAGCCTGGCCGTCATGAACCCCACGGCCTCGCTTGCCGTACTGATCTACAACTTCTCCGGCATGCCGTTCGACAACCAGCTGGAGCTCGCCTGGGCGGCCTCGCTGGTGTTGGTGATGATCGTGCTGGTAGTCAACATTCTTAGCCGAATCTTCGGCAAGCCAAAGTATTGAAAGGGAGCATTCGACCGTGAACGTATCAACTGCACAGAGAGCCGCTCCCATGGTCAGCGAAGCGCCAATCGTCATGGACTGCAAGCTGGACAAGATTTTCTACGGCAACTTCATGGCGGTGCGTGACAGCCATGTACCGATCCGCAAGAACCAGATCACCGGCTTCATCGGCCCGTCGGGCTGCGGCAAGAGTACCGTGCTGCGTAGCCTCAACCGCATGAATGACTTGGTCAAAGGCTTCCGCTTCGAAGGCCATGTACACTTCCTTGGCCAGGATGTCTATGGCAAGGGCGTGGACCCGGTGGTGGTGCGCCGTTACATCGGCATGGTGTTCCAGCAGCCGAACCCGTTCTCCATGAGCATCTTCGACAACGTCGCCTTCGGCCTGCGCCTGAACCGCTACAAGGGTGACATCGGCGACCGCGTCAAGCACGCCCTGCAAGGCGCCGCGCTGTGGGACGAGGTCAAGGACAAGCTCAAGGTCAGCGGCCTGTCGTTGTCCGGCGGCCAGCAGCAGCGCCTGTGCATCGCCCGTGCCATCGCCACCGAGCCGGAAGTACTGCTGCTCGATGAGCCCTGCTCGGCACTGGACCCGATCGCCACCCGCCGCGTGGAAGAGCTGATGGTCGAGCTGAAGAAGGACTACACCATCGCCCTGGTGACGCACAACATGCAGCAGGCGATCCGTGTCGCCGACACCACGGCGTTCTTCTCGGTCGACATCTCCCAGGGCACCCGCACCGGTTACCTGGTGGAGATGGGCCCGACCACGCAGATCTTCCAGAATCCGCGTGAGCAACTGACCAGTGACTACATCAGCGGCAAGTTCAGCTGAAATGGATGCGACCTGTCGTCTTCACCTGCCAGCGGTAGAGCGCGCACTGCGTGAAGTGCAGGCCCGCTTTGGCGAACTCAGCCAGCACTTCACCGAACCGCGTGATCCGTTCACCGACGAGGTGCTGCTGAATGTGCTTGAAGGCTATGCCTTGATTGACGACTATGTCGCACGGGGCGTTGACCTGTTCGACCTGCAGCAGCTGAACCTGATGCTGGAGATCAACGCCACCGTGCTGTGCGGCAGCGACCCGGCGCGCCGCCGCGAGTTCGCCCCGCACCTCGCGGCCACCGAGGCACGCTTTTTCAACAACGTGGAAGGTGGCATCAAGGACCTGTACAACTGGTATTGGGCGTACCGCAGCGAGTCGATCTGGAAGCGCGCTGCCGGTGTCTATGTGCGCATCCTCAGCAAGCCGCAATTGTTCATCGAAGGTAACAATCGCACCGGGTCGCTCATCGTCAGCTATCTGCTGATGCGGGCCGGGCTGCCGCCGTTCGTGCTGACGCTGGACAACGCCGAGGGTTACTTCAACCCGTCCTCGGTCATTCGCAACTCCGCCAAGCATGGTGTGAAAGCGTTGTACGAATTGCCCAAGATCAAGAAAAAGTACGCCGCCTTCCTCGAAGCGCAGGCGCCTGAACCCGAACAGTTCTTCCTGCCCGGCACCGGTGTGCCGGCCCGCCAGGGGAGCCGATGATGGAAAGGTATTCGATGCTGGAGCAAGGCAAGGCCGGTGGCCGACGCGCGTGGCAAGCCATCGGGCGCACATTCAGGCGCCCGCAGATGCGCATATCCTTCGATATCGATGACACGCTCGCCTGCCTGCCACACCACGCCGATGAAGAACACAGCAAGCTGCCGGCGTTCGTCCACCGCTGGTTGGGCGAGCCGCTGCGCCGCGGCACACGGTCGTTGATCCGCGACCTGCGCCGCCAAGGCTGCAGCATCTGGATCTACACCTCGTCGGGCCGCACACCGGCCTATATCCGCCGCTGGCTGATGCTGTACGGTATTCACGTCGACGGCGTGGTCAACAGTGATCGCCATCAGCATGTGCTGGCGCAGCACCGGCTTGAGAATGCCCCTTCGAAGTACCCGCCGGCGTTCGATATCGACTTGCACGTCGACGATTCCGAAGGGGTCGGGATCGAGGGCTTCGACCACGGTTTCCGGGTGGTCGTGGTCGACCCGCAAGACGGCAATTGGGCGCAGAAGGTGATGGATGCGGCTGAGCAGGTGCAGGCCCAGCTGGCCTGGCAGCAACCGCAGCGGTTTGCGGCACCGGTGCGGCGGCGTGAGCAAGCGCTGGCTTCCTGAGCGTCTCTTTCGCCGTTGAATTTGTAGCGCCTATACGATCGAGCGCCGCGCGGGCGGCGCTCGAGCTATGCCTCACCTCTGAACTCAAGGCAGGCGCCTGCTTTTCCAGCCCTGATCAGTGCTGTGCGGCGTCCACTGCGATGGCTTCGCCAGACACTTCCAGATACCGGACACCGCGGTTGGCGATGGCGTAGTGGATCAGCCCACCCAGCCCGGCGCCGAAGAACCAGGAGAACTGCGAAAGCGTCTCGAACGCCGGCACCAGCGCCAGCAGGATGGCGATCAGCGCGGCCGGGATGAACGCTGCCACGGCGCGCAGGTTGACCCCACCGCGGTAGTGATAGTCGCCCGCAGGGCTTTCACTGTAGAGCTGCGGCAGGTTCACCCGGCTACGGCGCACCAGGTAGTAGTCAGTGACCATGATGCCGTACAGCGGGCCGAGCAGGGCGCCCAGGCCGCCTAGGAAGTACACGATCACCGCCGGGCTGTTGTACAGGTGCCATGGCAGGATCACCACCGCGATGGTGGCGCTGAGCAAGCCTGCGCGGCGGAAGTTCAATACCTTTGGCGCCAGGTTGGTGAGGACGAAGGCCGGGGCGACGAAGTTGGCCATGATGTTCACCGCCACGGTGACCAGCAGGAAGGCCAGGCAGGCCAGCACCAGGCCGGCGGTGTTGGGGATGGCGGCGACGATTTCGCTGGGGCTTTGCACCAGCTTGCCGTCGATGCTGAATTGCGCACCGGCAAGCACCACGGCGATCAGCGCGAACCCCAGCATGTTGACTGGCAGGCCCCAGAAGTTGCCAACGCTGATGGTTCGCCGGTCTGGGCAGTTACGCGTGAAATCGCAGAAGTTGAGAATCATGGTGCCGTACAGCGATACCCATAGCGCGGCAGCACCGAACACCTTCAGCCACATGCCGGCGCCGGTCGGCGCGTTACCACTGGACCAGGCGATCGACAGGCCGCTGCGCCAGTACATCCAGGCCGCCAGGGCGCTGAAGGCGACCAGGATGATCGGCCCGGCGAGCGATTCGAACCGGCGCACCATCTCCATGCCATAGGCGAAGATTGCGACCTGCACGCACCAGATGGCCACGAAGGTGACCCAGCCCAGGGTCGACAGGCCGAGGATCGAATTCTGGTCGTAGGGCCTGAGGTCCGGCGCGATGGCGGTGAGCAGCACGCGCAGGACGACCGAGGCGAGGTAGGTCTGGATGCCGAACCAGGCGATGGCGATCACTGCACGGATCAGGGCCGGGATCTGCGCGCCATGGATGCCGAAGCTGATCCGGCACATGACGGGGTAGGGCAGGCCGGTCTTCTGCCCCATGTAACCGGACAGGTTCATCAGGCCGTAGATCACCAGCGCACCGAGCGCGAAGGCGGCGAGGATCTGCGCGCCGCTCATGCCCAAGGCGAACAGGCCGATGGCGAAGGAGTAGTTGGCGATGTTGTGCACGTCATTGGTCCACAGCGCGAACAGGCTGTAGCGCCCCCAGGTGCGATTGGCCGCCCGGGTCGGTGCAAGGTCGTTACTGTACAGCCGCGGGCTCAGCTGCGACGCACTGGAGCCGGCCGTTTCGGCGGGGAGATCGGCAAGCTGGCCAACATCGGAACGGGAAATCGACGCCATCGGGACTCCATGATGGTTGTGTACTTTTATTGTTTGTATTTGTATACAAACAAGATTCGTACCAACCATGAACGTGCTGGATTACAAGCCCTCTGCGGGTTCTCGCCGTTATTTGCGTTGTGGATTACGCTTTGAAGTGGGAAATTTGTGCACGTTTTCGTGCACCGTTGTTACCGCAGGATGCCATGAGGATCAGTTCGATGTTGCATGTACCGCTCGCGCTGGGTCTGTTGCTTGCCGCCACCGTGGTCGAGGCGGCGCCGCTCCAGGTACCGACCCCGGCTGCACTCAGGAGCCAGCTCGAAAGCCTCAAGCCCGGCCAGTTTCTCTGGTTCCCGCAGGTCTCGCCGGCAGGGCCGGTGACCGTAGTGGTCAGCCTCACCGAGCAACGCGCCTACGTCTATCGCAATGGCATTGCCATTGGCGTCAGCACTGTGAGCACCGGCAAGGCGGGGCGGGAAACCCCTACCGGGGTGTTCAGCATTCTGCAGAAGAAGGTCGAGCACAAATCCAGCCTCTACAACAGCGCACCGATGCCGTACATGGAGCGGCTGACCTGGGACGGTATCGCCTTGCACGCCGGCCATCTGCCGGGCTACCCGGCTTCCCATGGCTGCGTGCGCCTGCCGCTGGAGTTTGCCAAGAAGCTGTACGAGGTCACCGGCTTCAGCTCGACCACCGTCATCGTCTCCGATACCCACAGTGCTCCGGTGGAGGTCAACCACCCTGGCGTGCTGGCGCCCACGGTCAGCGCAGGCAAGGCCCAGGGCCCGCTGGTGTTGAGTAACCAACAGTTCTGGAACGACCCGGACCCGACCTCGGGGCCGCTGTCGATCCTGATCAGCCGCGCCGACCTGCGCGCCTACGTCTATCGCGGTGGCCAGCTGATCGGCTCGGCGCCTGCACTCTCGCTTGCCAACAGCCAGCACCGCAGTGGCATGGCGGTGTATTCGCTGCTGCAAAAACCGTCCGCCCTGGCGCTCGACGGTGCGCTACCCTTGCGTTGGTCAGTGGTGGGCTTGAGCAACCCGGAGTACGGCGATACCCCCTATGAGCAGTTGGGGCAACTGGACATCAACCCGGAGTTCCGCCATCACCTGCGCGCGGCGATGGATGTCGGCACGATGCTGGTGATCACGGATTGGGCGTCGACCCGGGATACCCGCAGCGACGGCAAATTCACGGTGATCAGCACCGATGACGGTGAAAAACTCAAGCCATTGGTCAAGAAATGATCGGCAAGCCCAAAGAATTCAAGCAAAGTGGTGGCTTTTGGCCGCAAGCCAGCTCCGCTTGCTGAGCGGCCTTTACCGGGGTAACCATGTCGATGTTCGATCCCTTGCGGGGAGCCGTACGGCTCTCTTTGGCCAGTCTTGGCCTGTTTTTCCTCAGCGCCTGGCAAGCTGCCCATGCGCAACCCCTGCCCAGCGCCGCCGAACTGCAGCAACTGGCGCCCAATGCGAGCCTGTCGACCCTGGACCTGGCACTCACCGCCTATGCCTGTGCCAGCCACAGCGAGGGGGACAAGTTGCTGACCGTGATCGATTACTCCAAGGCATCGCGAGACAAGCGCCTGTGGGTGTTCGACTTGCGCGCGCGCAAGCTGTTGTTCGAGGAGTGGGTGGCCCACGGCAAGAACAGCGGCGCCGATGTGCCGACGACGTTCTCCAACGCCCCCAACAGCTACCAGTCCTCCCTCGGCCTGTATGAAACCGGTCAGACCTACAGCGGCAAGCACGGCCGCTCGCTGCGTCTTCAGGGGCTCGAGCCTGGGTTCAACGACAACAGCATGTCGCGGGCGATTGTCATGCACGCAGCCGCCTATGCCGACCCCAAGGTCGTACCCGGCCTCGGTCGGCTGGGGCGCAGCCAGGGCTGCCCCGCCGTGCGGCCGGCAATCGCCGGCAAGCTGATCGACACGCTGCAACGCGGCAGCTACGTGTTTGCCTACTACCCGCAGCAGGAGTGGCTGAAGAAGTCGCGGTTTCTCAACGCCCAGAGCTGCCCGCTGGCCAACCCGTCGATCGCCAGCAAGTAGCCACGCGTTTTAAGTGGCTTGTGGATCCATAAATATCCATAAGCCACTTTTTTGTTGACTGATTTCCGGTTTCTGGTTGTTAATGGATCCACAAAAACAATCAATCGGAGAATCGGATGTTCCCGAAAAACGCCTGGTACGTCGCCTGCACCCCTGACGAAATCACCGAAAAGCCCCTGGGCCGGCAGATCTGCGGGGAAAAGATGGTGTTCTACCGCGGTCAGCAGAACCTGATCCGCGCCGTCGAGGATTTCTGCCCGCACCGTGGGGCACCGTTGTCCCTGGGCTATGTCGAGCATGGCAACCTCGTCTGCGGTTACCATGGCCTGGTCATGGGCGGCGATGGCAAGGCCGTCGAGATGCCAGGCCAGCGGGTACGGGGCTTCCCCTGCAACAAGGCCTATGCCACGGTCGAGCGTTATGGCTTTGTCTGGGTCTGGCCCGGCGATCAGGCACTGGCCGACCCCGCCAGCCTGTGCCACCTGCCGTGGGCAGAGAGTGACGAGTGGGCTTACGGCGGCGGGTTGTTCCACATCAATTGCGACTATCGCCTGATGATCGACAACCTGATGGACCTGACCCACGAAACCTACGTTCACGCCTCCAGCATCGGCCAGAAGGAAATCGACGAAGCACCGCCGGTCACTACGGTCAACGGCGACGAGGTGGTCACTGCCCGCCACATGCAGAACATCATGGCGCCACCGTTCTGGCGCATGGCGCTGCGGGGCAATCAGCTGCCCGACGACCAGCCGGTCGACCGCTGGCAGATCTGCCGTTTCACCCCACCCAGCCATGTCCTGATCGAAGTGGGCGTGGCGCTCGCCGGCAAAGGGGGCTACCACGCGGCCGCCCAGGACAAAGCGTCGAGCATCGTGGTCGACTTCATCACACCGGAGACCGAGACCTCGATCTGGTACTTCTGGGGCATGGCGCGCAACTTCAACCCTGAGGATCAGGCCCTGACCGCCAGCATTCGCGAAGGGCAGGGCAAGATCTTCAGCGAAGACCTCGACATGCTTGAACAGCAACAGGCCAACCTGCTGGCGAACCCGCAGCGCAACCTGCTCAAGCTCAATATCGATGCGGGCGGCGTGCAGGCGCGACGCATACTCGAGCGGCGGGTCGCCCAAGAACAGGCCGGCGCCGCTGCAGCGCTGATCGCAACCGCGCAGTAAACGTCCCCGTCGATGCCCAGACCGGCCATCCCGGTGGCCGTCCATGCAAGGTGAGCCATGATTGAAGTCGTCGTCACAGCCCGAACCCGTGAAGCCGAAGGTATCTGCAGCTACGAATTGCGCTGCGCCCAAGGCCAGCCGCTACCCGCATTCAGTGCCGGGGCGCACATCGATGTGCACTTGCCCGGCGGCCTGGTGCGCCAGTACTCCTTGTGCAATCACCCGCAGGAGCGTCACCGCTACCTGATCGGCGTGCTTAATGATGCAGCATCGCGCGGCGGCTCCCGCTGCCTGCACGAGCAGGTCGAAGCCGGGCAGCGGCTGCTGATCAGCGAGCCGCGCAATCTCTTTGCCCTGGCGCCCGGTGCCCGCCGCAGTTTGCTGTTTGCCGGCGGCATCGGGATCACCCCGATCCTGTGCATGGCAGAGCAGTTGTGGCTGCAAGGCGATCACTTCGAGTTGCACTACTGCGCCCGCTCCAGCGAGCGTGCGGCATTTCTCCAGCGCCTGGCGGCGACACCGTTCGCCGGCCGGGTCCATCTGCATTTCGACGCGCTCCCGCAGACCCGGCTCGACCTGGCCCAGGTACTGGCCGTGCCCGGCGCGGAGGATCACCTGTACGTCTGCGGCCCGGCTGGCTTCATGCAGCAGGTACTGGACGATGCCCGCCGTCAGGGTTGGCAGGACACCCAGCTGCACCGCGAGTACTTCGCCGCCGCGCCAGTCGACACCGCGGGTGACGGGGTGTTTTCGGTCAGGCTCGCCAGCACCGGCCAGGTGTTCGAGATCCCCGCGGACAAGACCGTGGTTCAGGTTTTGCAAAGCCACGGCGTGCCGATGGCGGTGTCGTGCGAGCAGGGGGTCTGCGGTACCTGCCTGACCCGGGTGCTGGAAGGCGTGCCGGAGCATCGCGACCTGTACCTGACCGAAGCCGAGCAGGCCGCCAATGACCAGTTCACCCCGTGCTGTTCACGGGCCAGGACGCCCATGCTGGTGCTGGACCTGTAGAGTGCGCCTAGTCGCCCCTGGAAATCACCTGGACGCCACTTGCCGTGCTGGCCGCGCCGAACACTTCGGCATAGCGCAGTGTGGCATTGGCGTGTTCGCGCATGATGTTTTCGGCGCGTGCGCCCTGGCCGTTGCGCAGTGCATCGACCAATGAGTGGTGCTGCATGTGGGCGTAATTGAAGCGCCGGTACTCGCGGGCCATGTCGTCGCGGTCGAAGGCCAGCGCCGACACCGAGGCGAACGGGCGATGGTCATTGCGCGCCAGCGCCTCGGCAATGGCCGGGTTGCCGCTGCCGGCCACGATCACCTGGTGCAAGCGCACGTTGAGGTCGTGATAGGCCGCCAGGTCCTGTTCGGTGATGTAGCCCTTGGCGAACAGGGCGTCGCCCTCATCGAGGCATTGCACCAGGGTGGCCATGGCCTGCGCGTCCAGGCCACGTTCGGCGCACAGGCGGGCGGCCAGCCCTTCAAGAACGCCGCGGACCTCCACCGCGCCGGTGAGGTCATCGACGCTCAATGTACGCACCTGGAAACCCTTGCCGCCATGGCGCACCAGCAGGCCTTCCTGTTCCAGGGTGCGGAACGCCATGCGCACCGGCATGCGGGAAACGCCGAAACGTTCTGCGGTAGGGACTTCCATCAACCGTTCACCGCCGGCCAGTTCGCCGGAGGCGATCATCTTGCGCAGGGCGACCAGGATGGTCTGGCCGTGTTTGCTCATTGCACGCGACCTCAACGAAGGGGCCGCCATGGTAACGCAAGCGGCACGGACGTTGCACTGCGCAGGTGGTGCTTGCGGTAATCTGTGCGCGGCATGGAACTGGCCCGCTGACAACAAGGTAGAGACCTTTGAAACTTCACCAACTCAAGGCGCTGGTCGCCATCCACAACGCAGGCAGCATTCTCGAAGCGTCCAAGCTCATGCATATCACCCAGCCTGCACTGAGCCGGTCGATCAAGGAGCTGGAGCGCGAGGTCGGTTTCACCCTGTTGCAGCGCTCATCCAAAGGCATGGCCCTGACCGAGGAAGGCAAGCGTGTCATCCGCCATGCCAACCTGGTGGTGGAAAGCATTCGCCGCCTGCAGATCGAAGCGGCCAGTATCCAGGACGCTGCGGTGGGCGCAGTGTCCATCGGGGTGACTTCGCTGACGGCGATGCTGGACGGGGTCGACGACAGCATCCTGGCCTTCCGGCGCAAATACCCGCGGGTGAAGATCACCATCACCGACCTGCGCCCCAGTCAGATTCTGCAACGGCTGCGCGATGGCAGCCTGGATTTCGCCATTACTTCGCAGCAGCCGTTGAGCCGGCTCAACCTGGACTGGGAAGCGCTTGGCAGCATCAAGGGGCGGGTGATCTGCCATGCGTCGAATCAGCAGAAGTTCGCCAAGTCACTGCGCACCTTGCAATACGCCCCGTGGATCAGCCTGGATGAACTCTCGGACCCGGCATCGCAGTTTCACCAGCTGTTCGATAGCAACGGCCTGCGGGTGCCGCAGAACACCATTGAATGCACGTCGGTGATGATGGCGCTGAAGCTGTTGAAGAACACCGAATCGTTGATGACCATCAGTGAGCTGGCCGTGGACCAGGGGTTTGCCTTTGGCGTTGATGGCGAGTACCTGGCCGTGGCAGTGCAGGAGCTGATTCCGGATTACCCGGTCAACCTGGTCTGCATCGACCGCCACAGCCTGACCGCACCCGCCCAGGAACTGTTTCACAGCTTGCGCGGGCAGGTGCTCAGGCACACCCGCCCGGCGCCGTCAGAAGTGGTAGTACATGCCTAGGGAGAGGTTGCCGGGGTCGTCGCCCAGCTGGTCCAGCGGAGTGCCAGCGTAGGTGACCGAGGACGCAGGCTGGTTGAAGATCTTGCCAACCCGCCCATACACAGCCCAGCGCGGGTTGATGAAATGATCGTAGCCGAGCATCACCCCTTGGGCATTCTTGTCGCGCGCCGTGACCTGGCGCTGCATCACGGCCAGGCGCAGCACGTCCAGCTGGCCAACCGGTGCCATTACGCCGAAGGTGTACAGCGTGGTACTGGGGGTGCCGTGCTGGTCGACGGCCTGGTGTTGCCAGGTCAGGCTGGTGGCCAGCGGGCCGAAATCGTAGAACGTCGACAGGCTCTTGTAATGGTTGGCGGTCTGGCGTGAGGTGCCGCCGTCGTCCCAAGGGTCGCTGTAATACAGGTTGTAGGAGGCCAGCAGCATCAGCGTACTGGTGCGGTATTGCAGCCTGGCGCCGCCACCGCGCACGGTACGCCCCTGGCTGGCGGCATCATCGAAGCCGAAGGTCACTGCGGTGCCGAGGCTGAAACCGTTCAGGGTCGGGCTGGTGTAGGCCAGGGTATGTTTCGGCCGCAGGTCCAGGTTGTAGGCACCTTTGCCAGCGGCAGGCAGGGCCAGGAAGGTGTAGGGCGAGCCATACGTGGCGAGGAACGGGTCGGCGTAGGTCGGGGTGCCCATGCTGTAGGTCTTGCCGAACTCAAGCTTGCCCAGGGTTCGCGAGCGCAAGGCCAGCGTGGCCAGGCGCAGGCTGCCGATCGTGTCCCAGGTCCCTTCCAAGGCTTTGCCGTTGACGTTGAAGCCCTCTTCGACATCCAGCTCCACGACAGTATCGGTGCCCACTGCCTTCCTGGCATACAGCCCGAGCTTGTTGGTCCATGCGCCGCCACCGGCCAGACGAAAACCCGAATGGTGCTGCGAGTCGTGATAGCTGGTGAAGGCGTCCACGGTGCCGTAGACCTTGAGCTTGTCATCGAAGCCGTTATCCACCCCGTAATAACCGAAGCCTGGCGCAATCCGGCCCAGGCTCGGGAAGCCCTCGGCGTGCGCCTGCACGGCAAGGGCGGCACATTGAATCATCAACAGCATCGAGGTAGTGCGAGTGTTCATTCACGACTCCAGGCCAACTCACTGATGGGGTGGCCCGTAGCGTCGATGAACAGATCGTTTCAGTGCGATTGCTTATTCGGCAACCCTATGCCGCTTGGTTAATCAGCTGCTGGCGCTGCCCACGTCTGGCGGCGACGCCTGCTGCAGAGCGCCTGCCAGCACCCGACAAGGTGCCGTGCGGTGGGCCGCTCAGTGTGCGTTAACGGGGCAGCGGGTACAGGCAGGGCGAACGGTGCGCCACTTCAGGGCATGTTGGCCGTGGCCTGCGCGGAGTGATTAACCCTCGGTTAGGTGTATGCCGAAACTGCAAGTGTGTTGCGTGCCCGATTGGCCGATAGTCGTGGCACGCCGCGATTTGCCATCGGAGAACACAATGACAACACCGCTACCCGCATCGACCGCCGTGCAGCCCGGCGCGCATAGCGCCGCACAAGGGGGGCGTGCTTCGCGCAAGACCTTGGTCGCCTGTTCGCTGGGCAATGCGCTGGAAATGTACGACTTCACGATCTACAGCTTCTTCGCCGTGCTGATCGGCAAGCATTTCTTCCCCGCCGAATCGGCGACGGCGTCGTTATTGATGTCGCTGGCCACCTTTGGTGTGGGTTTCCTCATGCGTCCCATCGGGGCAATGGTCATCGGCCGCTATGCCGACCGGCATGGGCGCAAGGCCGCCTTGAGCCTCACCATCGGCCTGATGACCCTGGGCACCGCGTTGATCGCCTTTGCGCCCACCTATTCGCAGATTGGCATTTTCGCCACGCTGTTGCTGGTGCTCGGTCGACTCATTCAAGGCCTGTCGGCAGGCGGGGAGGTCGGGACTGCATCGGTGTTTCTGATGGAGTCGAGTGCGGCCAGCAACCGTTGTCGGAATGTCAGCTGGCAAGCCGCCAGCCAGGGGTATGCCGCCTTGGTGGGCGCCGCCTTCGGCTTTGCGCTGCACCAGTCGCTTGACCCCGTGGCACTGGAAAGCTGGGGGTGGCGGCTACCCTTCATCGTCGGGCTGCTGATCGGCCCGGTCGGTTGGTACATTCGCACGCGCCTGCCAGAAACCCACGAGGCGACGCCAGTGTCGCATGGCGGACAAGGGCTCGATGCGCAACTGCTCAAACGCATCACCCTGGGCATCGGCCTGATGGCCAGTTCGACCATCGGCATGTACCTGTTGGTGTTCTACATGCCCACCTACCTCACCACCACCTTGCAGTATCCGCCTGGCAGCGCCATGGCCATCGCCTGCATCAGCAGCGGCTGCATGGCGGTGATCTGCCCGCTGGCGGGCAAGTTTGCCGACCGGTACCAGTTGCGCAAGCGCCTGCTGGCCTGGACGGTGGCCACGCCGGTGATGCTGATCCTGCCAGTGTTCCACCTGCTCGGGCAGGTGCGCGACCTGGGCCTGGCCATGATGTGCGTCGCGGTGTTGATCTTGCCGACCTGCATCGGTGCGGGTGCGTTCTTCGCGCTGATCATGGAGGGCTTCCCGAAAGCCCGGCGCTCCTTCGGCACCTCGGTCAGTTACAGCCTCGGCGTGACCCTCTTCGGCGGCTTCGCGCCGCTGGTGGCCACCTGGCTGATCGCCGCGCTGCAAACCCCGATGGCGCCGGCCTATTTCCTCCTGGCGGGTGGCGTGGTCAGCCTGGCCTGCCTCCGTTATTTCCCTGAAAACAAAGGATGCGAGTGACATGGGTACGTTCCTGAGCAAACCGCCTCGGTGCGAGGCTGCGGCACTGGATGAGTTCGTCACGCTGCGCCGACAGATCCACGCCGCGCCGGAACTGGGCGGCGACACCCCCGACACCGCCGCGCTGGTGGCCGACAGGCTCCAGGCGTGGGGCTACGAGGTCCATCGCAACGTGGGCGGGCATGGTGTGGTCGGCGTGTTGAAGGTGGGCAACGGTCCACGCAGCATCGGGTTGCGCGCCGACATGGATGCCTTGCCCATGACCGAGAAAAACCCCTTCGCCCATGCCAGCAAGATCCCCGGTCGCATGCATGCCTGTGGCCATGACGGGCATACCGCAATCCTCCTGGCCGCCGCTTCGCAGCTGGCTGCCACGCGAGATTTCAATGGCACGTTGAATGTGATCTTCCAGCCGGATGAAGAAGGCCTGGCCGGGGCCAAGGCCATGCTCGACGATGGCCTGTTCGAGCGTTTTCCGTGTGATTCGGTGTACGCCCTGCACAACATGCCTGGCTTGCCGGTGGGCACCTGCGTGGTTCAGGCCGGGCCAACCATGGCGTCTTCGCAGCGCGTCAGCATTCGCATCACCGGCAAGGGTGGCCACGGTGCGATGCCGGAACTGTCGGTCGACCCGGTGATGGCGCTGAACAGCCTGATCAGCGCCATCCAGACCATCAAGTCGCGCAACCTGAGTGTCGAGGAATACGCGGTCATCAGCATTGGCATGATCCAGGCCGGCACCGTCTACAACATCATCCCCGATGAAGCGTGCATGCTGCTGAGCGTGCGCACAGACACGGCCGAAACGCAGCAGAAAATCAACAGTCGCATCGACGCCCTGGTCAAAGGCCATGCCGAAAGCTACGGCGTGCAGATCGATGTGCAGTTCACTCAACTGGCGCCGGCGCTGTGCAACAGCGACC
This sequence comes from Pseudomonas vlassakiae, assembly GCF_014269035.2. Classification (GTDB taxonomy): domain Bacteria; phylum Pseudomonadota; class Gammaproteobacteria; order Pseudomonadales; family Pseudomonadaceae; genus Aquipseudomonas; species Aquipseudomonas vlassakiae. The sequence continues at coordinate 120,969 of NZ_JABWRP020000015.1, forward strand.
AGGAAAGCGCGTTGCTGCGTGACAGCCTGAGGCCGTTGTTCGCTGACGGTGCGCTGCTGGATACGATGCCGAAAAAAGTCATGGGCACCGAGGACTTCGCCTACATGCTGCAGGCGCGGCCAGGCTGCTATTTCATGCTGGGCAACGGTACCGGCGAGTTCCATGGCTGCTCGGTGCACAACCCGCACTATGACTTCAACGATGCGCTGGTGAAGATAGGCGCCGATTGCTGGGTGAAATGGGTCCGGGACTACCTGCGTTGAGGTGCAGCATCAGGCTGGCGGCTGTTGAAACAGCTCGCGGATCACCCCTCTGATCCAGCGATTGCCAGCGTCCTGGTGATAGCGCGCATGCCAATGCTGCTTGACGGTGAAGCGCTCTACGGCAAACGGGCAGTCATGCAGCCTCAGCCCGTGCATGTCGGCAAGTGTCTGGCCGATGTGCCGCGGCAGCGTGGCGACCAGGTCGGTGGTCCCGACGATCATGCCCAAGCCGAGAAAGCCGGGCAGTTCGAGCATGGTCCTGCGCTCGATCCCGGCCCGCGCCAGGCCGGTTTCGAGCAGCTTCTGCCCGGTCCCGGCACTGATCTGCACGTGCCCCTCGGCCCGGTAGCGCGCCACGCTCATGCCATCGCCCAACCGCGGATGCTGTGCGCTGCTCAGGCAAACCCAGTCCTGTTCGAACAGCACCTGTTGATACATGCCCGCGCCAAGCCCGGGCACCAAACCGATGGCCAGGTCCGCTTCACCGGATTCCAGCGCGCTCTCGGTATTGCCATCGATCCGCGCCGCTTCCAGGCGAATGCCCGGCGCATGGCTGCGCAAATGGTTGAGGATGCTGGGCAGCAAGGTGATATGGCTGGCATCGCTGACACACAGGCGAAAGCGCCGTTGTGCCGTGGCTGGCATGAACTGTGGCGCCCAGTCGCTGAGGCGGCGCAGTGATTCCAGCACTTCCCGGCACGGCCCTATCAGCTGGTCGGCCCGCGGGGTAGGGGCCATGCCGCCCGGCGTGCGCACGAACAACGGGTCGTTCAACTGCTCACGCAGGCGCCCCAGCCAGATGCTCAGGGTCGGTTGGCTCTGGCCCAGCTGCTCGGCGGCGCGGGTCACGCTTCGGCACTGGTAAAGCACCTCGAACAACTGCAGCAGCTTGGGTTCCGGCAAGGGTTCGAGCGGGGTCATTATTGTGAATCTCAATAGTGCTATTGAGGCCATTGTATAGCTCAAATAAGCCTCGCTGCATAAGGTAGTCGCAAACCACAGGAGGTCTGCGACGTGAAAATCTGCATTCTCGGTGCCGGTGCCCTGGGTTGCGCCATTGGCGCGGCCTTGAGCGAGGTGGGGCATGAAACCTGGCTGTTGAACCGTGGCCGTGCGCATGTCGAGGCCATGAACCTGCACGGGCTGCAGGTGCAGGACGAACGCGGCGAGCGCCAGGTGCGGGTCAACGCCGCAATTGATGCCGAGGACGTCGGCGTGGCAGACCTGGTGGTGGTGCTGGTCAAGTCGTTCCACACCGCCGAGGCCATTGCCGGTGCCAGCGCGCTGATCGGGCCGCAGACGCTGGTGCTGTCGCTGCAGAACGGCCTGGGCCACGAGGACATCCTGGCCGAGGCGGTAGGGCGCGAGCGGGTGCTGGCGGGCAAGACCTACGTCGGCGGCGTGCTGCTGGCGCCGGGTTCGATCCGTGCCGGTGTGGCGGGCAAGCAGACCTTCATCGGCGAGCTGGACGGCCAGCTCACGCCCCGTGTGCAAGCCATTGCCGCCGCCTTCAACGGCGCCGGGCTGGCCACCACGGTCAGCGACAACATCCTCGGCACCATGTGGGACAAGCTTCTAGTGAACGTCGCCACCGGCGCGCTGAGCGGCATCACCATGCTCAGCTACGGCCAGCTGTACAGCGAGCCGCTGCTCGAAAGCACCGCCAAGGCCGCCGTGGCCGAAGCCATCGCCGTGGCCGAGCGCGCCGGCATCCGCCTGAGCCTGACCAGCCCCGAGGCTGCCTGGACGCTGGCCGCCGAAGGCCTGCCGGCGAGTTTCCGCACCTCGATGCTGCAAAGCCTGGAAAAAGGCTCGATCACCGAAATCGACTTCATCAACGGCTCCGTCGTGCGCTGGGGCCAGCGCCATGGCGTGGCCACACCGGTCAACGCAACCCTGGTGGCCTGCATCAAGGGCATCGAACGCGCCATGGCCGATCACCAGAAGAGGGAAAACCCATGAGCCAGCCAAAAGCCTACCTCGAACATGTCGCGTTCTGGGTGCGCGACATCCAGTGGCATATCCGTTTCTTCAGCGAAGTGTGCGGCATGACCATGCGCGAAGTGCAGGGCGACCTCGAGCGGCCTGCGCAGTACTGGACCCTGGGTGGCCTGCAGTTCATCCACCAGCCGGACTTCGCCGGCCCGGAAGGGCGCATGGCGCACCTGGGCATCATGTGCGAAGACCTCGAAGCCGCCTTGGCGGCGGCCCAGCGTTTCGGCGTCAGCGAGATGCCCCAAGGGCGTAACTGGTTGCGCCTGCCCGACGGCCTGGCCGTGGAATTCATCCAGGCGTTGCCGGCGGCCTGCGTCGCCCAGGCCTTGGCCATCGACCCCCGCTCGGAGGTTCAGGCATGAGCGTGGTGGAAAGATACTGGGACGACGCCCGCGAAGGCGATGAATGCATCAGCCCGACCTACACCGTGACCCGCGAACGGATCCTGGCCTACGCCGACCTGACCGGTGACCACACCCCGGTGCACGTCGACGAGGCGTACGCCAACGCCAGCCACTTCGGCTGCCTGGTCGCCCACGGCCTGTTCGGGCTGTCGATTGCCGACGGCCTGAAGACCCAGTGCGACTACCGTTTCCTGCCGGGCATGTCGCTGGGCTGGACCTGGGACTTCGTGCTGCCGATCAAGGTCAACGATGTGTTGCACGTGCGCATGCGCGTGGGGGCGATGCGCCCGAGCAAAAGCCGGCCAGGGTGGGGCATCGTGGTGCTGCCCTCGGAGCTGATCAACCAGCACGGCGAAGTCGTGCAGCGCGGCGAGCACCGGCTGATGGTGCCGCGGAGGGCCGAAGCATGAGCCAGGCATTGCCATTGGCGGGTATCCGCGTCATCGACTACAGCCACTTCCTCGCCGGCCCCTATGTCGGGCGCTGCCTGGCAGCCCTGGGCGCAGAGGTGATCAAGGTCGAGCGGCCGGGCAGCGGCGATGCCGGCCGGCAGCATGCATTCACCCTGGACGACCAGCAGAGCGGTTACTTCCTGCAGCTGAACATGGGCAAGCAGGGCGTCAGCGTGAACATGAAGGACCCGCGCGGCAAGGCCTTCATGCAGCGCCTGACCGATTCGGCCGACGTGTTCATCGAAAACTACCGCCCCGGCGCCCTGGACAAGCTGGGCCTGGGCTACGCCGAACTCGCGGCGCGCAACCCGCGCCTGGTGTACTGCTCGATTTCCGCCTACGGCCATACCGGGCCGGACGCCCACCGCGCCGGCTTCGGGCTGATCGCCGAGGCCAAGAGCGGGATCATGCAGATGGTCGGCGTGCCCGGCGAAGCGCCGCCGCTGCTGCGCATTTCGCTGGGCGACATGTACACCGGCATCCATGCCGTGGCGGCAATCAATGCGGCGCTGCTGGGCCGGGCCAACAGCGGCCGCGGCCAGCACATCGACATGGCCCTGTACGACACGCTGGTGTCGATGCATGAGTACGCGGTGCAGTGCTACACCTTGTCCGATGGCACCGTGTTGCCGGAACAGACGGGCCATGACATGCCCACCTCGACCCTGTACGGCGTGTTCCGCGCTGCCGATGGCGACCTGGTGATCGCCGCCCAGGTCGACGATGCCTGGCAACGCTTTGCCGCCATGCTCGAAGCCAACGGTGGCCCGAGCGGGTTTGGCAGCGACACGCGCTACCACAGCCTCAACGGTCGCAACGCCCACCGCCAGGCGATCCTGGCCGTGGTCCGCGACTGGGTCGGCGCGCGCCAGGTGGCCGATATCCTGCAGCTGCTGGATGGCATCGACATCCCCAGCGCCAAGGTGCAGCGCATCGACGAGGTGCTGGCCGACCCGCAGATCCAGGCGCGCAACATGGTCATCGAACAGCAGCACCCGCGCTACGGCACCTTGCGCCTGCCCAACCTGCCGTTTCGCTTTTCCGACTGCGACACCACGATCCACCAGGTGGCTCCGGACCTCGGCCAGCACAACGCCGAAGTCGCCGCGGCACTTGGCTTCAGCCCCGAAGAAATCACCGCCATGCAGGCAGACGGTGTGCTGTTCACCCACGGAGATGCACGATGAGCGACCGCTATGCAGTGATCGGCCGGCCGATCAACCACACCAAGTCCCCATTGATCCATGGCCTGTTCGCCGAGGCCACTGGCCAGGCCCTGGAGTACGGCGCCATCGAGGGCGAGCTGGAGGGCTTCGAGACCCAGGTGCTGCAGTTGCGCAGCGAGGGCGGGCTGGGCATGAACATCACCGCGCCGTTCAAGCTGCGCGCCTTCGAGCTGGCCGACCGGCGCAGCGAGCGTGCGCAGCTGGCACGGGCGGCCAATGCGCTGAAGTTCGAGGATGGCAGCATCTACGCCGAGAACTTCGATGGCATTGGCCTGCTGCGGGATATCGAGCAGAACCTCGGTGAACCGCTGCGCCAGCGCCGGGTGCTGTTGCTCGGTGCCGGCGGCGCAGTGCGCGGCGCCTTGCTGCCGTTCCTGCAGGCCGGGCCGCGTGAGCTGGTGATCGCCAACCGCGACATGGCCAAGGCAGTGGCCTTGCGCAACGAACTGGATCACCCCCGGCTGCGCATCAGCCGTTATGAAGAACTGGACGGGCAAGCCTTCGATATTGTTGTCAACGCCACCTCCGCGAGCCTGACCGGTGAGTTGCCGCCGCTGCCTGCTGGCGTGCTGGGCGGCGCGCGCCTGGCCTATGAGCTGGCCTATGGCAAAGGCCTGACACCATTCCTGCGCATGGCGCAGGCGCAAGGTGTGGCGCGCCTGGCCGATGGCGTCGGCATGCTGGTGGAACAGGCGGCAGAAGCATTTGCCTGGTGGCGCGGGGTACGGCCTGAAACCCGTGCCGTGATCGACCGCCTGACCATTCCCCTGGAGTGAGCCATGCCCGCCAATGTCCTGATGCTGCACGGCATCAACCACAACATGTTCGGCAAGCGCGACCCGCGCCAGTACGGCACGGCCACCCTGGCCGACATCGACCAGGCCCTGCAGGCGCTGGGCGAGGAACTCGGTGCACAGGTAGAGTGCTTCCAGACCAACTACGAAGGCGCAATGTGCGAACGCATCCATCGGGCCTATGAGCAACGGGTGGATGCCGTGCTGATCAATGCCGGGGCCTGGACCCATTACAGCTACGGCATTCGTGACGCACTGGCGATTGTCGAGGCGCCGGTGGTCGAAGTGCATATGTCGAACATCCACGCCAGAGAGCCGTTCCGCCATCACTCGGTATTTGCCGAGGTGGTGCGCGGGCAGATCTGCGGGTTTGGCGTCGAGACCTACCTGCTGGCATTGCGTGCGGCGCTGAACATGATCTGATGGCCGGCGCGCCTGCACAAAGCGCGCAGGTCCGGACCCATCAATCACCGGAGGGACTCGTGAACGCGTCTCGGCACACCACTTTCATCGCCTTGCTGGTCGCCATTACCTTCTTCATGGAGAACCTCGACGCCACCGTCATCGCCACGGCGTTGCCGCAGATGGCCCGTGACTTCGCCGAGCACCCGGTCAGCCTGAACATCGGCATCAGCGCCTACCTGCTGGCGGTGGCGGTGTTCATCCCGCTCAGCGGTTGGCTGGCCGACCGCTTTGGCGCGCGGCAGGTGTTCGCCGGGGCCATCGCCCTGTTCACCCTGGCGTCGTGGCTCTGCGGCCTGGCGACCGACCTGGAGACCTTCGTCGTCGCACGGGTGCTGCAAGGCATCGGCGGGGCGCTGATGGTGCCGGTCGGCCGCCTGGTGGTGTTGCGCACCACCGACAAGCAGGACCTGGTGAAGAGGCTCGCGGTGATCACCTGGCCCGGGCTGGTCGCGCCGGTACTGGGGCCACCCATCGGCGGGCTGATCGTCACCCACCTGTCGTGGCCGTGGATCTTCTATCTGAACATACCGCTTGGCGTGCTGGCCATTGCGGCAGCGTGGTGGCTGATTCCCGCTGGCCGCTCCAGCGAAGCGCGCCGTTTCGACCTGCTCGGCTTCGGCTTGCTCGCCTCGGCCTGCGCCGCGTGGTTGATCGGCCTGGAAATGCTCGGTTCGCTGGCCGCTGGCAGCCTGCCTGGCGGGGCGGTACTGGTGGCAGCGGGCGGCTTGCTGAGCTGGCTCGCGGTTCGCCATTGCCAGCGCCACCCGGCGCCGCTGTTGCCATTGGCAGCCATGGGCATCGCTACGTTCAGGGCCAGCATCGTCGGCGGTACGCTGTTCCGCCTGTCGATTAGCGCCTTGCCGTTCCTGATTCCGCTGATGCTGCAGGTCGGCTTCGGCCTGTCACCGGTGGATGCCGGCTGGCTGGTGCTGGCGATCTTCGCTGGCAACCTGGCGATGAAGCCGTTCACCACCGGTTTGCTGCGCCGCTATGGTTTCCGCCGCGTATTGCTGGTCAATGGCATGATCGGTGTCTGCAGCATCCTGGCCTGCCTGGGCTTGCAGCAGGGCATGCCGTGGTACTGGATGGCGCTGGTGCTGTTCATGGGCGGGCTGTCACGTTCGATGCAGTTCACCACCTACAATGCCGTCGGTTTCTCCGAGGTGCCCAAGCCACAGATGGGCGAGGCGTCGACACTGTTCAGCATGTTCTTCCAGCTGGCGATGGCGCTGGGGGTCGCCGTGGTGGCGCTGTTGTTGCGGCTAGCGATGATTGTGCGCGGCGGCGAGGGTGGGATGACGGTCAGCGACTTCCACTTTGCGTTGCTCGGCGTGGCGCTGATTGCCTGCCTCGCGCTGGTCGATGCCGTGCGCCTGCCCGGCAATGCTGGCGAGCAGGTATTGCGCACGTAATCGGCGTGCCGGCTCAGGCCCCCTTGCGCGATACCATCGCGGTCAAGGCTGCCCTGGCTGCATCGCTGTTGAGCCGCTCGATGAACAGCAGGCCTTCCTTGGCCACCGTGGCGGCCAGTGCTTCGCGCTGCGCATCCTTGAGCAGACGCTTGCTGATGCGCAGGGCAGCGGCTGGCAACTGTTGCAGGCGCCGCGCCAGCTTGACGGCGGCAGCCAGGCATTGCGCGCCATCTTCGAACAGTTCGCTCGCCAGGCCCCACTGCACTGCCTGTTCGCCATTCAGCGCCTGGTTGCACAGCAACAGCTGCGCCGCCCGCGCATGCCCCAGCATTTGCGGCAGCAACAGGCTCGCGCCAAACTCCGGGCATACGCCCAGTGCCACGAACGGCGTGCGCAGCTTGGCGTCACGGCTGATCAGCACCTGGTCGCAGTGCAGCAGCAGTGTGGTACCGATGCCGATCGCCGGCCCCGCAACCGCCGCGATCAGCGGCTTGTCCAGCGCCAGCACCGCCCACATCATGCGGAACACCGGGCTTTGAAGGTCGGTCGGGGGCTGGTCGAGAAAGTCCGCCAAGTCGTTGCCGGCGGTGAAGCACTCGGTGCTGCCGGTGATCAGGATCACCTCGACCTGCGGGTCGCCGTTGGCGGCTTCGAACAGCTCTGCCAGCCGCGTGTACATGGCGTTGGTCAGGGCGTTGAGCTTGTCCGCACGGTTCAGGCGCACGGTCAGCAGGCCTTCGTCGAGCTGCTGCTGGATCAGGTCGGTCATGGCAATGCCTTTGTTATTGTCAGGGTGGCCGAGTATAAACAGGCTTTCGCGACCGAGGCGAGTTGCTATACAGTCGTTCAACTATTCGACCCACGAGTGCCCCCGATGACCCAGGAAGCCCGCTTCAGCCGCATGCTGCCCGAACTGCGCAAGGCCAATCTGGTCGAGGCCACCCTGGCCTGCCTGAAGCGCCATGGTTTCCAGGGCGCCTCGATCCGCAAGATCTGCGCCGAAGCCGGGGTTTCGGTAGGCCTGATCAGCCACCATTATTCGGGCAAGGACGAGCTGGTCGCCGAAGCCTACATGGCGGTCACTGGCCGGGTCATGCACCTGCTGCGCGAGGCCATGGCCCAGGCCGCGCCCAACGCCCGCGAACGGTTGTCGGCGTTCTTCCGTGGCTCGTTCAGCGCCGAGCTGCTCGACCCGCAGCTGCTCGATGCGTGGCTGGCGTTCTGGGGCGCGGTGAAGACCGCCGAGGCGATCAACCAGGTGCACGACCACTCCTATGGTGAATACCGCCGCGAACTGCGCACGCTGCTTGCCGAGCTTGCGCGGGAGGAGGGCTGGCAACACTTCGATGCCGACCTCGCCGCCATCAGCCTCAGCGCCTTGCTCGATGGCCTGTGGCTGGAGTCCGGGCTTAACCCGGGCACCTTTACCCCGGCCCAGGGCGTGCAGATCTGCGAGGCCTGGGTCGATGGCCTGCAGGCCGGTGGTCGGCAACGCTTCAGTACCGCCACCGAGGGCTGTTGATCGACCGTTCAGCAATCGCTAGTCTTGGCTCACTCTAATAAAAATATCGCCTTCGGGCACTTCAGGACTAACCGCAATGACCTCTCAGGTACTGGTCGTCGATGACGATCCGCTGATTCGTGACTTGCTCCAGGCTTACCTGTCCCAGGAAGGCTATACCGTCCACTGTGCCGCTACGGCGGAACAGGCCGAAACGCTGCTGAGCGAGCAGCCGGTGGAACTGGTGATGCTCGACATCCGCCTGCCGGGCAAGGACGGCCTGACCCTGACCCGTGAACTGCGGGTGCGCTCGGAAGTGGGGATCATCCTGATCACCGGGCGCAACGACGAGATCGACCGCATCGTCGGCCTGGAATGCGGCGCTGACGATTATGTGAGCAAACCGCTCAACCCCCGCGAACTGGTGTCCCGCGCCAAGAACCTGATCCGCCGCGTGCGCCACGCCCAGGGCGCCCGGCCAGCCAGCGTGGCCACCGCCACCCTCAAGCAGTTCGGCGACTGGTCGCTGGACTGCGACCGCCGCCGCCTGATCGATGCGCAGGGCGGCGAAACCCTGTTGACCCATGGCGAGTTCCAGCTGCTCAGCGTGTTCTTGCGCAACAGCGGCCACACCCTGAGCCGCGACCAGCTGATGGACCAGATCCGCAACCGTGAGTGGGTGCCCAACGACCGTTCCATCGACGTGTTGGTCGGCCGCCTGCGGCGCAAGCTGCACGACGACCCCGCCGAGCCTGAACTGATCATCACCATCCACGGCGCCGGTTATCTGTTCACCGCCAGCGTGGCCGCGTGAGCCCGTTCCTGTTCGGCCTGCTGGCGCTGTTGGCCAGTGCTGCGCTGCAGGCCGCCGACAGCGTGCGCTATTGCGATTACCCGGTGTACCCACCGGTGTCCTGGAGCGATGGCAAGCAGCCGCGCGGGCTGGCCCCCACGGTGGTGCGCGAGCTGTTCGGGCGGCTGGGCTATCGGGTCGAGATGGTGGTGCTGGGCAACTGGCAACGCTGCCTGCTCGACGCTGCCGAAGGGCGGGTGGATGTGGTGCTGGCCTACGCTTCGGAGCAGCGTGCCAGGTCGATGCGCTTTTCCCAGGTGCCGGTGCTGCGCGAGGAGGTGGCGGTGTTCGCCAACCGCCAGCATCCGCTGCAGTTCGACCAGCTCGACGACCTGGCCAGATACCGCGGCGGGCTATTGTTCGGCGAAAGCTATGGCCCGGCATTCGACCGCTTCGTGGCGCAGCACCAGAACATCGAATGGGTGTCGGACAGCGGGCAGAACTTCGGCAAGCTGATTCGCGGGCGCATCGACTTCGTGGTTCAGGAGCGGCGTACCGGCCAGCTGTTCGTCGAGCACCTGGCAGGGGCCCAGGACATCGTTGCGCTGCCACCGGCGCTGAGCGTCGACTACCTGCGCGTGGCTGTGTCGCGCCATTCGCCGCTGAGCGAGCGGATGGGCGACATCGACGCGCAACTGCAGAAGATGGCCGACGCCGGCGAGCTGGAGCGCTGGCTGCATGAAAGCGAAGTCACCTACCGCGACATGGTCAAGCAGCCATGAGCCGCCTGCAACCGGGGGGCCTGCTGCGGCGGCTGTTGCTGTTCATCCTGCTGTTCAGCCTGTGCTTCACCGTGCTGGCCAGCAGCGTGCAGCTGTATTTCGAGTACCGCCGCGAGATGCGCGAGATCGATGCGCGCATGGCGCTGATCCGCGCTGGCTACCTGGCCAGCCTGGAGCGCAGCCTGTGGGACCTGAACCAGGAGCAGCTGAACGTGCAGTTGCGTGGGCTGGTGGATTTTTCCGATGTGGCGCGGGTGCGCCTGAACAGCGCCGACTTCAGCTTGCAGCAGGGCGAGCCGAGCCCGCAGGGGCCGTTGCGCATCGAGCGTTTTGCCTTGGACTATCAGCCGCCTTCAGGGCCTGCTCGCCATCTGGGTGAGCTGGAAGTGAGCACGGACCTGGGCGCGGTGCACCGCCGGCTGTTCGCTACCGGCCTGACCAGCCTGTTGTGGATGAGCGTGTTCCTCTGCGGGCTGGCCCTGGCACTGTCGGGTTTGTTCTATCGCCTGGTTACCCGTCACCTGCAGGTCATGGCCGACTTCGCCCGGCGCATCGGTGCCGGGCAATGGCACGAGCCCCTGCGCCTGAACAAGCGCCGTTCCCCCCATACCGACGAAATCGACAGCGTGGCCCTGGCCCTGGACGACATGCGCCGGGCCATCCTCAGTGACAGCGAACGCCGCGAAACCGACCGGCTGGCCTTGCAGGACAAGCGTGACGAGTTGCAGAAGCAGGTCGAGCGGCGCACGGCGAGCCTGATGCGTGCCAAGGACGATGCCGAGGCAGCCAACCTGGCCAAGTCGCGCTTCCTCGCTACCATGAGCCATGAACTGCGGACGCCGCTCAATGGCATTCTCGGCATGGCCGAGCTGCTGCGTGGCGCCGGCCTCGCGGCGCCCGACCGGCAACGCCTGGAGGCGCTGTACAAGGCCGGCGAGGGGCTGCTGAGCATCCTCAACGAGGTGCTGTATTTTGCCCGCCTGGAAGAAGGCGAAAGCCGTCCCGAGGCGGTGGATTTTTCCCTGCGCCAGTTGTGCGCCGAGGTCGTGACCTTGCTCGAACCCCGTGCGCTGGCCAACGACAGCCTGGTGCTGTGCCGCATCGACCCGCAACTGGCGGCGTACCAGCACGGCGCCGAGCAGTACCTGCGCCAAGTCCTGAGCAACCTGCTGGCCAATGCCATCAAGTTCACCGAGGGCGGCGAGATCCTGGTCGAAGTGCAGGTGATGCAGGAGCAACCCGGGCGGCAGCGCCTGCGCCTGAGTGTCACCGACGACGGCATCGGCATCTGCGAGGCGATGCAGCCGAAGATCTTCGAGCGTTTCGTCCAGGCCAGCGAGGCCGTTGCCCGGCGCTATGGCGGCACCGGCCTGGGGTTGGCGATCAGCAAGCACCTGGTCGAGCAGATGGCCGGGCAGATCGGCGTGCGCAGCCGCGAAGGGGAGGGCAGCTGCTTCTGGCTGGAGGTGGAGCTCGAGACGGCGCAGGCGCCCCAGGCCATGGCGGCGGCCGCCGCCGGCGCGGCGCCACTGGACATCCTGGTGGTGGAAGACGTGGCCTTGAACCGTGAGGTGGTCAGCGGGCTGCTGGCGCGTGACGGGCACAAGGTCTGGCTGGCGGAGGATGCCGAACAGGGTTTGCAACTGTGTGCACGGCAGCGCTTCGACTTGCTTCTGCTGGATGTGCACCTGCCAGGCATCAGCGGCGTGGAGCTGTGCCGGCAGCTGCGTGCCGGCGCCACGCCCAACCGCGACACGCGCATCCTGGCGCTGACCGCCAGCGTCCAGCCGGGGTTGGTGCGGGCCTACCTGGATGCCGGCATGCAGGGGGTGCTGGGCAAGCCGCTGAAGCTGGCCAGCCTGCGCCAGGCCCTGGCGGGGCAATGCCAGGAGGCGTCGCCGGCAACCTCCGTCTGGCTTGACCACGGGTTGCTGAGCACGCACCGCACGCTGCTTGGCGAGCAGAAGCTGCAAGGCTTGCTGGCCGGCTTGCAGGACAGCCTGGTGCAACAGCGCATGCCCTTGCTCGAAGCGGTCGAGGCGGGGGACTGCACCGAGGTGATCCACCTGGCCCATCGGCTGGCCGGCAGCAGCGATTCCATGGGCCTGTGCGGCCTGGCGGCGACCTTGCGCGAACTGGAAGTACGTGGCCTGGCCCGCGACAAAGCGGGGGTACGGGCCATGGGGGCGCTGCTGGGCGAACGTTTGCAGCGTGCCGAAGACACCCTCGCCGCGTTGCTGGCCGCCTGAGCGACAAAATACTTACGACTTTTTACATCTTTGATCTTTACGATCAACCGGGCCTTACATCGCCTTCCAATAATCGGACTCAACCGCTGCACACGCGGTCTTCGACGCTTATTGGAGATAATAATAATGAAAGGCCGTAAAGCTGAAGGTATCCACCTCACGCGGGCATTGAAGAGCCGGCACATCTTCATGCTCTCGTTGGGTGGCGTGATCGGTACCGGGCTGTTCATGGGCTCGGGGGTGACCATCAACCAGGGCGGGCCAGTGGGCGCGATCCTGGCCTACCTGGTCGCCGGTTTCCTGATGTACCTGGTGATGGTCTGTCTGGGTGAACTGTCGGTGCAGATGCCGGTGTCCGGTTCGTTCCAGGCCCATGCGACGAAATTCATCGGCCCGGCCACCGGTTTCATGATCGGCTGGGTGTACTGGATGAGCTGGGCCACCACCGTGGGCCTGGAGTTCACCGCCGCCGGCATGTTGATGACCCGCTGGTTCCCGGAGGTGCCGATCTGGTATTGGTCAGCGCTGTTCGTGGCCGTGCTGTTCGGCATCAATGCACTGGCTACCCGCGCCTTCGGTGAAGCGGAATACTGGTTCTCCGGGATCAAGGTGGCGGCGATCCTCGGCTTCATCATCGTCGGTGTGCTGGTGATCTTCGGTGGCATTTCGCTGAACAGCGGGGCGCCGGCGCCGATGATGAGCAACCTGATCGGTGATTCGCTGTTCCCCAATGGCCTGTCTGCGGTGTTCGCGGTGATGATGACCGTGGTCTATGCCTTCCAGGGCTGCGAGATCATGGGGGTGGCGGCGGGCGAGACCGACCAGCCGGACAAGAGCATCCCGCGGGCCGTGCGCAACGTGGTGTTCCGCGTGCTGATCTTCTACGTGCTGGCGATCGTGGTGCTGTCGGCGATCGTGCCGTGGCAGCAGGCCGGGCTGATGGAAAGCCCGTTCGTGCAGGTGTTCGACATGGTCGGCATTCCTTACGCCGCAGACCTGATGAACTTCGTGATCCTCACCGCGATTCTGTCGGTGGGCAACTCCGGCCTGTATGCCTCCACCCGCATCCTCTGGGCGATGTCCAAGACCGGCATGGCACCGCGCAGCCTGTCGCCGCTGAGCAGCCGTGGCGTCCCCCTGCGCGCCTTGTTCATCACCCTGTGCTTTGCGCTGGTGTCGCTGATGACCAGCTTTATCGCCGCCGACACCCTGTTCATGGTGCTGATGGCGGTGAGCGGCATGTCTGGCACGGTGACCTGGATCGTCATTGCCCTGGCGCAGTACCGCTTCCGCAAGCAGTTCCTGAGCGAGGGTGGCCAGCTGAGCGACCTCAAGTATCGCGCGCCGCTGTACCCGCTGGTGCCGTTGCTGTGCATCACCCTGTGCAGTTCGCTGTTCGTGTTCCTGGCCATGGATGAGACGCAGCGGCCTTCGCTGTATTGGGGCTTTGGCTTTATTGCGCTGTGCTATGCGGCGTACTTCCTGGTGCAGCGCAAGCGCCAGGGTGTGGGGTTGGAGGTGCCTGTGGCATGAGGCGGGTTTGGTAGGGGTTCGCCGGTGTTTTTGCAGCGCCTGTGAGATCGAGCGCCGCCCGCGCGGCGCTTCGCGGGGCAAGCCCGCTCCCACAGTCTGTTTCGGGCCAGTCCCTCCTATGGGATCTCCACTGTTCGCCTTGTTTGTCCCCTTTGATATTTGAGGTGGGCGCAGTTGCTTTTCATCTGTCTCCAGTCATGCACAAAGGCAGGCGCCGGTACTTTCACAGGAGATATTGGCCCAAAACAGACTGTGGGAGCGGGCTTGCCCCGCGAAGCGCCGCGCGGGCGGCGCTCGATCTCACAGGCGCTTAAAACCTCTCGTCATACACCGCTTGGCCCAAACGCAACCCCGCCCCATTCCCTGATTCCCCACCACTTGTTCGAAGTTGTAACACCGCTGCAACCGCAATTGCCTCCTTGTTGAACACTCGTTTAGCATGAGTCTCACCTCCCACACCAATCACAATAATCCGAGGCCCGTCATGACCGCTCCGTCGTCCCTACTCACCCAGGTTGAAGCCGGCGTTGCCTGGATCACCCTGAACCGCCCCGAGCAGCGCAACGCGCTGGACATCCCCACCCTGAAGAAACTGCATGCCACCCTCGAGGCTTACAACGCAGACCCCGCCGTGCGCGTGGTGGTGCTGACCGGCACTGGCCGCAGCTTCTGCGCCGGCGCCGACCTCGCCGAGTGGGCCGAAGCCGAAGCCCGTGGCGCCCTGGAAACCTACGGCTGGACCGAAACCGCCCACGGCCTGATGCACTGCCTGCACAACCTGGACAAACCCACCATCGCCGCCATCAACGGCACCGCCGTCGGCGCCGGCATGGACCTGTCGCTGTGCTGCGACCTGCGCCTGGCGGCCCAGTCGGCCCGGTTCAAGGCGGGCTATACCAGCATGGCCTACTCCCCGGATGCCGGTGCCAGCTGGCACCTGCCTCGGCTGATCGGCAGCGAGCAGGCCAAGCGCCTGCTGTTCCTCGACGAACTGTGGGGCGCCGAACGCGCCCTGGCGGCCGGCCTGGTCGGTGAAGTGGTCGCCGACGACCAGCTGCCCGCCGCCACCGCCGCACTGGCCGCACGCCTGGCCCAAGGCCCGACCTTCGCCTACGCCCAGACCAAGCGCCTGCTGCGCGAAGGTGCTTCGCGCAACCTCGCCGAACAGCTCGCTGCCGAACTGGCCGCCGGCCTGCTCTGCGGGCGCAGCGAGGACGGCGCCGAGGCCCTGCGCGCCGCCACGGAAAAACGCCCGCCACGCTTTAGCGGCCAATAACCCCTCACTCTTTCCCCGGTTACCCAGGAACAGGCCATGAATTTCCAACTGACCCAAGAACAAGAAATGTTGGTGGATGCCGTACGCAGCTTCGTCACCAAGGAGCTGTTGCCCCATGAAGAAGCCGTGGACCGTGCCGACCAAGTGTCGCCGGAGCTGGCTGCGCAGATCCGTGGCAAGGCCATCGCCGCCGGCTTCTACGCCTTCAACATGCCGGAGGAAGTCGGTGGCGGCGGCCTCGACTACCTGTCGCAGGCTCTCGTCGAGCGCGAGCTGTCGAAGGTTTCCTGGGCACTGCACGTGTTCGTCGCCCGGCCGTCGAAGATCCTCATGGCCTGCACCGGCCAGCAGGTCGAGGACTACCTGCTGCCCTGTGTCCGCGGCGAGAAGACCGACTGCTTCGCCCTGACCGAACCGGGCGCCGGCTCCGACGCCAACTCGATCAAGACCCGCGCCGTGCGTGAGGGCGATGACTTCGTGATCAATGGCAGCAAGCACTTCATCAGCCATGCCGGCCACGCCGACTTCGCCATCGTCTTCGCCGTCACCGACACCTACGAGCACAACGGTCGCAAGCGCAACGCCGTCACTGCCTTCCTGGTCGACCGCGGTACCCCGGGCATGACCATCCGCCGTGGCCCGAAATGCGTGAGCAACCGTGGCTACCACACCTACGAACTGTTCTTCGACGACTGCAAGGTCCCTGCCGCCAAGGTGCTGGGCGAAGTCGGAAAGGGTTGGGAGGTGGCCAATGCCTGGCTGACCGCAGGCCGGGTCATGGTCGCCGCCAACTGCGTCGGTCAGGCCCAGCGCGCACTCGACGTGTCGCTGCAATGGGCGGCCGACCGCAAGCAGTTCGGCCAGCCGATCGGCACTTACCAGGGCGTGTCGTTCAAGCTCGCCGACATGGCCACGCAGATCCGCGCCGCCGAGCTGCTGACCCTGCACACCGCCTGGAAGATGGACCAGGGCAGCATGACCGATGGCGAGGCCGGCATGGCCAAGCTGTTCGCCAGCGAAGTGCTCGGCAAGGTCGCCGACGAAGCGGTGCAGATCTACGGCGGCATGGGCCTGATGGACGAAGGGCCGGTCGAGCGGATCTGGCGCAATGCACGTATCGAACGGATCTGGGAAGGCACCTCGGAGATCCAGCGGCACATCATCTCGCGCGAGCTGCTGCGCCCACTGTTGCGCTGACCGGAGCCTGACCATGTCGCAAGCCATTCGTGACAACCTCAAACGCCTGCTGGCCCCCCGGCACCTGGCTTTCGTCGGCGGGCGCAGCATGGCTCGTGCGCTCAGGCGCTGTGCCGAGGGCGGCTACCCAGGCCAGCTGTGGCTGGTCAACCCGCAGCACGCCAGCATCGACGGCGTGCCCTGTGTGCGCAGCGTGGCCGAGCTGCCCTGCGCGCCGGACGCGGTGTTCATCGCCACCCACCGCGAACTGACCTTGGCCTGTGTCGCCGAACTTGCCGCCAAGGGCGCGGGCGGGGCGATCTGCTATGCCTCGGGCTTCGCCGAAAGCGGCGCCGAGGGCCAGGCGCTGCAACAGCAGCTGCTCGACGCCGCCGGTGACATGGCCCTGCTCGGGCCCAACTGCTACGGCCTGCTCGACTACCTGCACGGTGCCGCCCTGTGGCCGGTGGCCCACGGTGGCAAAGCGGTAGAGAAGGGCGTGGCGGTGCTGACCCAGAGCGGCAACTTCGCCTACAACCTGTCGATGAGCGACCGCTCGCTGCCGGTGGCCTACATGGCCTCGGTCGGCAACCAGGCGCAACTGGGCATTGCCGAGCTGATGGACGTGCTGCTCGACGAACCCCGGGTCACCGCCATCGGCCTGCACCTGGAAGGCCTGAAGAACGTACCGGGCTTTGCCCGTGCCGCGCACAAAGCGCTGGAGAAGGGCATCCCGATCGTCGCGCTGAAGACCGGTGTGTCGCAGATCGGCGCCGAGCTGGCGCTGAGCCACACCAGTTCGCTGTCCGGCTCCGATGCTCTGTACGACAGCCTGTTCGAGCGCCTGGGCGTGATTCGCGTTAGCGGCCCGGTGAGCTTCGTCGAAACCCTCAAGGCCGCCGCCTGCGGCGTCCTGCCCAAGGGGCCCGGCCTGATCGCACTGGCCTGCTCGGGCGGCGATGCCGGGCTGATCGCCGATTACAGTGAAAGCAACCAGTTGAGCCTGCCAGCCTTGAACTCCGGCCAGGTCGAAGAGCTGGCCCAGGTGTTGCCGGCCTACGCCAACCTGGTCAACCCCCTGGACTTCACCACGGCGATCTGGGGCGACGGCCCGGCCAAGGCGCGCATGCTCGACAGCGCCCTGCGCAGCGACGCCGACGCGGCGATGCTGGTGCTCGATTACCCCGCCGAGTTCACCGGCGAGCGCAAAGAGTGCGACCTGCTGCTGGAGCTGTACTGCGCGGCGCTCAAGCGCCATGGCAAGACCGGTTTCGTCACCTCGGCCTTCCCTGAACTGCTGCCAGCCAATGCCCGCGAACGCCTGCACGCGGCCGGCGTGCCGGCGCTGCAGGGGGTGGAGGATGGCCTTGCAGCCTGGGGCCGGGTCGCCCGTTACGGGCAGCAGCGTCCGGCCTTGCTGGCGCTGGGCGAATCGGCGCTGGTACCGCTGTGCCCGCCACCGCTGGCCGGCGCCAGCCGCCTGCTCAACGAGTGGGAGGCCAAGCAGGCCCTGCGCGGCTTTGGCCTGCCCATTCCGCAGGGGGTGCTGAGCAGCCCGCAGCGCGCGCTGGCCGATGCCGACCACGTGGGCTTCCCGCTGGTGCTCAAGGCGGTCAGCGCGCAGTTGCCGCACAAGACCGAGGCGGGCGCGGTGGCGCTGAACCTGGCCGACGCGGCAGCGCTCAGCCGGGCGCTTGAGCAGATGCGCACGCGCATCGCCGCTTACGCGCCAGGTGTCGCCTTTGACCAGGTGCTGCTCGAACCGATGGCCAGCGCGCCACTGGCCGAGCTGATCGTCGGCATCAAGCGCGAGGCGGATTTCGGCCTGGCGCTGGTGATCGGTGCCGGCGGCATCCTCGTCGAGCTGCTCAAGGACAGCAGCAGCCTGCTGCTGCCGACCACCGACGGTGCCATCCGCAAGGCCGTACTGGGGCTGCGCAGCGCAGCCTTGCTGCAGGGCTTTCGGGGCAAGCCTGCGGCCGACCTGGATGCACTGGTCGCTGCCATCCGTGCGGTGGCCGACTACGCCTGCGAAAACGCCAGCCAGCTGCTGGAGCTGGATGTGAACCCCTTGATGGTCGGTGCCCATGGCACCCTTGCGGTCGATGCCTTGATCCGCCTCGGCCAGGTGTAAGGACATGAACATGACGAACCCCACACTCACGGGCGGCCAGGCGCTGGTGCGCCTGCTGGCCAACTACGGCGTCGACACCGTCTTCGGCATCCCCGGCGTGCATACCCTGGAGCTGTACCGCGGCTTGCCCGGCAGCGGCATCCGCCACGTGCTCACCCGGCACGAACAGGGCGCCGGCTTCATGGCCGACGGCTATGCCCGGGTCAGCGGCAAGCCGGGCGTCTGCTTTGTCATCACCGGCCCCGGCGTGACCAACGCGGCCACCGCCATCGGCCAGGCCTACGCCGACTCGATTCCGCTGCTGGTGATTTCCAGCGTCAACCACACCGCCAGCCTGGGCAAAGGCTGGGGCTGCCTGCATGAGACCCAGGACCAGCGAGCCATGACTGCGCCGATCACCGCCTTCTCGGCGCTGGCGCTGAAGGCCGAGGACCTGCCGGAGCTGATCGCCCGTGCCTATGCCGTGTTCGATAGCGAACGCCCACGCCCGGTGCATATCTCGGTGCCGCTGGACGTGCTGGCGGCGCCAGTGGCGCGGGACTGGAGCAACGACGTGGTGCGTCGCCCAGGACGCGGCCCGGCCAGCCTAGACAGCCTGCAACAGGCGGCCACCAGGCTGGCGGCGGCCAAGCGCCCGATGATCATCGCCGGCGGTGGCGCGCTGCAGGCGAGTGCCGAGCTGCGGCAGCTGAGCACCCGCCTGGCGGCGCCGCTGTTCACCAGCGTCGCCGGCAAGGGCCTGGCAGCGCTGGACTCGCCGCTCAACGCCGGCTCCACGCTGTGCGTGGAACCGGGCTGGGCGCTGATCGTCGAGGCCGACGTGGTGCTGGCGGTCGGCACCGAGATGGCCGACACCGACTTCTGGCGTGAGCGCCTGCCACTGACGGGCGAACTGCTGCGGGTGGATATCGACCCACGCAAGTTCAATGACTTCTACCCCTGCGCGCTGGCCTTGCACGGCGATGCCCGGCAAACCCTGGCCGGGCTGCTCGAACAGTTGCCGGACGGCGTGCGCGACGCGACCCAGGCAAGCGCCGCCGTGGCCCGCCTGCGCGATGCCGTGCAGGCCAGTCACGGCCCCCTGCAGGCCATTCACCAGGCGATCCTGCAACGGGTCGCAGCCGAGCTGCCAGACAACGCCTTCGTCAGCACCGACATGACTCAGCTGGCTTACACCGGCAATTACGTCTTCAACAGCCGGGCGCCGCGCAGCTGGCTGCACCCCACCGGCTACGGCACCCTCGGTTACGGCCTGCCGGCCGGTATCGGCGCGATGTTCGCCACGGCCGACCGCCCGGGCCTGGTGCTGGTGGGCGACGGTGGCTTCCTCTATACCGCGCAGGAGCTGGCAACCGCGGTCGAAGAACTGGACCGCCCGCTGGTGGTGCTGCTGTGGAATAACGACGCGCTGGGGCAGATCCGCGACGACATGCTCGACCTCGATATCGAACCCATTGGCATACTGCCGCGCAACCCGGACTTCACCGGCCTGGCCCGCGCCTTCGGCTGCACGGTCGCGCAACCGCAGAGCCTCGATGAACTGCAACGCGACCTGCGCGCCGGCTTTGCCCGCAACGGCGTAACCCTGATCGAGCTCAAGCACGCCTGCGCGCGCTGAGCCCACCCCGCACAACAGGACAACCAGCCATGCGATTTTCCTCATTGACCCAACGGATCGCCGGCGACGGCGCCGCCGCCTGGGAGATCCACTACCGCGCCCTGGCCATGCTCGAACAGGGCCGCGAGGTGCTGCTGCTGTCGGTCGGCGACCCGGACTTTGACACCCCGGCGCCGATCATCCAGGCCGCGGTAGCCAGCCTCGAAGCGGGCAATACCCATTACGCCGACGTGCGCGGCAAGCGCAGCCTGCGCGAGGCCATCGCCCGTCGCCACCAGCAGCGTAGCGGCCAGGCGGTCACCGCCGAACAGGTGACGGTGCTGGCGGGGGCGCAGTGCGCGCTGTTCTGCGTGGCGCAATGCGTACTGGAGCCGGGCGATGAAGTGATCGTCGCCGAGCCGATGTATGTCACCTACGAGGCGGTGTTCGGTGCCTGCGGCGCCAAGGTGGTGCCGGTGCCGGTGCGCCCTGAGCATGGCTTTCGCGTGCAGCCCTCGGACGTTGCCGCACGGATCACCCCGCGCACCCGTGCCCTGGCGCTGAACAGCCCGCACAACCCCTCCGGTGCCAGCTTGCCGCGCAGCACCTGGCAGGCCTTGGCCGAACTGTGCATCGCCCATGACCTGTGGCTGATCAGCGATGAGGTGTACAGCGAGCTGCTGTTCGAGGGCGAGCACATCAGCCCGGCCAGCCTGCCGGGCATGGCCGAGCGCACGGCGACACTGAACAGCCTGTCCAAGTCCCACGCCATGACCGGCTGGCGGGTCGGCTGGGTGGTCGGTTCGCCGGCGCTATCGGCACACCTGGAAAACCTGGCGCTGTGCATGCTGTATGGCTCGCCCGACTTCATCCAGGATGCGGCGGTGGCCGCGCTGGAGCAGCCGTTGCCGGAGCTGGAGGGCATGCGCGAGGCTTACCGCCAGCGCCGTGACCTGGTGTGTGCCAGGCTTGCCGGCTGCCCAGGCCTACGGGCCCTCAAGCCCGATGGCGGCATGTTCGTAATGGTCGATATCCGCGACACCGGCCTCAGCGCGCAAGCCTTTGCCGACCGCCTGCTCGACCAGCACGGGGTGTCGGTGCTGGCCGGTGAAGCGTTCGGCCCGAGCGCTGCCGGGCATATCCGCCTGGGCCTGGTGCTTGGCGCCGAACCGCTAGGCGAGGCTTGCCGGCGCATTGCCCTGTGCGCGAGCGAACTGATGGAGGCGCAACGCAATGCGTGAGTACCGCCAACTGTTCATCGATGGCCGCTGGCAGCAACCGGTCGGGCAGGGCATGGCCGAGGTGATCGACCCGGCCAGCGAGGCCGTGGTCGGCAGGGTGCCGCTGGGTAACGAAGCGGATGTGGAACGCGCCGTCAACGCGGCGCGAAGGGCGTTCGCCGACTGGTCGCACACGCCGTACAGCGTGCGCGCCGGGTACATCCGCGCCCTGGCCGAGCAGCTCAGGGCACGGGCCGAGGAGATGGCCGCAGTGATCACCACCGAGCTGGGCATGCCGGTGCAGTGGTGCCGGCCGGTGCAGGTCGACGGGCCCATCGTCGGGCTTGAGCAGTACATCGAACTGGCCGGCCTGATGGACGAGGTGCGCGAAGTCGGCAACTCGCGGGTGTACCGCGAGGCCGTGGGCGTGTGCGCGTTCATCAATCCCTGGAACTACCCGCTGCACCAGCTGCTTGGCAAGCTCGCCCCAGCGCTGGCAGCAGGTTGCACGGTGGTGGTCAAGCCGAGCCAGGAGACCCCGCTGCATGCCTTCCTGCTGGCTGAAATGATCGAGGCCATCGGGCTGCCGGCCGGGGTGTTCAACCTGGTCAGTGGGCCGGGGGCGAAGGTCGGTGAGGCACTGGCGCGGCACCCTTTGGTGGACATGGTCTCGTTCACCGGGTCCACCGCGGCGGGCGTGCGTGTTGCCCAGGCAGCGGCGCCGTCGGTCAAGCGGGTGTGTCTGGAGCTGGGTGGCAAGTCGCCGTTCCTGATCACCGCCGACGCCCCGCTGGAAGCGGCGGTGCGCCATGGCGTGCAGGACGTGATGATCAACTCGGGGCAGACCTGTACCGCACTGACGCGCATGCTGTTGCCGGCCTCGCGCTATGCCGAGGCCCTGGAAATCGCCGTGGACGAGGCCCGCAGCCTGGTGATGGGCGACCCGCAGGACCCGCGCAGCTTCCTCGGGCCGATGTGCTCGGCCGGGCAGCGGCGCACGGTGCAGGAATACATCCGGGTCGGCCAGGAAGAGGGCGCCCGGCTACTGTGCGGCGGGGCGACCGCAGCGGGCTTCGAGCGCGGGTTCTATGTACCGCCGACGCTTTTCGCCGACGTCGACAACCGCATGCGCATCGCCCAGGAAGAAATCTTCGGGCCGGTGCTGTGCCTGATTCCTTATGCCGACGAGGCCGAAGCCATTGCCTTGGCCAACGACTCGCCGTTCGGGCTGTCCAGCGCAGTGTGGGCCAGTAGCCGCGACAAGGCGCTGCAGCTGGGCCGCCAGCTGCGCGCGGGGCAGTGCTTCGTCAATGGCGGGGCGTTCAACTACCAGGCACCGTTCGGCGGCTACAAGCAGTCGGGCAATGGCCGCGAGTGGGGTGAGGAAGGCCTGAACGAGTTCATCGAGGTCAAGGCCATCCAGCTCTGACCGTTCACATTGAAGACTGTTTGAGGAATTACCCATGAAAGTCCTGATCGTTCACGCTCACCCTGAGCCGCAATCCTTCACCGCCGCACTGCGTGACCAGGCGGCAGCAACCTTCCGCGCCCAGGGCCATGAGGTGCAGGTCAGCGACCTGTACGCCATGGGCTGGAACCCGGTGGCCAGCGCCGACGACTTCAGCCAGCGGGAAAATCCGGACTACCTGGTGTATGCGCTGGAGCAGCGCCTGGGCGTGAAGAGCGGCTCCATCGCCCCGGATATCCAGCAAGAGCTGGACAAGCTGCTGTGGGCCGACCTGCTGGTGCTGAACTTCCCGATCTTCTGGTTCTCGGCACCGGCCATGCTCAAGGGCTGGATCGACCGCGTGCTGGTATCCGGGGTGTGCTACGGAGGCAAGCGTTTCTACGACCAGGGCGGCCTGGCCGGCAAGCGTGCGCTGGTGACAGTGACTTTGGGCGGGCGAGAGCACATGTTTGGCGAAGGGGCGATCCACGGGCCACTGCAAGACATGCTGCGACCGATCCTGCGCGGCACCCTGGCCTATGTTGGTTTCGAGGTGCTGGAGCCGTTCGTGGCCTGGCATGTGCCGTACATCAGCGACGAGGCACGCCAGACCTTCCTGCACCGTTACGAACAGCGCCTGCAGCACCTGTCGGATGACCTGCCGCTGAGCTTCCCACGCCTCGACCAGTTCGATGAGGCGCTGTATCCGTTGCCGCGCTGATCACCCGCCCGAACAGACCGCGATTGGGCGGCAAGGGCTTATCCCTTGTCCGCCTTGCCGGCTGCCGCGGCGAACTTGGCCAGCTGAACATCCAGCCGGCGCGGACGCCGGCCAAGGTCCTCGGCACGCTCCTTGCGGCGAATGGCGTTGCGTACCATCAATGACCCCAGGTAGCGGATGGGTTCCGGCGGGAAATGCCCGAGCGGGCCGTTGAGCAATGGCGAGCGGGTCCAGGCGTTGTCCAGCCCCAGCACCAGCGACGACAGGATCTGACCGCCCATGTGACAGGGGCCTACACCACTTCCGGAATAACCGAAGCCATAGAAGATGTTGCCCTTGGCGCCCATGCGCCCGAAGAAAGGCAAGCCGGTGACCGAACGATCCGAAGGGCCGTTCCAGGTCGCCGCGATATCGACGCCGGTAAATGCCGGGAAGAATTTTTCCAACGAATTGCGCAGCAGGTTCGCATAAGGTGATGGCTGGTCGAATACCGGCAGCATGCGCCCGCCGAAGGCGAAAGTATTGCCGCCTTTGCCCAGCATGATTCGCCCGTCGGGGGTGTTGTGGTAGTAGTGCACGAAGATGCGTGAGTCGAGCACGGTCACGCCGCTGGTCAGGCCGATACGCTCCAGCAGGTCCGGGCGAGGTTCGGTGATGATCATATCGCTCGAGACAATGGCCACCGAACGCGCGAATTGTGGAAAGGCCCGGGCCATCCAGGCATTGATCGCCAGCACCACCTTGGCGCAGGTGACGTTGCCGTGGGGTGTGATGACCCTGGCTGGCTGCCCTTCATCGAGGCCGACCATCGGCGAGCCTTCATGAATGCGCACGCCCAGCTGCAGCGCAACGCGGCGCAGGCCACGTACCAGCTTGGCCGGTTGTACGCTGGCCGCCGCGGGCGAGTACCAGCCTTCCAGGTGCTGGGCCGAGCCCGCCATCCGTTGCACGTCGGCCAGCGGGCGTTTGCTGAAGGTGTTGATGCCATGGTGCTCCAGCGCGGCGACCACCGCGTCGGTGGAGCCGACCTGAGCCTGGCTGGTCGAGGTGTACAGCGTGCCGTCGAGACGGTAGTCGGCATCCACGCCGTACTTTTTGCAGAAGTCGCCGATCGCATAAATGCTCTGCTCCGACGCCTTGACCAGGCGCACGGCCTCTTCGAGCCCGAACAAACGCTCCAGGGTAAAGAACTTCGCCGACCAGGACAGCGCGCAACCGCCGTTGCGCCCACTGGCCCCCGCGCCGCAGATGTCCGCTTCGACGATGACCACATCGAGTTCGGGGTTCTGTTCCTTGAGCATGATGGCGGTCCACAGGCCGGTATAGCCGCCGCCGACAATGCAGACATCGGCGCGGGTGTCCTGGCGCAGGGGCGGGCAGGGTTCGTCGGGCTGATTGTTCAGGGCTTGTTCCAGCCAGAAAGGGCGCATCGTGCTTCTCCAGAAAGGGACCGAGAAGGGCGCCGAGCCATGCGCACCCTGTGCCACGCATCCTTGCAGTGCACTGTGCATAAATAAAATCGATTTAACGTATGGATATATAAGTTCAGGCTATTTATGCGCGACCCCACCCATTCGGGTTATGGCCCCGTGGCCCAATCCCCCCGATAGTGGCTCCATCCGCTCACCCGAGCCGATCCTGATCACACGGGAGTTGCTATGCGCAAGGCACTGAAGGTGATTTCCAGTCTGTTGCTCAGCTGTACCGCCACGGCCGTCCTGGCCAGCGAGGCAGACACCAGCAACACGCTCAGGTTGTACAACTGGACCGACTACATCGGCGAAAACACCCTCGCCGACTTTGAAAAACAAACCGGCATCAAGGTGATCTACGACACCTTCGACGGCTACGAGACGGTCCAGACCAAACTGCTCACCGGCCGCTCCGGCTACGACCTGGTGATGCTCAATGGCTCGCTGGTGCCGCCGCTGATCAAGGCCGGGGTGTTCCAGCCGCTGGACAAGAGCAAGCTGCCCAGCTGGGCCAACCTCGACCCGCAAGTGGTGCAGAGCCTGCAGGCCTTCGACCCTGGCATGGTCTACTCGGCGCCCTACACCTGGGGCAGCTCCGGCATCACCTACAACGTCGACAAGATCAGGCAGCGCATGCCCGACGCGCCCATCGGCTCGCTGGCCATGCTGTTCGACCCGAAGGTCGTCTCACGCTTCGCCGACTGCGGCGTAACCGTGATGGACGCCCCCAGCGAAGTCATCCCGCTGGCCCTCAAGTACCTCGGCAAAGACCCGCAGAGCGCCAAGCCGGCCGACCTCAAGGCCGCCCAGGACGTGCTCATGGGCATCCGCCCCTACATCAAGAAGTTCGACTCGGTGAACTACCTCACCAGCCTGCCCAACGGTGACGTGTGCATGGCCCTGACCTGGTCCGGCGACTACGCCACCGCCCAGGCCCGTGCGGTGGAGGCGAAGAAGGACATCAAGCTGGCGTTCTTCATCCCCAAGGAAGGCTCGCTGATCTGGTTCGACAGCCTCTACCTGCCCAACGATGCCCCCCACGTGGCCAACGCCCATCGCTTCATCGAGTACCTCCTGCAACCCAAGACCATGGCCGACGTCACCAACTACATCCACTACGCCAACAGCAACGCGGCCGCCACGGCCCTGGTGCAGGCCGATATCCGCAACGACCCGGCGATCTACCCCGACGAGCAGACCCGCGAGCGGCTGTTCACCCAGAAGTCCCAGGACCCGCAGGCCATGCGCGCCATCACCCGGGTCTGGAGCACGGTCAAGACCGGCATTTGACCCCTTTCACCGTACCGATCCGACAAGGAAATGCATATGGCTATCCCGACTCGCCCCTTGGCCGCCACCCCGCACAACGACCAGCTGGTGAAAGCCGACAAAGCCCACTACATGCATGGCTACCACATGTTCGACGAGCATGCCGAGCAGGGCGCGCTGAACATCCAGGCTGGTGACGGCGCCTACATCCACGACACCCAGGGCAACCGCTTCCTCGACGCCGTCGGCGGCATGTGGTGCACCAACATCGGCCTGGGCCGCGAGGAAATGGCCTTGGCCATCGCCGACCAGGTGCGCCAGCTGGCCTATTCCAACCCGTTCTCGGACATGGCCAACCCGAAAGCCATCGAACTGTGCCAGAAGCTCGCGAGCCTTGCGCCCGGCGACCTCGACCACGTGTTCCTCACCACCGGCGGCTCCACCGCCGTGGACACCGCCTACCGGCTGATCCAGTACTACCAGAACTGCCGCGGCAAGCCGCATAAAAAACACGTGATCGCCCGCTACAACGCTTACCACGGCTCGACCTGCCTGACCATGTCGATCGGCAACAAGGCCGCCGACCGGGTGCCAGAGTTCGACTACGCCCACGAGCTGATCCACCACGTCTCCAACCCCAACTTCTACCGGGCCGGTGACGACATGGACGAGGCCGAGTTCCTCGACTTCCTGGTGGCCGAGTTCGAGGACAAGATCCTCTCCCTGGGCGCGGACAATGTCGCGGCCTTCTTCGCCGAGCCGATCATGGGCTCGGGTGGGGTGATCATCCCGCCCACAGGGTATTTCCAGCGTATGTGGCAGGTGTGCCAGACCTACGACATCCTGTTCGTCGCCGACGAAGTGGTCACCTCGTTCGGCCGCCTGGGTACCTTCTTCGCCTCCGAAGCGCTGTTCGGCGTTACCCCGGACATCATCACCACCGCCAAGGGCCTGACCTCGGCCTACCTGCCACTGGGCGCGTGCATCTTCTCCGAGCGCATCTGGAAGGTGATCGCCGAGCCGGGCAAGGGCCGCTGTTTCACCCACGGCTTCACCTACAGCGGGCATCCGGTGTGCTGCGTGGCGGCGCTGAAGAACATCGAGATCATCGAGCGGGAAAACCTGCTGGCCCATGTCAACGACGTCGGCGGCTACCTCGAGCAGCGCCTGCAGACCCTGGCTGCACTGCCGCTGGTCGGCCAGGTGCGCTGCATGAAGCTGATGGCCTGCGTCGAGTTCGTCGCCAACAAACAGACCAAGGCGGTGTTCCCGGACGCGGTGAACATAGGCGAGCGCATCCACGTGCGGGCGCAGGCCAAGGGGCTGCTGGTGCGCCCGATCATGCACCTGAACGTGATGTCGCCACCGCTGATCATCACCCACGCCCAGGTCGACGAGATCGTCGACACCCTGCGCAGCTGCATTCTCGAAGCGGCGCAGGAGCTGACCGAGCAGGGCCTGTATCACGGCCAATGATCGACCTGCAGCCAAAGATGCGCACGCGTGCCCCGGCCGGTAGACTGCGGGGCATGAGCCGAGCACACGAAAACACCACGATAAACCTGCCGTTTCATGCCCTGCAGCAATGGCACAGCGCGCTGCAGCGAGCCTTCGCCGACAGTGATGGCCCGCACGCCCTGGCCTCGCTGGCGGCGGCCATCAGCCAGCTGGTGGCCGCCGAGTCGATGCTGATCAGCCTCGAACGCAAGGGCCAGCCGCCGCAGCTGCTGTACCAGCAGGGCATCCCGGCCCGCTACCACGAGGCGGTGCTGGAACGCTATTTCGCTGCGGGCTACCTGCTCGACCCGTTCTGCCTGGCGGTGCAAAAGGGCCTGGCGCAGGGGTTCTACCACCTGGAAGACATTGCCCCGGACAACTTTTTCGATAGCGACTACTACAAGACCTATTACCTGGGCACCGGCTGCAGCGAGGACAGCTACTTCATCGTCGACCTGGGCAACGACAGCAAGATTTCCCTGAGCCTGTTCCAGGGCTGCAGCGGTGCGCGCCTGGGTGTGGAACAACTACACCTGTTGCAGGCGGTGGAACCGATGGTGCGCGGGCTGCTGATGCGCTTTGCCCGGCATGGCCTGGAGCCGCAACCGCAGGCCAAGGAGAGCGTGCAGGCGGCGTTCGACAGCTTTGGTTGCGGGGTGCTCACCGAGCGCGAGCGGCAGGTGGCGCAGATGGTGTTGCAGGGGCACTCGGTGAAATCCACCGCCCATGAACTGGGGATTTCACCCGAGACCGTGCGGATGCACCGCAAGAACCTGTACCTGAAGCTGGACATCAACTCGCAGTCGGAGCTGTTCGCCCAGTTCATTGGCTGGTTGAGGCGGAGCTGAGCGGGCTCACCAGCGCAGCAGCTACGACCCACGGGCCTTGGCGAAAATCGAAGACAGTGCAGGGGGGCGAGGCGGTGGCGCCTGCCGAGCGGCCCGACAACCGCCTGCAGGTCGACTGTCAGGACCAGGCCGCGCTGCAGGCCTTGGTCAGCGAGCAGCCCGTTTGGCGGCACCATCGCCCACGGCGCGCTGGTGCAGGTGCTGCAGTCGCGGCTGAAGCTGGCGCTGGGCTTCGAGATCACCGGCTTCACCACGCAGATCAACTACGGCCCCGACCGCTTGCGCTTTACCGCGCCGGTGCCGGCTGGCTCGCGCATTCATGCCCGGGCCCGGCTCAAGGCGGTCGAACTGAACCAGCGTGGTACCCAGCTGCCCCTGGAGATCAATACCATGTGGTCGGGCAGGAGCGGCCGTCGCTGATCAATGACCTCCTAATCCTTCACCAGCGTTGAAGCCCAGCGGTGGGTAGCACCGGCTGTGCCGGTGTTCGCAGGCATGCCCGCTCCTACAGGTTGAGGTGCGCAAGGCCAAGGGCTGTGCAGATTCCTGTGGGAGCGGGTTCACCTGGGGGAGGCATGCATCAGCCTAGGTAACTAATGACAGGGGCGAGATTATAAGTGTGAAGCAAGCGCTCGTCATTCCTTGAGAAGCAGTATGCATGAACATGATGGCCTGGGAGAGACTCCCATTGGTCGAGCTGGGCGCGGGTGACCCCTTTGAGATCGCTACCTCTCAGATCATGAATGAAGATCTTCCGATTGCGTAAGTTCCTGCGCACATCACGATAATCATAGTTGGTTCCGTTTAGAATATTGTAGCTATTAACATCGTCTTCTGTGACTAATCTACGCAAGCGGTCGCTGGGTTTGCTATGGGAAAAGGCCGCTTTATCTTCAAGAAGGAAACCTGCGTCGTTGAGATAAGGGTCGCGTCTGACTGTAACTTTACCTGCGGGGCTTCGGTAGCTAGTGAAGTTGTCTCCAACCGTATCGCCGTGAGCACCTGTATAGGCATGGATGTCACTCTTTGAGTTGCGCCTCGATATTTTAATGAGTGCATCTTTTACGTCGCTTTGGGTTATAGACATGTCAGAAGTCCAGAGTGTTCTCAGCCGGGGCCCAGGCAGTGTGTCCTGATACCATACGGGAACCCTACCGGGGGCTGCTTGAGAAATCACTTGTTGGGACTTGTTTCCGAAAACCCTGAGTCCTGGAGTTTTACCTCCCATGGGATTGCCTGGATACGAGGTAGGCCGCGGAGCATGGGGTGACCTAAGGGCATATTCGAACCGTTTTTGCCTCAGCGATGCGCGCAATGCACGCAGCTGATGCATCCCTTTGTTAAGCGCGTTACCCAGCTTACTCACTCCAGCGTGTGCCAGGTCAAACAGGCCAGCAGCCGTCGCCGCCCATCCCAGTTTCTCTGCCAGTTCAGGGTTGCTCTGTTGCACCGCTACCTGAGCCATGGTCAAACCTGCATACGCCAGCGTCGATCCATACATTACCGCCTTCGCCACCCCGGCCATCTGCGAGCCGAATGCCGGCAGACCGGCCAGTGCCATCATCACATGCCCAACAGGTTCCAATATCTGCGACAGCTCCGGGTTCGACTGCCTCAGTGCCATCCCCGTCGCCGTGACTGCGGCACCTGCTGTGTAGGCGATCATCAGCCCGGCGATCACCGGCGCACTCAGGGTGCCCGCCGAGGCTACGATCAACAGCCCGCCCAGAAGCGTCAGGCCACCGAACATTATCCATTCCCCCGCACTGGCAGCCCGGGGCGGCGCCGTCTCCGCCACCGCCACCGTGCTGGGCGTCAGCGCGGCAATAATGGTATCTAGCCTTGCCAGGCTGGCTTCCTGGGCCTGGCGGTTGAGCATGATGTGGCCACTGGGGTCCTCGAAGTTGACCGGGTCGGCTTTCGGGCAGTAGGCACGGTCATTCGGGCCGGCTGCACCCAAGGGGCTCCAGTCATCGGGCTGGCAGAACACTTTGTGCTGGGCGTCGTAGAAGCGATAGCCGTCGCCCAGATGGAAGCCCCCTGTCACCCGATCCACCCGCTGGCGGTTGTAACCGACGCCCACCGATTGCGCGTTGAGGGTGGCCAGATGGGTCACGCCCCAAGGCGTGAACGTGACCGACTGGTGAGCCCAGGCGCCGTCCTTGAACTGGTATTCATCACCACCGCCAGTCTGCGGGTCGCCGAGCACGAACAGCCATTGATCGTTCAAGGCAACCGCCAGGCCTGCCTGGTCATCCAGCGTCAGGCGCTTGAGCACCTTGCCTGCAGTATCCAGCCAGGTCTCCCCACTCAGGCCATTGGCACCATAGTTGAAGATACGCCGCTGCTTCTTGACGACATCGCACTGGGCAATCAGCCGGTCATGTTCGTCGTACTCGTAATAGGTCAGCGGCGTCGTGCCATTCTTGGCAGTCACTGACCTCAGGCGACCGCTGTCGGTGTAGGCCAGGGACTCTTCCCGCTCGTTGATCACCAGGTTGCCGTTGGCGTCGTACTTCAGGAGGACCATGCTGGTACTGGGCTCGCTGCCGGCAAGGGTCGTGGTGCAGGTGATCGCGGTACGCCGAGTGGGATGCATCGAATCGTCGTAAGCATAGTCGCGTACCAGCGTGTCGTTGTTACTACGCGTGGTCGAGCATTGAGTCATGCTGCCCAGTTCGTCGTATTGGTAAGTCTCTTCCTTGATGGCATAGCCTTCGTCATCCTTGACCTGTTCGCCCTCCACTGCGTCCACCGTCCATCGCTGCAACTCATCGCTGGTGCCGGTCACGCTGGTGTAATAGACGAATGTCTCGGTTCTTGCCCACGTGCCGTCACGGTACAGCGTTTTGCTTAGCAGCTGGCTGGCCGGTGACCAGCTTTGCTCGTAGCGCACCTTTTCCTGGCCGTTCAGCGCATAACTGCGCGTGGTTTCGCGGCCGAAGGCATCGTAATCGTGCAGCACCTGCAGGTGCTGGCCGCTGCGCATGTCCTGCACCGTCAGGCAGGCCAACTGGCCCAGTGCGGTGTAGCTGTAATGGTATTCGAGTGATCCGCGGCGCAACCGGCTGCGGTAGCCTTGGGCATTCTCCCAGGCCTGCAAGGGCAGGTCGTTGCTGTTCCATGGGCCGGTCAAGGCGCCGCGCAGGGAGGCCGAACCCTCATCGCACTGCTGTTGCCCGTGCACCGTCCGGTTGAAGCGCCAGGTGCCCAGCAGCAACGGCTGCAAGATTTCGCTGGTAACCACGCTCTGATCATCACCCTGCACCGAGCGTTCGGCATGCATGGCCTGTGAGACGGGGCTCAACTTGAAGGTTATCAAGGGTGTCCTGCTAGCGGAGCTACTGTTTTCCTGGGCCTGTTTGACGCGGCTCAACTTGAAGGTTGCCAAGGATGTCCTGCTAGCGGTGCTGCTGCCTTTCTGTGCATACCAGGACAGGCTGCCATCGTCGTTGCGTGCATGATAGAGGCTGGTGCCGTCTGGTTTCACGTAACCGTCCGGTCGGGTTCGCAGCGTTTGGCTGGTATCGCTGCCCCTGACCAGCGTCGACACGGCACCCTCATTGAAGGTGCGGCTGGCCAGTACCCGTTCCGGCGCCTTCGCCGACTTCTTCACGCTCATGCGGGTCGGGGCGTCGTTCAAGCCTTCATAAGCCCAGGCAATGATTGATTTGTCCGGTTGGGTCAGTGTCTCTGGGCGCCCCAGGCCGTCGTAGGTGATAGCCCAGGTTCTGGCTTGCTTCGCATAGTCGGGAATGTCCTCGGTCACCTTGGTGCGTTGGCCTTTCTCGTTGAAGGTCTCGGTGGTTGTGATGGCAGCACCGGCGGCAGGTTTCTCGAGGCCTTGCCAGGTTTCGTGCGTCAGGGTGACCGACCCGTTCCGCAGGTTTCGCTGGGTGGATTGCCGGGTGTTCAGTGGGCCATGCGAGATCATCCCCAGGGTGGAGCGGGTGGTCAGCGACACATTCTGGTTGGCGTCGGTAACCACCGGGTCATGCCCGTGGGCCTGCCAGAACCAGTCCTTGCTATGCTCGGGCAGTGCTTTGACGTTGTCGATGCGCAGGCCACCCGGCAAGTAGTCGAACATCACTTGGCTGGCCATTTGCCCATCGCTGTCCCAGGATGTTTCCTCCACCGTGCAGTAGTTGTCGGCACTGTGGTCAGGCCCTGGCACGCGTTGCAGCGCACGGCGCACGATGCGTTGCTGGCCATCGTAATAGCACTGCTGGTGACGCCCGTGGGCGTCGCAACTCCTGACTATCTGGCCCTTGCCGTCTTCCGCGTAGTGGATGGATTGCGAGTGGGTGGGTTTTAGCAAAGTCACCACGCCAGTGGTAAAAGCTTTTTCATCCATCGCATAGGTGTCACTGCGCACACCTCGGCCCAGGCTATCGTACTGATGGCAGGTGAAGGCTACGGCCTTGCCCTCGCTGTCTTGCTGGGTTTCGCGCAGCAGGCGGTTGGTGCACGCCGACAGGATGTGGCGCTGCAGGATGGCCGTTGCCTTCGAGTAGGGCGTGGTGCGCAGCAGTTCGAGGGTGGCGGGTTGTTTGCCAGTAGTCACCACCTCGGTCACGGTCTGGGTACTGCGTGCGTTGTCGTTCTTGTACCACTGGGTGGCGATGCGTTCGCTGCTGCGGACCGCGCCGGCCTGATGCTCGTAGTTGGCCTGCACCAGGGAGACGGACAGCGCTGTCGGTTTGGTCAGCTTCACGTCCTTCAAGGCCAGGGTCTCACTGTCGGCAAAGGCTTCGAAGCCTTCAAAGGTCAGCACGGTATTGGGCAGCAGGGTACCGTGCTCGTCATGCTGGTTCAGGGCGTAGCCGAACAGGGTCAGTACCGGGGCCTGGCGGGTACCGTCGGGCAGCAGCAGGTACTGGTATTGCGCGCACAGTGGCAGCAGGCCGTTACCCACCTCTGGGCGCTCGGTGCAGGTGAGCTGGGTAGCATCGGCCAGCGTCCGGCCGGTGGTGCCCTGCGTGGCGTTAGTGCCGGTGGTGACCTTGGCCAGTGTCAGCCCTGCCACCAGCTTGCTGATATCCAGTGGATGGGCGTCGGCTTCGTAGTACCAGAGCCGTGTGTGCAAGCCATCGTCAGTGATGAACTCGATGGGTTCCAGGCCGCCTGGGCGGTAACGGGTAAGCGCGGACTCCGTGAGCGAAGTCGCTGGAACGGTGGGCGCTGGGCTGGCGGTGGTCTGATCTGTGCTGGTCATGGCTGCGGGTCCTCGGCAGTGGCGGCGACGCGGAGATCTTCGACGGTGATGTGCTGCGCTGTTTGTCGTGGCCTGCGCAACGGCTTGGGCAGGGTCATGTCGGTGCTGTAGCCGTAAGCGGTGATGCGCCGCTGCTCGCCGGGCACCTCTTCGATCTGCCGAGCGAGCTGCATGACCTTCTTGTTGTCTTCGGGCTCCTCGTCGGGTTTCTGGTTGGGCTGAGGATCGGGTTTGACGGTCTCGTCGTCGATGTAGGACCACTCCCAGCGGGTGAAGGGAACCTGCTTCAGGTCGCTGCCGACAGGGGCGTGCGCGTAGCGGGTGGCTGCGGTGATTTGCTTTTTACCTTTACCTTTACCTTTACCTTTACCTATAACTTCACGTTCCCAGGCCCAGGCGTGGTGGGTATTGGGTTGTTGGCCACCGGGGACGTAGGTGTGCAGAGTGACGCGAGGTAATGTATAAGTTTGCGGGTTCGACTCCGAGTCCCAGTCCCAGTCGTAGGCGACCACTTCCCGTGAACCATCGTCCTCGGCAACGCAGCACAATACGTTGTCCAGCGTTGGCGTCGCGGCGTACTGGAAGTGCAGGCGCTGGTCGGTCTGGGAGCCGCTGGAACGAGTCAAACGTCTGAGCAGGCAGTCCTTGATGTCCAGGGTGATGCAGCAGCGCTCGTCAGTCTCTGGCCAGAGTGTGAATACGCTCTGTTGGTTACCCTCAAGTACCGGCTCGGTGGGGTGTTTGGCCTCGAGCAGAACGTTGACACCGTCCTTTATGCTATTCAGGCGGACATGGCCCTTCACGCCTTCCCAGTCCAGTTGCAAGGCTCGGCTGTCGGCCTTGAGTTGCAGGGGCACCAGGATCAAGGCATTGCGCTGGATATCGGCGAGTTCCAGCGCCGCCTCGGTTTTCAGTTTGTTCATCTTTGTTCTATCCGCGATAACCTGTTTGAGTTTTTCCCGATCTTTACCCAATAACTCGGCGCCCCATAGGTTGCTAATCAAGCCCGCAGCAACGGAATAGAGATGTACGCTTTGGGTTTTCTCATAGTCATCAATTTTTGAGGCCGCCGTAGCGCCAAGGGGGCCGCCAAACAAAAAGCCGAGGAAGTTCCATACCGGCGGTGCATCTTTTGATGGGGTTTTCAGCTCTTCCAGTATTTTGTCTACTAGCGGGATTAACTTATTGATCAGGCTTATACGTTTGTCCTTATACCCACCGCCACTTTCCAGATTGTCATGGGTCTGGGGGAGCCCAAGGACTTCTTCGTTTCCGTTCAGGTATTCGACCGTGAAGGCTGTCAGATGATAGACCTCTCGTTTACCACCGGCAGCGCTCAACTCCTCGGTAACCCCTTGGGCCGCTTTGAGGGTATAGCCAAGGCGTACTATCGGCTCGCCTTTGATTAATTGCTTGATGTCATCGATGCTGAGCTCATCTACGGTCCCGTTGCTCAGCACCAAGCGCCGCTTGCGATTGTCGTAGGAAGACAAGGCGGAGAATGCGAAGCCGTCGCCGAGGGCACTTTCGTTGGCACGTAACGGCGAGTAGTTGAGTGCCAGTGGGATCGCAGGTGTACTGCCGGAGAGGCTGGAGAGCGTTGCAACTGGGTAATGGAAGTGGAACAGGCCTGTCTGCGGAGAGACGCCATGGAGCAGTGCGCCGCTGGAGGCAAAGAGTTCGGACCCATTGGTATTCCCCAGGTCGACACACAGTGTGTCGCGCGCAGGTATTTCGATACTTTCGCTTTCTATTATTTTGCAGTTTTGAATTTTTCTCCAAAGAAGACTTGGAGATAAGACGCCGATCAAGATGCCTGCTGAATTGAGTCCTTCATCTGGTTCAAAAGGGGCGTTTAAGTCGAGTGTAAACCCATCGTCATTTCGGCTGCATGAAACTAGAGAAAAACTTCTATTGATGGTCTGAGCATCAAGCACAATGCAGAGCTGTTCTCGTGAGGATTTGAGAGTATCAATAGTTGCGAGGTTGCATCGGACGGTCGCTAGATTTGATAAGGTCTGTTTAGTGAGCTTTCTGTCACAAATGATTTTTGCAAGAATTTCGCTGGGGGTGAATTGGTCGTCAAGGGTGTCAGTCCAAGCGATTATATTGAGGAAATAGCTTGCGATTGTATGGAAAGCCTCAGCTATCGAAATTTTGTGGGGGATGAGGTAATCAGCAATTTGGGCAATGTACAGGGGCGAAAATGGCGAAAGTTCACCGATTCTAGATATTGCGTACTTTTCGGTTGTGATGAATTCTTCTGTTTGTTGGTATTCCTTTATGCTTATGTTGGAGTGTATATTGATTTGCGTGAGATCTTTCGCTATTTTTCTTGCGATGGATAATCTTTTGGATGGTTCGAATGTATAACTTTTGGATTGGCCTTGAATAAGTTCTGAATATAAATAGTATATGTCGCTTATGTGGTCTTTCGGTTCTTTATTGTTGTTGCTGTCGTTGCTGTGGCTATTGTAGGTGTTGTAGGGTTTATCGATATTACCGTACTTAGCGTTGTGTGTGCTAATTGGTCCTTTCCATAGAAACTCATTAATGTGAAATGACATAGGGCTAGTGTCTTGGTTGTCAGTTGCTATGGGTGTTGGTATTGTTTTCTTCAGCGTTGTTTGTAACTGAAGCGCAGTCGCCTCACGCACTTCCCAAATGTTTTGGGAGGTGCCTGCAACGTTGGAGTCGGTGCTGAGCCCAAGCCAAACGGCTCCTTTTTGCTTCAAGTGCCCGTTAAGCGTTTCCGCTAGCCTGGCCCGCTTTGCAGCCTGATCTGTCGAACTCTCCGTCGCCGACAAGGTAATGGATGACGAGAAGCAGAGGTATCCCGTGCGCGTGTCACGGCTCTCAATGAGCAACTGAATACTTTCGTCGCCAAGGCAGGCGTCAAGCACGTCATCGATATCCTCGCCGGAGCGGCTTGACCAGGCAGGAGAAGCCAAAGGCTCGCTCATCCAGATGCGCAGTGGCACCCCTGCGCGCAGGCAACGCCATGTCGAAGCAGGGGCCGTGTCGCTGCCGCTTGCCTGTTCGAGTTTGATGTAAGGGGCCAAGGGACTACCAGCCAACTGGCTGGCCAACGCGCTCGGCCATTGGTTCTGCGCCCGTGTTGCAGCACTTGGGCGGAACGTGAACGGCGATCCTGGCAGCGGTGCGCCGGTCACATCATCATGTACCGCAATCTTCACCTCGCTAGCCAAAGCCAGGTCCGCGTTCACGGTGAATGATGCATGCTCAAGCCAATTGACGGATTCAAGTTGAACCGAAAGGTCGGACAGTTGCGGTATCCACAGCTGGTTACCCTGCTCCTCGGGCGTGATGCTGATGCCATCGTCCTGGCGCTTGCCGACCCTTAGCATCGCACTGTGCAGGTTGAGAAATTCGCACAGCTGTTTGCTCCAGCTACCGCCGGTGCTGTTCGCTTGGGGCTGGAAAAAATGCGATTCGTACAGGTGCTGGCTGGTCCTGTGGCGTACTTGAATGCAAACACGCTCTCCTTGGGGCGGCTCTGCATCTGCAAGCGTGAGTGCACAGACCTGATTGGCCTTGAACGGAAGGTTGCTGAGCAGCTTGCAATGCGAATCAAAAGCCCACAAACGGTCGACTTGGCTTTTCTCGACGTTGTTGTAGCCAATGAAGGATTGCGACGTTGGGGCATCGGTGTTTTCGGTGAGTTCGGCGTCGTTCGAGAGATGCCCGGCCTGGAGCAGCACCGAACCCTCGACCAGCGTGTCGTCGGCCTGGATCGCCTTGACCAACGCAGCCGGCCAGGCCACACGGGCCTTGTTGGCTTCGGTCGCTGTCAGCGAGACGGTTTTCAGCACGCGCCCGTCGATGGGGTCGACGGCCCAGACGTAAACGGTTTCGTCCAGCTGCAGGTCCCGGTCTGCCAGCACATGGCAGGGGCTGGCCCAAACGCAATCACCCGTGCCCAACGTACTCTGTTCGAAGCCTGTCATGCTGGGCAGCCCGGCCAACAGTTCGGGCGTATCAGGTGTAGTTGGAGTACTCGGAGTGGAAGCTTCAGGCGTAGTTGGAGTGCTTGGAATAGTTGAATCAGGCAAATCAGGAAGAGCGTCGAGATCCTTTTCTATTCCTTCCAATAGGTAAATGCTTTTAACATACGTGCTGTGAATGAGCTTGCCAGATCCGGTTGAAGGTAGTTCGGGCGCGACCCACTTTCCCGTTGGGTCAAGTCGCTTTTTGAGTCGCTCTAACTGTGCAATAGTGCTCGCATTATTATCGAGTGTATAATATTTAGTACCCTCAGGTGATGTATGCTCGTGCAGAATTCCGTACAAAAACGGTTCGTCTGATGGGCCATTACATATTCTTTCAATGAGTACAAGTTCGCTGCCGAGCTTGATCGAAGGCCATTTGTCTTTGGGAACCGGCGTGCGTACTGCGGCCAGCTTGTCTCGGGCTTCTCGAGCGATTGTCTTCCTTTTATCGAGCTCAGGTATAGCGCCTATGTCTGCCAGGGAGAAAGTTTCGTAATTGTACCTTCTGTCTCTGACTGATAACTGGCCGACCCAGTTCATGGATCGATATATCCATTCCTTTCCGCCAATCGTCAAGATATCGTCACTGTTTAAGTGCAGCCAAAAATCCTCGGGCTCATATGACATCGCGGTAGACCTCCAGTCGAACGGTGAGGTCAATTACCGCCCGGTTGATGGGATCAGTCTACTGACAAAAATGATAGTTTTTGATCGTAGGTTTTAGGTGTATACCAAAGGAATCTCGGGCTTGGCGCTCATTTCAACCTATCCAGTTTGTGGTCCCGAGGGGGCTTGATCACGCTACTGAGCCGATGTAGGCAGCAAGGGTGATTGAGTATTCATCTGGATGAAGAGGGGCAACTGGTAAAAGTGTCAGTTGCGAACCTGCGAGTTTGACTCTTGTGGCGTTGCTAATGGCATGACGGGGTGCCGCGAAGAACCCCACGCGGCGCATGGCAGCTGCGCCGGTGTTCGCGGCTAAAGCCGTTCGCACAAATACAGCGCAGGCCTGGAACGGGTGACGTTCAGCTTGTCGCCAGCGACTTCGACCTTGGAGGCGAAGGGGCCTTGGGCGCGAACCTTGACGTTGTAATCGACCACTCGCTTGACGCTTACCAGTCCCCTCATAGGTTCTCCAGCCATTG
Source organism: Pseudomonas vlassakiae (assembly GCF_014269035.2). GTDB lineage: Bacteria > Pseudomonadota > Gammaproteobacteria > Pseudomonadales > Pseudomonadaceae > Aquipseudomonas > Aquipseudomonas vlassakiae. The sequence goes on from NZ_JABWRP020000015.1 coordinate 159,865, forward strand.
ATGGTGGGGCGGCGGGTAGGGGTTGCCAGGCAATGACGGTATCGCAGCGGGTACGGGTAGGGATCGTCCGTTTCAACTAGCGGTGGGTTGCCTCGAGGCGGGTAGGCCGCCTCGACGGTAGTTGCTGCAGGCTCAGTTCACCAACACTTCGTCCAGTGCCTGCTCAAGGGTAATGACGGTGCGTTCGATATTGTGCAGCTTTTCCAGCCCGAACAGACCAATGCGGAAGGTCTGGAAGTCGGCTGGCTCGTCACATTGCAACGGCACGCCGGCGGCTATCTGCAGGCCGTGCTCGGCGAATTTCTTGCCGCTCTTGATATCCGCATCGTCGGTGTAGCTCACCACCACCCCGGGGCCTGAAAACCGGCTGCGGCGACGCTCTTGATGCCTTTGCCGGCCAGCATCGCGCGCACCTGATCGCCCAGCGCCTGTTGTTCGCTGCGGAGCTTGTCGAAACCATAGGCGCGCATCTCGTTCATCACATCGTTGAAACGTGCCAGGGAATCGCTGGGCATGGTCGCATGGTAGGCATGCCCGCCCTGTTCGTAGGCCTGCATGATCTGCAGCCACTTTTTCAGGTCGCAGGCAAAGCTGCTGCTCTGCGTCTGCGCGATGCGTTCAAGGGCCAGGGCACTGAACATCACTAGGGCACAGCAAGGCGAGGCGCTCCAGCCTTTCTGCGGGGCGCTGATCAGCAAGTCCACGGCGCACTGGTGCATATCGACCCACAGCGTGCCTGAGGCGATGCAGTCCAGCACGAACAGGCCCCCCACCGCGTGCACGGCGTCGCCGACGGCCCGCAGGTAGGCGTCAGGCAGGATCATCCCGGATGAGGTTTCGACATGGGGGGCGAATACCACCTGCGGCTTGTGCGCCGCAATGGCCGCCAGCACTTCGTCCAGAGGGGGCGGGGCGTAGGCCGCCTGGCGACCCGTCTCCACCGGTCGGGCCTTGAGCACCGTGGTGGCTGCCGCAATATTGCCCATCTCAAGGATCTGGCTCCAGCGATAGCTGAACCAGCCGTTGCGTATCACCAGGCACTGCTGGCCGGTAGCAAACTGTCGCGCTACCGCTTCCATGCCGAAGGTGCCGCTGCCAGGGACCACCGCAACGGCCTGGGCATTGTAGACCTGCTTCAGGGTGCTGGAAATGTTCCTCATCACGCCTTGAAAGGCCTGCGACATGTGATTGAGCGAGCGGTCGGTGTAGACCACCGAGTACTCGACCAGCCCCTCGGGATCGATACCGGGATAGATCTTTGACATGGGTGACTCCTTCGGCAGAGATGTCAGTGGTATCGACCTTGGCCCAAGCATTGGCAAATGACAAGCTTGCTGAAGGGCTTGGGCTGGCGGCAACCCCACAGTACTGCGCATCAGCGCAGCACCCTGGGGCCGCCATCACAGCGCCTACACCGTGCCGAAGCGAACCTCCACCGACAGGCTGCCCAGGTTATCGCTCAAGCCGGCCCCATAACGCCCGGTCAGGTCGTCGTTGATGCACAGCTGCAACTCGCCCTGCTGGCCACGCGGCAACTGCACCTGTTGGCCTACCAGGAACGGTTCGCCGTTGTCGCCGATGCGCCCGATCAAGGCCCCTTCGTTCTGCCCCGGCAAGGTATAGCCCGGCTTGGCGATCAACCCTGGGTTGCCCTGCGCGCCCACCATGCCGGTGGCCGGGTTGGCTGTCCACTGGCCACCGGTACAGACCGCCAGTTGCCAGCTCTGCCCATTGACCCGCATGCCGGTGCCTTGCCATGCCTGGTTGGCCTGCACCTGCAGCGTGCGTTTGAGCAGGTCGCTGGCCACCACGTCGGCGGCCTGGAAGGTCAGCGCGGTAATGGTCAACGTCGGGTTGGCGGTGCCGGTGCTGGGGAACACGCCGTCGCCGACCAGGAACAGGTTGGGGTGGTCCCAGCTACGCTGGTCTTTGTCCACCACCGACCGGGTGCGGTCGGAGCCCATGCGGTAGGTGCCCATCAGGTGGCCTGCGCCGTAATACGCATAGTGCTGGCCATCGTACTCGAACACGGTTTGCGAGCCGGGCTCCAGCGCAGGGTTCAGGTTGGTCAGCTCGGTGGCGCCCATCAGCTCGGTGATGATGTGCGTGGCGGCCAGGCGCGCCTGCTTGAAGCCCTCCTTGGTGTAGTCGGACAGTGCGTAGGTGATCTGAGGCCGCGGCAGGCCCAGGCCATCGGTGAACTCCGCGGACCTCTCCACCCGGCACAATGCATTGTCGGGGTCCTTCTCCACCTGCTCGACCAGGAAGCCCAGGCGGAACTGGCGGGTCAGCACGCTGTTGAGCTGCTGCACCAGTGCCTGGCCGGACAATGCCAGGTTGCCGGGGTTGGCGCCGCCTTTGTTGGTGCCGTCGATGAAATCGCAGACCGAGGCGTAAGGGTCGTTCACAGACCAGTTCCACCCTTCGTTGCCGATCTCGATACGCCAGGCCGCACGCTGGCTGCGGAACGGGCCGTCGCGCATGTCCTCGATCCCCGAGGTGGACAATGGCCCGCGGAACGGGAACAGCGGCTTGCCTTCGGGCATCAGGCCCCAGGCCAGGTACACCGGGTGGTCGGCCAACGCCTGGCCGACCTGGCCGCTGCTGTTGGCAACGCCTTTGGGGCTGTGCGGGCCTATCGAATTGAGCAGCAGCTTGGGTGTTTCGATCGCGTGGGCGGCAATCACGTAGCGCTTGCCCTGGGCCGTGCCGTTCTGGCGCGTGCCATTGTTCTGGTACTGGATGAAATCGATGCCCGTCACCCCATTGGCATCGACCTGCACCTGGCTCGCCACGGCCTGGTAAAGGATGCGCACGTTACCGGTATCCAGCGCCTTGGCCATGGTCACGGTGGCGTCGTACTTGGCCTGGATCGGGCAGATCGGCGTGCAGCTGGTATTGCCGGCGCACACCCGGCGGCCGTTGTCGCTCTGCGAATTGCGCCCGGCCGGGGTCTGCCGGACATTGAGCGTGACCGCTGGATACGGCTTGCCGTCGGGCGCCTTCTCCGGGCTCTGGTAGCGCGTGCCGGTGATGTTCTTGCCCAGGCCCTGGTCGACCAGTGACGGCGGGATGCCGTGCATGCTGTACTTATAACCTTGAGGGAAGGTCACGCCCAGATAAGCCTGCGAGGCGACATCGGCGGATACCCCCATCTCCTGCTCGGCGCGACAGTAGGCGGCCTGCAGGTCGTCGTAGCTGATCGGCCAGTCGACCCCGACGTTGTACAGGGTGCGCATGCGAAAGTCGCTGGGCAGCAGGCGCAGGGCGGTGCCCATCCAGTGCCACATGGTGCCGCCGCCTACCCGCTCGTAGGTGCTGGCGAACAGTTGCGGACCTTTCTGTACCAGGTAGCTTTTCTGCGCTTTGTCCGGGTCGTTGCTGCCGGCGGTGATCAAGTCCTGGATCGTCGCGCGCGGGGCGAACTGCGTGTGCGGGGCCTGCTCGGTCTGCTCGGGTGGGTATGGCGCCTCGGGCGCCTTGAGCACGGCGGTGTAGAACCGTTCCAGGTACTCACTGCGGTTCGGCGGGATCGCCGGGCCCGACTCGAGCACCAGCACTTTCAGGCCGGCCAGGCCCAACTGGTAGGCCATGACGCTGCCGGCCATGCCGGCGCCCACGACGATCACATCGGCGGTTTCGATGTTCTGGGTGTTCAGAATGCTCATGGCTGCTGCCCTTCCTTGGCGTCGACACCGGTGTATTGCTTGAGGGTTGCAGGCTGCTCGGCCCAGTAGCCGAAGTGGTACTGGCTGTAGCCCATGGGGTGGGACTGAGCGATCTTCCACGCCCAGCTTTCCTTGTAGGCCTGGTCGGAGACCACGCGGGTATCACCGGCATGGGCGTTGCCCTGGTCATAGGGCTGGTACCAGCTACCGAGCAGCCACAGTTTCATGATCGAGCGAGCGCCCTGGGCAATCTGCGGGTCGGCGTTGCCGAGCACGGCGCTGGCGATCTGCTCAGGGGGCTGGTTCTTGATGCTGACGTACAGTTCCAGCAGGTTGCTGAACGCTGCGGTGCCCATGCCTTGCTGGGCGGTGGCGAAGAACAGCGGCGGCAGGTTGACCGGGTCGACGGCAGGCGCCAGCCGGTCGGCCGACAGGCCGGTGAGCGTGGCGGAAAGGTCGATGAAATTCTGCAGGTTCGGATCGCTCATGGCATCACTCCTTGGCGCCAGTGGATTGGGCACGTTCAAGCAGGAAGGTGAAATCGGCGAAGCTGGTGCGCGGCGACTGGGTCACGCGGGTGGTGGCGTTGTTGTGGCATTCCATGCAACTGGAAGACGCCTGCGGGGTCGTGCCCTGGTTGTAGGTTTCCAGCGTGGCGTTGGCCAGGAAGTTGGGCGCAGGCGTGCCCAGCGGGTTGGTGGGCGAGGGGGCCTGGCAGTCATCGGCCGGGTCGGTCGGCCACTGGGTGCTGATCAGCTGGTAGTTCGCCCACACGGTGCCCTTGAGCGCGCCTTGCCACTGAAGGTTGAGCTGGCGGGTTGCGGCGGTGAGCGGAATTTCCCGCACGATCTGCGAGGGCGTGGCCTTCTTCGACGGGTCCCACGGTGGCACAGGCGGCTCGTTCACCGGACGGCCGCTGGCCTTGGCATCGTAGAACAGGTAGGGGCCTGTGCGCTCCTCGACCGGCGTGGTCTTCTCCGGCACGTTGCGCACATGCTCGAAGCTCGACCACACCCACTGCGGCGCAGCGCTGGTCTTGTGGACGATGTGCAGGCCGACCAGCCCGACCTTCTGCGCGCTGCACGACGCGGGGATCACCGCGCCCTTGTCCGGGTCGGTGTTGCCGGGGGTGTAGACCAGCGCGTCGACGGCGTGGAAGTCGCTCGGGTTGTCAGTGCCATCGAGCACTTTCCAGGCCGACTTGACCATGATCGCGCCAACCTGTTGCGCCTTTTGCGAGCCGCAGGCGAAGGCGATGCGGTTGTCGGCCTTGCTCATGAACGCCTGCTGGCCTTCCTTGCTGTACAGGCCATTGTTGACGATGTCGTCGAACATCGGCTGGTTGACCATGATCGCGTTGCGCGTGTAGGCACCGTTCTGGTCCACCAGTGGGCCGGTCTTGAAGGGCTGGATGAATTCGTCGAGCACCCCGGCGACCTTGCCCATCTGCTGCAGCACGGGCAGGTCGCCCTTGCCCTGGCAGGCGGCTGGCAACGGCGCCTTCTGGCCCCAGGCCGTCGGCTTCTGCCCCTGGGGCAGGAAGATCTCGTAGCTCTCCTTCCACGATTCCCAGACCGTCTGCCCCGGCGCGCCGATCTGAGCCGAGGTGTTGGCGCTGCCGTCGGGGTTGGCGGGCCAGTTCAGCGCGACGAAGGTCTGCCACGACAGCACGTCGAAATCGTGTTGCAGGTTGTCCAGGGTGAAGGGGGGATTGGCGCTGACGTCGAACGGAATTGCCGGTGACAGTACCGGCGGGCTGGCCGCATCGGCCATGGCGAGCGCGCTGGTGAAGCTCGCTCCCATGTACGCCAAGCGTTTCAAGGATATTTTCATTATCGTCTCCTCAGCAGATAAAGCGTCGGGACGACGAGGCGTACGGGCCCTCCATGGGCCAAATGTTCAGCGTTATCCCTGACGCTAGAGTGGAGGCTAGCCGTCTCGCTGGAACCCCCAAGAATATCCGACTACCGGTAGGGTTAATGCCGAACGAAGCGCAGCCTAAAGGGATCAATAGCCGCTGCTGTGAAAACGGCTTACACGCCGGACGGGTGTGGCGCTTTCCTGCCTGAGCGCAGCAGTTCGTTGGAGAAGCACAGGCCAAGCAGGATCAGGCCGCCGCCCAGGTACAACGTGTCTCGTGGCACTTCATCGAGCACCACCAATGCCAGCAGCGCGGCGAACAGCGGCTCGGTGAGTTCCAGTGCCTGGACTTGTGACGGTTTCAGATACTCGATGGCCTTGGTGGTGCAGAAAAACCCGAGGATGGTCGGCAGCGTAGCCAGCGCGAGCAAGGCCATGAGTGCCACCGGCGTTAACGCGCCCAGGGTGAACCCGTCGCCCGCAGCGGGCAGCAGCAGGTAAAGGCTGCCGAACATCAGGAGTTGCCGGGTGAAATGCAGGCCCCCGGATACGCCCATGCGCTTCATGGCAACCGAAAATGCGCCATAAGCGCAGCCGCCAATCGACGCGAGCGCGGCACCTTGCAGGGTAAAGCCTTGCTGAATATCGGCGCCGAAAATGACGGCAATGCCGGCTATCGTCAACCCTGCGCCTGCGGTCACGTTGGCGTTGATCGGGTCCTTGAGGACTATCCGCCCCAGTAATATCGAGGCAATGGACGCGCTGGCCATCAGGATCACCACGACCCCGGCCGCGGCGTAATGGCTGTAGGCCAACGTTTCAAAGTGGAACAGCATGAAAATGCCGAGAAAGGCGCATACGGCGGCAGGGCGCCACCTGGCCTTGTGCTGGGGCCGCTTGAGGAACACCAGCAAGCCTGACAGCAGCAGCCCGCCGACCAGGGTCTTTATCAAGGCGATGCTGCTGGAGCTGAAGCCACTGTTCATCAACACCTTGCTGAGTACGCCGATGGTTGCGTTCAGTGCAGCTGCGCAGAGTGCAAAGATGACGCCTTTGCCGAAGTGCGATTGCATGAAGACCTTCCTTGTGGCTGGTTGGATCAGTGGGGCAAGTGATTCGTGACGTAGCGCGCCGTGTTTTCCAGCGTTCGTGCCAGATCGGGGTGGGTCAACCGATACTTGCGCTCCAGTTGCCTGCTGCGGTTCATGTCAAAGCGCTGCGTCTGGATAAAGTTCAACGACTCGGCGCTGATAGCGAATCGAGCCGCCAGGCCGGGGATCGTCAATAGCCACTTGATCAACCTGATCGGGACATGGCGCCGAGGCGCCTTCACGCCCAGTGTCTTTGCCAGTTGCTCGAGCATCCCCTGCAGGTTCGCTGAGCCCTCGTCGAGCGCCAGGACCTGCCGGTTGGCCATCGAGGGGTCGAACGCCACGCAGGTGATCATCGTCGCCAGGTAATCGACGCTGACGACCGGCAACCAGTGGCGGTCTGTACCAGGGACAGCCTTGAAGCGGCCCTGGGCAAGATTGCGAATGAGTTCGGCCAGCGGTTGTCCTTCGAGGATGTGCCCCGTCTCGCTGTGGCCGCACACCGTAGCGGGGTGAACGATGGTGTAATCCGCGTCTGCTTCCTGCAGGTAGCGGACAACGGCAAAATGCGACTCGAGCTTGCTGCCTTCGTAGCCACCCACGCGGCCGTAGACCGCAGGCCAATGGGTGTTTTCAGGGCACACGATATCCACCCCGACCTTGGCAAGGTAGGTAAGGTTCTGCAGCATGTAGCCGCCCACCATCACCAGTCGGATGTGCTGGCTGGCCGCAAGCCTTGCCACGCGCAGTGCCCCTTGCACATTGACTTCGCGGGCGCGCTCCATCGTCAGCCCCCAGGTAAATTGCGCCGCCAGGTGGAAGACCACCGCCGCCGAAGACACGCGTTGCCGGTCTGCTTCACTGAGGCCAAGCCCCTCCCTGCTGATATCGCCCTCGACGGCATGGATATACGCGGCGTCACCTCCCAGGCTGCTTACCTGTTGCCTGAGACGCTCGATGTTTTCGGGGCTGCGCATGAGCACCCAGGCCTTGTGCCCTGTGGCAGTGAGGCGAGCCAGCAAATGTTGACCGACAAACCCACTGCCACCTGTGACGAAACATTCCAAGCCCATGTCTGACTCCTTGTTTGGCTGATCGGCGCAGGCTAAGGTGTAGAGCGTGCTCTACGGTCAAGGAGTTTTTACGGTGAATATTGGAGAGTTGGAGCGCCGCAGTGGCATCGGTCGCCATGCATTGCGCTATTACGAGCAGCTCGGGCTCATCGTGGCCCATCGACTGGCCAACAATTACCGCAGCTACAGCGATCAGACCGTGGCTGATCTGGCCTTCATTCAAAGTGCCCAGGGCGGAGGTTTTTCACTCGCCGAGATCAGGGACATCCTTCAGGCCAAGCGGGGAAATACCATCGATTGCGCACAAGGCGCGGCGTTGGTCGCCAACAAGATGGCCGACATTCAAGCGAAGATCACAACCCTGCAAGCCGCTTATGCGTTTCTCGAGGCAGAGCGTGCGAAGCTTGAAGCCAGTGCCATTGCCAATGGACTGACGGTTGCGCACCTGCCTGTCCATGGACGCACCTCGACCGCATAGCCTACCCGCAAGGGCATTGAGCGAGGGCCGGGTGCGTTGTCGAAGATAGCCGGTCGCGAGTGACTGCCATCGACCCAAAGCGGCCGTTCACGAATGCCTGCTATCGGCCATAGAGGCGGTCACTGGGCGTCTAGGAAACTCAGACTGACTGCCCATCGGCGGAAGTGCGGGCCTGCGTCGCAAATGTTCGACGAGAGATCTTTGATGCAGCCGAACACTGGCGGCCTAGGCAGAAATTACACTGAACGATGCAGGCATCCTGCGCGATGTCGATACGGCCGGTGCGTTGCTCTGAGTTCTAGTTAGTCTGCGCCACTACAGGCTCTGCGACGGAGCTGGTAGAAAACAACGCCGTCAGCAGGCACCCCACGCCGCACAGGCCGATGATCCAGCCCATGGTCCAGGGGGTGCCGTCGGCCAGCCAGCCGACCAGTGCGGCGCTCAGAATGCCGCTGCCGTAGTGCATGGCGCCGAGCATGGCAGACGCGGCGCCAGCTCGATGGGGGAACTCGGTCAGCGCGGCAGCCACCGAGTTGGCCACGATCAACCCGTTCATCGACATATAGAAGAACACCGGCAGCGCCAGCCCGACCAACCCACCCCAGCCAAAGCGGGTATCCAGGGCCAGCAATACGCCAGTGACGGCGGCGATACCGGCGCCGATGCGGAACAGGGCGTCGCTGTCCTGACGCATGACCAGGCGGGTGTTCACGTAGTTGGCGGCCATGATGCCGAGGATGTTGACGCCGAACAGCAAGCCATAGGCCTGGGCCGGCACATGGTAGTAGTCGATGTAGGCGAACGGGGTGCCGGCGATGAATGCGTAGGCGCCGCCATAGAAGAAACCGCCGGACAGCGCGTAGCCGAGTAGACGCCGCGAGCGCAGCACCTCGCCATAGGCGCGCAGCATGCCGCTCAGCGGCTCTTGGCTGCGGCGGGCCGCGGGCAGGGTTTCCGGCAAGGCCAGCAGGGCGAGCATGGTCAGCACGCCGACCACGGCCAACGACCAGAAGATGGCGTGCCAGGACCACAGCTTGAGCATCTGCCCGCCGAGCAGCGGGCCCAACAGCGGTGCTACCGCCATGATCAGGATCAGCGTCGACAGCATGCGCGCTGAATGCTCGCGGGCATACAGATCACGCACCATGGCCCGCGCCAGTACCGGGCCGGCGCAGGCACCGAGGGCCTGGACCACGCGCCAGCCCATCATCTGCCAGACCGTTTCCGACAGCGCGCAGCCCACCGAGCCGAGGATGAACAGCACCAGGCCGGCAGCGATTGGCAGGCGCCGGCCGTGGCGGTCGCCGATCGGGCCCCAGAGCAACTGTCCCAGGCTGAAGCCGATCAGAAAGCTGGAGATGGTCAACTCCACGCGACCGGCCTGGGCGTGCAGTTCCGCCGCCAAGGTCGGCAGGGCAGGCAGGTACAGATCGGTGGAGATCGAGGCGAAGGACATCAGCGCGCTGAGGAGGATCAGGATGCGCAGTTCCTTGGGGTGCCTGGCCTCGCGGGTGGCGAGGTCAGACGTGGAGAGCCGGGCCATTGTGTGGCGCCTCCGTAATAGGGAGGAAGGAGTAGGCCTATGGTACGGATCGGAGTGGGTCTGATTAAGATGGGCAGGGCGCATGGACTCATGAGGCACGCTCACTAATCTCCTGGGGTCCAGCACCTGGGCACCGCTGCCGAACCGAATATTCATGAGTGATCCTCATATCG
>NZ_JABWRP020000016.1 GCF_014269035.2 Pseudomonas vlassakiae
TTACTGCGTGATCAGTGCACGTCCTTCCAGTATTCGCGCTTGAGCAAGTAGGCGAATACGAAGAAGAAAGCCAGGTACAGCAACACGTAGGTACCGATGCGCTGGCTTTCCAGTTTGACCGGGTTGGCCGAATAGGCCAGGAAGGTCACCAGGTTCTTGACCTTCTCGTCGAACTGCTCGGTGTTCAGGGTACCGGAATTCGGCGTAATGGTCAGCTGGTCACAGGCTTCATGGGTGAGCGGGCTACCCGTCAATGGGTCGAATTGCTTCTTGCCATCGACCACCATCTGCACCTGCTTGCAGCCAATCACCTGGTTGCCTTGCAGGCCGACCAGCACGTTGGGCATGCCGACGTTCGGGAACACCTTGTTGTTGACCCCGTACGGGCGCGACTTGTCTTCATAGAAGCTGCGCAGGTAGGTGTACAGCCAGTCGGTACCTCGCACCCGCGCAACCAGGGTAAGGTCGGGCGGGGCAGCACCGAACCAGGTCTTGGCGTCGCTGGGCTGCATGCCGATCTGCATGTGATCGCCAATCTTGGCCCCGGTGAACACCAGCTTCTCGAGCATCAACTCATGAGGGATGCCGAGGTCATCGGCAACCCGCTCGTAACGCTGGAACTTGGCACTGTGGCAACCCATGCAATAGTTGGCAAAGGTGCGCGCACCGTCCTGCATGGCCGCTTTGTCGGTCAGGTCGATATCGACCTTGTCCAGCTCCAGGCCGTGTTCGGCAGCGAAGGAAAAGGCAGGCATCACTGCCAGCAAAAATACTGCAATCAACTTTTTCATCAGCCAGTCACCCTTTCCGGAACCGGTTTGGTCTTCTCGAGCCTTGTGTAGAACGGCATCAACACGAAGTAGGCGAAGTACAGCACCGTGCACACCTGCGACAGCAAGGTACGCCCAGGCGTAGGCGCCAGTACGCCGAGGATGCCGAGGATGACGAAGGCAATGCAGAACACCAGCAGGAAGAGCTTGCTGATCCAGCCCTTGTAGCGCATGGAGCGCACCGGGCTGCGGTCGAGCCAGGGCAGCACGAACAGCACGGCAATTGCGGCACCCATGGCGATTACACCCATGAGCTTGTCAGGCACCGCCCGCAGGATCGCGTAGAACGGCGTGAAGTACCACACAGGCGCGATATGCTCGGGCGTCTTGAACGCGTTCGCCTGCTCGAAGTTGGGTTTTTCCAGGAAATAACCGCCCATCTCCGGGAAGAAGAACACCACGGCACAGAACACGAACAGGAACACCACCACACCGACGATATCTTTCACCGTGTAGTACGGGTGGAACGGAATGCCGTCGAGCGGAATGCCGTTCTCGTCCTTTTTCTTCTTGATGTCGACACCATCGGGGTTATTCGAGCCTACTTCGTGGAGGGCCAGGATATGCAGCACCACCAGGCCGAGAATCACGATCGGCAAAGCCACCACGTGCAAGGCGAAGAAGCGGTTCAGGGTGATGCCCGAAATCAGGTAGTCACCACGGATCCACTGGGTCAGGTCGCCGCCGATCACCGGTATGGCGCCGAACAGCGAGATGATCACCTGGGCACCCCAGTAGGACATCTGCCCCCAGGGCAGCAGGTAGCCCATGAACGCTTCCGCCATCAGCGCCAGGTAGATCAGCATGCCGAACAGCCACACCAGCTCACGAGGCTTCTGGTACGAGCCATAGAGCAGGCCGCGGAACATGTGCAGGTAGACCACGATGAAGAATGCCGAAGCGCCGGTGGAGTGCAGATAGCGCAGGATCCAGCCGTACTCGACGTCACGCATGATGTACTCGACCGAGGCAAAGGCCTCTTCCGCCGAGGGCGTGAAACTCATGGTCAGCCACACGCCAGTGACGATCTGGTTGACCAGCACCAGCAGTGCCAGCGAGCCGAAGAAATACAGGAAGTTGAAGTTCTTGGGCGCGTAATACTTGCTCAGGTGGTCTTCCCACATCTTGGTGGCCGGGAAGCGCGCGTCAATCCAGTCCATGAACTTGCTCATCATGCTTTCTCCTGGTCGACGCCGATGACGACAATGTCGTCCGACTCATAAGAATGCGGCGGTACTGGCAGGTTGAGAGGCGCCGGTTGCGCCTTGTAGACACGGCCGGCCAGGTCGTAGTGGGAGCCGTGGCAAGGGCAGAAATAGCCACCGACCCACTTCGGCCCGAGGTCTGCGGGCGCAACTTCCGGGCGAAAGGTCGGTGAGCAACCCAAGTGCGTGCAGAGGCCGACGAGAATGAGGATTTCCGGCTTGATCGAGCGGACCTCAGGGTCGACATAGGTCGGCTGTACCGAGCTTTTCGATTGAGGATCGGAGAGGTCACCTTCGATCTTCTTGAGGTTGCCAAGGATCTCCTGGGTACGCCGCACGATGAATACCGGCTGGCCACGCCATTCGGCAACCATCTGCTGCCCCGGCTCGACCTTGGCAATATTGACCTTCACCGGTGCCCCGGCTGCCTTCGCCTTGGCACTGGGAAACCATGACCCCACGAACGGTACCGCAGCCCCCACTGCCCCCGCTGCCCCGACCACGGATGTCGCGGCTACGAGGAAGCGGCGCCGGCCTGCGTTGACGCCGTCATTGCTCATTCAGTCCTCTCCCATCAGCTTGCTTGGCCAGTTGGACCTGACCTGTACTTAGGTTGTGTCTGTGGCACTAAAAATTGGTCGCCATGGTAAGAAACAAATCCACACAGTGACAAGGTGATTACCCCCACAGGGAGCCATAACCCGCGCTTTGCTTGATCTGCGTCTATGCGACCAGTGGTCACCGACATGCTGACAGGTTAGTTCAAGCACAAAAAAAAGCCCGGTTCCAAGGAACCGGGCTTTCTTCGACTGCCGAAGCGGTATTAACGCTTGGAGTACTGAGGACGCTTACGCGCTTTACGCAGACCCACTTTCTTACGCTCGACTTCACGAGCGTCGCGGGTGACGTAGCCAGCACGACGCAGAGCGCCACGCAGGGTTTCGTCGTATTCCATCAGAGCGCGGGTGATACCGTGACGGATAGCACCGGCCTGACCGCTGACACCACCACCGGAAACGGTGACGTAGATGTCGAACTTCTCAACGGTTTCGGTCAGCTCGAGCGGCTGGCGAACAACCATGCGAGCGGTTTCGCGACCGAAGAACACGTCCAGAGAACGGTTGTTGATGGAAATGTTACCAGTACCCGGACGCAGGAATACGCGAGCGGTTGCGGTCTTGCGACGGCCAGTGCCGTAATTTTGAGTCGCCGACATAATGAACTTTCCCGTTAGATCTTCAGTTCTTGAGGCTGCTGAGCAGTGTGTGGGTGAGCAGCACCCGCGTACACTTTCAGCTTACGGTACATGTCGCGACCCAGCGGGTTCTTAGGCAGCATGCCTTTGACCGCGGTTTCGATAACACGCTCAGGGGCCTTGGCGATCAACTTCTCGAAGTTGATTTCCTTGATACCGCCTGGGAAACCGGAGTGGGAGTAGTACATTTTGTCGGAAGACTTGGCACCAGTCACACGAACCTGTTCAGCGTTGATGACGACGATGTAGTCGCCGGTGTCAACGTGAGGGGTGTATTCTGGTTTGTGCTTGCCACGCAGACGGCTAGCGATTTCGGTAGCCAGACGACCCAGGGTCTGGCCAGCGGCGTCGACTACGAACCACTCGCGCTTTACTGTTTCCGGTTTAGCAGTAAAAGTTTTCATTCTCTAAAGCCTCAGAGGCCGCCCAGCGAAAAATAGACGGCGAATCTTACTGGATAGTGCACAGCTTGCCAAGGGCAAGCGCGCAGCCGAACGCTGACGCTTTTGGGGGCTCGGGTCGGGCACGCCAATGTTCGACGGGGTTCTTCCTGCGTGGTGGTGCATCACTTCCGCCACACGGAGAGGGGCAGAATTATCCAGATTGCGCGAAAAATTTCAACCTGCTTTGATGGGCTTCTTTTGCCAAGGAGTGTTTTCCCGATGGAATACCGCAAGCTCGGCCGTACCGACCTCGACGTCAGCGCCCTGTGCCTGGGCACCATGACCTGGGGCGAGCAGAACACCCAGGACGAGGCGTTCGAGCAGATTGCCCTGGCCAAGGCCAGCGGCATCAACTTCATCGACACCGCCGAGATGTATCCGGTGCCGCCACGCCCGGAAACCTATGCCGCCACCGAGCGCATCATCGGCAACTGGTTCCGTGCCAACGCCGATCGCGATGACTGGGTACTGGCCAGCAAGGTCGCCGGGCCCGGCAATGGCATCAGCCACATCCGCGACGGCCAGCTCAAGCACAACCGCCAGCACATCGTCGCCGCGCTGGACCAGAGCCTCAAGCGCCTGCAGACCGACCACATCGACCTCTACCAGCTGCACTGGCCGGAGCGCAGCACCAACTTCTTCGGCAAGCTGGGCTACCAGCACTTGGCCAACGACCTGTTCACCCCACTGGAAGAAACCCTCGAAGTGCTCGACGAACAGGTACGTGCCGGCAAGATCCGGCATATCGGCCTGTCCAACGAAACGCCATGGGGCACCATGAAGTTCCTGCAGCTGGCCGATAGCCGCGGCTGGCCGCGGGCGGTGTCGATCCAGAACCCTTACAACCTGCTCAACCGCAGCTTCGAAGTGGGCCTGGCTGAGGTGGCTATCCGCGAGCAATGCGGCCTGCTGGCCTATTCGCCCTTGGCATTCGGCATGCTCTCGGGCAAGTACGAGAACGGTGCCCGGCCGGAAAAAGGCCGGCTGACCCTGTTCAGCCGTTTCGCCCGCTACTCCAACCCGCAGACCGTGGCAGCCTGCAGCCGTTATGTACAACTGGCCCGGGCGCATGGCCTGGACCCGGCACAAATGGCCCTGGCGTTCGTGACCCGGCAGCCATTCGTCACCAGCAACATCATCGGCGCAACCGACCTGGTGCAGCTGCAGAGCAACCTCGACAGCCTGCAGCTGAACCTCAGTGACGAACTGCTCGCGGCGATCGAGGCGATCCATCAGGAACAGCCGAACCCGGCGCCTTGAGCTGAACCCGGTATCGGCTTCATCGCGGGTAAACCCGCGCCCACAGGGTTTGGTGCAGACCTTGAGGGGGCGGGGTAGACACAATCGCCAAAAAATAAGACGATCCAGCCGGTGATTGACCACTCTACCCTATAAGAACAATGACAATGATGTTTACCCAACCCTCCGCGTCGTTGCGGCGCGTCAGCATCCTGGCCATTGACAAGGTGTTCGCTTCGACCCTGATGCAGGCCAAGGATTTCTTCCACCTCGCCAGCTTGCGCTACAGCAAGCAGCTGGGCCTGGGCCTGCAGCCCATGTTCGAGATTCGCCTGGTGAGCCCCGACGCCCAGCCGGTGGACAGCTTCAGCAATGTGCAATTGCCGGTCGATGGCGGCCTCGACGATGCCGACGTCATCATTCTCCCGGCCTTCTGGGACGATTTCGACAACCTGCTGCAACGTTATCCACAGGTACTGCCTTGGCTGCGCGAACAGCACGCCCGTGGCGCCGTGCTCTGCGCCGAAGCCAGCGGGGTGTTCTGGCTGGCCGAATCCGGCCTGCTCGATGGCAAGGAGGCGACCACCTACTGGCGCTTCTTCAACAGTTTCGCCGAGCGCTTCCCGAAGATTCGCCTGAACCAGGACAAGCACCTGACCGACGCCGACAACCTGTACTGCGCCGGCGGCACCACATCAGCCTGTGACCTGTACATCTACCTGATCGAGCGTTTCTGCGGCGCCAATGTAGCGCGTGCCGTGGCCCGCGACATCCTCTACGAAGTACAGCGCAACTACACCCCAGGGCGCATGGGCTTCGGCGGCCAGAAGCTGCACCAGGACCTGATCATCCTGCAGATCCAGCACTGGCTGGAGGAGCATTTCGCCGACAAGTTCCGCTTCGAGGATGTGGCTCGCAACCATGGCATGAGCATCCGCAACTTCATGCGCCGCTTTCAAGGGGCGACCGGTGACAAACCGCTGCACTACCTGCAACGGTTACGCATCGAGACAGCCAAGGGGTTGCTGTCGAGCACACGCAAGAGCATCAAGACCATCAGTTATGAGGTCGGTTATGACGATGCGAGTTTCTTTGCGCGGCTGTTCCGCCAGCACACGGAGTTGTCGCCGAACCAGTATCGGCAACAATTCATGCAAGAGGCTTGAGGCCAGGGGGCTGCTGTGCGGCCCCCTGTTTACTTATGGCTTGTGCGCACGCGCCAGGAATTCGTGCGACTGCATTTCCAGCAAACGGCTGAGGGTCCGCTGGAATTCGAAGCTCAGGCGCCCGCCGGTGTACAGGTCCTTCAGCTCGACCTCGGCCGAGATGATCAGCTTGACGTTACGGTCGTAGAACTCGTCCACCATGTTGATGAAGCGGCGGGCGATGTCGTCGGTGGTGACGCCCATCTGCTCCACGTTGCTCAGCAACACGGCATGGAAGATCTTGCCCAGTTCGATGTAGTCGTTCTGGCTGCGCGGCCCGTCGCACAGGGCGCGGAAGTCGAACCAGGCGACGTCGTCGCAGGTGCGCAGGGCATTGATCGGGCGATTTTCGATCATCAGCACGTCGTTCTCGACGGCCTGGGTGCATTCCGGCGTCAGGGCCTTGAAGCTTGCGCGCATGCTCTGGTGCGCCGCGTCATCGAGCGGGAAGTGGTAAAGCTCGGCCTGCTCCAGGTGACGCAGACGGTAGTCGACGCCGCTGTCGACGTTCACCACGTCGGTGTACTGCTTGATCATGGCGATGGCCGGCAGGAAGCGTGCGCGCTGCAGGCCGTCCTTGTACAGGCCGTCCGGGACGATGTTGGAGGTCGCCACCAACGAGACGCCGTTCTTGAACAGCTCTTCCATCAAGGTGCCGAGGATCATGGCGTCGGTGATGTCGGACACGAAGAATTCGTCGAAGCAGATCACTTTGGCTTCTTCGCTGAAGCGCTTGGCGATGATGGTCAGCGGGTTCTTCTCGCCCTTGAGGGTTTTCATTTCCTCATGGACGCGCTTCATGAAGCGGTGGAAGTGCGTGCGCATCTTCTGCTTGAACGGCAGCGCTTCATAGAAGGTGTCGACCAGATAGGTCTTGCCACGCCCTACCCCACCCCAGAAGTACAGGCCTTTGACTGGCGTCTGCTCCTTCTTGCCGAACAGCTTGCCGAACACGCCCGGCTTGTTGTTCTGCGCGCGCACCAAGTCGTCGTACAGACGCTGCAGGTGACGTACCGCAGTTTCCTGCGCCGCGTCATGGAAGAAGTCGGGACGTTTCAGATCTGCTTGATATCGTTCTAGGGGCGTCATGATTTCGTTAGCGAGGCAACAAAAAACGGGCCGTCACTGTAGCGACAGGCCCGCTTAATGGCAATCAGACTTGCGGCGAAATGCCTCAGTCCTGTTGCGGCTGAAGCGCTACACGCAGGCTTTCGATGGCCGAATCACGGGCTTCGGCAGTGTCGAACTGCGGCCCGTCGGCAACCTGCTCACCGTTCAGCCACAGGCTGAAGCCCAGGCCATCAACGCGCACGTCGGCGTCGCCACCCTGCTGCAGCTGCTTGCTCACGGCACCGGCGCTCTTGCCGTCGGCGAAGCTGCGCGACAGCAGCAGTTGCTCGCCATCGGCGGCCAGCAGGCGGAAGCGGAAGCTGCCGTCTTCATCACGGAAGCTGACGAAGCGCGCGCTCTTGACGGCTTTTTTCTTCACTTCGGTGCTGGCCTGCACGCTGCTGCGGAACGAGCGCAGGCCCACGGCCTCACGCAGCTGCTCGAGGAACGGGGTGGCGATCAGGCGCGCCTTGGCGGCGCCGGCAAGGAGGATGTCCTCCAGGTCTGCCGGACGCGAAATCAGCTGGTGGTAGTGCTCGCGCTTCTCGGCCAGCTGGCCGTCGAGCAGCTGGAACAGGCGTTGCTTCGCTTCGCCCCAGCCCAGGCCCTGAAGCAGCTCTTCACGGAACTCGGCGCACTGCGACGGCGTCGAGAAGGCCTGGAACAGGGTGAACAGGTGCGAATTGTCCGGGTCCTTGGCTTCACCAGGTGCCCGCGAGTCAGTGACGATGCGCGAGATGGCGTCTTTCATGTCCTTGGCGCTGGTGAACAGCGGGATGGTGTTGTCGTAGCTCTTGGACATCTTGCGCCCGTCCAGGCCCGGCAGGGTCGCCACGCTCTCCTCGATCACCGCTTCCGGCAGGGCGAAGAAGTCGTTGCCCTGGCCGAACAGGTGGTTGAAACGCTGGCCGATGTCACGGGCCATTTCCACGTGCTGGATCTGGTCACGGCCGACCGGCACCTTGTTGGCGTTGAACATCAGGATGTCCGCAGCCATCAGCACGGGGTAGCTGTACAGGCCCATGGTCACGCCGGCATCGGGGTCTTCGCCGGTTTCGAGGTTCTTGTCCACCGAGGCCTTGTAGGCGTGGGCGCGGTTGAGCAGGCCCTTGGCGGCGACGCAGGTCAGCAGCCAGGTCAGCTCGGGGATCTCGGGAATGTCGGACTGCCGGTAGAAGGTCACCTTGGCCGGATCCAGGCCGCCGGCCAGCCAGGTCGCGGCAATTTCCAGGCGCGAGCGCTGGATGCGCAGCGGGTCGTCACACTTGATCAGGGCGTGATAGTCGGCCAGGAAGTAGAACGAGTCGACACCCGGCTGCTGGCTGGCGACGATCGCCGGGCGGATGGCGCCGGCGTAGTTGCCCAGGTGCGGGGTGCCGGTGGTGGTGATACCGGTGAGGATGCGCGTGGTCATGGGTGTTCGCTTATTCAGGCTTGGCTCAGTTCGAAAGGCGCGGCAGCAGCAGATCCTTCAGATCGGTCAGCTTGCCATGGAAGAAGTGTCCGCATTCTGCCACTTTCAGCAGCTCATGGGGGCGCCCCAGTGCGTCGGACCATTCGTAAACCAGCTGCGGATCGACGACTTCGTCGGCCTCAGGCTGCACCACGGCGATCGGGCAGCGCTGCGGCAGCGGGAAGTCGGCGGTCAGGCGCATTACCGCCGGGGCGATCATGAACAGCTGCTGCAGCTCCACGCCTTGCGCTTCCAGGCGCCCGGCCAGGCTGGTGGCGACGAAGCCACCGAACGAGAAGCCCATGAGCACCAGGGGCAGCTCGGGGTGTTGCGCGCGCAGCCACGCTGCGGCGGCCTCGGCATCGGCCACCTCGCCGGCCCCCATGTCATGGCTGCCGGCGCTCTGGCCTACACCGCGGTAGTTGAAGCGCAGGGTCACGTAGCCGGCGTCGCGGGCGGTGCGCTGCAGGGTCGAGACCACCTTGTTGAGCATGGTGCCGCCCTGGACCGGGTTGGGGTGGCAGATCAACACCGCACCGCGGGCATCGGCCACGTCCAGGTACAAGGCTTCCAGCTGGCCGATCGGGCCATCGATGAACAAGGGGGTTTCGCGGACAAGCAAGGCACTACTCCGTGACCTCGAAGGGGGTCGATTCGTCTAGGTGAGGAATTCTGTTCTGATTTGCGATCGCTCGCGGTATACAGCGCAGGTCTGAGCCGTTAACGTAAAGCAAAGCCGTTTATAGAGGAAGGACTCGTGGAACTCTCGCTACTTGTTTGGTTGTTGCCAACCCTGGCCCTGGTCATCGGTGTGGCGGTCGGTTTCATCGTGGCCCGCCTGTTGCCCAATGCAGCGCCCAGCAGCACCCAGCGTCAGCTGGATGATATCCAGAAGCGCTTCGACACTTACCAGCATGAGGTGGTCACCCACTTCAACAGCACTGCCGTGCTGGTCAAGCGGCTGACCCAGAGCTACCAGGATGTACAGGATCACCTGGCAGAGGGTGCCAATGCCCTGGCCCTCGACGAAGTGACCCGCCAACGCCTGCTGGCTGCACTGCACTCGGAAGGCACTCAGGTTCCACGCGATCGCCTGACCCCTCCAAAAGACACCGCCGAAGTGCCACGTGATTACGCGCCCAAAACGCCGAACTCGCCGGGCATGCTCGACGAGAGCTACGGGCTCAAGCGCTGAACAGCTGAACATGAAAAAGGCCTCGCATGAGGCCTTTTTCTTGGGCTGGATTCACTGGCCTGTTCGCAGGCAATCTAGCTGCAAGCCTTCAAAGCCTGCTCCACATCCGCCAACAAGTCCTCGACATCCTCCAACCCCACCGATAGCCGCACCAGCCCCTCGGAAATGCCGTGGTGCGCCCGCTCATCGGGCGTATAGCTGGAATGGGTCATGCTCGCCGGATGCTGCGCCAGCGACTCGGCATCACCCAGGCTCACCGCCCGGGCAAACAGTTGGAGTGCATTCATGAAGCGCCGCCCGGCGTCGATCCCGCCCTTGAGTTCGAAAGCGATCATCCCGCCCGGCAAGCGCATCTGCCGCTGCGCGAGTTCGTACTGGGCGAACGATGGCAGCCCCGGATACTGGATCAGTTCCACCTGTGGCTGGCGCGTGAGGAACTCGGCAATCTGCTGGGCATTCGCGCAGTGACGGTCCATGCGCAATGCAAGCGTCTTGATGCCACGCATCAACAGTGAGGCATCGTGCGGTGACAGCACCGCGCCAGTCATGTCCTTGAGGCCTTCAAGGCGAATCCGGTCCACCAGCGCCTTGCGCCCGATCACCAGCCCGGCCGTGATATCGCCGTGGCCACTGAGGTACTTGGTCGCCGAATGCACCACCAGGTCGGCCCCCTGCTCCAGTGGCCGCTGCAGGTAAGGCGTGCAATAGGTGTTGTCGACCACGATATGCAGGTCATGCCCCCGCGCCGCTTCAGCCACTGCGGCGATATCGACCAGTTGCATGTTCGGGTTGGCCGGGGTTTCGAAGTAGATCATCCGGGTCTTGTGGGTAATCGCCGCTTTCAGCGCCTTGGCGTCATTGAGGTCGACATGCCGCACCTTCACGCCGAACTCGCCGATGCCATGGTGCATGTAGGCGAAGGTGCAGCCATACACCGTGCGCCCAACGATCAGCTCATCACCGGGGCGCAGCAGGGTCCACAGCGTCGAGGTGATGGCCCCCATGCCCGACGCCAGCGCCAGGCCCGCCTCGCCCCCTTCCAGTGACGCCATGCGCTGCTCCAGCAAGGCCAGGGTCGGGTTGGAGATACGGCTGTAGAAATGCCCACCCTCCTCCCCGGCAAAGCAGGCCGCGCCGTATTCCACGCTGGGGAAGGCATAGGTTGCAGTTTGATAAACCGGTGGCACCAGGGCACCGCCGTGGGAAAGCGGGTCGTAGCCATGGTGGATGGCACGGGTGGAAAAACCGGTGTTGTTATGGGAGTCGCGCATGGCAACAGCCTCTAGTGGTTTGTTATAAGCTTATGCCACCGAGCTGTCTGATCTTTTCCAAAATTGCCCACGCGTTTGCGCCTGTTTTGGAATGAAAACAACAAATACAGCACCAGGAGGGCAAATCATGCCTTCAAGCCTCGACCGCACCGACCGCGCCCTGCTTGCCGCCCTGCAGGCCAACGCCCGCCTGACCATTGCCGAACTTGCCGACCAGGTCGCATTGACCACCTCGCCGTGCTGGCGGCGGGTCAAATTGCTGGAAGACAACGGCTATATCACCGGCTACCAGGCCATCTTGTCGCCTAAGTCACTGGGGTTCGGGGTGACGGCGTTCGTCAGCATCATGATGGATTCGCATACCAAGGACATGGCTTTGGCGTTCGAGCAACGGCTGATGGAGATTCCCGAGATTGTGGCTTGCCACAACATTTCTGGACGGTATGACTTTCTGCTGGAGATTCTGGCGAGGGACCTGGAGTCGTTTGGGGAGTTTACCCGGGAAGTACTGCAGCGGTTGCCGGGGGTGAAGGAGATTTATTCGAGTTTTTCTTATAAGGCAGTTAAGGAAAAACGGGTGATTCCGGTGTCAGAAGTGCACATCTGAAAAGCCACACAATCAATAACGATCTCCAAACTACTAGAATCAAAGCAAAGCATGCAGCTTGGAGATCGGCAAGACCTAATTCACCGCTACAACTCATGGATAATCATGAGGAATTTCAATGAGCGGACCAGGAATGGGAGGGTAAACATGAGGATATATTTTAGGTTTACGAGGCAGTCGTCCTGGCGCATAACCATGACGCGCCCATCGAACCTCCCCATTGCGGCCATCAAATATTAGAATGTTCCCGGTATCGGTAATTTTCAGATAATTATTTGTCCAATACGACCTATCCAGCGTCTCCGTGCTCTGCGCAGACCATATCCTATCGCGTGACGGATCATATAAAAATCCAGAGTTACTCACGACAAACTGAAGCGGTTCGCGAGATTGATTACGGAACGTAGAACTGTATGGCTGCGTATGGTCGGCGATCCAAACAGCCGAACCAGCGTCTTCCAAAACTAGATTACCATCGCCCCTAAGACGAAGTACAAATCTTCCATTATCAGACCTTATGAAATGCCCAGCCCGCATGGCCTGATTAGGAGGAAGCAATACTCCCCCAGACCCTTGGAACGGCTGATATTGTATCTGTTGATACTTGCTTTTCCCCATGACAAAAGTCCTATTCAGATAAGTTTCGGATACCACTCAGTAGTGGCATGCGCTCATCATCCGCAAATGCAATTCACCGTCACACCCAGAACATATTCCCGCCCCAACCATGGGGAAAATCTCCTACAGCAAAGATAGAGTTCTCCCACATACAATTATTACATTTCACATTTATAAATTAGCCATAATATCCAATGCATGGAAAGGACTCCCCGCTGGCCAAAAATAAACCACACTAAACAACGACCCAATAGGACGTTGCCAACACATAGACTCGAGCACCATATGATACAGCTATTAGCAGTCGTTATTTTCATATTGTCCGGATGCACAGGCGAAATGCCCCTACTGCTTCCTAACAGGCAAGAAATGAAATTTCAGTGTGACATAGACCCTTACAAACAAGGCTGCGAACGGCAGATGGACTATCAAGAGCACCGCCGCTGGATCAAGAAACCAACTAGCTGAACGATGATCTCACCATCAAACAAGAGAGAAATACCGGCATGACATTCCCGCTACCCAACTACATCGCAAAGAAACTGGAAAAACAATCCTTCCACAACTTCGACGATTTCTCCCAAGCCTTCTGGCTGGCAATCGCCGAAGACCCGGTCTACTCCCAACAATTCGTGACCTCGCAACTTAATCGGATCAAGCAAGGCTGGCCACCCCGCGCGCCTTTCGGTGAAACCGCAAAAGGCGTGCGCAACTATCAGATCTGTCACCTCGACCCACCCGCCTTTGGCGGTGCGATGTACGACGCAGACAACATGCGGATCATGAGCGTCCTGCAGTATGCGCTGTCATCGGAGGTGAAGTGGTGATCAGTCAAAAACACTGCCTTGCCGACTATACCTACGCCGAATTCACGACGGTGGTTGAGGAATTGCTACAGGCATCTGGTACATCCGTCTGGCAGGATCGCTTGCTCGAACACTTTATCGAGATGGCAGGACATCCGGATGGATCTGACCTCCTCTACCACCCGGCAAACGAACTGGAGGGCTGCGCCGTTGGGGTGATCACACGGATCGTTGCCTGGCGAAAATCAAAGGGACTTCCCCTGTTCAAGGGCATGCTACTGCCTGATAAGCAGAACCAGGAATTTGCTACCAAGTGCCTGTCTTGAGTTGTTTGGTGGTGCGCAAATCGAGCGCCGCGCGGGCGGCGCTCGATCTCACAGGCGCAGAAAAAACCAAGGCAAGCACCTGGCAGCCCACAATACGTACTTGCGCCCCACAAAAAAAACCCCGCCGAAGCGGGGTTTCTTTTCTCACAAGCATCGATGCTTAGATCGCGCCACGCTGCCGCAGCACATCCAGCACCTGCTTCACACCTTCCTCAACACTGGTGCTCTGGGTGTCGATCACCAGGTCAGCATCCAGCGGCACGTCGTACGGGAAGCTTTCACCCGGGATGTTGTCGCCACCGGCTGCGTACAGGCCCTGTGGGTCACGCTCACGGCACGCCAGCGGCGAGGCCTGAACGTAGACGGTCACCAGGCGCTCCTTGCCGATCAGCGCCTTGGCCTGTTCACGGCCTTCGGCATCCGGGGCGACGAACGCCGCCAGGGTCAGCAAGCCAGCTTCGTTGAACTGGCGCGCCACATGGGCGGCGCGGCGCCAGTTCTCGGTGCGGCCGGCGCGGTCCTGTGGCAGGCCCTTGTTCAGGTCGTGGCGCAGGTTCTGGCCATCGAGCACGTATACCGCACGGCCCATGTCGAACAGCTTGCGCTCAACGGCATAGGCCAGGGTGCTCTTGCCAGCGCCGGACAGGCCGCTGAACAGCACGGTGGCCGGCTGCTGGCCGAAACGCAGGGCGCGCTCTTCGGTGGACACGTGAGCGAGCTTGCCATGCTGCCCGGCGCCGCCGTGCGGCAGGACTGGCGGCGCGATGATCATGCCGGCGCCGACGGTGCCGTTGGTCAGGCGGTCGATGACGATGAACGCACCAGTGGTGCGGTTGCTCTCGTAACCGTCCAGGGCAATCGCGGCGTCCAGGGCAACCTTGACGCGGCCGATCTCATTCAACTGCAGCGCGCTGGCAGCGCCCTGCTCCAGGGTGTTCACATCGACTCTGTGGGTGATACTGGCAATCGAGCCAGGCACATAGCTGGTGGCGCGCTTGATGTCGTACTTCTTGCCCGGGAGCATCGGCTCCTCGGCCATCCACACCAGCATGGCGTCGAACTGGTCGGTGACTGGCGGTACGTTGTCGGCGTGTACCAGCAGGTCGCCACGGGAGATGTCGATCTCGTCTTCCATGGTCAGGGTCACGGCCTGGCCCGGGCCGGCGTTTTCCAGTTCACCTTCGTAGGTGACGATGGACTTGACCCGGCTGCTCTTGCCCGACGGCAGCACGACCACTTCGTCACCCTTGTGCACCACGCCGCTGGCGATGGTGCCAGCGAAGCCGCGGAAGTTCAGGTTCGGGCGGTTGACGTACTGCACCGGGAAGCGCAGGTCGGTGACGTTGCGGTCGGCCGACACTTCGACGGTCTCGAGGATTTCCATCAAGGTCGGGCCGGCGTACCAAGGCGATTGCTCGCTGTGGTTGACCACGTTGTCGCCCTTGAGCGCCGACATCGGCACGAAGTGCAGGCTGCTTGGCTTCAGGTTGATGGCCTCGGCGAACTTCAGGTAGTCGGCCTTGATCGACTCGAACACGCCTTCGTCGAAGCCCTTGAGGTCCATCTTGTTGACTGCGACCACGATGTGCTTGATGCCCAGCAGCGAGGCGATGTAGCTGTGGCGACGGGTCTGGGTCTGCACGCCGTAGCGGGCATCGACCAGGATGATCGCCAGGTCGCAGGTGGACGCGCCGGTGGCCATGTTGCGGGTGTACTGCTCGTGGCCCGGGGTGTCGGCGATGATGAACTTGCGCTTGGCGGTCGAGAAGTAGCGATAGGCGACATCGATGGTGATGCCCTGCTCGCGCTCGGCCTGCAAGCCGTCTACCAGCAGCGCCAGGTCGACTTCTTCGCCGGTGGTGCCGACTTTCTTCGAATCACGGGTGATGGCCTCGAGGTGGTCCTCGTAGATCATCTTCGAGTCGTGCAGCAGGCGCCCGATCAGGGTGCTCTTGCCGTCATCCACGTTACCGCAGGTGAGGAAACGCAGCAGTTCTTTACGCTCGTGCTGAGCCAGATAAGCGAGGATATCTTCGCTGATCAAATCGGATTGGTGCGACATGGAGTGACCCTGAAAATTAGAAGTAGCCCTGACGTTTCTTGTCTTCCATGGAACCGGCGCCATCGTGGTCGATGACTCGGCCCTGGCGCTCGGAAGTGCGCGTCAGGAGCATTTCCTGAATGATGTCGGTGAGCGTCTCGGCTTCCGACTCGACAGCGCCCGTCAGCGGGTAGCAGCCGAGGGTACGGAAACGCACCTTCTTCTTGACGATGCGCGCCTTTTCTTCCTCGGAAAGATGCTCGAGGATGCGATCGTCGTCGATCATGATCAGGGTGCCGTTCTTTTCGATGACTTCACGCTCGGCGGCGAAGTACAGCGGCACGATCGGGATGCCTTCGAGGTAGATGTACTGCCAGATATCCAGCTCGGTCCAGTTCGACAGCGGGAAGACGCGGATCGACTCGCCCTTGTTGACCTTGCCGTTGTAGACGTTCCACAGTTCCGGGCGCTGGTTCTTCGGGTCCCAGCGGTGCTTGCTGTCACGGAACGAATACACGCGCTCCTTGGCCCGGGACTTCTCTTCGTCGCGGCGCGCGCCACCGAAGGCGGCGTCGAAACCATGCTTGTCCAGCGCCTGCTTGAGGCCCTGGGTCTTCATGATATCGGTGTGCTTGGAGCTGCCATGGGTGAATGGGTTGATGCCCTGCGCCACACCCTCAGGGTTGACGTGGGTGATCAGCTCCAGGCCCATTTCCTCGACCATCTTGTCGCGGAAGCGGTACATCTCCTGGAATTTCCACTGGGTGTCGACGTGCATCACCGGGAACGGCAGCTTGCCCGGGAAGAAGGCCTTGCGCGCCAGGTGCAGCATCACGGCGGAATCCTTGCCGATCGAGTACAGCATCACCGGGTTGTCGAACTCGGCGGCCACCTCGCGGATGATGTGGATGCTTTCCGCCTCCAGCTGTTTCAAGTGCGTCAGTTTGTCGACCATGGCTACTCACGAAAAACGATCTTATGGACGGCCTGCGGGCCGTGTTCGAGCGAGCCACTTTATCACAGCGGCTGCTTCTATTTAGGAGGCGGGCTAGATCGAAAAAGTCTAACGATATGACTGGGGGTTTGGGGCTGGCAGGCCCGGCCCTTCGCGGATAAACCCGCGCCTACAGGGACCGCGCCGCCTTGGAGGTTGACGCCGAACCTGTGGAAGCCGGCGACACCGATATCAGATCGGATTCGGGCAATCGATGAACAGGTGCTCGAGGGCAAAGCGCCGCGCCAGGTAGTCACCCAGGGCTTGCACTCCATAGCGCTCGGTAGCATGGTGCCCGGCAGCAATGAAGCTGACGCCATTCTCGCGGGCGCTGTGATAGGTCTGTTCGGACGCCTCGCCCGTGAGGTACAGGTCAACTCCCGCAGCGATCGCCGTGTCGATGTAGCCCTGCCCGCCCCCGGTGCACCAGCCCACCCTGCGGATCATCGCGTCACCTTCAACCAGCAATGGCTCACGCCCGAGCACTTCCTGCACCCGACGGGCAAAATCGCGCGCGGTCACCGGTTCCGCCAGCGAACCGACCAGCCCGACCACCTTGGGGTTCTCCGGGTCCAGCGGGCCTTCGACGGTGATGTCCAGTTGCCGCGCCAGCTGCACGTTGTTGCCGACTTCAGGGTGCACATCCAGCGGCAGGTGAAACGCCAGCAGGCTGATGTCGTGCTTGAGCAGGGTCTTCAGCCGGCGCTGTCGGATCCCGGTCACGCAGGGGTTCTCGCCCTTCCAGAAGTAGCCATGGTGCACCAGGATCAGGTCGGCCTCGGCTTCGACCGCGGCATCCAGCAAGGCCTGGCTGGCGGTGACGCCGCTGACGATGCGGCTGACCTGTGGCCGGCCCTCGACTTGCAGGCCATTGGGGCAATAGTCCTGGATCTTCGCGCTGCCCAGGTAGCGTTCGGCTTCCTCGACCAGGGTGTTGAGAGCGACGGCCATGAAAATCTCCTCGAAATCTGCGCTTTTCACGGGCGCAACGCCTGCAGAACGCCCGTATAATGCGGGCCATTATGGGCCGTCGCCGGCATCGGGGGAACCGGTGTATGATCGCGCGCGCTCATGCCCCATTGCGCGGCCACCGGCCCCCGCTCTTTCCAGGACTCGTTCATGTTCAAGGCGTTGCGTTACTTTGGCTGGCCCCTGCTTACCGGTATTCTGATCGCCGTACTGATCATCCAGCGCTACCCGGAGTGGGTCGGTCTGCCCAGCCAGGACGTCAACCTGCAGCAAGCTCCGCAAACCACGCGGATCATGCAGGGCCCGGTGTCCTACGCCGACGCCGTGACCCTCGCCGCCCCGGCCGTGGTCAACCTCTACACCACCAAGGTGGTGAACAAGACCGCCCACCCGCTGTTCGAAGACCCGCAGTTCCGCCGCTTCTTCGGCGACAACCTGCCCAAGCAGCGCCGCTGGGAGTCGAGCCTGGGCTCGGCGGTGATCATGAGCCCCGAGGGCTACCTGCTCACCAACAACCACGTCACCAGCGGCGCCGACCAGATCGTCGTGGCCCTGAAAGACGGCCGTGAAACCCTGGCACGGGTGATCGGCAGCGACCCGGAAACCGACCTGGCGGTGCTGAAGATCGACCTGAAGAACTTGCCAGCCATCACCATCGGCCGCTCCGACAACATCCACATCGGTGATGTGGTACTGGCCATCGGCAACCCGTTCGGCGTTGGCCAGACCGTGACCATGGGCATCATCAGTGCCACCGGCCGCAACCAGCTGGGCCTGAACAACTACGAAGACTTCATCCAGACCGACGCGGCCATCAACCCGGGTAACTCCGGGGGTGCACTGGTCGACGCCAATGGCAACCTGGTCGGCATCAACACCGCGATTTTCTCCAAGTCCGGCGGTTCCCAGGGCATCGGCTTCGCCATTCCGATCAAGCTGGCACTGGAGGTGATGAAGTCGATCGTCGAGCATGGCCAGGTGATCCGTGGCTGGCTGGGCATCGAAGTGCAGCCGTTGAGCCAGGAGCTGGCTGAATCGTTCGGCATGCAGGGCCGCCCGGGCATCGTGGTAGCCGGAATCTTCCGCGACGGCCCGGCGCAGAAGGCCGGGCTGCAGCTGGGCGATGTGATCCTGAGCATCAACGGTGAACCGGCCGGTGACGGGCGCAAGTCGATGAACCAGGTGGCGCGGATCAAGCCGACCGAGAAGATCACCATCGAGGTGATGCGCAATGGTCAGCAGCTCAAGCTGATTGCCGAGGTGGGGCTACGACCACCACCGGCGCCGAGCCCGGCGAAGGAAGAGAACTGAAAAAAAGGGGCCGCATGCGCGGCCCCTTTTTTCATTGCGTATATCAGTGCAGGATCTGGCTGAGGAACAGTTTGGTCCGGTCACTGCGCGGGCGGTCGAAGAAGTCATCCGGCGCCGCCTGCTCGACGATTTCCCCTTTGTCCATGAAGATCACCCGGTTCGCCACGGTGCGGGCAAAGCCCATTTCGTGGGTCACACAGAGCATGGTCATGCCGTCCTCGGCCAGGCCGACCATGGTGTCGAGCACTTCCTTGACCATTTCCGGGTCCAGCGCCGAGGTCGGCTCGTCGAACAGCATGATCTTCGGCTTCATGCACAGCGCCCGGGCAATCGCCACACGCTGCTGCTGGCCACCCGAGAGCTGCCCTGGGAACTTGTGCGCCTGCTCCGGAATGCGTACCCGCTCAAGGTAGTGCATGGCGATTTCCTCGGCCTTGCGCCGAGGCATCTTGCGCACCCACATCGGTGCCAAGGTGCAGTTTTCCAGAATGCTCAGGTGCGGAAACAGGTTGAAATGCTGGAACACCATGCCCACCTCTCGGCGGATCGCTTCGATCTGCTTGAGGTCGTTGGTCAGTTCCACGCCGTCGACCACGATGCGGCCCTGCTGGTGTTCTTCCAGGCGGTTGAGGCAGCGGATGGTGGTCGACTTGCCTGAGCCGGATGGCCCGCACAGGACGATGCGCTCGCCCTGGCGCACGTTCAGGTTGATGTCCTTGAGCACATGGAACTGGCCGTACCACTTGTTCACGCCCTGCATCTGGATGATGCCTTCGGGGCCGGCAGGCTGCTTGATCGCTTCACTCATTTCGAAACTCCTAACGCTTGTGGCCAGTGTCCAGCTTGCGCTCCAGGTGCATGGAGTAGCGGGACATACCGAAACAGAAAATCCAGAACACCAGGGCGGCAAACACGTAGCCCTCGGTGGCCATGCCCAGCCAGGCCGGGTCAGCGGCGGCTTGCTTGACGCTGTTGAGCAGGTCGAACAGGCCGATGATGATCACCAGGCTGGTGTCCTTGAACAGGGCGATGAAGGTGTTGACGATGCCGGGGATCACCAGCTTGAGCGCCTGCGGCAGAATCACCAGGCCCATCGAGCGCCAGTAGCCCAGGCCCATGGCAGCGGCGGCTTCGTACTGACCCTTGGGGATGGCCTGCAGGCCTCCGCGGACCACCTCGGCGACATAGGCCGACTGGAACAGGATCACCCCGATCATCGCCCGCAGCAGCTTGTCGAAGCTCATGCCTTCCGGCAGGAACAACGGCAGCATCACCGACGACATGAACAGCACGGTGATCAGCGGCACGCCACGCCAGAACTCGATGAAGGTCACGCAGACCACCTTCACCGCCGGCATCTTCGAGCGCCGGCCTAGGGCGAGCAGGATACCCAGTGGCAAGGCGCCGACGATCCCCACGGTGGCGATCACCAGGGTCAGCATCAGGCCGCCCCACTGGCTGGTGGCGACATTGCTCAGGCCCAGCACGCCGCCATGCAGCAGGGTGTAGGCGATGATCGGATACAGCACCAGAAAGCCCAGGCCGTAGAAGGCCTTGCGCGGGAAGCGCTTGATGAACAGCGGTGCCGCACCGAGCACGGCCAGCCACACGGTGAGGTCGACACGCCAGCGCAGCTCGGCCGGGTAGTAGCCGTACATGAACTGGCCGAAGCGCTGCTGCACGAACACCCAGCAGGCGCCCGACCGGGTGCAGTCGGCGCGGGTGGTGCCGACCCAGTTGGCGTCGATCAACGCCCAATGCACCAGCGGTGGCACGATCAGCCACACCAGGTACACGGCGAACACGGTCAGCAGGGTGTTGAGCCAGCTGGAGAACAGGTTTGCACGCATCCATGCGAGCACGCCGACGGTTTTCACCGGTGGCGGCATGTCGGGTTTGAAAACATGAGCATTCACGGGCGTATCCTCACCGCTCGATCAGCGCGATGCGCTTGTTGTACCAGTTCATCAGCAGCGAAATGCTGATGCTGATGGCGAGATAGACACTCATGGTGATCGCGATCACCTCGATGGCCTGGCCGGTCTGGTTGAGCACGGTACCGGCGAACAGCGAGACCATCTCCGGGTAACCGATACCGGCCGCCAGTGACGAGTTCTTCGCCAGGTTCAGGTACTGGCTGGTCAGTGGCGGAATAATCACCCGCAGTGCCTGGGGGATGATCACCTTGCGCAGGGTCGGGCCGTCGCGAAGGCCAAGCGAGTGGGCCGCTTCGGTCTGGCCGTGGCTCACCGAACGAATGCCGGAACGCACGATCTCGGCAATGAACGCCGCCGTGTAGATGGTCAACGCCAGGGTCAGCGCCAGCAGTTCGGGGATCAACACCCAGCCACCGACGAAGTTGAAGCCCTTGAGCTGCGGCACCTCCCAATGCACCGGGCTGCCGAACAGCAGCGCGCAGGCGCCTGGAATGGCGATGAACAGCGCAAGCCCTGCCCAGAACTTGTGGAACGGCTCGCCGGTCGCATCGAAGCGTTTGTTGGCATAACGCACCATCACCACGATCGCCACCAGCGCCAGCACCAGGGCGGCCACGAACGGCCAGAAGCCGTCGGCCATCGAGGCACCCGGCATGTTCAGGCCACGGTTACTGATGAAGAAGGTGTCGTCGATGTTGATGCTGCCCCTTGGCCCCGGCAGGGTCAGGAACACAGCGAAGTACCAGAACAGGATCTGCAGCAACGGCGGAATGTTGCGGAAGGTTTCCACATACACGGTCGCCAGCTTGCTGATCATCCAGTTCGGCGACAACCGCGCCACGCCGATGACGAAGCCGAGGACGGTCGCCAGGATCACCCCGATGAACGTCACCAGCAGGGTATTGAGCAGGCCGATGACGAACACCCGCGCATAGCTGTCGGACTCCACGTAGGGAATCAGGTGCTGGGCGATGCCGAAACCGGCGCTACGCTCGAGAAAGTCGAAACCCGAGGTAATGCCCCGATGTTGCAGGTTGGTCTGGGTATTGTGGAAGAGGTACCAGCCCAGCCCCACCACAAAGGCGATCGTGACAATCTGGAACAGCCAGGCACGCACGCGCGGGTCGTTCAGGGAAAGGCCCTTGGGTGCGCCAATTTGATTTTGCATGAAGTGCCCCGAAAAATAGGGATCCGAACAACCTGCAGCGGCGGGATGCCGCCGCAGGGTGCAGCCATCAGCGCACAGGTGGCGCGTACTGGATGCCGCCGTTGTTCCACAGGGCGTTCATGCCACGGTCGATCTTCAGGTCGGTGCCCTGGCCCAGGTTCTTCTCGAACACTTCGCCGTAGTTACCGACTTGCTTGACGATCTGTACCACCCAGTCTTTGGGCAGCTTGAGGTCCTTGCCGTATTCACCGTCCGCACCCAGCAGGCGGGCGACGTCCGGGTTCTTGGTGGCCTTGGCTTCGGCCTCGACGTTCTTCGAGGTGATGCCGGCCTCTTCGGCGTTGAGCATGGCGAACAGGGTCCACTTGACGATGCTGAACCATTCTTCGTCGCCTTTACGCACCACCGGGCCGAGCGGCTCCTTGGAGATGGTTTCCGGCAGTACCACGTAGTCGGTCGGCGCGGCCAGCTTGGAGCGCTGGGCGAACAGTTGCGACTTGTCCGAGGTCAGTACGTCGCAACGGCCGGATTCCAGCGACTTGGCACTTTCGTCGGAAGTGTCGAAGGTGATCGGGGTGTACTTCAGGCCGTTGGCCCGGAAGAAGTCCGACACGTTCAGCTCGGTGGTGGTACCGGCCTGGATGCAGATGGTCGCACCGTCGAGTTCCTTGGCGCTGGAAACGCCGAGCTTTTTATTGACCAGGAAGCCAACGCCGTCGTAGTAGGTCACGCCAGCGAACACCAGGCCCATGCCGGCATCGCGCGAGCTGGTCCAGGTGGTGTTGCGCGACAGCACGTCGACTTCGCCCGACTGCAGCGCGGTGAAGCGTTCCTTGGCGTTGAGCTGGCTGAACTTGACCTTGGTCGCGTCGCCGAATACGGCAGCGGCCACGGCGCGGCAGACATCGGCGTCGATACCGACGATCTTGCCCTGCGCATCAGGTACCGAGAAGCCTGGAAGACCGTCGCTCACGCCACACTGGACGAAGCCCTTCTTCTTTACCGCATCGAGGGTGGCGCCGGCCTGGGCGGTGCTCACGGCGCCCAGTGCAGCGGCAGCGGTCAGGACTGCCAGGGTGGTTTTCAACATCTTCATTCACAACCTCCAAATCGCTCTTGTTGTACGAGCCGGAATTGCACCGCACCCTTATGAGGCGCATCCGACCCTTGTTGGCTTGTTATTGGGTCAATTGGCGCAATGGGCTGTTCTGTGACAGCCTTCGCGTGCAGAGGGTGTTACCGTCACGGCCCGCCCTTTGCATCGAATGAAGAATTGCAAAGCGCGTACCAGATTTGCTGGCTGTAGCGTTTAAGCGCTCGTCAAGTAGGGAAAGTTGTATCGTTGCGACATTCTTTTTCCGACAATCAATTGCAGCGCCTTCTTTTCACGCACGGCCTAATAACATCCGCACTCTTTCGGAGCAGTCATGACCAACCCGTTGATTCTCGAACCTCAGAAAACCGCTGACGCCTGTGTGATCTGGTTGCACGGTTTGGGTGCCGACCGTTACGACTTCCTACCTGTTGCCGAATTCATGCAGGAACGGCTGACCAGCACCCGCTTCGTGATGCCGCAGGCACCGACCCGTCCAGTGACCATCAACGGCGGCTACGCCATGCCCAGCTGGTATGACATCAAGGCCATGACCCCGGCCCGCGCCATCGACGAAGCACAGCTGGAAGCATCAGCCGAGCAGATCATCGGTTTGATCAAGGCCGAGCAGGCCAAGGGCATCAACCTGTCGCGGATCTTCATCGCCGGTTTCTCCCAAGGTGGCGCGGTGGTGCTGCACACTGCCTATATAAAGTGGCAAGAAGCGCTGGGCGGAGTGATCGCCCTGTCCACCTACGCCCCGACCTTCACCGATGGCCACCAGCTGAGCGCCTGCCAGCAACGCACCCCGGCCCTCTGCCTGCATGGCGTGCACGACTCGGTGGTGATTCCGTCCATGGGCCGCACCGCGTTCGAATACCTCAATACCTGGGGTGTCGCCGCGCGCTGGCATGAATACCCGATGGAGCACGAGGTGGTGGTCGAAGAACTGAGCGATATCCACGACTGGCTGAGCAAGCAATTGCAATAAGCCCGAGCATTTGTAGTTGTGGGAGTTTTCCGCTACGCCGCGCCCAAATCTTGCTTTACACTGCCCGGCGTACATTCCTTAACCAGTTGATGAGACGATCGTGCTCAAGGCACTCAAGAAAATATTCGGCAAAGGAGACGCTGCGGCACAGCCCGCCGCTCCTGCTGCCAGCGTGACGCCGACGGCGCCCGCCCCCACTGCCGAGGCCCGGCCCGCGCCGAAACCGGCCGCGCCCCGCGCCAAGCCCACCGCCAAAGCAGAAGCACCCGCCCACGTGGCAGCGCCTGCCGACAAGCCGGCCAAGGACAAACCACGCCGCGAACGCAAGCCAAAGCCCCAGGCGAGCCTGTGGAAGCCGGAAGACTTCGTGGTCGAGCCGCAAGAGGGCAAGACCCGCTTCCACGACTTCAAGCTCTCCAACGAGCTGATGCACGCCATCCACGACCTCGGTTTCCCTTACTGCACGCCGATCCAGGCGCAGGTACTGGGTTATACCCTGGCCGGCCAGGACGCCATCGGCCGCGCCCAGACCGGTACCGGCAAGACCGCGGCATTCCTGATTTCGATCATTTCCCAGCTGCAGCAGACGCCGCCGCCCAAAGAGCGCTACATGGGCGAGCCTCGTGCGCTGATCATCGCGCCAACCCGCGAGCTGGTGGTGCAGATCGCCAAGGACGCCGTTGCCCTGACCAGGTACACCGGCCTGAACGTGATGAGCTTCGTTGGCGGCATGGACTTCGACAAGCAGCTCAAAGCGCTGGAAGCCCGTCATTGCGACATTCTGGTGGCCACCCCGGGCCGCCTGCTGGACTTCAACCAGCGCGGCGAGGTGCACCTGGACATGGTCGAGGTGATGGTGCTGGATGAAGCCGACCGCATGCTCGACATGGGTTTCATCCCCCAGGTGCGGCAGATCATCCGCCAGACCCCGCCGAAGAGCGAACGCCAGACCCTGCTGTTCTCCGCCACCTTCACCGACGACGTGAT
The DNA here is from genome assembly GCF_014269035.2 of Pseudomonas vlassakiae. Lineage (GTDB taxonomy): Bacteria > Pseudomonadota > Gammaproteobacteria > Pseudomonadales > Pseudomonadaceae > Aquipseudomonas > Aquipseudomonas vlassakiae. Next base: position 25,055 of record NZ_JABWRP020000016.1, read on the forward strand.
GAACCTGGCCAAGCAGTGGACCACCAACCCGGCGATCGTCGAGATCGAGCCGGAGAACGTCGCCAGCGAAACGGTCGAACAACACGTCTACGCGGTGGCCGGCAGCGACAAGTACAAACTGCTTTACAACCTGGTTACCCAGAACAACTGGGAACGGGTGATGGTGTTTGCCAACCGCAAGGACGAGGTACGGCGCATCGAGGAAAAACTCGTGCGCGACGGTATCAATGCCGCGCAGTTGTCCGGTGACGTACCGCAGCACAAGCGTATTCGCACCCTGGAAAACTTCCGCGAAGGGCGCATCACCGTGCTGGTGGCCACTGATGTGGCCGGGCGCGGGATCCACATCGACGGCATCAGCCACGTGATCAACTTTACCCTGCCGGAAGACCCGGACGACTATGTGCACCGCATTGGCCGTACCGGCCGCGCGGGCACCAGCGGCGTGTCGATCAGCTTTGCCGGTGAGGATGATTCCTACCAGCTACCGGCGATCGAAGAGCTGCTGGGGCGCAAGATCAAGTGCGAGATGCCGCCAGATGAGCTGCTCAAACCGGTGCCGCGCAAGCACCATTGAGTCAGCGCGGCAGTTACCGGCGCAGTCTTTCTGTGCCGGCTCCCCCTGCAGCTTTTCGCTGGCGCCGCCCCGCTCACAGGGAAAAGCTCACACCTTATAGAGTACCAGCGGTTTGGCGATAGTCGGCGGCTCCTCATCAGCCAGCTGAAACCGCCATGAAGCAACTTCGTCTCGCCCTGTGCTCACGCGTTCTGGCGGTGCTCGCTACCCTGACTTGCGCCCAGATAGATGCTGCATCAGACACCGTTCGCTTTTACAACTGGTACCAGTTGATCGATCCACAGACCCTGCAAACATTCGAACGGCAGACTGGAACACGGCTTATCCTCGATACATTCGCCAGCATCGAGATCATGCTTGCCAAAGTCATGACGGGCGGCAGCGGCTATGACCTCACGATGGCCACTGACCATGCATTGCCAGCTTTGATCAGCGCGGGTGCCTTGCAGAAGCTCGACACCAGCAAGCTAAAGAACTGGCAGCACCTGGACCCGGATGTGCTGGATAAATTGCAGGCCAATGACCCTGGCAACCAGTATGCCGTCCCCTATCTGATTGGTACCACCGGCATCGGATACAACGCAGAACTCGTGGCTCGGGTGCTCGGAGATGAAGCACCTGTCGACTCCTGGGACCTGATATTCAAAGAAGAAAACATAGCGAAACTGAGCGAGTGTGGCGTAGCCATGCTCGACTCCGCAGCGGAAATCATGCCGATAGCCATGCATTATCTGGGCTTGCCGGATAACAGCGAAAAACCGGAGCATTACGCACAAGCTCAGGCGCTGCTGATGAAGATCCGCCCGCATGTACGTTACTTCGATTCGAGCAAGTTCGTAACAGACCTGATCAATGGTGAGTTATGCGCCGTGATCACCTGGAGCGGGGGCATTCATGATGCCAGGCGGATCCTTGAGGAGAACGGTATCAAGCGCGATCTACGCTATCGCATTCCCAAGGAAGGCGCGCCAATCTGGACTGAAAACCTGGTAATGCTCAAGGATGCGGGCAACCCGCAGGCCAGCCTGGCATTGATCGATCATTTGATAGGTGCCGATGTCGCCACCGTCAACTCGACTTATCTCGGATACCCGAACGCCAATTCAACCTCCAGAGCATTACTGGAGCCGACCGTTCAAGCCAACCGCCTGGACCAGCCATCGCCCGGGGTCATGAACAGGCTATTTCCATTGAAAGCACTGCCACATGCTGCCGAACGTATCCGTACCCGAGCATGGAGCAGAATAAAAACAGGCAGTTGAACCACCCGGCTCAAGGCTGCGTCAACTACCAGCGCCCCGCCGCATCCTGGTCACTCTGCTTGCCTTCCACCCACCTCGGCCCTTCCTGGGTATTTTCCTTCTTCCAGAACGGCGCCCGGGTCTTCAGGTAGTCCATGATGAAATTGCAGGCGTCGAATGCCGCCTGCCGATGGGCACTGGCCACGCCGACAAAGACGATCGGCTCACCCGGCTCCAGCGCACCGATGCGGTGCAGCACTTCGACCTTGAGCAACGGCCAGCGCTGCTCGGCCTCGACCACGATCTTGGCCAGAGCCTTCTCGGTCATGCCTGGGTAATGTTCGAGGAACATCCCCGCCACTTCCCGACCGTCGTTGAAATCGCGGACATAGCCGACAAAACCGACCACGGCACCAACGCCGACATTGGCCGCATGCATGGCATTGACCTCGGCCCCCGGGTCGAACGCCCCGTGTTGCACTCGCACTGCCATGTTCAGCCTCCGGTCACCGGCGGGAAGAACGCCACTTCATCGCCCTCTTCCAGCGGCTCGTCGAGCTTGCACAGCTCTTCGTTGCGCGCACTCATGAGGTTCTGTTCGGCCAGCACCGCATACTGCCCACCTTTGGCCACCAAGGCCTGGCGCACATCGTCGACCACGTTGAACTCGCCTTCCAGGCGCTCGGCATCAACGCCCAGCAATTCACGGTAACGGGCGAAGTACATCACCTTGACCTTCATTACGCCTCCACCTTGTAGTGCCCACTTTTGCCGCCGATTTTTTCCAGCAGGCGCACCTGTTCGATGACCATGCCCTTGTCCACCGCCTTGCACATGTCATAGATCGTCAGCGCAGCGACGCTGGCGGCAGTCAGCGCTTCCATCTCGACGCCGGTCTGGCCGGCCAGCTTGCAGCGGGCGAGGATACGCACCGCGTCCTGGCCTTCGGCGCTCAGTTCGACCTTGACGCTGGTGAGCATCAGCGGGTGGCACAGCGGGATCAGGTCACTGGTCTTCTTCGCCGCCTGGATGCCGGCAATGCGCGCCACGGCGAACACATCGCCCTTGGGATGCTCGCCGTCGACGATCATCTGCAAGGTCTGCGGCAACATGCGCACCCGCGCCTCGGCCACGGCCTCGCGCTCGGTCACGGCCTTTTCAGTGACGTCGACCATGTTGGCGCGCCCCTGGGAATCAAGATGAGTCAGCACTGCTCTGCTCCTGTGAAGGGAACGGAGAGTGTAAACCCGTGGGTCAGGTTTGCGCAGCGGAAAAAAGCCGGGCGGCGGGCCGCCCGGCCGGGAGCGCTACAGGTGAGATTCGGCGTACTCGGCCAACACCGAGCGTGGCACACCCTGCAAGGTGATGTGCACGCCATGGGGGAAGTCCTTGAAACGCTCGGTCAGATAGGTCAGCCCCGAACTGGTCGCGGACAGGTAAGGCGTGTCGATCTGCGCCAGGTTGCCCAGGCACACCACCTTGGAACCGGAGCCGGCCCGGGTGATGATGGTCTTCATCTGGTGCGGCGTGAGGTTCTGGCACTCGTCGATCAGGATCAGGCTCTGCTGGAAGCTGCGCCCACGAATGTAGTTCAGCGACTTGAACTGCAGCGGAACGCGTTCGAGGATGTATTCGACGCTGCCATGGGTGCTTTCATCGTCCATGTGCAAGGCTTCCAGGTTGTCGGTGATGGCACCCAGCCAAGGCTCCATCTTTTCCGCCTCGGTGCCCGGCAGGAAGCCGATCTCCTGGTCCAGCCCCTGCACGCTGCGGGTGGCGATGATGCGCCGGTAGCGCTTGCTGACCATGGTCTGCTCGATGGCCGCGGCCAGGGCCAGGATGGTCTTGCCGGAGCCGGCAGCGCCGGTCAGGTTGACCAGGTGGATGTCCGGGTCGAGCAAGGCGAACAGCGCCAGGCTCTGATGAATGTCCCGCGGCTTCAGGCCCCAGGCTTCCTGGTGCAGCAAGGGTTCCTGGTGCAGGTCGAGCAATAGCAGTTCGTCGTTGCGAATGCCTTTTACCCAGCCGACAAAACCCTGCTCATCAATGATGAACTCGTTGATATGCACGGCCGGCAGGTTATCGATCATCTGCACCCGATGCCAGGTGCGGCCACGCTCCTGGCGGGTATCGACTTTGCTGACCCGGTCCCAGAACGAGCCGGTGACCGAGTGATAGCCCTTGGACAGCAGCGAGACGTCGTCAACCAACTGGTCGGTACTGTAGTCCTCGGCCGCGATCCCGCAGGCGCGCGCCTTCAGGCGCATGTTGATGTCTTTGGTAACCAGCACCACGTCCAGGTCGGTGCGCCGGCTGCGTACTTCGAACAGGGTGTTGATGATGATGTTGTCGTTGAGGTTTTCCGGCAGCAACTTGCTGGGTTCGTTGCGCGGGCTCATCAGGATCGACAGGTAGCCCTTGGCGCCGCTCTTGCCACGCTGGATCGGTACGCCCTGCTCGACATCGCTGGGCGAAGCGTCACCGAGGGTCTGGTCGATCAGGCGGATGGCCTGGCGACATTCGGCGGCGATGGTCTGTTTACCGGTCTTGAGCTTGTCGAGTTCCTCCAGCACCGTCATCGGAATGGCGACGTGATGCTCCTCGAAGTTGAGTAATGCGTTGGGGTCGTGAATCAGGACGTTGGTATCGAGCACATAGAGGATTGGCTTGCTGGAGGAAGGGTTGCGTCCTTGGTCATCCATACTCGGTCACCTTATGTCGAAGCCACACGGCACGCTCTGTGTGCGCCGCAGAGTGACCGCCGTTCTCCCCGTATCCGCGTTGCTACGGGCGGGAAGCGTACCTGGCAAGGTGGGCCTGGATGACGCCACCTGTGCTGCAGGAATCGGCTGTCTGGTTTCTTCATACCGCAAAAGCCATGACCGAAAAAAGCATTTTTACGAGATTTTGAAGTTTATTTTTCCGATTGACGAAGAGCGCTTGGCGGCAGCACCAGACGAGACTACAGTCAGAAGTCATACCCTCTATTCGCGATAGGCGTAATCGCGGCAACCCTCCCAGCCAATGCCGCTTTGCGCGGTATTGTGCAGCAACCACTCGACCGCCGTCCGAGCCTTGGGCAGGCTGTCATGGAACTGGATCACTCCCTTGCGCCATAACAGCATCAGGGTTATCACCCGCTGGGCCGACGCTTCGGCAGTCAGCGCGCCATCATCCTGAGCGTCGATGTCCCATAGCGAAACCCGCAGCTGCTGGCTAGCCATGAACGCTTCGGCGTCAGCCCGGCGCTGCCCATAAGGCGGGCGGAACAGTGGCACGTATTGCTCCGGCAGGTCGGCCTGAACCCGCGCCTGGGCGCGTTTGATCGAATCCTGCCAGCCCTGCCACTGGGCGTGGGAGCGATATTCCCAGCCCTGGATGCCCACGCATTGGCCGGCGTAAAGATCGGTCAGCGCGTTGGCCGTGCCGGCATCGCGCCGCTGCTGCAGGCGATTGCCCAGGACAAAGAAGGTGCCCTGCAGCTTCTGCTTGCGCAGGTACTCGGTGAGTTCATCGGTACTTGCGCCATCAGGCCCGGGGCCACCGACGAAGGTCAGCAGAAACAGGCGGTCGTTCAGCTCATCGCCATTGCGCTCGCGGCTGGACAGGCGTTCGACCTCGCTGCTGGTCTGCGGTAACAACGCTGCCTTGCGCAACTGCTCATCCAGGTAACGGACATGGAACTGATGGCTCGGCTCGATCCAACCGGTATAGAACGTGCCGACATCGGCAGCGAATGTCGCCGCCTTGGTGCGCAAATCGGCCATTGACTCCAGCAGATAGCAGAACGAGGCGTCTTGCTCGCAACTGCGCTGGGCCTGCTGGTAGCCCTGCCACAAACGCTGCCACATCTGCGCACGCACAGCGCGAATCTTCTGCAGGTTGATCTGCCGCAAACCCAGCCGCGCAGCCAGTGTGGCATCGTCGAGCAGCTCGCTTTCATGCAGGACTCGGGCAAACGACAGGATCTCGGCCCGCGAGGCGACGTCGAACAGCACCGGGCTATCCAGTTGCTCGGGCCACTGGCTGCGGTCCAGGCTGGCCGGGGGCACGGGGGCGGCCTGGGCGGCCAAGCTCAACAAGGTGGCCAGCAAGGCCCCGGCAATGCGCACGATCAATCTCTCCGTGACAGCCAAAACGCGCACTATAACGCCTGCTCTGACGATGGTCTGTGACTATTGTCGCCATAGTTTGGCGTTCCTGGCCGCGAACCGTAGAATTCCCCGCAACGATTTCAGGAGCCGACCCGATGCTGACGGTGATTTCCCCCGCCAAGACTCTCGACTATGACACCGCGCCGGTGACCGAGCGCTTCACCCTGCCGCAATACCTGGACGATTCCCAGGAACTGATCCTGCAGCTGCGCGAACTGTCGCCCGCGCAGATCAGCGAGCTGATGCACCTGTCCGACAAGCTCGCCGGCCTCAATGCCGCACGCTTCGGCAGCTGGACCCCTGATTTCACTCCGGCCAACGCCAAGCAGGCACTGCTGGCCTTCAAAGGTGACGTGTATACCGGCCTGGATGCCGAAACCCTGAGTGAAGACGACTTCAGCCATGCCCAGGAGCACCTGCGCATGCTCTCCGGCCTGTATGGCCTGCTGCGTCCCCTCGACCTGATGCAACCCTACCGCCTGGAGATGGGCACCAAGCTGGCCAACGCCCGCGGCAAGGACCTGTATGCCTTCTGGGGCACGCGCATCAGCGAATGGCTGAACCAGGCGCTGGCCGACCAAGGCGACGACCTGCTGCTGAACCTGGCCAGCAACGAGTACTTCAGCGCCGTGAAACGCAGCGCACTGAAGGCCCGGGTAATCAACGTCGACTTCAAGGACCTGAAGAACGGCCAGTACAAGATCATCAGCTTCTATGCCAAGAAGGCCCGCGGCATGATGAGCCGCTTCGTCATTCAGGAGCGGGTCAACGACCCGGAGCAACTCAAGCAGTTCGACGTGCAGGGTTACTACTACAGTGCCGAGCAGTCCAAGCCGGATCACCTGGTGTTCCTGCGCGATCACCCGGCCGAATGATCAAGATCGGAGCCATCTGGCGGCTCCGGCGCAATCAGCACGTAACCACTTTCCAGGCCCTGGACTTCGACCCCCTGCACCCCTGCCGGACCGGCCGTGACCGGTACTTTGCGCGGCGCCTGGGTTTCGTCGGCCCGTTGCCCGTGGGCTCATCGGCCAGCAGAATCGGTGGTTGTGTAATCAAAGCCCTGGCAACTGCCACTCGCTGACGCTGGCCACCGGACAGATCGGCAGGGCGATATTTCACCCGATGCTCCAGGCCGACCTTCTCCAGCTCAACCTTGGCGGCCTGCCGAGCCGAAGCCAGCCGGATGCCACGATAGCTCAACGGCAACGCAACATTGTCCAGCACGGACAGCCTTGGCAGCAGGTTGAAACTCTGGAACACGAAACCAAGCAGGCGATTACGGGTGATGGCACGCTGGTCGTCATCAGCGTGTGCCAGTTCACGCCCATCCAGGACCAGGCGCCCGTGACAGGGCTGGTCAAGGAGACCAATCAGGTTGAGCAACGTGCTTTTGCCAGATCCGGATGCACCGATGATGGCGCATGACGGGCCTGCGGGGAGAGATAACGATACGTCCTGCAGGACGGCTTCGCCTCCGAGACGGCGGGTGATGCCGTGCAGTGCAATAAACGGGGTCATCCTTTCTTGCCCGTCTCATCAATCGCATCGAGGGTGGGGTCAAACGGCTTCAAGGACGACTGCTCATCTGTTCTCCACTGTTTAACTACCATGTCGACCAATGAAGTATTGAACGATGGCCACTCCACTTCCTGCAAAGATAGCTGCATCATGATAGTGGCCTCGTAGTTCCCATACTCTGCAACTTCTATTGGCGGCAATGAATTATAGAAGTCAAGAATTTCGCGCAAACCCTGATCAGTACGTCCCGTCAGCTTATATTCAGCATTCATCTTGCCAATAATGGAATTTGCCCACTGATTATGCTGATCTGTTTTTTCCATCAATGCTGCACGGCGTTCACTCACGGTGAAGGCTCCGCTGTCATCATGCACAATCAGGCTGAGTTGTTCACGAGGCAGCCCTTTGAAGGGATTTTCTCCTTTTCCCTTGGCAAAATCATTCGCCTGCCGAGCGCGCTCAAGCCACTCCTCATCTTCCGTATCAGGCAACTGCGAATCAAAAAAATCCTTTGCCAATGAATAGGTTAGACCTCCAATGCGGTCCATGATCCGCACAGCCAGATCGGCCAATTCCTCGCGCGAAAGTCGACTGTCACGCTGTGCTGCCTCCGCGGCGGCAGCACTTAGTTTCCTGGCCAAACTAGACAGTTGCTCTTCTGGACCGTCCGACCGAGCGACAGGATGTTGAGTGTTCTGAATTACTACTTCATCCGCCTGCCTGATAATTGGCAGCGCACCTGACTCACTACGCGGGACAGAGCGACCCTTGATGATATCCATCAGTTAAACCTCGCTATACAAGACCGGATCGAACCCAAGCACTGCCTTGCTTATCAAGGCAGTGCACGGTTGGGCTGATTGTCACTTCATGGTGAATTCAACTTTCCATGAGTAATCTGCGGACGTACTTGTAATTGTCGCTGTACAGATCGCTCCGCCGCTAGGAGTTGCCGTTTTGGTCCATTCAGGCTGTTTGATTCCTCCAGGTAACGTTCGCATCTGGAATGTCGTGCCGAAGGCACAGGTCTTCCCGCCGATCGTGTACCGGATCATCGCGGCATTCACATCCGGGCTGACAACCCGCTGAACGCGCATTGAAGTCGACGATGCGGCCTGAATCGTCTTGGTGGGTTGTGGGTTTGCTATCTGGTAGGTACTGGTTTCATTGGAGGTCACCAATTTCATGGTCGCAGCTTGCGTCCCGAGATTCTTGATGATCACTTCAACGGGCGGCCCAGCCTGGACCATCCCAGCCAGCAGCAGCGATACCCCGCCGATCAGCACCTGTGTTGTTTTCTTCATAAGCTTTATCCCGTCTCTTCCGTGTTATCTGGTGGATGAGACGCCCTCGCGGGCCAGTGGCCTGAGGCTGCCCAAGACGCTCCGTCGTACATGGACAGCTCAACGGAGCGTCCAAAGGGAATAACGGCAGCCCCGGAAAAAGCCTTAGATTTCGTGAGGCCTTTGTGTGTTACTGGATATGTGACAACCAACGCCCCATTGCGGGGCGGTTGTCCAAATGCCGGAAAGTCAAGAAACAGGCGCCATAAAAACGACACAGACAGGCTTATCGCCAACCGTCATAAGACCGTTCGTGCTTTTTTGACGGATTTCGAAAAAATTTTTTCCATGATGGCACTCCAACATCCTGCTCCGACCATGTCCTTTATATACGGGGGCGAAACTGCAACGTGCTATCAGTTTGAAAGTATTAGCTACTGAAAAATTATTTAAAAATCTTTCATCGAAGCGGAACCCACCTCGGAACTTCTCCCACGCCCCATCGCTCATAGTGCCGTAACGAATTTCCTGCCCCTGCGGTGTGAGAAATGACTTACAGATGACAACCGGCAGGTATCACTACCCGCTTCGATAATCTGGCAGACGCAACGGGAACCCCCGCAGGCGCTGCCCAAAGAGGAGTAACGCGCCCTTTCAAACTCGTCCTAGTGGTTGATTTCAAAGGATTTTTCCACTTGAAAAAACAAGCACAGCATGGCGCCAAGTAGCGCTTTGCAATAAAGACGGCTGCATTACAGGGCACGCCTTTTAAGTACTGGCTTAATACTGCCAACTTTTAGTGCACAACTTTGTGCGCGACGGATTTATTCATGCCTGCGCTCGGCGAAGTGAGCTTTCGCCCATGGATCCGTGCGCCTGAAAACTGTTGTTAATCAACCCAGTCCGGCTCTTCCCGGAAGAGCTGGCGTGATAAACACATGAGGTGATAGCGATGCGTATCAGCATCTTTGGTTTGGGTTATGTGGGTGCGGTCTGTGCAGGCTGCCTGACGGCGCGAGGTCATGACGTGATTGGTGTGGACGTGTCCAAGACCAAGATCGACCTGATCAACCAGGGCAAGTCGCCCATCGTCGAACCTGGCCTGGAAGCACTGCTGCAACAAGGCATCGCCAACGGCCGCCTGCGTGGCACCACCGACTTCGCCGAGGCCATCCGCGCCAGCGACGTGTCGATGATCTGTGTCGGTACCCCGAGCAAGAAGAACGGCGACCTGGGCCTGGAGTACATCGAGTCGGTGTGCCGCGAAATCGGCTACGTGCTGCGCGACAGCGAGCGTCGCCACACCATCGTGGTCCGCAGCACCGTGCTGCCGGGCACCGTGAAGAACGTGGTGATCCCGATTCTCGAAGACTGCTCGGGCAAGAAGGCCGGTACCGACTTCGGTGTTGCCGTGAACCCGGAGTTCCTGCGTGAAAGTACCGCGATCAAGGACTACGACCACCCACCGATGACGGTCATCGGTGAACTGGACAAGGCCAGCGGCGACGTGCTGCAAGCCCTGTACGAAGAGCTCGACGCGCCGGTCATCCGCAAGCCGATCGAAGTGGCCGAGATGATCAAGTACACCTGCAACGTGTGGCACGCCACCAAGGTCACCTTTGCCAACGAGATCGGCAACATCGCCAAGGCGGTCGGCGTGGATGGCCGTGATGTGATGGAAGTCGTCTGCCAGGACAAGGTGCTGAACCTGTCGCAGTACTACATGCGCCCTGGCTTCGCCTTCGGCGGCTCGTGCCTGCCGAAAGACGTGCGCGCCCTCACCTACCGCGCCGCTTCCCTGGACGTGCGTGCACCGCTGCTCGACTCGCTGATGCGCAGCAACGAATCGCAGGTGCAGAACGCCTTCGAGCTGATCGAAGCCCACGACAAGCGCAAGGTCGCCCTGCTCGGCCTGAGCTTCAAGGCAGGCACCGACGACCTGCGCGAAAGCCCGCTGGTGGAACTGGCCGAACGCCTGATCGGCAAGGGCTACCAGTTGGATATCTACGACGAGAACGTCGAGTACGCCCGCGTCCACGGGGCGAACAAAGAGTACATCGAGTCGAAGATCCCGCACGTCTCGTCGCTGCTCAACGCCGACTTCCAGAAGGTCATCGACAACGCCGACATCATCGTCCTGGGCAACCGTGACGAGCAGTTCCGCGCCCTTGCCGAGCAAGCGCCGGAAGGCAAGCAGGTGATCGACCTGGTCGGCTTCATGAGCAAGCCAACCTGCACCACCAGCCGTACCGAAGGCATTTGCTGGTAATGCCCGACCGGGCAGCGGTGGCCTCCCCACCATCGCTGCCCACCCTTTCCCGAATTCTCGACGGATGCTGAACATGCAAAGGCTCCAGACAGTGCTGTTGCAGTGCGCCGGGTGGCTGCTCTACATGAGCCTGCTCATGCTGATCGCCCTGGCCCTGCCAGCCGATATCTTCGACTCGCAGTCGAAGCACTTCATCTTCCTGGTCGGCGCAGTCGGCATCTGGCGCTATTCCATGGGCGCCACCCACTTCATCCGCGGCATGATCTTCCTCTACGGCGTCTACCCGTATCTGCGCCGCAAAGTGCAGAAGATGGGCGACTCCGCCGCGCCATCGCACGTGTACCTGATGGTCACCAGCTTCCGTATCGAAGCGCTGACCACCGCCCAGGTGTACAGCTCGGTGATCCGCGAAGCGATCGAATGCGGCTACCCCACCACCGTGGTCTGCTCGCTGGTGGAGATGTCCGATGAACTGCTGGTCAAGAGCCTGTGGGCCCGCTACAACCCGCCCGCACACGTCAAACTGGACATCGTGCGCATTGCCGGTACCGGCAAGCGCGACGGCCTGGCCTACGGGTTCCGCGCCATCTCGCGGATGCTGCCTGATGAAAACGCCGTGGTCGCGGTGATCGACGGCGACACCGTGCTCGGCGAAGGCGTAGTGCGCAAGACCGTGCCGTGGTTCAAGCTGTTCCCCAACGTCGGCGGCCTGACCACCAACGAGTTCTGCGAAGTGCGCGGCGGCTACATCATGAGCGAGTGGCACAAGCTGCGTTTCGCCCAGCGCCACATCAACATGTGCTCGATGGCCCTGTCCAAGCGCGTGCTGACCATGACCGGGCGCATGTCGATGTTCCGCGCCAGCGTCGTGACCAACCCTGAGTTCATCGCCGACGTCGAAAGCGACTCGCTGATGCACTGGCGCCTGGGCCGCTTCAAGTTCCTCACCGGTGACGACAAGTCCAGCTGGTTCAGCCTGATGCGCCTGGGCTACGACACCTTCTACGTGCCAGACGCCGCGATCAACACGGTCGAGCACCCACCAGAGAAGAGCTTCTTCAAGGCCAGCCGCAAGCTGATGTACCGCTGGTACGGCAACAACCTGCGCCAGAACTCACGTGCACTGGGCCTCGGCCTGCGCCGCCTGGGCCTGTTCACCAGCATCGTGCTGTTCGACCAGCGCGTGTCGATGTGGACCAGCCTGCTCGGGCTGACCGTGGCGGTGATCGCCAGCCTCAAGTTCGGCATGGGCTACCTGCTGGTGTACCTGCTGTGGATCGGCATCACCCGCCTGATCCTCACCGTCATGCTGCTGTGCTCCGGCCACAACGTCGGCCCGGCCTATCCGCTGATTCTCTATTACAACCAGATCGTCGGCGCGCTGATGAAGATCTACGTGTTCTTCCGCCTCGACAAGCAGTCCTGGACCCGCCAACCGACTGCCCTCAAGCGTGACCTCGCCAGTTTTCAACAATGGTTCAACACCTGGTCCTCGCGGACCATGACCTTCTCGGCTGCCAGCATCTTCGTCGCTGTGCTGTTCATGGTCGTGTGAGCCCAACCCGGATCGGAACTAACAGGAACAAACCAAGATGAATACCGCCGTGAACGTCAACGTCGTGCATGAGTCCGAAGCCCAGCGCCAACACGCCCGGGTGCGCATCCCGGCCAAGCTGCGTTTCCTCGACAAAGAACGCCAGGCCCACGATGTGAAGGTCGACGACCTCTCCGCCGGTGGCCTGAGCTTCCACACCCAACAGCCACTGTCGGTCGGTGAAGTGCTGCGCGGTCGCCTGCAGTTCACGGTCGACAACCTCGGCCTGTCGATGGACATCGAATTCCAGGTGCGCGCCCACGACCGCAGCAGCGGCCGCACCGGCGCGCAGTTCCAGAACCTCGAACCGCGCGACATCGCCACCCTGCGCCACATCATCACCACCCACCTGTCGGGTGAGCTGATCACCGTCGGCGACGTGCTCAGCACCCTGCAGCGCGACAACTTCACCAAGGCCCGCAAGCAGAAGGACAGTGGCTCCGGCCTGTCCGCCTTCGGCCGGCTGAAGGCCGTGACGGTAACCCTCGGCGTGTTCGTGGTCGGTGTGGCCGCCTTTGGTTTCGTCGCCAAATCGCTGTACGGCATGTACTTCGTCAGCCATGCCGAAGCCGGCGTGGTCGCCGTGCCGACCACCACCGTCACCATGCCGCGCGACGGTACCGTCAACAGCCTGGCCGAAACCGGCGGGCAGATCGTCAAAGGCGCACCGCTGGCCAGCTTTACCACCAGCATGCTGGACATGCTCAAGGGCAGCCTGGACGACTCGCAGCTGGAACCGGCAAAGATCGAGGAACTGTTCGGCAAGCAGCTCTCCGGCACCCTGACCAGCCCGTGCGATTGCGTGGTCGCGCGCCAGCTGGTGGACGACGGCCAGTACGCTGCCAAGGGGCAGCCGATCTTCCAGCTGGTGCCACGCACCACCACCCCGATGGTCGAGGCCCGCTTCAGCTATCGCCAGTTCGACGAGGTCAAGCCAGGCACCCGGGTCAACTTCCAGGTGGCCGGCGAGGACGAAGTCCGCACTGGCCAGATCGTCAGCAGCGCCAGCCTCAACAGCGATGACCTGGCCTCCGACATCCGCGTGCAGATCAAGCCCGACAGCGCCATGCCTGCCGAACTCGCCGGCCGCCCGGCTTCGGTCAACAGCGACCGTGGCCCTTCGCTGAACTGGCTGATCGACAAAGCCGTAGCCCGCGGTCTGTAAGAGGATCCCGTGATGATTCCCCATAAGAAAAGCGCAAGCCTGGGCCTCTGTGCCCTGGCGGCCGCGGTCGCCCTGGCCGGCTGTGCGGGCCTGCCCGACCAGCGCCTGGCCAACGAAGCCCTCAAGCGCGGCGACACCGCATTGGCCGAGCGCAACTACAAGGCCCTGGCCGACCTGGGTTACAGCGACGCACAAGTGGGCTTGGCCGACATCAAGGTCGCCACTCGCGACCCGGCGAAAATCAAGGAGGCCGAAGCCACCTACCGCGCTGCCGCATCTACCTCGCCGCGTGCCCAGGCACGCCTTGGCCGCCTGCTGGTAGCCAAGCCCGACAGCACGCAGGCCGAGCGTGAAGAAGCGCAAACCTTGCTCAAGGCCGCCGCCAGGCAAGGTGAAAGCAATACCCTGATCCCGCTGGCGATGCTCTACCTGACCTACCCGCAGAGCTTCCCCAAGGTCAACGCGCAGCAGCAGATCGACCAATGGCGCGCCGCCGGCAACCCGGAAGCGGGCCTGGCCCAGGTGCTGCTGTACCGTACCCAGGGCACCTACGACCAGCACCTGGACGACGTCGAGAAAATCTGCAAAGCCGCGCTGAACGCTACCGACATCTGCTACGTCGAGCTGGCCACCGTTTACCAGAAGCGTGGCCAGGCCGATCAACAGGCCGCCCTGCTTGGGCAGCTCAAATCCGCCTACAGCCGTGGCGCGGTGCCGGCCACTCGGGTCGACAGCGTTGCCCGCGTGCTGGCTGACCGCAGCCTCGGCCAGACCGACGAGAAAACCGCCAAGGACTTGCTCGAACAGGTCGCCCCGGCCAACCCGGCGTCGTGGGTCAGCCTGGCGCAGCTGCTGTACGACTTCCCCGAACTGGGCGACACCGACCAGCTGATGGCCTACATCGACAAGGGCCGCGAGGCCGAACAGCCACGCGCCGAGCTGCTGCTGGGCCGCCTGTACTACGAAGGCAAGACCCTGCCAGCCGATGCCAAGAAGGCCGAGCAACACCTGCAGGCCGCCGCCGACGCCGGCGAAATCAGCGCCCATTACTACCTCGGCCAGCTGTACCGCCGCGGTTACCTGGGCCATGTCGAGCCGCAAAAGGCCGTCGACCACCTGCTGGCTGCCGCCCGTGGCGGCCAGAACAGCGCCGACTATGCCCTCGCCCAGCTGTTCAGCGAAGGCCATGGCATCCGTCCACAGCCGGGCAACGCCTGGGTGTTCGCCCAACTGTCCCAGGTCAACCCGACACCACAGTCCAGCGAACTGCTGCAGCAGCTCGACCAGCAACTCACGCCTGACCAGCGTACCCAGGCGCAGAACCTGCTGGCGCAGGAAAAGCAGGCGCGCGGCAGCATGCTCCAGGGTGCCAACAGCACCTTGGCCCTCGAAGCGCTGCAAGACGACGAAAAAGAAGTAGAAGCTGAGGACTCGCTATGACGCTCAATCCATTCGTGAAAGCCGGCATTGGCCTGAGCTTCGCCCTGCTGTGGTCCTGCCCGACCCTGGCGGAAATGACCGCCGAAAAGAACTTCGGCCTGGATGTGAAAATCACCGGCCAGTCGGAAGACGACCGTGACCTCGGCACCCGCCCTGGCGGCGACGTCAACGGCCTGGGCCTCGACCTGCGCCCCTGGGTGTACGGCGAGCGCGGCAACTGGAGCGCCTACGCCATGGGCCAGGCGGTCACCGCCACCGACACCATCGAAACCGATACCCTGCGCCAGAACGACGACGGCACCACCACCGACACCGCCGCCGATGGCCGCAAGCAGGACAAGAGCTACCTGGCCATGCGCGAGTTCTGGGTCGGCTACAGCGGCCTCACTGCCTACCCGGGCGAGCAACTGCGCCTCGGCCGCCAGCGCCTGCGCAGCGACGATGGCATGTGGCGCGACACCAACATCGAAGCGCTGAACTGGACCTTCGACACCACCCTGCTCAAGGCCGACCTGGGCGTTGCCCAGCGCTTCAGCGAATACCGTACCGACCTCACCGAGCTGGCCCCGGAAGACAAGGACCGCACCCACATCTACGGCAACGTCGCCACGCAGTGGACCCCGGGTCACTGGGTCGGCCTGCGCGCCCACCATACCCATGACAGCGGCAGCCTGAAAAACCCGGGCGAAACCGTCGACGCGCTGGACAAGACCCGCACCGGCGACCTCACCTGGCTGGGCCTGGAAGCCAACAGCGACGCCTACAACTGGCGCAACGACCACACCGTCAACTACTGGGGCAGCGTCACCTGGCTGACCGGTGACCGCGACACCCTCAGCAGCCAGACCGTCGGCGACCAGACCGTGGCCACCGGCAAGCAGAGCGGCAATGTCAACGCCTGGGCCACCGACCTCGGCATCCGCCTGCGCCTGGACCCGCAATGGCAGGTCGGTGCGGCCTACGCCCGCGGCAGTGGCGGCGGTGGCGACGACGGTTCGAACAACTTCGAGCAGACCGGCCTTGAGAGCAACCGCTCCAACTTCACCGGCACCCGCTCGCGCGTGCACCGCTTCGGCGAAGCCTTCCGCGGCGAGCTGGGCAACCTCCAGGCGGCCACCCTGTTTGCCTCCTGGCAGCTGCGCGACGACTACGACGCCAGCCTCATCTACCACAAGTTCTGGCGTGTCGACGGCAACCAGAACATCGGTTCCAGCGGCATCAATGCAGTGGTCGACGACAACGGCGTGAACCGCCAACTGGTCGATGGCGAAAAAGACCTGGGCCAGGAAATGGACGTGGTCGTCACCAAGTACTTCAAGCAAGGCCTGCTGCCGGCCTCGATGAGCCAGGCGATCGACGAGCCTTCCGCCCTGGTGCGCCTGCGTGCCGGTGTGTTCAAGCCGGGCGATGCCTATGGCAAGGAAGCGGACTCGTACATGCACCGCGCCTTCGTCGACGTGATCTGGCGCTTCTGAGGCCGGGAGACCCCTGATGAACCTTCACCCGCACATCCGTCCCAGCCTCCTTGCCAGCGCTTTGCTGCTGGCAAGCCACCTGGCCGTCGCCGCCGAGCCCCAGGTGATCGCCAAGGAGCTGCAGCAGGCCAAGACCTATACCGTGGCCAGCGCACCGATCGAGCCGCTGCAGATGGACCCGCCGAAACTGCCTGACCTCACCGGCTACACCGCGCAGGCCGTGCAGAAGAAGATCGACCGCCGCCACAAAGGCAAGGTCAGCCTGCGCCGCATGTTCCAGGAGGACACCCTCAAGGAATTCGTCGGCGGCGACAACAAGGCCGCCGAGTGGGTGCAGCGCCAGCACGGCATTCCTCAGGCGATCTTCATCGATGACGGCCATGTCGACCTGGTCGAGCTGAGCAAGAAGGTGCCCAAGCAGTACCTCAGCGAAGTCGAGCCGGGCGTGTACCTGGCGCGCCTGCCGATCGTGGTCGGGCAGAAGGGCATTCTCGAGATCGACGGCAAGGTCAAGCAACTGCGCCTGTCCCAGGAAGGCGGTTCGTTCCTGGTCAACGACGGCAAGCTGTTCGTCACCGACACCCAGGTGATCGGCTGGCGCGAGAAGGACAACGGTCCGGCGACCTTCCGCTCGCCCAAGGAATTCCGCCCGTTCCTGCTGTCGTGGGGTGGCACCGAGACCTACATCGTCAATACCACGATGGCCAGCTTCGGTTATGCCAAGTCCAAGTCGTATGGCGTGAGCATCTCGCAGTACACACCGAACATGTCCAAGCGCATGGGCCGCGCGGAACCGACCGGCTGGATCATCGGTTCGACATTCAGTGACATGTGGTACGGCTTCTATTGCTACGAGACCTCCGACTTCGTGGTCAAGGACAACACCTACCACGACAACATCGTCTACGGCATCGACCCCCACGACCGCTCGCACCGCCTGGTCATCGCCGGCAACACCGTGTATGGCACCAAGAAGAAGCACGGCATCATCGTTTCGCGTGAGGTCAACGACAGCTGGATCATCAACAACAAGAGCTACGACAACAAGCTTTCCGGCGTGGTGATCGACCGTAACAGCGTCAACAACCTGGTGGCCTACAACGAGATCTACCGCAACCACACCGACGGCATCACCTTGTACGAGAGCGGCGACAACCTGATCTGGGGCAACAAGCTGATCAACAACCGTCGCCACGGCATCCGCGTGCGCAACAGCGTGAACATCCGCCTGTACGAGAACATCGCCATGGCCAACGGCCTGGTCGGCGTGTACGGGCACATCAAGGACCTGTCCGATACCGACCGCGACATCGCCCTCGACCCGTTCGACACCAAGGTGTCGCTGATCGTGGTCGGCGGCGAGCTGTCGGCCAACGGTTCCGGCCCGCTGTCGATCGACTCGCCGCTGTCGGTCGAGCTGTACAAGGTGTCCATGCTCGCCCCGCGCAAAGCCAGCGGCATCAGCCTCAACGGCGTGCTTGGCGAACGCCAGGACGAAATCCTCGACCTGCTGGTGCGCCAGCAGAAGGCCGTGCTGATCGACCCGGTCGAACGCCAGACCGAAATGATCGATTAAGGAAGCCCAGACCATGACTCCACACCTGATGAAACTGCTGGGCCTGTCCGCCGCCCTCCTGGCCATCAGCCAGGGCGTGCGCGCCGACGAAGTGAAGGCCCCGACCTTCACCGCCGAGCCCTGCTGCCAGCTGTGCCCCGAGGCGCATGACGCGAGCCGCTACACCACTCGCTACCAGCAGAACTTCACCACCCTGGTGCAGGCTCAGGGTGACTGGCTGTTCCGTACCCGCGAAGACCTGCGCACCGAGTTCAATACCACCCCGGCCGGCTACAAACGCCTGCAGCAGGTGCACGATGCGTTCAAGAAGCGCGGCGTGGAACTGGTCGTGGTCTACCAGCCAACCCGTGGCCTGGTGAACCGCAACATGCTCAATCCGGAAGAGAAAGCCGCCTTCGATTACCAGAAGGCACTGGGCAACTACCAGGCCATGCTCAAGCGCTTCGCCAGCATGGGTTACAACGTCCCCGACCTGTCGCCGCTGACCAACGAGCAGCTGGCCGCCGCCGACCAGGGCAAGGACTTCTACTTCCGTGGTGACCAGCACTGGACGCCTTACGGCGCCGAGCGCGCCGCGAAGATCGTGGCCGAAACCGTGCACAAGATGCCGGCCTTCGAAGGCATCCCGCGCAAGGAATTCGAAACTCACAAGTCCGGGCGCATGGGCAAGACCGGCACCCTGCACAACGTTGCCGGCCAGCTCTGCGGCACCAGCTACGCCGTGCAGTACATGGACCAGTTCACCACCGAGCCGAAAGGCTCGACCGGCGGCGGCGACGACCTGTTCGGTGACAGCGGCAACGCCCAGATCACCCTGGTCGGCACCAGCCACAGTGGCAAGAACTACAACTTCTCCGGTTTCCTGGAGCAGTACATCGGCGCCGACGTGCTCAACGTCGCCTTCCCCGGTGGCGGCCTGGAGGGCTCGATGATCCAGTACCTGGGCAGCGAAGAATTCCAGAAGAACCCACCGAAGATCCTCATCTGGGAATTCTCGCCCCTGTACCGCCTGGACCAGGAAACCATCTGGCGGCAGATCCTCGCCCTGCTCGACGACGGCTGCGACGATCGCCCAGCCCTGATGAGCGCCAGCGCCACCCTCAAGCCCGGCAAGAACGAGCTGATGGTCAATGGCAAGGGCGGCGTGATCAAGGACCTGATCAACCGCAACATGCAAATGGACGTCAAGTTCGAAGATCCGTCGGTCAAGGTGCTGCAGGCCACGCTCTGGTACCTCAATGGCCGTCACGAAGACATCAAGCTGGAAAAACCAGAGACCTCGGACACCGATGGCCGCTTCGTCTTCCAGATGCGCGAAGACGAAGACTGGGCCGGTCAGAGCTTGCTGGCCTTTGAAGTCCAGGGCCCGGAACAAGGCACGCAGAAAGTCGAAGCCAAGCTCTGCAAACGCAACAACTTTGCCGTGCCCGCGCAGACTGCGCAGGCTGGCCAGTGAGGCGACCATGACCATGTTCAAGCGAATTTTCAGCCCCGCCCTGCTTACCCTCGCCCTGTTTGGTAGCGCCGCACAGGCCGCGCTGGTGCCCCCGCAGGGTTACTACGAGGGCATCGAAAAGCTGAAGACCAGTGACGGCAACTTCCGCTGCGAACCAGCCCCCAAGCCGTATACCGGCGCGCTGCAGTTTCGCAGCAAGTACGAAGGCTCGGACAAGGCCCGGGCGACGCTCAACGTCGCCTCGGAAAAAGCCTTCCGCAAGTCCACCGAAGACATCACCACGCTCGAGAAGGGTGTGAGCAAGATGGTCGGCCAGTACATGCGCGACGGTCGCCCGGCGCAGCTCGACTGCACCCTGGCCTGGCTCGGTACCTGGGCACGCGCCGATGCGCTGCTGTCCACCGACTACAACCACACCGGCAAGTCCATGCGCAAATGGGCGCTGGGCAGCATGAGCGGTTCGTGGCTGCGCCTGAAGTTTTCCAACTCGCAGCCGCTGGCCGCGCACCAGGCCGAGGCCGAGCTGATCGAGAAGTGGTTCGCCCGCCTCGCCGAGCAGACCGTGCGCGACTGGAGCGACCTGCCGCTGGAGAAGATCAACAACCACAGCTACTGGGCGGCCTGGTCGGTGATGGCCACCGCCGTCGCCACTGACCGCCGTGATTTGTTCGACTGGGCCGTGAAGGAATACAAGATCGGCGCCAACCAGGTCGACGAACAGGGCTTCCTGCCCAACGAAGTCAAGCGCAAGCAGCGTGCCCTGGCCTATCACAACTATGCCCTGCCGCCGCTGGCGATGATTGCCAGCTTCGCCCAGGCCAACGGCGTGGACTTGCGCGCCGAGAACAACTTCGCCCTGCAACGCCTGGGCGAAGGCGTGCTGGCGGGTGCCCGCGATCCAAGTCACTTCAAGGAACGGGCCGGCGAGAAACAGGACCTGACCGACCTCAAGCTGGACAGCAAGTACTCCTGGCTCGAGCCCTGGTGCGCGCTGTACCACTGCGTCGGCGACACCCTGCAGCGCAAGCAGCACATGCAGCCGTTCAACAGCTTCAGGCTTGGCGGCGACATGACCCGGGTCTACGACCCGAGCGCGGAATCGAAGAAATAACGCGCCCCCACGGGGGCTAGGTCCCCCCACCTTTTGCGTGGGGGGTTTGGGGGGCGCTGTGCCCCGGATGCTGTGAACAAAAAGGAGAACCGGGATGGTCTTCTCGTCCAACGTGTTCCTGTTCCTGTTCTTGCCGGTCTTCCTAGGCCTGTACTACTTGAGCGGGCAACGCTATCGCAACCTGCTGCTGCTGGTCGCCAGCTACATCTTCTATGCCTGGTGGCGGGTCGATTTCCTCGCCCTGTTCGCCGGCGTGACCCTGTGGAACTACTGGATCGGCCTGAAAGTCGGCGCCGCCGGCGTGCGCACCAAACCGGCCCAACGCTGGCTGCTGCTGGGGGTGGGCGTGGACCTGGCGATCCTCGGCTACTTCAAGTACGCCAACTTCGGCGTCGAAAGCCTCAACGCGATCATCACCTCGTTCGGCCTCGAACCGTTCATCCTCACCCACGTGCTGCTGCCGATCGGTATCTCGTTCTATATCTTCGAGTCGATCAGCTACATCATCGACGTGTACCGCGGCGACACCCCGGCCACCCGCAACCTGATCGACTTCGCCGCGTTCGTGGCGATCTTCCCGCACCTGATCGCCGGCCCCGTGCTGCGCTTCAAGGACCTGGTCGACCAGTTCAACAACCGCACCCACACCCTGGACAAGTTCTCCGAAGGCTGCACCCGCTTCATGCAGGGCTTCATCAAGAAGGTGTTCATTGCCGATACCCTGGCGGTGGTGGCCGACCATTGCTTCGCCCTGCAGAACCCGACCACTGGCGACGCCTGGCTCGGCGCTCTGGCCTACACCGCGCAGCTGTACTTCGACTTCAGCGGCTACAGCGACATGGCCATCGGCCTGGGGCTGATGATGGGCTTCCGCTTCATGGAGAACTTCAAGCAGCCGTACATCAGCCAGTCGATCACCGAGTTCTGGCGGCGCTGGCACATCAGCCTGTCGACCTGGCTGCGCGACTACCTGTACATCACCCTGGGCGGTAACCGCAAAGGCACCTTCAACACCTACCGCAACCTGTTCCTGACCATGCTGCTGGGCGGCCTGTGGCACGGCGCAAACTTCACCTACATCATCTGGGGCGCCTGGCACGGCATGTGGCTGGCGATCGAGCGGGCGCTGGGCATCGACACCAACCCGCAACGCTTCAACCCGGTCAAATGGGCCTTCACCTTCCTGCTGGTAGTGGTCGGCTGGGTGATCTTCCGTGCCGAGAACCTGCACGTCGCCGCCCGCATGTACGGCGCCATGTTCAGCTTCGGTGACTGGCAGCTGTCGGAACTCAACCGCGCCCAGCTCACCGGCCTGCAGGTAGCTACCCTGGTGATCGCCTACCTCACCCTGGCGTTCTTCGGCCTGCGCGACTTCTACCGCAACGCCACCCCGGCAGCAGCCGTGCGCACCCCGGCCCAGGTCAACGCCGACGGCTCGATCGGCCTGGACTGGACCCGGGTGATGTCCCGCGCCCTGATCCTGCTGCTGTTCGTGGCCTCGATCCTCAAGCTTTCGGCGCAGAGCTACTCGCCGTTCCTGTACTTCCAGTTCTGAGGTGGATGACATGACCCGGACATTACGCATCACCTATTCCCTGTCGTTCCTCGGCCTGCTGGTGGGCATGGGCGCCTGGTCCACCGGCGGCTTCGAAAGCTTCCACCGCACCGAGCAGATGACCCTGCTCAACGGCAAGCTGGCCAAGGCCGCCGAGACCCACTACGACGACCAGTTCCCGATCAAGCGCCTCGGTACCAACCTCTGGGCCGCGCTGGACTTCAAGCTGTTCAACGAAGGCCGCCCAGGCGTGGTGCTGGGCCGCGACCAGTGGCTGTTCAGCGACGAAGAGTTCAAGCCCAGCGCCGGTGCCGAGCAGCAGATGCAGGACAACCTGGCACTGATCCGCGGGGTACGCGACACCTTGCAGAAGCATGGCAGCCAGCTGGTGCTGGCGATCATTCCGGCCAAGGCACGGGTGTATTCCGAGTACATCGGCAAGCAGCAACCGGCCAGCCTGCACGACGACCTGTACAACCGGTTCCATGCCCAGGCACGCCAGGCCAACGTGTTCGCCCCTGACCTGATGGCAGCCCTGGAGCAGGCCAAGGCCCGCGGTCAGGTATTCCTGCGTACCGACACCCACTGGACGCCGATGGGTGCCGAAGTGGCGGCGCAAGCGCTGGCCGAGGCCGTCAGCCGCCAGAGCCTGCTCAACGGCACCCCGCAGACCTTTATCACCGAAGCGGGCAGCACCGCCCCGTACAAGGGTGACCTGACCAACTTCCTGCCCCTGGACCCCCTGTTCAGCAACCTGCTGCCGACCCCGGACAACCTGCAGCAACGCACGACCCGCCCTGCCGAGGCCGCAGGCGAAGGCGGCGACGCGCTGTTCGCCGATAACCAGATCCCGGTCGCCCTGGTGGGTACCAGCTACAGCGCCAACCCGCACTGGAACTTCCTCGGCGCGCTGCAGCAGGCGCTGCACAGCGACGTCGCCAACTACGCCGAAGACGGGCACGGCCCGCTGCTGCCGATGCTCAAGTACCTGCAGAGCGATGCCTTCAAGAACGCCGCGCCACAAGTGGTGGTGTGGGAATTCCCCGAACGTTATCTGCCAATGACCAACGACCTCAGCAGCTTCGATCCGCAGTGGATCGCACAGCTGAAGAACTCACGTCAATCCGAAGAAAACCTGGCCTTGTCGTCCACCCGGACGAATCACTGATCGATAGAGAGGAAATGCACATGACTACCAAGACTTCCATTGCCAAAGCCCTCACCCTCGCGGCCGGCCTTTCCCTTGCTTCCATGCAGGCCTTCGCCGGTGCCGACGCCGCGCTGTACGGCCCGAGCGCGCCGAAAGGCTCGACCTTCGTGCGCCTGTACAACGCCACCAGCGCCCCGGCTGCGGCCAGCGTCGGCAACACCCAGATCAAGCAGGTCGGCGCCCAGGCCAGCAGCGACTTCAGCTTCCTGCCGGGGGGTGACTACACCGCCCAGGTCGGCGGCAAGAGCGTGCCGGTGAAGCTGGCGGCAGACAAGTACTACACCCTGGTCAACAGCGCCAGCGGCACCCCACAGCTGATCGAAGAACCACCGTTCAAGAACAAGCAGAAAGCCTTGGTTCGCGTGCAGAACCTCAGCGACCAGGCGGTGACCCTGAAGACCGCCGACGGCAAGACTGAAGTGGTGCCGTCGGTGGCCACCAAGGGCCGCGGCGAGCGTGAAATCAATCCGGTCAAGGTCAACCTGGCCTTGTTCGAAGGCAACAAGAAAGTCAGCGACCTGAAACCGGTCGCCCTGGAGCGTGGCGAAGCGGCCGTGCTGTACGTAACGGGTTCCGGCAGCAACTTGTCGCCGGTGTGGGTAACTCGCCCCGTGGCTAGCAACTGATCCCCCTGCCTCATAACGACTATTGGAGAAACATGATGATCCCGGTAATTCTTTCTGGTGGTAGCGGTTCCCGTCTGTGGCCTCTGTCGCGCAAGCAGTTCCCCAAACAGTTCCTGGCACTGACCGGCGAACACACCCTGTTCCAGCAGACCATCGAACGCCTGCGCTTCGACGGCATGGACACCCCGATCGTGGTCTGCAACAAGGACCACAAGTTCATTGTCCAGGAGCAGCTGGCAGCCCTGAAACTGGAAACCCAGGGCATCCTGATGGAACCGTTCGGTCGCAACACGGCCCCGGCGGTGGCGATGACGGCCATGAAGCTGGTCAACGAAGGCCGTGACGACTTGATGCTGGTGCTGCCCGCCGACCACGTGATCGACGACCAGAAGGCCCTGCAACGCGCCCTGGCCCTGGCTACCGTGGCTGCCGAGCGCGGCGAGATGGTGCTGTTCGGCGTGCCGGCAACCAAGCCGGAGACCGGCTACGGTTACATCCGTTCCAGCCAGGACGCGCTGCTGCCCGAGGGCGTGGCCCGGGTTGCCCAGTTCGTCGAGAAGCCCGACGAGAAGCGCGCCGCCGAGTTCGTCGCCGCCGGTGGCTACTTCTGGAACAGCGGCATGTTCCTGTTCCGCGCCAGCCGCTTCCTTGAAGAGCTGAAAAAGCACGACTCCGACATTTACGACACCTGCCTGCTGGCCCTTGAGCGCAGCCAGGAAGACGGCGATGTCTTGAGCATCGACGAAGCCACCTTCGCCTGCTGCCCGGACAACTCCATCGACTACGCGGTGATGGAAAAGACCCAGCGTGCCTGCGTGGTGCCGATGTCGGCCGGCTGGAGCGATGTCGGCTGCTGGTCGTCGCTGTGGGAAGTGCACGACAAGGACGCCGACGGCAACGTCACCAAGGGCGACGTGGTGGTGCAGGACAGCCGCAACTGCATGATCCACGGCAACGGCAAGCTGGTGTCGGTGATCGGCCTGGAGAACATCGTCGTGGTCGAGACCAAGGACGCGATGATGATTGCCCACAAGGACAAGGTCCAGGGCGTCAAGCAGATGGTCAAGACCCTCGACGAGCAAGGCCGCAGCGAAACCCAGAACCACCTGGAAGTGTATCGTCCGTGGGGCTCGTATGACTCGGTGGACATGGGCGGCCGCTTCCAGGTCAAGCACATCACCGTCAAGCCAGGCGCCAGCCTCTCGCTGCAGATGCACCACCACCGCGCCGAGCACTGGATCGTGGTGTCCGGCACTGCCGAGGTGACCTGTGACGAGAACGTGTTCCTGCTCACCGAGAACCAGTCGACCTACATCCCGATCGCCTCGATCCACCGCCTGCGCAAC
Organism: Pseudomonas vlassakiae; assembly: GCF_014269035.2. Lineage (GTDB taxonomy): Bacteria > Pseudomonadota > Gammaproteobacteria > Pseudomonadales > Pseudomonadaceae > Aquipseudomonas > Aquipseudomonas vlassakiae. Next base: position 50,654 of record NZ_JABWRP020000016.1, read on the forward strand.
CCCGGCAAGATCCCGCTGGAGATCATCGAGGTGCAGTCTGGCAGCTACCTGGGCGAGGACGACATCGAGCGCTTCGAGGATGTCTATGGGCGGACTTCGACGCCGATCGAGCGTGGCGTTTCGGTGAAAACCATCGCGCAGTAAGCAACACTCAAGGGGCCGCCAAAGCGGCCCCTTCCTTTTGAGGCCAGGCCGTTTTGGCGCTACGATGGTCAGACCTGCGCAACCAAGGCCTGCCTGCCCCATGATCATCGGTGCCTTCCTCATCCTCACCTGGCTGGTGCTGTTGTTGCGCTACCCGGCCAAGGCCCTGCCGATTACCCTGGCCGCGATTTGTGGCCTTGGTCTGGTGGCATTGCTGGTCATCTGGCAGGACAACCGCGAAGCCTCGCAACTGGCACGCCTGGAATTGCGCCTGAGCTATGCCCCCGAACACTGCCCTGCCGACCGTGCGCTGCAGGTGCGCATGAAGAACGGTAACGAAGTGCCATTGACCGAACTGCGCTGGCGCGTAGCGGCGTATGCACCGGGCGATACCGTGAACCTGGCGGAAAACACCTACAACGCACCGCGCTACCGTGGCCCGGGTGAGTTGCAGCCAGGCGCGGAGTGGGAGGATTGCCTGCCATTGCCACCCTTGCGCTCGGGATATCGCCCACAGACACTGGAATTCCGTGCCGAGCATCTGCAAGGTACATTTGCCAATTGATTTAAGGCCTGTACCGGCCTCTTCGCAGGCAAACCCGTTCGCACCGATACAGCGTTGCCCTCTGGCTCGGCGCGGTCCCTGTGGGAGCGGGTTTACCCGCGAAGAAGCCGGCACAAGTCCCTACAAATCCACCTGCTAACAGGCCTCAACCCATGCCCACCGTCCTGATCACTGGTTGTTCCAGCGGCATCGGCCGCGCCCTGGCCGACGCCTTCCGCGATGCCGGCTACCAAGTCTGGGCTACCGCCCGCAAGCCTGAGGATGTCGAGCGACTGAACGCCGCTGGCTTCAGCGCCCGGCAACTGGACGTGAACGACAGCGAGGCGCTGGCCTGCCTGGCCGAGGAACTGCAAACCCTCGACATCCTGATCAACAACGCCGGCTACGGTGCCATGGGGCCGCTGCTCGACGGCGGCGTCGATGCCCTGCGCCAGCAGTTCGAGACCAATGTCTTCGCCGTTGTCGGGGTGACCCGCGCACTGTTCCCGTTGCTGCGCCGTGCACGCGGGCTGGTGGTGAATATCGGCAGCGTCTCGGGGGTGCTGGTAACGCCGTTCGCCGGCGCCTACTGCGCGTCCAAGGCCGCCGTGCACGCCCTGAGCGACGCGCTGCGTCTGGAGCTGGCGCCGTTTGGCATTCAGGTGATGGAGGTACAGCCGGGGGCGATTGCCTCGCAGTTCGCCAGCAATGCCCAGCGCCAGGCCGATCAGGTGCTGGCGGCGGATTCGCCGTGGTGGCCGCTGCGCGAGCATGTGCAGGCGCGGGCGCGGGCATCGCAGGACAAGCCGACGTCGGCGGCGGAATTTGCCCAGGGGGTGGTGGCGGCAGTTGGCAAGTCGCCGGTGCCGGGTGTGGTGCGGTTGGGCAATGGCAGCACGGCGCTGCCACTGATGGCCCGCGTGCTGCCGCGGCGGTTGCTGGACTGGGCCCTGCGCAAGCGCTTCGGATTACTCCGCCCACTCTAAACACCCCATTGCCTGTACTGGCCCTTCGCGGCTAAAGCCGCTCCTACAGGGACGGCGCCGCACTCGGGCTCGGTGCTATCCCTGTAGCGGCTTTAGCCGCGAAGGGCCAGTACAGGCTGCAGAGAATCAAGCGATGGAACGCAGCACTCCGCCATCCACCCGCAAGGCCGCCCCAGTAGTCGCACTGGCCTGCATCGAGGCCAGGTACACCACCATGTTGGCCACCTCCTCCACCGTCGCCAACCGCTTGATCAGCGAAGTCGGCCGGTGCTCGGCCAGGAAGTTGGCCTCTAGCTCTTCGGTGGATACCCCCTGTTCCTGCGCCAGCTTGGCAAAGAAGCCACCCACCCCCTCCGAGCGGGTCGGCCCCGGCAGCACCGAGTTCACCGTCACCCCAGTACCCGCCAAAATCTCGGCCAGGCCACGGGACACCGCCAGCAGCGCCGTCTTGGTCATGCCGTAATGAATCATCTCGGTCGGGATCTGCAACGCCGACTCACTGGACAGGAAGATCACCCGCCCCCACTTGCGCTGTGCCATGCCCTGGGCGTAGTGGCGCGACAGGCGCACGGCGCTGAGCACGTTGACGTCGAAGAAGCGCTGCCAGTCGGCATCATCGATTTCGAAGAACGGCTTGGGCTCGAAGATGCCGAGGTTGTTGACCAGGATATCGGTGTGCGGCACCTGGTCGAACAGCTTCTGCGCCCCCTCCTGGCTGCCCAGGTCGGCGGCGATGCCGATGATGCGAGCTTGCGGCAGGCGCTCGCGCACCACTTTGAGTGCTTCATCGACACGGGCCTGGGTACGGCCGTTGAGTACCACTTCGGCGCCCGCCTCGGCCAGGCCGATGGCGATAGCCAGGCCGATGCCAGCGGTAGAGCCGCTGACGATGGCGCGCTTGCCGTTCAAGGAAATGTGCATCTGTGCTCCCTCTCTAGCTATGAGAATGCTGCGGCGGCTCGTCGAATGCCTGCCAGCCACCGCCCAAGGCCTTGTACAGCCCTACCAGCGCCTGCGACACCGCGGCAGAACTGTCGATCCACTGCTCTTCGCTGGCCAGCAAGGCACCCTGCACGGTCAGCACGTTGAGAAAGTCCACCGCGCCTTCCACATACTGGCGCTGGGCGGTTTCCAGGGCGACGCGGTTCTGCCGCACCGCCTCGGCCAGATGGTCGCGACGCAACTGGCTGGCGTTGTACAGGCGTAGCACATCGTCGATTTCGTGCCAGGCACCGAGCACCACCTTGCGGTAGTTGAGCGCTGCTTCCTGCTGCTGCGCCTCGCGCAGTTGCAGGGTGCCTTTGAGCCGGCCACCTTCGAAGATCGGCAGTGACAACTGTGGGCCGAAGGCGAAGCGACGCGCATCCCAGCCGCCGAAATCGGCCAGTTGCATGGCCTGGAAACCGACGCTGCCAGACAGGCGGATACTGGGATAGAAGTCGGCCTTGGCGACACCAATGCTCGCAGTGGCAGCATGCAGGCGTGCCTCGGCCTGGCGGATGTCCGGGCGCCGTTCGGCCAGCTCGGAGGGCAAGCCGATGGCGAACTTCTGCTGCGGCGCCGGCAGCTCTCCCGCTTGCAGCAACTCGGCCTGCAGGCTGCGCGGCGGTTCGGCGGCCAGCAGGCTGAGGGCATTGATCAGATCGTCGCGCCGGGCCTCAAGGCTTGGCAGGCGCGCCTCGATGGACGCCACCTGGGCGCTGGCCTGGGCCACGTCGAGCCGGGTGGCGACACCTTCGGCCTGACGATCCCGGGAGAGCTTCAGGCTGTGCTCGGCGACCTTCAGGTTGTCGCGGGTCACCTCCAGGGTGTGCTGCACGGCACGCAACTGAATGTAGTCGCCGGCGGTTTCCGAGAGCAGCGCCAGCAGCACGCCACGGCGGTCGTTCTCGGCCACTTCGACGGTGGCATCGGCCGCTTCCACCTGGCGCCGCACACGGCCCCAGAGATCCAGCTCCCAGCCGGCGACCAGGTCGCCCTGCCAGAGGTTGAAGGCTGACTTGCCGGCATTGCCGGACGGGTCGCTCAGGCCTTCGGCACTGTTGCGGGCACGGCTGTAACCGACATTGGCATCGACCGAAGGTGTTTCATCGGCTGCCACCGTGCTACGCAAGGCACGGCTTTGCAACAGGCGGACACTGGCCATCTGCAGATCGAGGTTGTTGGCGGCTACCCGCTGGATCAGTGCGCTCAGGCGTGCGTCATGGAAGGTGTCCCACCAGCGCAGTTCCAGCGGCTCGGCTTGTGGCTGGCTGGCAGCGGCTTCACCTTGCAGCGCTGCCCACTGCTGTGGCGCCTGGCTGTCGGGGCGCTGGAAATCCGGCCCGAGGGTGCAGCCGGCCATCAGCACGGCCAGCAGCAGCGGGCTGAAGCGTACGGCAGGTTTCATCGGGCGCTCACCTCTTTGCCGGCCAGCTTGTCACCCTGGGTGTCGATGGTTGCTTCCACCGACATGCCCACGCGCAGGCGTTCGAGCAGCGGTTGGCCGTCATCGAAGACGATCTTCACCGGAATGCGTTGCACCACCTTGGTGAAGTTGCCGGTGGCATTGTCCGGTTTCACCGCGGCGAAGGTCACACCGGTCGCCGGGGCGATGCTCTCGACATGGCCAGTAAGGGTTTCACCGGAAAAGGTGTCGACGCTGATGCTGACCGGCTGGCCTGGCTGTACATGGGTCAGCTGGGTTTCCTGGAAGTTGCCGACCACATAGGCATGCTGCAACGGCACCACCGAAAGCAGGCGCGCACCGGGGTTGACGAAGGCGCCGACGCGCAGCGCACGCTCACCGACCATGCCGTCGACCGGCGCAGTGATGCGGGTGTAGGACAGGTCCAGCTGGGCCTTCTCCAGCCCGGCTTCGGCACGCTTCAGCTGGCCATCGGCGCTGGCCACCTGGGCCGTGAGGATGTCCACCTGCTTGCGGGTTGCCACCAGCGCCGCCTGGGCGTTGGCCAGCCGGGCGCGGGCCTGGTCGACGCGGCTGCGCGCCTGCTGGGCGTTCTGCACGGTACCGGCGCCCTGCTCGGCCAGGCGGCTGTAGCGGTTGACCTCATGGTCGGCGAACGCCGCTTCAGCCTGCGCCGCTGTCACCGCTGCCTGGGCCTGGGCAATCAATGCGGCCTGGCGCTCCAGGGTGGCACGGGCATCGGCGCTTTGCGCCTTGGCCACCAGCAACTGGGCCTGGGCCGCATCCAGCGCAGCCTGGTAATCACGGGCGTCGATGGTCGCCAGCAACTGGCCGGCCTGCACCTGCTGGTTGTCTTCGACCAGCACTTCCTTGATGAAGCCGGCAACCTTGGGTGCGACCACGGTGTAGTCGGCGATCACGTAGGCATCGTTGGTGCGCTGCCGGTGGTCGCTGCCGAACAGCCAGGGGCCGACGATTCCGGCCAGCACGGCGACGGCGAGCACCGAGCCGATGAGAAGGGTTTTACGGTGGTGGGTCATGTCAGTGTCTCGAAGTCATCCAGGGTTCAGGCCACCGCGCGCGGCGGATAGACCCGGGTAGGCACGAAAGGAATCAGGCAGATCAGGGCCACGGCGATGCAGGCCATGACCAGGTAAAGGTCGGCTGACGTCAACACCTGTGCCTGGTCATGAATGCGCTTGGCAAGGCCGGCAGCGTTGTCGTCGATCAGCGGGGCGTTGCCCAGGCTGTCCACCAGGTGGTTGGAATGAAAGTGCCGACGCAGGGTGCCCAAGGCATCCAGCAGGCCACCGGCAATCACGGCAGCCAGGCCCTTGACGGTGTTGAACCAGCTGGAGGCGAACGGCCCCTCCTGCGGGGTCATGCCGTTGGTAGAGAGCATCAGCAGTGGCAGTACGGCCATGGGCTGGCCGAACACCTGCAGCAGGTAGAACGGGTAGAAATCGCCACGGATCCACGCGCTGGTCAGCAGGCTGCTGCCCGCGCACGACACCGCCAGCATGGCCAGGCCGGTGGCCAGCACCCAGCGGCAGTCCACCGCCCGGATGTTGCACAGCGCAGCGGTCAGCGGCAGGGCGATCAGCTGCGGCATGGCTACCAGCAGCATCAGCGGGCTGGTCTGCGCCGGGCGGTAGCCCTGGATCTGCGCCAGGTACGCTGATGGGATCGTGCCGACGCCTGACAGCACGATCAGGACCCCGGCCAGGGTCACCAGGGCAAAACTGAGGTTGCGCCGCTGCAGCATGCGCAGCTGGAAGAACGGCAGCGGCTCGGACCATTCGTTGTACATGAACAGCACGAGCAACAGCACACCAGCGCCCAGCAACCAGCAGATCAGCGGCGAATCGAACCAGCCCCAGCGGTCACCCAGCGACAGGCCCAGGACGATGCAGCTGATCGCTGGCAGGCCGAGCAACACGCCGCGCCAGTCGAACTGCTTGAAGCGTTCCAGGCGCAATGGGTCCTGCGGCAGACCCCAGCCGACGCAGAACATGGCCAGTGCCGAGGGCAGGATGATCTGCCAGAACGCCCACTGCCAGCCGACGTATTCAGTCCACAGGCCAGCCAGCGGCGTCCCAAGGTTGGGCCCGAAAGTGGCGGTCAGGGCGTAGCAGGCCAAGCCATAGACCTTGATGCCGGGAGGCAGGAAGCGCAGTGCCACACTCATCAGCATCGGCGGCAAGGCGCCCGAGGCGAACCCCTGGAGCACGCGCAGCAGCATCAGGCTGTGCAGATTGGGGGCGAATGGTTGCAGCAACCCGAGCACGGCAAACAGGCCGACCGCACTCATGGTGAAGCGGCGCAGGGAGAAGGTGGTGGCCAACCAAGGCGCGAAGGCCATGGCCGATACCGACGCAGCGCTGTAGACCGCCAGCAACCAGGCGCCTTCGTCGGCACCGATGCCCATGGCGCCGCGGATGTCGGCGAGCGAAATCTTGGTGACCGACTCGTTGAGGCCGGCACAAAGCACCGCCAGCAAAACACCAAACAGCCCGACCACCACCCGCAGGCCGAACGCCGTCTGCGCAGGGGCGGCCGGCGCAGGGGCGGCGGCCATCGCGGCAGAAGGGGTGGACAAGGAACTCATGGGAAGACATCTCCAGCAACAAATTTGCGACTGGAGCAAGTCTATGAAGGCTCAATGCTGACGAAAACTGACTTCTCGGCAGGTTTATGTTGCGTCAGACGCAATCCGCCTCAAGGGTCGACGCTGCAACAGGCCTTCAAGGTCTGCCGCAGCCAGCGGTGTGTCGGGTCGTTGTGAAAGCGCGGGTGCCATGCCTGCAGCACCGTAACCCGCTCCAGTGGCACCGGGATCTCGAACGAGCGCAACGGCAGCCCGAGCTTGTGCACGCTGTTGAGGATATTGGCCGGCATCGGCAGGATCAGGTCGGAGTCCGGCAGCGAGAACAGCGCCGAGTGGAAACTCGGGGTGATCAGCGCCACCCGCCGCTGCACCTTGAAGTTGGCCAGTTCGACATCGATCGGCCCGTTGGCGCGGCCACGGCGGGACACGCTGATCTGTGGATAACTGGCGAAGCTGGCCGGGGTGATCGGCTGGTCGAAGATCGGGTGATCACGCCGTGCCAGGCCCACGTAGAAAGTCTGGAACAGGCTCTGCACCTTGATCTCCGGGCCCAGGTCAACGGTGGAGCTGATGATCAGGTCCGTGCGCCCATCGCGCAGCACGCTGTCGTCATCGCCACCGGGGCTTTCCGGCACGAAGCGCAGCACCGTGCGCGGCGCCTGTTCATGCATACGGCGCAGCAGCGGCGCGCCATACAAAGCGATGAACAGGTCATTGGTGCGAATGTTGAAGGCGCGATCGAGCCTGGGCAGGTCGACTGCATCGGCGCTGCGGAACACTTCGCCAGCCTGCTCCACCAGTGTTGCCACCTGCTCGCGCAAGGCCAGCGCCCGCGGCGTCGGCACCAGGCCACGGCCGGCGCGTACCAGGATCGGGTCGCCCAGCGCATCACGGATACGCCCCAGGGTACGGCTCATCGCCGCCGGGCTCAGGTTCATGCGCTGCGCGGCGCCGACCACGCTGCCTTCGTCGAGCAGGGCATCGAGGGCGACGAGCAGGTTCATGTCCGGGAGTTGCATGGCCGTTTTCCGTTACCGCTGTGGGGAAAGCCGATGGTAGCAGGTTGGCCGATTGCGTCAGACACAATGCGTTCGTGCGTGGTGGGGCATTTATCCAGGGCGCGGATTGAGCCAAGAATGATGGATGGCAGGTTCGGCCCTTCGCGGGTGCACCCGCTCCCACAGGTACGGCAAAAACCTGTAGGAGCGGGTTTACCCGCGAAGAGGCCGAACCTGCTGAAACATCTGCCAGCGCCAAGAAGGATTCCCAATGCCCAGCCCCGTCCTGATCGCAATAGATGCCTCCCCCGCAAGCACCGCATTGCTCACGCTCGCTCGCCGCTATTGCCGCCCCGGCGAACACGATCTGCATGTGCTGCTGGCCATCGACTCGACCTTCGCCGTACATGACAAGCCTGGGCCCTACACCACCGAAGAACTGGAGGAATACCCAGCCGCCTGCGAGGAGCAACGCCTGGGCGACCGCGCCGTGGCCGAAGCGGTGGCGCTGCTGCAACAGGCCGGCTTCAGCAGCCAGGGCTGCATGGTCGCCGGGCAGCCGGTCGAGGCAATTGTGGCCAAGGCACAGGAACTGAACTGCGAGCTGATCATCATGGGCCACCGCCACCTGTCGCGGCTGGGGCGGTTACTGGACCCGTCGATCAGCGCGAAGGTGATTGACCGGGTCGAGGTGCCGGTGTTGGTGGGGGCAGCTTGAACCGCTTATCAGTCAGGTAATGCAACTGCATTGACCATGCAATGCAATCGCATTACCTTGATAAGCATTGTGTAACTCTATGGACAACTGCCCATGGCTACCACCTTCGAAGTCGAGTCCACGCTGACCGATCGCTACCAGACCACCGTTCCTGAAACGGTGCGCCGTGCTTTGGGTTTGAAAAAGCGTGACAAGATCCATTACTCGATTCGCCCTGACGGTGATGTGATACTCACCCGCGCAGAGGCAACCGAGGACGATCCCGTGCTAGGCCAGTTCCTGAGTTTTCTGGCTCACGACATCGCAACCAATCCTCAACGGCTGCAGGTTGTCGATGCAGACCTCATCGCTCGCCTTGACAAGCTCGTGGGTGATGCAGAGGTCGACCTTGATCAACCTCTGTCGGCGGAAGATGAATGAATGATGCGAACAGGAAGCCGCTTGTAATTCATGGATGGACTGTCTTTGCCCACCCGCTGTTTCTGGCCAAACTGGAAGCACTCAGCGCGCAAGTTCAGGCTCAGATGCTGAAAGACCCGGCGGGTTACACGAAGAAGAATGCTTTCAAGCGGCTGGCGGCCATCAGGCGCTTGGCATTTGATGTGATTCCGCAGGACCCGACCAAGGCTGAATACCGGCAGGGCGCAACGCTGGGTAGTGACCACAAGCACTGGTTCAGAGTGAAGTTCTTTCAGCAATACCGGTTGTTCTTTCGCTACCACACTGCCAGCCGGATCATCGTGCTGGCCTGGGTCAATGACGAATCGAGCAAACGGGCCTACGACAGCAGCGACGACGCTTACAAGGTCTTTCAAAAGATGCTGCTGACCGGCCACCCTCCAGACGATTGGGATCAATTGCTGAAAGAGTGCGGGCCTGCGCATGTCAGGACCAGTTAACAGTACTCACTCTTCGCCCGGCTTCACCACCACCGTACAAGTCGTCCCCGCCGCCAGCAAAAAACCGTCCGGCACTTCATCAATGTGAATCCGCACCGGCACCCGCTGTGCCAGGCGCACCCAGTTGAACGTCGGGTTCACATCGGCGATCAGCTCGCGGCTCTGCGGGTTGTCGCGGTCGTAGATGCCCCGGGCGATGCTCTCCACGTGCCCCTTGAGCCGCTCGCCGCTCATCATTTGCAGCTCGGCCTGGTTACCCACCTTCACATGCGGCAGCTTGGTCTCTTCGAAGAAGCCGTACACCCAGAACGAGTGCTCGTCGACCACCGCCATCACCGCTTCTCCGGTACGCGCATAGTCGCCCTTGTGAATGTTCAGGTTGGTCACGTAACCGTCCACCGTAGCGACGATCTGGGTGCGCTTGAGGTTCAGCTCGGCTGCCGCCAGTTGCGCCTGGGCCTGCTGATAGTCGGCCTGGGCGGAGTTGGCGATGTTGCTGGCGTCGTCACGGTTTTCCCTGGAGATCACCAGGTTGTCCATGTCGGCACGGCGCTTGGCGTTGACCTTGCGCATTTCCCAGGTGGCCTTGCGCGAGGCGACCAGGGCCTTGGCCTGGTCGACCGCCAGCTGGTAGTGCTCAGGGTCGATCTGGATCAGCAGGTCACCCTTCTTTACCCGCTGGTTGTCCTTGACCGGGACGTCCACCACATAGCCTGGCACGTCGGCGGCGACGTTGATGATGTCAGCACGCACGCGGCCGTCGCGGGTCCACGGCGTGGTCATGTAGTGCAGCCACAACTGGCGTCCGATCACCACGGCAGCGGCCAGCACCAGCAGGGTAGCGATCAGGCTGAAGAACTTTTTCATCGAAGGATTCTCACCAGTAGAGCGACAGCGCCAGGGCGCCGAACAGGCAGACGAACAGGCTCAGGCGCAGCAGCGCCGGGTGCCAGAAGAAGCGGTAGCCATCATGGCTGGCGATGAACCGGTCCAGGCCCCAGGCCAGGCCCAGGGCGAACAGGAACATCAGGGTCATGGTGGGCATGTAAACGCCATGAAAGGCGATCTCGCGGGGCATGCTTTCACGGAGCATCGTGCAATCCTTTCGCCGGGGTCAGCGGCGACTGTGGGTCCAGCAGGGAGGAACGGATGAAGTGCAGGTAGCTCTGCACCCGGCGCAGCACCGAAGTGTCGAAATGCCGGGCGAAGGGTTCATCGGTGGCCTGCACGCGCGCGATGGCATGGTCCACCGCGACCAGCGCACGCTCGTAGTTGCTGGCGCTGGGCTGCAGAAACAGGCGGGCCAGGGCGCGGCCCATGACACGAATGGCCTGGCGCCACGGTTGTGACTCGGCGTAGGCCGGGTGAATCGGCGCGCGGGCCTGCTCCTTGCGCAGTTCGATGATGGCGTGGCCGATCTCCAGCACGGTGAACATCCAGCCCATCAGCTGGCTCTGTACCTGCGGCTTGCCGGCAGCCAGGCCATAGGCCTGGTGCAACAAGTCGCGGGTGCGGCTTTCGAAAGCCGAACCCAGCCCACGCAGGCGGCCGCTGATGGCGAACAGCACCTGCCCGCGCAGCTCCTGCTCCAGGCGACTCCATAGCCAGCGGCTGTTCGGCGGCAGGATGATCGCGCCGGCTGCGGCGCAGACGAACATGCCGATGACCATGCCGATGTAGTCGTTGATGAAGCTGTACGGGTCATAGATCGTCAGGTTGTTCGGCACCGAGCCGATGGCGAAGAACACCAGCAGGCCAATGCCGTAACCGGCGTAGGCCGGCCGTGACGAGAGGAATGCCCCGAGCACGAACACCGGCGCCAGGACCATGCACAGCAGCGCGAAGCCGTCGATCCAGGGGAACACGAAGAAGGTTTCGAAGAAACCGATGAAGGCCCCGATCGCCGTGCCACAGGCCATCTGGAACGACATGCGCTTGGGGTTCGGCGAAGCGGCCGAGAGGCCCACGGTGACGGTGGCGATCAGGGTCATCATGGCGCCGCTGGGCCAGTCGCTCATCAGCCAGTAACTGCCCAGCAGCAACAGCACCGCGCAAGCGCGCACCCCGGCAGCCAGCGACACCAGCCAGCTGGTCTGCGCCACGTAGGGCTCGTCCCATTGCTCGCGCTCGTGTTTGTGCGCGGCCAGCGAAGCGTGGGTTTCGGCGTAGCTGTACATCTCGTCGACGAAGCGGTAGAGCAGTTCGAACGCGGTGTGGAAGTCCAGCAGGTCGGCTTCGCTGGGCTGGGTGGCCAGATAGTCGGCGCGCAAGCTACGCACCTGCGCCTGCAGGCCTTCCTTGTAAGCCGCCAGCTCCAGCGTCAGGCGCAGCGCATCGGCGTCGGTCAGGGCCCGGCCCACATAGGGCTGCAACAGCTCCACCAAGGTGTTCAGGCCAGGCTCGATGGCGCCGACGATCTGCAGCGGGCCGCGCGCGCGCAGGCGCTCCAGCAGGCGGTGCAAAGCGTTGAAGCGCGTGGTGATGGCCATGAACTCGCTGTTCATGCGCACCAATCGGCCAGAGCGGCGACGCATGTGCGGGTCTTCGAAGGCGGTAACGTTGCGCAGGCTCTCCAGCCCCACCGCTTCGGCGACGAAGCGCACGTTGCTGGCCTCGAAGCGGTCGCGCTGGCTATCGCCGCGCAAGGCTTCCACGACGACCCCGGCGAACACGCCGAAACGCTGGTACAGGGCGTTGCGCATGGCGGCACTGGCCGACTGCGGCAGCACCGCGGCGCTGACGAAGGTCGACACCAGGATGCCCAGGGCGATCTCCAGCACCCGCCATACGGCCGCCATGAACGCCTGGTCCGGGTGCTGCAGCACGGGCAGGCCGATCATCGCCGCGGTGTAGCCGGCGAGGACGAAGCCATAGGCGCGGAAGGTGCGGTAGCGCATGGCGCCGGCCGAGCACAGGCCGACCCACACCGCCAGGCTGGGCAGGAACAGCTCGGTGTTCTGCGGGAAGATGGCGATCAGCGCGACCATCATCGCCGAACCGGCCAGGGTACCGAGCACCCGGTAGAAGCTCTTGGCGAACACATGGCCGCTTTGCGGCTGCATGACGATGAACACGGTGATCATCGCCGTGCGCGGTTGCGGCAGCTCCAGGCGCATGGCCAGCCACAGGGTAATGAACGCGGCCGCGAGCACCTTGAAGATGTACACCCAGGTCACGCCGTCGGTGCGCGCCCAGGCGAAGAAGCCCCGGCGCCATTCCAGGCTCTGCAGCCAGCGCACGGGCAAACTGGAAGTGCTCATTCGGCGTCATCCGCGTTCTTGTCGAAGATGACCAGGGTGGCCGGGGTTTTCGGCGCTGCCTGGCGTTCTTCCTGCGGCACGTCCCGGCCAGCCTGCAGGCCGCCACCCAGGGCGGTGACCAGTTCGGCATGGGCGATCAGGCGTGCAGCCTGCACTTGCTGCTGCACCTGCTGTTGGCGGAACAGCAGGGTTTGCGCGTTGAGCACATTGAGGTAGTCGGTCAGCCCGCGCTGGAAGGCCACCGTGGCGATGTCGTAGGTCTTTTGCGCAGCGGCCACCGATTCGGCAGCGAAGTGCGACTGTTGCTTCATCGATTCACGGCGGATCAGCTGGTCGGAAATGTTCTTCAGCGCGCCGACCACGGTCTGGTTGTAGCGCGCCACCGCTACGTCGTAACTCGCCGAGGCTACGCCCAGCTGCGAGCGCAGGCGGCCACCGTCGAAGATCGGCAGGCTGATCGCCGGGCCGACGTTGTAGTTGAACTTGCGCCCTGTCAGGAATTCCAGCGGACCACCGCCAGTGGCCATGAAGCCGAGGCTGCCGACCAGGTCGACGTTGGGGAAGAAGCCGGCATGGGCGACATCGATGCCACGGGCCTGCGCGGCGACCTGCCAGCGGCTGGCGACCACGTCCGGGCGCTGGCCGACCAGTTCGGCAGGCAGGTTCGACGGCAGTTTCAGCGGGGCCGCGAGGGCCAGGGCCGGCCGTTGCAATTGCGCGCCCTCCCCCGGCCCTTTACCGGCCAGCGCCGCCAACTGGTTACGGGTCAGGGCGATTTCCTCGTCGAGGCTGTCGAGCTGGCGATGGGTTTCGGGCAGCGGTGCCTCGGCCTGGCTGACCTCGAAATGGGTGCCGATGCCGCCATCCAGGCGGCGCTTGGCCAGGGCCAGGATCTGCTCCTGCTGTTGCAGCTCGGCCTTGACGATATCGCGCTGGGCGAACTGCAGGCTCAGCTGGATGTAGGCACGTACCACATTGTTCTGCAGTTCCAGCTGCGCCTGGCGGGCCTCGGCCACGCTCATGTGCGCCTGGTCGACCGCCTGCTCGCTGGCGTTGCGTTCGCGGCCCCACAGGTCCAGCGCGTAGCTGAAGCCGATGGCGGCGTTGTTGTCCCAGGTGTTGGCGCCCGACAGCGCGCCAGGGCCGTAGAACTGGTCCTCGGGCCAGTTGTGCCGCTTGAGCGTGGCGTCACCGTTGACCTGGAGCTTTTCCGCCGACTCGACCACACCGGCCATGGCCTTGGCTTCACGCACACGCGCAGCGGCCATGGCCAGGCTTGGGCTACCGGCTATGGCGAGGTCGATCCAGCGGTCGAGTTGTGGGTCGCCATAGGCCTGCCACCAGCGCTGGTCAGGCCAGTGCGCGTCGCTGGCCGCTTCGCGAATGGCCGCGTCGGTGATCAAGGTATTGGCTTGCAGGGTCTTGCTTTGCGGGGCGATACCCCAGGTTCCGATACAGCCGCTCAAGGTGAGACAAAGGGCACAGGCACTGAACACTTCAAGCGTTCTGTTGATGCGACGCGGCACAGCTGCGATTTCCCGAGGAAGAGGTGGAGGGGCCGCGCAATTCTAGGGGGCCGCCGCACTGGCGATAAGCGTATATTCTTGCGAATCTTTGTTACCGAAACGGCGATAATCCGGCTTTGGTCGAACGCACATTCGCGTTACTTCGTGACACAATTTTGTCCTCTACCTTGAGAGTGACCCATGGACACCCTGCAAAACATGCGTGCTTTCAGTTGCGTAGCCCAGCTAGGCAGCTTTACCGCTGCCGCGGCGCAACTGGATACGACCACCGCGAACGTGTCGCGGGCGGTCTCCAACCTGGAAGCCCATCTGCAAACCCGGCTGCTCAACCGCACCACCCGGCGCATCGCCCTGACCGAGGCCGGCAAGCGTTACCTGATGCGCTGTGAACAGATCCTTACCTATGTCGAAGAAGCCGAAGCCGAAGCCAGCGATGCCCATGCCCGGCCTGCCGGCCAATTGAAGGTGCATTCGATGACCGGGGTCGGTCAGCACTTCGTGGTAGACGCCATCGCCCGCTACCGCGAATCGCACCCGGACGTGACCTTCGACCTGACCATGGCCAACCGCGTGCCCGACCTGCTCGACGAGGGTTACGACGTGTCCATCGTGCTGGCCACCGAGCTGCCGGACTCGGGCTTCGTCTCACAACGCCTGGGCATCACCTACAGCATTGTCTGCGCCTCGCCGGAGTACGTGGCCAAGCACGGTTTTGCCCATAAACCGGTCGACCTGCTCAAGCATGCCTGCCTGCGCATGGTCAGCCCGGTGATTCCACTGGAAAAATGGCTGTTCGACGGCCCGGAGGGCCAGGAGCTGGTCAACATCACCAGCTCACCGTTCCAGGTCAACTCGGCGGATGCGATGAAAACCGCGATCCGCAGTGGCATGGGCATGGGGGTGTTGCCGATCTACTCGGTGATCGATGGTTTGCGCGACGGCAGCCTGGTGCGGGTGATGCCGGAGTACCGGCTGCAGGAGCTCAACCTGTATGCCATCTACCCTTCGCGCCAATACCTGGATGCCAAGATCAAGACCTGGGTCGAATACCTGCGCAACTCGCTGCCGGAAATTCTGGCGGCCCATGAAGCCGACCTGAAAACCCACGAATTGCTGATCGCCAACTGAAAAAGCTGCTGCACGGCGGCGGTGGACAATGGTAGGTTGCTAACCAATCAACCCGACCCACCGCCCCGAGAAGTTGCCGATGAAAAAGACCGTCCTGGCCTTCAGCCGCATCACCCCCGCCATGGCCGAGCGCCTGCAGCAAGACTTCAACGTGATCGTGCCGAACCCCAGGCTCGGCGACATCAGTGCCCAGTTCAACGAAGCCCTGCCCGAGGCCCATGGCCTGATCGGCGCTGGCCGCAAGCTCGGCCGCGCGCAGCTCGAAGGTGCAGGCAAGCTCGAAGTGGTGTCCAGCATCTCGGTTGGCTATGACAACTATGACGTCGACTATTTCAACGAGCGCGGCATCGCCCTGACCAACACGCCGGACGTGCTCACCGAAAGCACCGCCGACCTGGGTTTCTCGCTGATCATGGGCTGCGCCCGCCGCACCGCCGAACTCGACGCCTGGACCAAGGCCGGCAACTGGCAGGCCACGGTGGCCCCTTCGCACTTCGGTAGCGATGTGCATGGCAAGACGCTGGGCATCGTCGGCTTGGGCAACATCGGTGCCGCCGTCGCCCGCCGTGGCCGCTTCGGCTTCAACATGTCGATCCTGTACGCTGGCAACAGCCGCAAGACTGCCCTGGAACAAGAACTGGGCGCCCAGTACCGCAGCCTCGAGCAACTGCTGGCCGAGTCCGACTTCGTCTGCCTGGTGGTGCCGCTGTCCGATGCCACGCGCAAGTTGATCGGTGCCCGTGAATTGAAGCTGATGAAACCGAGCGCGTTCCTGATCAACATCGCCCGGGGCCCGGTGGTCGACGAAGCGGCACTGGTCGAAGCGCTGCAGAACGGCACCATTCGTGGCGCCGGCCTGGATGTGTACGAAAAGGAACCGCTGAGTGAATCGCCGCTGTTCCAGCTGCCCAATGCGCTGACCTTGCCACATATCGGTTCGGCGACTGCCGAAACCCGCGAGGCCATGGCCAACCGGGCGATGGAAAATCTGCGCGCGGCATTGCTCGGCGAGCGGCCACGGGACTTGGTGAATCCACAGGTATGGAAGGGCTGAAAGCCCTCCGTAGCCCCCTCATGCCAGAGCGGTGGCGGCTTTTTTGGGCCGAGGCTTGCGAAACACCAGGACATTGCCCGCCATCACCGCTACCAGCCCCAGCAGCGCCGGGGCTGTCCATTGATAGCCTTCGACGAATGCCGATACATTCAGCGCCACCAGCGGGAACAGCACGGTGCAGTAGGCAGCCCGCTCCGGCCCCATGCGCCCGACCAGGGTCAGGTAGGCGGTAAAGCCGATCACCGAACCGGGTATGACCAGATACAACAGCGAACCGATGTAGCGGGTGCTCCATTCCATGGCGAACGGAATGCCACTGACCAGGCAATACAGCGCCAGCATCGATGCGCCGTAGGCCATGCCCCAGGCATTGGTGGTCATGGGCTTGAGCCCGGCCTTCTGCTGCATGCTGGAGAGCATGTTGCCGGCCGAGAAGCACAGCGTGCCGAGCAGTGCCAGGCCCAGGCCGTAGAGGGTTTCGCGACTGGCTGTGTGATGCGAAAGCTCGGGCCAGAACAACAGGCCCAGGCCGAGCAAGCCCAGCGCGCCCCCAGCGAGAACATTGCTGGCGATCTTCTGGCCGAAGAAGATCCGCGCGTTCAAGGCATTCCACAACGTGGCGGTGGAGAACACCACGGCGATCAGGCCGCTGGCGATCCATTGGCTGGCGGTGAGGAAGCACATGAAGTTGACGCAGAACAGGCAGAATCCCTGCGCCAGGCAGATCAGGTGGCCGCGCCGGTTCATCGGCTGCAGGCGCCGCGTGAACAGAAGAATGGCGAACAGGATCAGGCCGGCCAGGGCGAAGCGGTAGACGATCGATACGGCAATGGCGACTACGCCCAGTTGCAGCTTCAGGGCGATCCAGGTGGTGCCCCAGATCAGGACGGTGAGCAGGTACAGCGCGAGGTTCATGGTGGCGGTTCCTTGGGCCTATCAACTTTTCAACACCAGTGTTCTCCCTGCCCACCGCCATGCGCTTGCACAAACTTGCGCTTTTCGCCCCCGGGTGGCTGTCAGCGCAACGCGGGCGAAGTAGGATGAGCCCAGAGGAATTGCCCATGACCCCACTCACCCAGCTGCAAGTGTTCAACGCCATGCACGCCTCGCCCAACGCACGGCTGGAGCTGAGCGCGCAGCTGGGCGACGGCTTGGCGGCGGCGTTGTGGAGCAACCGCGACGATGCGCGCGACTACCAGGCGCCGAGCCATCACACGCTGTCGTGCTACATCGCCGACGGCACCGGGACCTTTCGTCGCCAGCGCCCGGCCGACAAGGGCGCGCCAAACAAACTGTGCATCATGCCGGCAGGGCACGAGTCGAACTGGGTCGTGAACGGTGCAATTCGCCTGGCCCACCTGTACATCAGCGAAGCGCAGTTCGCCTTGGGTTGTGTGCGCCTGCTCGATCGCGAGCCACGCGAACTGCAACTGCAGGAAGCGACCTTCCTCGATGACCCGCGACAATCCGTGCGCTTTCGCCAGTTGATCACGCTGGACTGGGATGAGCCCGCCGAGCGTCTGCTGGCCAGCAGCCTTGCCCATGAGATCGTCGACCATGCCGTGCTCAGCCAGGTTGGCCTGCGCCAAGGGTTGCGCCTGAAAGGCGGGTTGGCGCCGAGCCTGCGCCGACAGCTGGTGGAGTACATCGAGGCGCACCTGGACCAGCCGATCACCCTGGGAGAACTGGCACTGCGCTGCAACCTGTCCGAGTACCACTTTGCGCGGATGTTCCGCACCAGCTTTGGCCTGCCGCCGCATCAGTACCTGCTGGCGCGCAGGCTGCATCGGGCCTGCCAGCTGTTGCGCCTGGGCGAATTGCCGTTGGGCCAGGTGGCACTGTTGTGCGGGTTTGCCAGTGCCAGCCATTTCAGCAACCGCTTCCGCCAGGCCTTCGGAGCAACCCCTGGCGATTACCGTCTGGCCCTTCGCGGCTAAAGCTGCTCCTACAGGTACCGCACAGTTTTCAAAACCCGTGATATCCCCGTAGGAGCGGCCTTAGCCGCGAAAAGGCAGGCACAGGCGGCACAAGGCTCAGAACTCGAAGGTACTCGACAGGCTCACCTGCCGCGCATCGCCAATCGCCACGAAATACTGGTTAACCGCCGAGCTGTAGTAGACCTTGTCGAACAGGTTCTTCACGTTCAGTTGCAGGCGCACATTGTGCTCATCAAGCTTGGTCTCATAGGTGGCGAATGCATCAGCCACGGTATAGCTCGGCAGGTCGAACGTGTTGGTCGCGTTCCCCGACCGCTCACCCACATAACGCGCCCCGGCGCCGAAACGCAGGCGATCGCCACCCAGGAGGCTGCCGAAGTCATACACCGCCGACAGCGAACCGCTATGCCGGGCCACGTTCTGCAGGCGGTTGCCTTCAAGGTCGGGGTCCTTGGTCACCTTGGCATCGGTATAGGCGTAACTGCCGATCAGGCTCCAGCGCTCGCTGAGCTGCCCGGTCAGGTCGAGCTCCACGCCGCGTGAGCTGACTTCCCCGGCGTTGCTGTAGACCGTCTCGCCAGTGCCACTGTCGAAGTTGGACACCAGCACGTTGCGCTTGGTGATATCGAACAGCGCCAGCGTACCGGTGAGGCTGCCCGGCATGTCGAGCTTGGCGCCCAGCTCCCAGGACTTGCCCTCCTCCGGCGCCACCGAGGAGTCCAGCACCACGCCCCCGGTCAGCGGGGCGATGCTGGAGTTCGGCTTGAACGACTCGCTGTAGCTGCCATAGAACGACAGCTGGTCATCGACCTTGTAGACGATGCCCGCATGCGGCACCCAGGCCTGGCCGTTGCTGTCGGTATTGGCCTTGAACGGGCGGCCACGGCCGGCGTACTGGTCATACTGCTGGTAACGCGCGCCCGCTACCAGGATCCAGTGTTCGTCCAGGTGCAGCGCGTCCTGCACGAACAAGGCGTCGGTGCGCAGCTTGTCGGTCTGGTCGCTGTCGCTCGCACGCACCGTGCTGCCCTCCACCTCCTGGCCGTAGACCGGGTTCACGTAGCTGAAGGCCGATCGAGAGGTCTGACGGATCAGGTCGCCACGAAAGATCTTGCGGTCTTCGTGGTCGATACCGAACAACAGGTCGTTCTGCATACCGGCCAGCTCGACATTGCCATTGAGGCTCAAGGTGGCGAACTGGTCGCGGCTCATGGCGTTGTGGGTGCCGTCGATGCTGCGCGTCAGCGTGCCCTTGGCCTCGTTCACGCCGGTAACGCGAACCTGGCTGGCATCGTACGTCTCGCGGTTGAAGCTGTAGCCGAAGTGCAGCTTCCAGTCGTCGGTCAGTTGGTGATCGACCTCCAGGCGGTACAGGTCGGAGCGCCCTTCCATGTCGTTGAACGGCTCGTCCAGGCGCCGGGTAGCCGGGATGTCCAGCGGGTGGCCGTTGCTGCCGAATGCTGTGCCGCGGTCGAACGGATAGAGGAATTCGCGGTGCTCGTAGGCCAGCACCACCTGGGTATCTTCGCCGAGCCAGGCCAACGACGGCGCCACCAGCGATTCGCGGTGCACGCCGAAGTTGCGCCAGTAATCCTCGTCTTCGTGATCGACGATCAGGCGGTAGGCGAAATTGCTGTCGCCCAACGCGCCGGTGCTGTCGAAGCCGCCGCCGCTGCCATTCTTGCCGCTGCCGTAAGTGGAACCGCGCACGGTCAGGGCGTTGTACTGCTGCAGTTGCGGGCGCTTGCTGACCACGTTGATCACCCCGCCCGGGTCCTGGATGCCGTACAGCAGCGAGGCCGGGCCCTTGAGCACTTCGACCCGCTCGGTAGTGGCATTGAGGCTGCGGCCCTGCACCACCGGCATGCCGTCACGCATGATCGAGCCGTCGCGGTTGTCACCGAAGCCGCGTTTCATCACCGTGTCGGACGTGCCGCCGAAGTTGTTGCCCTGGGTAATGCCACTGACATTGGCCAACGCGTCGTCAAGGTTGCGTGGGGCCTGGTCGCGGATGACCTGGGCCGGTACCACGTTGATCGCCTGGGGGATGTCCTGGGTGGGGCCCTGGCCGCGCATGATCGAGGCACTGGCGGGTGGCTGATAGCTGTAGCTGTCCATTTGTGAGGTCACCGTGGTGGCCTGCAGGTTGAGGGCGCCAGAGGTATCTACAGGTTCGAGCGTCAGGGTGCGTGCATCGAGGCGACGCCAGGTCAGCCCACTGTTACCCAGCAGCCGTTGCAGGGCCTGCTCGGCGCTGAACGAACCATTGAGGGCCGGGGCCTGCACGCCTGGCAGTTCGAGGGTGTAGACGACACTCTGGCCAGTGGCACGGCTGAAGGCGCCCAGGGCCTGGGCCAGCGGCTGGCCGGGCTGGTCGAAAGCGTGCAGTTGCAGTTGCTCGGCGGCCATGAGGCCAGGGGCAGCGGTGATGGCCGGGCACACTGCAAGGCCAAACCAGAGGGGGACGCAACGCGGGGTGAACTTCATGGACGCTGACCTGTGAGAGGGTTATTACTGCGAATGAATCGCACTTCCACTCATTACACGGATGCTGCGTCGGGTTACCTCATCCGCTTTTGCAATTTTTTTTCAGCGGATCACGGTCAGCCGCCCCAGCAAGGTTTGCCGCGAGAAACCCAGCACCTTGCCCAGCGAATCCAGTGCAGCCAAAGGCTCATCCACCGGGAAACTGCCGCTCACCTTGCGCTGCCCCAATACGCCATTCAACAACACGATACGGCCGGGGTAGTAGCGGCCCAGGTCTGCCACTACCTGCGCCAGCGGCACCTGGTAATAGTTCAGCCAGCCTTGGCGCCAGGCCAGGCGGCTGTCGCCGTCGACACTCGCCAGCTCGCCTGCATGCCCATCGGCATAGGCCAGTTGCTGGTTGGCCGTCAGTATCTGGCCGGCCTGCCCCGCAGCCGGGATGACGGCCACGCGCCCACTGCGGACGATGACCTGTGCACCCTGCCCTTGGTCACGCACTTCGAACTGCGTACCCAGCACCCGAACCTCGCCGCCAGCCGCTTCCACCACGAATGGCTGCCCGGTATGGGTCACCTGGAAGAACGCTGCGCCATGCAGCAGGCGTACACGGCGTTCACCTTGGCGGAAATCGACGGCGATGGCGCTGCCCGCATCCAGGGTCACCTGCGACTGGTCCGCCAGGGTTACCTGGCGAATCGCATCACTGCTGCTGAAATCGGCCTGCAGGTCCAGTAACCAGTCACCCGGCCGCCAGCCACCCGCCACGCTGACCGCCAGCACCAGGCACGCCGCGGCCAACGCCATGCCAGCGCGTCGCCAGTGGCTTTTGCCGGGTGGCTTGGCCATGGCCAGCAAGTAAGGCTGAAGGTCTGCATGCTGTTCTTGCGCCAGACGCGCTGCCGGTGCGTCGCTGAGCTGCATCAGCAACCGGGCTTCGGCATAGGCTTGGCGATGCCTGGGATCGGCCAGCAACCAGCGCTTGAACGGCGCACTGCTTGCCGCTTCAGGCTGCTCGTTGATGCGGATCAGCCACTGCAAGGCAGCCTCGGACTGGGCAGCGGTAACCGGGTCTGGATGGCTCATCGGTGGGCGCTCCCAGGCCTGCGAGTGAAGGTCGCGGGCTCGGCAACACTGGCCTTGCACGCTTCGAGGGCGCGCATCATATGCTTTTCCACACTGCTCTGGGAAAGCTGCATGGCCTTGGCGATCTCGCCGTACTTGCAGCCGTGGACGCGGTTGAGCAGAAAAATCCGCCGGGTACGCTCAGGCAGCGCTCGCAGGGCGGCTTCAATGCGCTGCAGGTCATGATCGACCTCCACGGCCTGCTCTGGCGCCTGGGCCAGCGCCGCT
The DNA here is from genome assembly GCF_014269035.2 of Pseudomonas vlassakiae. Classification (GTDB taxonomy): domain Bacteria; phylum Pseudomonadota; class Gammaproteobacteria; order Pseudomonadales; family Pseudomonadaceae; genus Aquipseudomonas; species Aquipseudomonas vlassakiae. Next base: position 72,700 of record NZ_JABWRP020000016.1, read on the forward strand.
TCATCACGCTGCAGCGAGGCTTCGGCAAGGCGTTCGCGACTGCCTGCACTGCGCAGATGATCGATGGCAAGGTTGCCGGCACAGCGCAGCAGGTAGGTATCGAGCGCTTCGACCTTGACCTCGGGGCGACGCCAGAAGCGCAGGAACAGCTCCTGCACCAGGTCGGACGCAGTAGCGCGGCAGCCTACCCGACGGCGGACCAACGCCTCCATGCGCGCACGCTGGGCGAGGAACACCTCGAGGAAACGCGCGCGGGTGCTGTCGCTCTCGGTTTCGCTCAAGGCATCACCCCGCAACCACGGCCAACAGCGGGCCCAGTACCAGGCTGGCGGTAGCCAGGCCCAGCAACGCACGCGGCATGTAAGGCAAGCCGAACACCCACAGGGTAACGCCGGCCATCAACAGCGCGGCCCACTCCACCAGCCCGTGGGCCCAGCCACGCCAGTGAACGGACAGCACCAGGGCCAGCATGAGCAGCAGCCAACCGGCAACGCGCAGTGCACGCAACTGGGCCGGGCGGGGCTTGTGCCTGAGCAGCTCGTTGAAGTGCTTTTCCATCGCCAGGCACAGCGCGGCGAAACCGGCGAAACCGATCAGGGCAATGCTCAGCATCACTGCACCTCGACCATTTTGGCCGAGACCTTGGCCGCCTTCGTCGCACGTGTTGCGACGGGCGTCGTTGGGCGCAGCATCTTGCTCGCGGCCCAGGCCAGGAACAGCCCACACGCCAGGGCGGTAAGGTCGAAACCGGCCATGGCCCAGTCACCCGCAGGCACAGAGACGTTCAACCCCTGGCCGGTGCTCAAGCCGTTGAGCAACGGCAACAGGGCAAAAGCCAGTGCCCCCATTGCCAGCTGCTCGCCCCAGGCCCTGCGCCCCGGGCGCAGCACGGCATGCAGCAGTGACGCCAGCCAGACCAGGAAGAACGTGTTCACCTCCCAGTCAGCACGTCCATGCAGTGCCACCGGCAGCAACCGGTTGGCCCAGAAGAAACCGGCCACGGCCAGCACAAGGCCGCTCATGCTGGCGATGTTGAGCACTTCGACCAGGCGCAACTCGCCCGGCAGACGTTCGCTCCTGGCATGCTTGAGCTGGCGTTTGCCCAGCCACATCACCAGGCCGGTGCCGATCACCGCCGTGCCGGCAAGCCCGAAGGCGAAGTACAACCAACGCAGCCAAGGCCCGGCGTAGTTGCCCATGTGCAGGCCGGCGAAACTGAACGAGGTCATCATCGCGGCGCTTTCCGGCGCGCCCTGTTTCAGCAGTTCGCCAGTGGCCCCGTCGAAGGTCCAGTTGGCACTGCGCTTGTAGGGGACGTTATCCGCCGATGACTGGGTGAAGACGACGCGGGCATTGCGATCGCCCGCGTTCTGCACCTGGACAAAGCCGATGCGTGCGCCCGGCACCAGCGCCTGGACCTTGGCATGGAGGCTCGCCAGCGGCACCAGTGGCGTGGCGACATGGGCTGCCTTGGGTGCCTCGTCGCGGCCGAACAGGTCATTGAAGTACCCGTTGGTATCACCGTAACTGGCCATGATGCTGGCCGGCATGACCATGTACATGAACAGCACCAGGCTGCTGTAGCTGATCATCAGGTGGAACGGCAGCACCAGCACGCCAATGGCATTGTGGCCATCCAGCCATGAGCGCTGGCCCTTGCCAGGGCGGAAAGTGAAGAACTCCTTGAAGATCTTCTTGTGGGTGATGATCCCGGTGACCAACCCCAGCAGCATGATGAAGGCACACAGTGTCGACAGCCAGCGGCCCCATGGATAGGGCATCTGCAGTTCGAAATGGAAGCGGTAGAAGAACTCGCCGCCACGGCTTTCGCGCGCATCGACCGGCTGCCCGCTCTGAGCATCCAGATTCTTCCTGACGAAGCCCCGACGCCCACCCTCGGGATCGCGCCAGCCCACGTTCAAGGCAGCCTCGCGCTCGCTGGGCAGGCGAATCATCCAGCTGCCCGAATGCGCGGCGTTGCGCTCCAGATAGCGCTGGGCCAAGCCCAGGCTGGTCACCGGGTCCAGCGCATGGCGGCGCACTTCCGGCTGCGCCCAGTGGCTGACTTCGTCCTTGAAGTACGACAGGGTGCCAGTGAGGAAGATGGCGAACAGCAGCCAGCCGAAGATCAGGCCAGTCCAGGTGTGCAGCCAGGCCATGGCCTGGCGGAAGCCTTCCTTCATGGGTTCTTCATCCAGTAGGCGAACCCGCCGAGCAGCCCCAGCACCAGGCTCGGCAGCAACACGCCAAGCCAGGCGCGCCAGGCGCTGCGGCAGGCGAAGCACCAGATGAAGGCCAGCAGGTAGAACACGAACGAGAGCATCAGGCCGGTCAGCGTGGCGTCGACCTGGGGCAACGGCAGCAGCAGGGCCAGGCAGACACTGATCGACGACGCCAGCAGATAGCCGCCCAGCAATGCCGCCAGGCTGCGTGAAACCACGGCCAGGCGATAGCTGAGAGGGAGGCTGGCGGCAGAGCGCTTCATGGAGTGGGTCCGGGGAATGGAGATGCAATAGTAATGAGTTTAATTCTCATAAGCAAAATCTCTATGGAGGCTGTCGGATGTTCGCCGTCACATATTCAGCGTCTATGAGACCGAGCGCCGCGCGGGCGGCGCTCGATCGCACAGGCGCTGCAAGGCTCGCGGCGAACCCATGGCGGCAGCCCCCTCCACTGAATTTGCTACAGAAAATTTATTTTCAAAAAGGGCTTGAATTCGTTTCGCCGTTGCCTGACCTTAGAGTCAAGAGGCGCAGAATTCCCAAGGCCCTCAATGGCCTAGGCACGCCTCCATGCGAGCAAGCTGAATAAGGATTGGAATCATGCAAATCCAGGTCAACAGCAGCAACCATATCGAAGGCAACATCCGTCTCAACGAGTGGGTCCGCAGTACGCTGGAAGCCACCCTCGAACGCTATGACGACGACCTCACCCGCATCGAGGTGCATCTGCGTGACGAGAACGGCGCCAAGCCCGGCCCGCATGACAAACGCTGCCAGTTGGAGGCTCGCCCGAAAGGCCATCAGCCGATTTCCGTGACCCACACCGCCACCTCGCTGGACCAGGCGGTCGACGGTGCCGCCAGCAAGCTGAACAATGCGCTGGAACACTTCTACGGCAAACTGCGCAGCAAGCGCGGGGTACTGGAACTGACTGACCCCGACGCCTGATCGGCTCCCTGAACAACAACGCCCGGCTCGCGCCGGGCGTTTTCGTTTGCACCGATCAATGGGGATGAACCATCGTGCAGGTTACCCGGTCAACTTCTGCAGTCATCCATTGCGGACCCAGACCATGAACAATCCATTCGAACAGATCAGCGCCGCCTTCGCCTCCGATTACCGGATCAACCTGAGTATCGAACGGCTGGACGGCAGCATCATGCTGACCCTTTCCGATGACGCCGGCGTGGTTGCCAAGCGCCTCATCAGCCAGGCCCAGCGCAACGACCCTGTGCGCCTGCAACGGGTCATCGACAGCATCCGCCTGGGCCTTGCGATCGAACTGGGGCAGAACCCGTTGCAGGTACTGGCCGCCCTGACCCGTGATACGCGCCCTGACGCCCGCCCGTTCGCAGCAGTGAGCGTGGCCAACTGAGGATCAGGCCAGCATCAGCATCTTGCCGATTGCCTTCTCCAACTCCGTCAGGCGCCAACCATTTACCCGATGCGCGGGGTCAAAGCTATGGGAGTGGTGAAACAGGCCGAACAGCCCCTGGTCGTAAGTGGGCTCCTGGCCCTGCTTCAGCCAGTACAACGACTCTTCCACCAGGGAACGACTGGCGACCACATTCAGCTCGATGACATCGGCGACTTCGGTGACATACACCCCATTCGGGTCGAGCCCCAACGGCGCAAGCACCTGCTTCAGGTAGGCATGTACAGCTTCGGTATTTATGCTCAATTTCTTTCTCCTGTTGGCGCCACCGTGCGCGACCCGGTGTCACGACGCTTTGCCAGGCGCCAGCCAGGATTCAACGATGCCTGAGCCGATTGCCAGCGGTAGCCGGTTAGCCCCTCACTTGCCCTCCTCCACTTCCTTGCCGCTGGCGTCCAGCACCTTGGTCGAGGGGTAGCGGTACGAGGCGTAGCGCACCACCAGGATCGAGAACGCCAGCAGCAAGATACCGCCGCACACATACAACAGCCCTTCGTCCGGCGCCTTGTGGTGCGACACGTCGCCAATCAGCAGGCGCGTCAGCGCGGTGATCGCCACATACAGCAGGAAGCGGATCGGCATGTGGTTGGTCTTGAAGTAGATACCGACCATCGCCCCCAGCTCCAGGTAGATGAACAGCAGCAGGATGTCGTCGACGCTGACCCCGCCCTTGCCGAGCATGTCCAGGAACGTCACCACCGCCGCGTAGGCGGTAATCGCGCCAATGCCGAACAGCGCCAGGTAGTGGAACGCTTCCACGCACAGGTTGCCCAGCGCGTCGGCCGAGCCATGCAGGCCCTTGCGCAGTTTTTCAGCCCATTTGATATCCACGATGTGCGATTCCCCGATACGACATGAAGGATGATGCGTCACGCCTGTGACGCTTGTGCCATGCAGTTAAAGGGCCAGGCCCCTGCCTTGGAAGGCGACCGATTGCCGCAAGGCACGGGCAGCGAGCGAATTCAGTGCAGCTACAATTTCCGGTTGCGAAAGCACTGCCTTGCCATTACTGTATATAGATACAGTATTCGGTGACGGCATTCTGCCCGACTGCCTGGATAGCAAGTGAACCGCACAGCAGCAGGCGCACCACAGCGCCCCTGCCCCACTGACCGAGAGGCCTCGTATGGCTGTTGAGATTCTTTACCGCAGCACGCGCGATTTGGAGACCACGTTCTTGGACCGCAAACTCGCAGATGCCCATGACCAGATGCTGGAACTGGCCGAGGTGCTTACTCAGGTTCTGGTTAAACACGTACCTGGGCTGGATGAAAACATCGCCGAAGAGGCCAGCATCTTCATGGCCAAGAACAGGGCTGTGTTTGCAGCAGCGTTCAAGAGCAATGCCGCGGCATTGGCTGACCTGGATACAGCGGAAAAAGCCAGCGAATAGGCCGCACCTCTGAGTCGGAGTCACGGCCTGCAAGGCACCTCCCAGGCATGCCTTCTCAGGAGAGATCATGAAACGCAGGCAAACCGTCGAGCAGGTGCGCTGGGACCTGGCACTGCGCTACAAGCTGATCGAGACCGTCGCCTGGTGGGAAGGCCGCCTGACCACCGGCCACCTGATGCAGAGTTTCGGAATCAGCCGGCAGCAGGCATCCAAGGACATCAATACCTACATCACCGAGCATGCCCCAAAGAACCTGGTGTACGACAAACAGCTCAAGGGTTATGTACCCAGCAATCAGTTCATACCCAAGTTCATCGAGGGCAGCGCAAGCGCCTACCTGCAACTGCTGTATCAGAACGGTGAACGCGCTCCACACATTGACGGCCTGGCACTGGCCTACGCCCACACCAAGGTGCTCGAAGTACCGGACCGGCCCATTCGGCCAGAAGTTCTGCGCCCCCTGCTCAAGGCCTGCCGTGAAGGCCTGCGCCTGGAAACCGAGTACGTTTCACTCAACACGCCGAACGTCGAAATTCGCCTCATCGCCCCGCACACACTGGTCTACACCGGCATGCGCTGGCATGTGCGGGCGTACTGTGAAAAGAACCGTCAGTACCGCGACTTCGTACTCAGCCGTTTGCGCGGGCAGCCGGGCCTGCTGGATGAGTCGCCCAACCCCCGGGCACAGGATGAAGACTGGAATGCCGAAATTCCGGTGATCTTCAAGCCCGACGAGCGTTTGAACGAGGCGCAGAAGGCAATCATCGAAGCCGACTTCGGCATGATTGACGGGCGACTGGTGGTGCCGAGCCGCAGGGCTCTGGTGAAGTATGTGCTGCAGCGCCATCAGATCGACCCGCGCAACGTGGCGACCAGCCCTGAAGCGCAACAGGTGGTGGTCTCCAACCTCAAGCAACTGAGGCCCTGGCTCATGCATGATTGAGGCAGTTGCGCCAGGCCCTCAACCGTACAACAGGCGCTCGGCCAGCATCTGCGCCACTCTGGCCGGGGAGCGCTTTTCCGCCTGGGCATGGCCGAACACCTCGGTCAACCGCGTCGGTATCCGCGCCAGATGCGCAGTGATGGTGCCCAGGTCGCCTCCGTGATGCTTCAGCGCCACGTAGATCAGGCCACCGGCATTGATCACGTAGTCAGGGGCATACAGAATGCCGCGCGACTCCAGCTGATCCGCCACCTGCAAGGTGGTCAGCTGATTGTTGGCCGCCCCCGCCACCGCCGCGCAACGCAGCTGCATCACCGTCTGGCCATTGAGCACCGGCCCCACGCCACAGGGCGCGAAAATATCGCAAGGGGTGCTGATCAGGGCATCATTGGTCACCGGGTGAGCATTGAACTGCTCCACCGCCAAGCGTACGCGGCCAGGGTCCAGGTCGCTGACCAGCAACTCCGCCCCCGCCGCATGCAGCTGCTCGGCCAAGGCATAACCCACATTGCCCAGCCCCTGCACTGCGACCCGCAAGCCTTCGAGGTTGCTGCTGCCCAGGCGTGCCTGCGAGGTGGCGCGTATGCCGGCAAACACGCCCATGGCGGCATGCGGTGACGGGTCGCCAGAGGCCGTGGTGCTGGTGACATGCGGTGTGCTCTGGGCGATGCAGTCCATGTCCAGGGTCGAGGTACCGCTGTCCACGGCAATGATGAACCGCCCTTGCAAGGTATCGATGAAGCGGCCGAACGCCTCGAACAGTGCCGCGCGGTTTTCCACATGCGGGTTGCGCATGATCACCGCCTTGCCGCCACCCAACGGCAGGCCCGCCAGCGCTGCCTTGTAACTCATGCCCTGGGCCAGGCGAATGGCGTCGGTCATGGCGCTCTCGTCATCGGCATAGGGCAGGTAGCGACACCCCCCCACTGCAGGGCCCAATTTTTCGCTGTGAATCGCCACTACGGCCTTGAGGCCAGTGGGCGGGTCAATGAACAGGTGCAGCGACTGGGTACGGGTGCTTTGCATCAGCGCGAACATCGACGGGCTCCCCAACGAGGTGCTCCTACCAGTATAGGCATGCGCCAAGGTACGGCGCCGTCGGCGGACCACTGGACGAATCCACGCCCCGCAGCTAATACTCAAGCGTGTGTGGAGAGCCCTCATGAAGCCACGTCAAGCCTGCCTGGCCTGCCTGGAGCGCGAGCCGGTCGCCCTGCTGGAAGCTGCGTTGTGGATTGCCGCCGAGCATGATCGAAAGGTCGAGCCTGAGGCCAGCCTTGCCACGTTGCAAAACCTGCAAGGGCAGATCAGTGCCTGCCTGCCCATGCTGCCATTATCCGAACTGGCCCAGCCGCTGCTGCGACAGCTCAATGCACTGGGTTTCCAGCAGGACGAACTCCACCCGCTGCGGCCGCATGCGGCGTTGCTGGACAAGGTACTGCAGCGCCGACGCGGCCAGCCACTGGCGTTGGCGATCCTCGCTCTGGAACTGGCCCGGCGCCTGTCCATACCCCTGGAAGGCGTGGCATTCCCTGGGCACTTCCTGCTGCGTGTACCCGGTGCCGACCACCTGCTCGACCCTTGTGGGGGCCGGCGCCTGTACCCCAAGGATTGCCGCGAGTTGCTGGCGCGCCAGTTTGGCCCGCATGTGCCGCTGACTGCCGAACACCTGCGCAGCGCCAGTGCCATGCAGATACTGCAGCGCCTTTCGCGCAACCTGCGCCAGTTGCATATGAGCAACGACAACCACTTGGCTGCACTGATCGACGCCGAACGGGTCATGCAACTGGGCCCGGCCCAAGTCAGTGACTACATGACCCGGGCAACGCTGTATCAGCACCTGGACTGCCCGCAGGCCGAACGTTTCGACCTGGAACACGCCCTGCTGCTGACCGACGACCCGGTTCAGCGCCTCAAGCTGTCCGAACGTATCGGCAAGCTACCGACAGTGAACCGTTCGATTCACTGAGCCGGCGTGTCCACCTGGCAAGACGGGTGCGCCTTGGCGAACGCCGGGTGCCCCTTGGCCAGTGCAGCGACCCGGGCTATGCGGGGGTAGCCGCTGAGGTCGATGTTGAAGCGCTCGGCCGCATACAGCTGCGCAATCAGGTAGACATCCGCCAGCCCCGGCTCGTCGCCAAAGCAATAACCGTGATCGCCAATCAACTGCTCCACGGCGGCCAGCCCCTGGCCGATCCAGTGTGCGATCCACTGATTGACCTGCCCTTCATCGTGCCCCAGCTGGCGCAGCTGGTTAAGCACGCTGACATTGTGCAATGGATGCACATCGCAACCGATGATCGCCGCCACACCACGCACCCTGGCACGCATTGCTGCAGCGTCCGGCAACAGTGCCGGCTGTGGATAAACCTCTTCCAGGTACTCGATGATCGCGGGTGACTGCACCAGCAATTCACCCTCATCGGTGCGCAAGGCCGGAACCCGGCCTTGCGGGTTCACCGCGACATAGGCATCAGCGCGCTGGTCACCCTTGAGCAGATTGACCGGCAGGGCCTGGTATTCCAGGCCCTTCAGCGCCAGGGCAATGCGTACCCGATACGAAGAGGTGGAACGGTAATAGGTGTACAGCTCCATGGCCTGCTCCCTCAGTTGGCCGCGATGACCCTGCCACGGCATTCGCCGAAGCCGATGCTGGCCACGCCATCGCGCTTGCAGCGAGCGCGCAGGATGATCTCGTCACCGTCTTCGAGGAACTTGCGACTTTCGCCACTGGCCAGCTCCACCGGCTGCTTGCCGCCTACGGTGGTCTCCAGCAGGCTGCCGTACGAATCGGGTGAGGCACCGGACAGCGTGCCGGAACCAAACAGGTCGCCAGGCTGCAGCTGGCAGCCGTTGACGCTGTGGTGGGCGATCAGCTGGGCGACGGTCCAGTACATGTTCAGGGTGTTGCTCAACGCCAGACGCTGGGCCGGCATGCCCTGCTCGCGCATGCGCTCGGTGAGCAGCAGCACTTCCAGCTCGATATCGAAGGCGCCATTGGCCTGGTCACGCTCGTCGAGCAGGTAAGGCAGCGGCTGCGGGTCACCCTGCGGCCGGGCCGGCTGGGCACAGCGGAACGGCTCCAGGGCCTCGGCAGTGACTACCCAAGGCGAAAGCGTAGTGATGAAGCTCTTCGACAGGAACGGGCCCAGTGGCTGGTATTCCCAGGCCTGGATATCCCGCGCCGACCAATCGTTGAGCAGGCACAGGCCGGCAAGGTGCTGGTCAGCTTCGGCAATCGGGATGGCCTGGCCGATGTCATTGCCTTGGCCGATCCAGATGCCCAACTCCAGTTCGTAGTCCAACCGCGCGCAGGGACCGAAGCTCGGTTCGGTGTGGCCGGGCGGCAGGGTCTGGCCTTTCGGGCGACGCACCTCGGCCCCCGAGGGACGCAAGGTCGAGGCGCGGCCGTGGTAGCCGATCGGTACGTATTTGTAGTTGGGCAGCAGCGGATTGTCGGGGCGGAACAGCTTGCCGACGTTGGTAGCGTGCTGGATGCCGACGTAGAAATCGGTGTAGTCACCAACCTTGGCCGGCAGGTGCAACTGGCACTCACTGGCTGGATACAGCGCAGCCTTGAGCTCAGCCTGGTGTTCGCTGTGTTCGCCCAGCAGTACCAGCAGACGCTCACGCAACGCCACCCGGGCAGCACGCCCCAGGGCGAAGAACGCGTTCAGCGCACCACCGCGGGTGGCTTCCACCGCTGCCTTGGCCTGGCCAGCGAACAGGCCCGCGGCCAACACGGCCTCCAGGTCAAGGATGGCATCGCCGATGGCGACACCACAGCGCAGTGCTTCACCCGGGCGGCTGAAAATGCCCAGCGGCAGGTTCTGCAGCGGGAAGTCGCTGTGCCCGTTGGCGTGCTCGACCCAGCTACGGGCAATGGCGGTCTGGTTCATGGGTTATCTCCGGTTCGGGTTGAAGGTGCTCGGCAAGGTGGCCCAGCAACTATCGTAGTCGGCCTGCAATTGCGGGCTGTCGAGTGCCTGCACGCTCGGGCGCAGCACCTGGCTGGTCTCGAACATGAAAGCCATGGTGTTGTCGATCTTGTGCGGAGCCAGCTCGGCAGCGATGGCCTTTTCGCAGGTTTCGGCATCCGGGCCGTGGGCGCTCATCACCCCATGCAACGAGGCACCGCCTGGCAGGAAACCTTCGGCCTTGGCGTCGTAGGCACCGTTGATCAGGCCCATGAACTCATTCATCAGGTTGCGGTGGAACCACGGTGGACGGAAGGTGTTCTCGGCCACCATCCAGCGCGGCGGGAAGATCACGAAGTCCATGTTGGCCATGCCATGCACGCTGGTCGGCGAAGTCAGCACGGTGAAGATCGACGGGTCAGGGTGATCGAAACTGACCGTGCCAAGGGTGTTGAAACGGCGCAGGTCATACTTGTAGGGCACGTTGCTGCCGTGCCAGGCGACCACGTCCAGCGGCGAGTGCTGCAGCTGGCAGGCCCAATGCTCACCGAGGAACTTCTGCACCAGTTGCACCGGGCCGTTCAGTTCTTCGTAGTGCGCCACCGGGGTGAGGAAATCACGCGGGTTGGCCAGGCCATTGCTACCGATAGGGCCCAGGTCGGGCAGGCGCAGCGGCGCGCCGTGGTTTTCGGCGATGTAGCCGCGGGCCTGGCCATCGGGCAATTCGACACGGAACTTCATGCCCCGCGGGATCACGGCGATTTCCTGAGGCTCGACATCCATGACGCCCAGTTCGGTCGCGATGCGCAGGCGGCCCTGTTCCGGCACCAGCAGCAGTTCGCCGTCGGCATCGAAAAACACCCGTTCCATGGAACGGTTGGCGCGATAGATGTAGATGCTGACCCCTGCCGGCTTCTCGGCGGCCGAATTTGCCACCATCGGCAGCCAGCCTTCGATGAAATCGGTTGGCTCGCTGGGGATGGGCTGCGGATTCCAGCGCAGGCGGTTGGGCGTGACCGCGCCCAGCGGGCCGCTCAATGGCTGGCGCTGCAGGCGCTCGAAACGCGGGTGCAAGGCCGACGGACGGATGCGATACAACCAGGTACGGCGCAGCTCGCTGCGGGCCATGGTGAACGCCGTGCCCGACAGCAGTTCGGCGTACAAACCGTAGGGGGCCTTCTGCGGCGAGTTTTGCCCGACCGGCAGGGCGCCTGGCAGGGCTTCGCTGGCGAATTCGTTGCCGAAACCGCTCAGGTACTGAAGATCGGGGGACGTGTCGCGGTTCATCGAAGCCTCCGGATATTGTTTTTGTCGTAATCAGATTACGAATAACGTAATTTGCTCCCCGCCAGGCGTCAAGCTATAAAGGCGCGACGCGAAAAATCCGGAAGCTTCCTACCCATGGCCAAAGCCAGCACCCCCGCCGACAACGGCAAGCAGAAAGTCCGCTCGGCGGAAGTCGGCACCGACATCCTCAAGGCCCTCGCTGAACTGTCGCCGTCTACCTCGCTGTCGCGCCTGGCCGAGCACGTGCAGATGCCGGCGAGCAAGGTGCACCGCTACCTGCAGGCGCTGATCGCCAGTGGTTTCGCCGAGCAGGATGCCGCCACCAACCACTATGGCTTGGGGCGTGAGGCTTTGCGCGTGGGGCTGGCGGCGCTGGGCAGCATTGATGTGCTGAAAGTGGCAGCACTGCCACTGTCGCAATTGCGCGATGAGCTGAACGAGAGTTGCTTCCTCGCCGTGTGGGGCAATCAGGGCGCCACCGTGGTCAGCATCGAGCCCGCCGTGCGCGCAGTCACGGTGGTGACCCAGATCGGTTCGGTGCTGCCGCTGCTCAGTTCCTCCACCGGCCTGGTGTTTGCAGCCCATCTGCCCGAGCGTGAGACCGTCGAGCTGCGTGACCGCGAGCTGGCCGTGCTGCAGCAGCGCGCCAGCGACTACGAAGGCTTGCTGGCAGGCATCCGCCAACGAGGCCTGCACCATGTGCACGGCCTTCTGATGCCCGGTGTGGATGCGTTATCTGCCCCGGTATTCAACGCCATGGGGCAGATCGCGGCGGTGATGACCGTGGTCGGCCCGACCTCGATCTTCCACGCTGATGAGCACGGACCAGCCGCACAGCGCCTGCTGGCAGCGGCGCGGGATACCAGCTGGCGCATGGGCTATTCGCCAGCGGCGTGACGTGCCCGCCCGGCACTATTGCCCGAAACGTAAAGGTGAATGTCACAAGCGGCTATTTTTCCCACCGGATCAAGCGCTTATTCTTACCTCACTGGCCGGCATGAAGGGCTCTCCCCCCCGCCTTTCAGGCCCGCGAGGTTCACCGACGTTGATTTTGAAGCTCCTTGATCTAACGTCTCGATTGGCCGCTGCGTCTTGCAGCGGCCTTTTTTATTTCTGCAGGTTGGCCATCATCTGTTGCAACGCCTGCAGGTTGTCCTGCGGGTGCACTGCCCCTTCGAAGTCACCAATCTGCGCCCAGTGTTCCGCGACTTGCTCCGGGGTGAACCCCTGCTCGGGATTGAAACCGACCCCGAGGCTACGCTCCCAGCGCACCTTGCCCACCCAGCCACCGCCCACCTCGAACAATTCGCCGCTGTCCTGGCACTGCTCGCTGCTCAGGTAGACCACCAAAGGGCTGATCAACTCGGGCCTGAGCCGCTCGAACACCTGTGGGGGTATCAGCCCTTCGGTCATGCGCGTGCCGCCGGTCGGGGCGATGGCATTGACCAGCACGCCATGCTTGCGCCCTTCGATAGCCAGGGTGCGGGTCAAACCATACAGCCCCAGTTTGGCCATGCCGTAGTTGGCCTGGCCGAAGTTGCCGTAGATGCCCGAGGTTGAAGCGGTGAAGATGACCCGCCCCCAGTTCTGCTCACGCAGGTGTGGCCAGGCAGCCCGGGTGACCTTGTAGGCGCCTTCGACGTGGACCTTGTAGACCAGATCCCAATCGCTGTCGTCCATTTTGTGGAAGGCCTTGTCGCGCAGGATGCCGGCGTTGTTCACCAGCACATCGACCCTGCCGAAACTGTCCAGCGCTTGTTCGACGATGCGCGCACCGTCGCCCACCGAATCGTGGTTGGCCACAGCAGTGCCCCCGGCAGCGCGGATTTCGGCCACGACCTTGTCGGCGGCCGACGCATTGGCACCTTCTCCATGGGTCGAGCCGCCCAGGTCATTGACCACGACCCTGGCACCCCGTGCGGCGAACAGCAAGGCATGGGCACGGCCCAGGCCGCCACCGGCTCCGGTGACGATCACTACACGGTCTTGCAGACGTACCGGCTCGCTCATGCTCAAGGCTCCAGGTCAGGTTGAATGCCTCGATTGTCCGCCCGCCCAGGCAAGCGGACAATCAAGCTCACCCTGGCTGAATGCCGGGCGATAACGGCAGGCGATGATCGCGGGCTCAGGACCAGGCGACTTTCTGCGGTAGATAACTCAGCGGCTGTTCGCGAAAGGCCAGGTAATGGCGCAATACCTGCACCGGCGCTTCGGTGTGCGGGTAGTGGCCGATGCCTTGCAGTTGCACGATATCGGGGTCAGGCACCAGCTGCCGATAGCGCTCGACCATCTGCGCACCAGACAAAGGGTCGGCAATGCCGTTTATGAACCGCAGCGGCACACCACTGCGCTGCAATGCCCCGACCCAGCGCTCGCGGTGCTGCCTTCGCTCAGGCTGGTAGCCCACCAGCTTGTGGAGGATGCGCGTACCGTTATGGCTGGCGATCAGGCTCCAGCAATCGTCCAGCGCACTTTCACTGGGGTGGGTGCACGGGCCGTAGATCTGGGTGACGTTGCGCACCAGATCGTCGCGCCCGAACGAACGCCCCACCAGCCAGCCCAGGCGGCTGAGCAGCAGCTTCTGGACTCTTGGGATCTGACAGCTTTCCGGGAACAGCCCACTGTTGAGGAACACGCAGCTGGCGATATCGGCACGCTGTTCGTGGTGGCGCGACAGCAGTTCCTGAGCAACGCTGCCACCGTAGTCATGCGCCAGCAGATGAATCGGCTGGTGAATATCCAGATGGCTCAGCAGCGCCTGCTGCAGGTCTGCTTGCTCGATCAGGCTGTAGCGGTGGTTGAGCGGCTTGGCAGAATCGCCGAAGCCGAGCATGTCGCAGGCAATCACCCGGAAGCGCTGGGCCAGCGGAGCCCACAGGTAATGCCAATCCCAACTTGCGGTGGGAAATCCGTGCAAAAGAAGCAGGGGCTCTCCTTGCCCTGCGGTCCAGTAGCGGATGCTCTGGCCCCGGAACGAAAAATCCTGCCCCCGGGTACGCCAGACGCGCAATGGAATCTCGGCCATAGGCATCAGAATTGTCCCGGTGGAGGGGTGATGACGGAATAGGGCAAGGCTGCGGTCATTGCATTCACCTCGGCACTTTCATGTGCTCTCTATATCGAGGCCGAGTGTAATCACCGGTCCATCAGGTGAAAATTGCGTTGACAGCCAGCTTGATGACCGAGCGAGTCAGTGGCACGTACGGTCATAGCAGCATCGCCAGCAATGGCGCGGCGAACAGGTTGAGCAGGCCGGTGAGGACCATGACCAGGCCGGCCACCGAACCCTCTTCACAGCCCACCTCCCGAGCCCGGCTGACCCCCGCACCATGCGCGCCCACACCGAACAGCGCGCCACGCGCCAGCGGTGTACGCAATGGCAGCCAGCGCAGCAGCAGGCCGCCGAACATGGCACCCAGCACGCCGGTGAACATCACGAATACCGCCGTCAGCTCTGGCACGCCACCCAGGTCATGGGCCAGCGGCATGGCGAATGGCGTGGTGATTGAACGCGGCACCAACGACAGGCTGATCGCATCATCCAGCGACAGCAGGTGCGCCAGGCTCCAGGAACTGGCGATCGACGCCGCGCTGCCGGCCACCATACCCATCAGCAGCGCAGGCCAGTGACGCGCCAGCATCGCCCGCTGTTGCCAGATCGGCACGGCGAAGGCCACGGTCACCGGGCCCAGCACACTCATCAGCCAATGGGTATTGCGCGAATACTCGGCGTAGGCCGTGTGCAGTGGCACAGCCACCGCCAACAGCAATGCCGGGACCAGAATCAGGGGCGACATCAGGTAGCGCCCGGTGCGCCGATAAAGCCAGCGGCTGGCCAGGTAGGCGACCAAGGTCAGCGCCAGCCAGAACAGCGGCATGGGTTCAAGGCTCACGGCGCAGCCTCCAGCGGCAGACCACTTCCACGGTGACGGCAGTCACCACCATGACCATCAGGGTGCTCACGGCGATGACCAGCAGAATACGCCAACCTTCGCTGCGCACCAGGCTGCCGTAATCGAGCAGGCTCATCAGTGCCGGGATGAAAAAAAGCAGCATTTCCGCCATCAGCCAGCCAGCGCCCATCTGCAAGGTGGCCGGCTTGAGCACACCAAAGGCGAACAGCAGCAACAGCAGGCCAAGGCCCATCACCCCGCCCGGGATCGGCCAACTCAGCCAGGCGGCCAGTTGGCCACCGAACAGGAACAAGGCAAGCAGGACCGCCAGCTCGGCGAGCAGGCGCAGCGTTTTCTTCAGTAATGCGGGTTTCATGGGCGGGCATTCCTCGACAGGCCCTCATTTTAAGATTCGTCTGCCTAGGCCAAAAGCGAATTGTTAGACTGGCAGCCATTCCACAACGGAATCGCAACCATGGAATTCAAACAGCTACGCAGCTTCATCGAAGTCATCCATCGCGGCGGTTTTACCCAGGCCGCGCAGACCCTGCACATCAGTCAGTCAGCCGTGAGCAAGCAAGTCGCCCAGCTGGAGCAAGATGTGGGCCAGCCGCTACTTGAGCGCCAAGCCTCGCAGTTGCATCTGACGGCAGCCGGGCGCATCGTGCTAGAGCGCGGCGAAGCGCTGCTGCGCCAGCGTCAGGAGCTGCTCAGTGAACTGGACGACCTCAGCCACATGGCGCGCGGCGAGTTGCGCCTGGGCTTGCCGATGCTGGGCAGCGATACCTTGTTCGCCGGGTTGTTCGCCGAATACCGCAGGCGCCATCCGAACATCGCCATCCAGCTACTTGAGGGCGGCAGCCGTAGCGTCGAACAGGCCGTCAAGAGTGGCGAGCTGGAGCTGGGCGGCAGCCTCACCCCGAGCGACCCGGCGTTCGAATACCAGCCGTTCTGCAATGAACCGTTGGATGCCCTGCTGCCGGCCGGGCATGGGCTTGCCGGGCTGGGCTCGCTGAGCTTGAAGCAGTTGGCGGATACGCCGTTTCTGCTGTACCAACGCAGCTTCGTGCTCAACGACCGCTTGCTCAAGGCTTGTCAGCAGCAAGGCTTCACCCCGAAGGAAGGTGGCCGCAGCGGCCAGGCGGATTTCCTCGTGGCGCTGGTCGCGGCCGGCCAGGGCGTGGTGCTGCTGCCCCGTGTGGTGGCAAAAGCGCTGGAGCGCCCCGGGGTGGTGCGCTTGCCGCTCGAGGCGCCGACCGATCTACGCTGGGATATCGCCTTCATCTGGCGGCGTGGCGCCTACCTGTCGCGTGCAGCACAGGCCTGGCTCACATTGCTGCGGGAGGAAACGCCTCAGGCTTTCAGCGCTTGAACAAGCGCTGCCAGCCAAGGCTCGGCATCAGTCTCTGGGGTCACGGTCTCGCTGGCATCGAGCTTCAGCATCGGCAGCACTTCCCGTACCCCCAGTTCGGCGAACAGCTCACGCATCTGCTCGCCACCGCCGCAATAGGTATCGCCATAGCTCGAATCGCCCAGCGCAATCACCGCGCCCGGCAGCCCACGCCAGGCCGCAGGCAGAGTGTCGCGAATGCTGCTGAACAGCGGCATCAGGTTATCTGGCAGTTCTCCCATGCCGGTGGTCGAAGTCACCGCGAGCAACGCCTGAGGGCCAAAGCCTTCAAGATCCTGCTGGGTAGCACGGGCAGCATGCCAGGCGTCAAGGCCAGCAGCCTTGAGCAACGACTCGGCATGGCGGGCGACTTCTTCGGCGGTGCCGTACACCGAACCGGAAATAATGGCGACTTTCATCAGGAAGAGGATTCCGAAACTGAGTTAAAACGTAGGATACTAGCATTCGGCGCTGGCAAAAGGCCGCCTCTACCCCAGTCCCCTTCATTGCCCCAATGGTCCGGACATGATCAACGCGCTGCTGCTGCAATCGATGGTCGACGCATCCAACGACGGGATCGTGGTCGCCGAACAGGAAGGCGACGACACCATCCTGATCTACGTGAATGCGGCTTTCGAACGCCTGACCGGCTACAGCCGGGATGAAATCCTCTATCAGGATTGCCGCTTCCTGCAAGCCGATGATCGCGATCAACTGGGCCGCGCACGCATCCGCAAGGCCTTGGCCGAAGGCCGCCCCTGCCGTGAAGTACTGCGCAACTACCGCAAGGATGGCAGTGCATTCTGGAACGAGTTGTCGATCACCCCAGTGAGGCACGCTGGCGACCAGCGCACCTATTTCATCGGTATCCAGAAGGACGTCAGCCGGCAAGTCGAACTCGAGCGCGAACTGGCCGAAATGCACGCTCGTCGGAATGCCGACGAACGCGCCTGAACCAAGCGCTGTGAACACGGTCAATTCCCGTTGAAGAAATCGTCATCATCGAGTTCGATCATGCAAGCAGAAGCGCTCCTGACCCAGGACGAACTGGACTTCATCCAGGACATGCAGCATTCCCCGCAATTGAACCTGGCCGACTCTATGTCGAGCCTGCTGGTCAATGGCGACCGCCACATCCAGTCACTGCTCGCCCGCTTGGTGACCAATGAGCAGGTGACCCTGCAGGCGCAGTTCAACAACCAGCAGATCAGCTTCCCGCTGCAACTGGTGGAAGACGAGTTCCATGCCGTTCACTTGCAGATCGGCTCACCGGAAATCTACGAAGACGACGGCCCCACGCTGCGCCCCTGGCGCCTGACGATGGATCAGCCCAGCGCCCTGCTGGATGCCCAGGGCAAGTCCAGTGGCCTGCTGGTCAGGGACATTTCGTTCAAGGGTGCGTTGCTCGAGGTGCGTGGCCCGGCCAAAGCCCCCTCGCGATTCGATTTGCATTTTGCCCCGGATGGCATCAGCCCGATCAGCCTGCATGGCAGGCTGCGCCGACGCATCGGCCCGGACCTGGCCGCCTACGACCTCAGCCGCAGCCCGGCTGAAGAAATCGACCGACTGCGTGAGTACATCCTGCAGGCCCATCGCCAGGCCCATCCGGAACTGCACGATCAGGTATCGAGCTGACCTGCCAGATACTGTTGCAAGCGGCGCCGCATCAGCTCACTTTCCGCACCGAGGCATGCAACCGGGCTGCCCGCCAGGCTGTCCTGAGCACTCTCGGACGCCTCACCGGCCAACAGCAATGGGCATTCCAGGCCTGCTGCCAGACGCCGCAGGCGCTTGCTCAATTCGACGGTCGGCGCGTGGTTGGCGAACAGCACCAGCGCATCCGGCCGCAAGCGCTCACAGACCAGCGGCAGTTCTTCCAGCGCCTGGCCGGGCATGAGCAGGCTCACGCCAATGTCCTCGCAGCCCAGCAGCAAGCCGGTTACCAGCAGTTCCAGTTCGTGACACAGCCCGGGAAGGGGAGCCAGCAGCACATGGCGCGCACGCCGCTGGCGGGAGAGCTGCAAACGGGAGAACACCCGGCCACGCAGGAACTGGTCGAGGAACAGCCACTCGCTGGCCTGGCCGAACGCCCCCTGCCCCGCGGCAAGATCATGCCAGACCGGCAAGAACACCTCGCTGAACACCTGGTCCAGAGCGATTGCCGCGAACACCTGATCGAACAGCAGATCCAGGCTTGACGCGTCGAAGCGATTCACCGCCTGGCGTATCTGAGCCTGCCACTGTGCCCTGCTGTCAGGCGATACCACGGCCTGGGCGACGGCCTGGCCGCGAGCGAGAATGCCGCCGACCTTACTGACTGCCACGCCTCGTTCGAGCCAACCCAGGATGCTCCGGACCTGTTCGATATCCGCCTGGGAATAGAGCCGGTGACCACTGTCGGTGCGTGTCGGCTGGATCAGCCCATAGCGGCGCTCCCAGGCACGCAGGGTCACGGCGTTGACGCCGGTCAGGCGGGAAACCTCACGGATGGGGAACAGGTCCTGGTGTTGCAGGCCTGCCTCGATAGCCGAGCTACGTCCCTGTTTGTTCATCTGCACGGGAGTGACCTGTGTGCGGAAGTTGAACGGCCATTCTACTACGACATCAGGTGCTGCAAGCCAGCAACCGTTTGCGATCAATCGCCAAGGCAGCCTGTCACCACGATGCCACCGCGTGCCCGATTCTTGCATGAAGTTTGGCGTCGCCCACCACCCCGGGCCACGCAGTCAGGGGCCGGCTACCCGCCAGCCCCGTCGCCAGGAGATACACGATGTCTACCCCACCCGTCACCCTGATGGTGTCGCGCCGCGCCGCCCATGGCCGCTACCAGGACCTGCTGGCCTGGCTGCACGAAGGCGAGCAGCTGGCCACCGACTTCCCCGGCTACCTCGGCTCGGGCATCCTCGCGCCGCCCCGCGACAGCGACGAATTCCAGATCATATTCCGCTTCAGCGACGAGCCCACCCTGCACGCCTGGGAGCATTCCGCCTCGCGCCGGGCCTGGCTCGCCCGGGGCAACGGTCTGTTCGAACGCCCCAAAGAGAGGCGCGTCAGCGGCATTGACGACTGGTTTGGCACCAATAGGGTGCAGAAACCACCGCGCTGGAAGCAGGCCGTGGCCATCTGGCTGGCCTTCTTCCCGGTCTCGCTGCTGTTCAATGCCCTGTTCGGGCATTGGCTCGCTACGTTCGAGCTGGTACCCCGGGTGATGCTCAGCACGCTGGCGCTGACGCCCGTCATGGTCTATTTCTTCATCCCGTTGTCCACCCGCCTGCTGGCCAACTGGCTGCACGCCACGCCAGCCGCCAGCCCGGCGCTGCGCAGCCGCTGAGGAGAGGTCATACAAGAGGTGACAGTTCGGGTATGCTGGGCGGCAACGACAGGACAGACAAGTTGACCGCCCGCACATGAACAGCCCTATTCTCGTCACCGGCGCCAGCCAGCGCGTCGGGCTGGCCCTGGCCCTCGAGCTGGCTCAAGCCGGCCATACGGTGGTCAGTGCCAGCCGCAGCCTCCAGGCGCAGTCCGCGCACCCGAACATCGTGCAGTTCCAGGCCGACCTCTGCGTCAGAGCCGACCGTGAAGCGTTGATCGACCACCTGCAGCGCAACTATGACGGCCTGCGTGCAATCATTCACAACGCCTCGCTGTGGCTCGACGATGGCCTCGACAACCTCGAGACCATGTTCCACCTGCACGTCGAAGCGCCTTACCACCTCAACCTGGCGCTCGGCGAGTTGCTGAACAAGGTCGACAAGGCCGATATCATCCACATCTGCGACGAAACCTCCTCACGCGGCAGCAAAGGCCACATCGGCTACGCCGCGACCAAGGCCGCGCTGCAGAACATGGTGTTGTCGTTTGCCGAAAAATACGCGCCCAAGGTGCACGTCAACGGTATCTTGCCGGGCCTGCTGATCCTCAAGGAAGGCGGTGACGAGGCCTACCGCCAGCAGACCCTGAAAAAGGCCCTGCTGGAATTCGAACCCGGCGCCGGACCACTGATCGAGACAGTGAAATACCTGCTCGCCAGCCAGTACAGCACCGGCAGCCAAGTGGTCATCAACGGTGGCCGTCACCTGAAGAACCGCATGATCTGAGAGACTGACATGACTGAGCAACAACAGATCGAACTCGAAGCCGCCGCGTTCCGGCGCCTGGTCGAACACCTGCAAAAACGCACCGACGTACAGAACATCGACCTGATGAACCTTTCCGGCTTCTGCCGCAACTGCCTGTCCAAGTGGTACAAGGCCGCCGCTGACGAGCGCCAGGTCGAGATCAGCCTGGATGATGCCCGTGAAGCGGTGTACGGCATGCCCTACGCCGAGTGGAAAGCCCAATACCAGAAAGAAGCCAGCGCCGAGCAGCAAGCGGCGTTTGAACAAGGAAAACCTCGTGACTGACCTGAACACCCTGCGTAGCAGCCTGGCCAGCGGCCAACACGTCTTCGCCGATACCTTGGCGTTCATCGCCGGCAACTACAACTACCAACCCCAGGCCTTCAACAACGGTGGCGTGGAGAATGCTGCCGGGCAGAACGAAGGTTCGTGCAAAACCCTGGGCCTGGCCCTGCTGGAAGGCCTGAGCGACCAGGAAGCGCTGCTGGCCTTCGGCGAGCACTACCGCGACGTGCTGGCCACGCCTGAGGGCAGTGACCATGGCAACATCCGTGCGCTGATCAAGCATGGCCTGGCTGGCGTGAAGTTCTCCGCGCAGCCACTTTCGCGCAAGGCTTGAGATTGCCGGGGCCGTTTGCGGCCCCAGCATTTCAACGAATGACCGTCCCCGGCACTCCGTCTGCCAGCCCGCCCTCCTGCAACCACTGCAACGCTATCGGCCAAAGGCTTTCGCGAAAACGGTCATGGAAGAACGCGAAATGGCCAATCTCGGTGACCGAGATATCCACAGGTGCGATACGCAAATGCCGCCGCTGCGCAGGGGGCAGATACCCTAGCAAACGCTCGGTCGCCGCCACCGTGCCGAACGGATCGTCCGTCAGGCTGATGGCCAGGGTTGCGGCCTGCACCTGGGCGAAAGGCAGCATCGCCAGGCCGCGCCCGCTCGGGCGCTGTTCATAACGCGGTGTGCGCGTGGTCCAGTCATGCACGACACCGGCCGGGGTATCTTCGAGCCAGCCCAGACGTTTGCCGGGAAAGTAACCGAAGGCACGGGTCAGCAACGGCATCATCACATGCCATTTGCCGAATAGCCGCCAGCGCTGGTCGGCCGCATAGTCGCGCCAGTAGGCAAACTGCGCGCCGACCATCACCACCCGTCGCACCTGCCCGGCCGACGGTGCCAGGCCAACCGCACACCCCCCGAAACTGTGGCCCACCACGTCCACTGGCTGACCGGGGAAATGCTCGGCGGCGTGCGCCAGCATGGCTTCGAAATCCAGCCTGCCCCAGTCGCTCCAGGAAGCCTGGAAGCCGCGCAGTGAGTGCGGGCGTGATTCGCCGATACCGCGATAGTCATAGGTCAGCACATCGCAGCCGTGAGCGAACAGGTAGTCGGCAAAACGCGAGTAATAGCGGCAGCGCACCGAGGTGGCGGCGTTGATGATCACCAGCGGGCGCTGGGCATCTGCCTGGGCGTGGCGCCAGCAAAAGCCGCCGAGGCTGTAGCCGTCGGCTGTGGCCTGGCGAAAGGCAGTGGCGGGTTGGGTGAGGCTGCTCATGGCGCACTTCCTGTTGTTGTGCGCCAAAACTAGCAAAAAAAATGGGGGCCTGTATCGGCCCCCATCTTTTACATCGACTTACAGCTCGATGCAGTCGAACTTCACATCGGTGGCCACGTCCTCGTCGTAGTTGACGTCAGCGCGCTCGAAGCCGAACAGGTTGAGGAACTGCTTCTTGTAACCGGCGTAGTCGGTCAGTTCGAACAGGTTCTCGGTGGTGACCTGGGGCCACATGGCCTTGCAGGCGTCCTGCACGTCGTCACGCAGTTCCCAGTCGTCCAGGCGCAGGCGGGCTTTCTCGTCGACCTCGGCCGGGGCGCCATCGGCGCGGTACATGCGATCGCGGAACATGCGGTCCAGCTGGTCCTGGGTGCCTTCGTGCACACCCTTTTCCTGCATGATCTTGAACACCATCGACAGGTACAGCGGCATCACCGGGATGGCCGAGCTGGCCTGGGTGACCACCGACTTCAGCACGGCTACATTGGCCCCGCCCTTCACTTCAGCGGCCAGCTTCTTGTCCAGGCGCAGTGCGGTTTCGTCCAGGTCCTGCTTGGCCTGGCCCAGCGCACCGTGCCAGTAGATCGGCCAGGTGATTTCGGTGCCGATGTAGCTGAAGGCTACGGTACGCGCGCCTTCGGCCAGCACCTCAGCGCCGGCCAGGGCGTCGATCCACAGCTGCCAGTCCTGGCCGCCCATGACGGTGACGGTGTCGGCGATTTCCTGCTCGGTGGCCGGCTCGATGCTGGCCTCGATGATGGTGTCCTTGTTGGTGTCGATGGCGGTCGACTTGTACGGCTGGCCGATCGGCTTCAATGCCGAGCGCACCAGTTCGCCGGTGTGCGGCAGCTTGCGCACGGGCGAAGCCAGCGAATAGATGACCAGGTCGACCTTGCCACCCATTTCGTTCTTGATCAGCTCGATGACCTTGGCACGGGCTTCATCGGAGAAGGCGTCGCCATTGATCGACTTGCTGTACAGGCCCTCGGCCTTGGCGAACTTGTCGAAGGCGGCGGCGTTGTACCAGCCGGCGGTACCAGCCTTGGTCTCGGTACCTGGCTTTTCGAAGAACACGCCCAGGGTGTCGGCCTTGAAACCGAAGGCCGCAGTGATGCGGGCTGCCAGGCCGTAGCCGCTGGAAGCGCCGATGACCAGGACCTTCTTCGGGCCATCCTCGCGCACGCCCAGCTTGCGGGTGGCTTCGATCTGGTCACGGACGTTGAGCTCGCAGCCCTTCGGGTGAGTCGTGGTGCAGATGAAACCGCGAACCTTAGGATGAATGATGGCCAATGTCTGTACCTCGTCAGTTTATGCCGG
This sequence comes from Pseudomonas vlassakiae, assembly GCF_014269035.2. Classification (GTDB taxonomy): domain Bacteria; phylum Pseudomonadota; class Gammaproteobacteria; order Pseudomonadales; family Pseudomonadaceae; genus Aquipseudomonas; species Aquipseudomonas vlassakiae. The sequence continues at coordinate 96,177 of NZ_JABWRP020000016.1, forward strand.
GGAATCGCCGCTGGGGCGATTCCGATTGATCAGAGGGTGAGACTACCCCCGCAGGTTATCCGACACATATTACGGGGTGATCGGGGGGATGCAAAACCACGGATCGCCTGTACTGGCCCATTCGCGGCCAAAGCCCCACAGGACCGCACAGACCCTGAGCAGTACACAGCCCCAGTGGGAGCGGCTTTAGCCGCGAAAAGGGCCCGGCACAAGCAGCACTGGTCTGCACCCACAGCCCGCTCGAGCAGCCCTGCCCTGATTAATTGGCTTTTCACATCAATCACAAAGAAAAACAAACTTAACAAATCAACCAAACCGGCCGATGCTGGCAGCACTACGCCCATTGCCCGGAGAACAACAACATGAACGACGTGGTCATCGTCGCCGCAACCCGTACCGCCATCGGCAGCTTCCAGGGTGCCCTGGCCACTGTGCCGGCCGTCGACCTCGGTGCTGCCGTGATCAAGCAGCTGCTGGAGCAGACTCGGCTGGACCCCGCCCAGGTCGACGAGGTAATCCTCGGCCAGGTGCTTACCGCCGGTGCCGGGCAGAACCCGGCGCGCCAGGCAGCGATCAAGGCCGGCCTGCCCTTCAGCGTACCGGCGCTGACCCTGAACAAGGTCTGCGGCTCGGGCCTCAAGGCACTGCACCTGGCCGCACAGGCAATCCGTTGCGGTGACGCCGAAGTGGTGATTGCCGGTGGCCAGGAAAACATGAGCCTGGCCCCGTACGTGATGCCATCGGCACGCACCGGCCAGCGCATGGGCCATGGCCAGCTGGTCGACAGCATGATCAGCGACGGTCTGTGGGATGCCTTCAACGACTACCACATGGGCATCACCGCCGAGAACCTGGTGGAGAAATATGGCCTGAGCCGTGAGCAGCAGGACGCCTTCGCCGCCGAGTCGCAACGCAAGGCCGTGGCGGCGATCGAAGCAGGCCGCTTCAAGGACGAAATCACGCCGATCGTGATGCCGCAGAAAAAGGGCGAGCCGAAAGTCTTCGACCGTGACGAACAACCCCGCCCGGACACCACTGCCGATTCGCTGGCCAAGCTGCGCCCGGCCTTCAAGAAGGACGGCAGCGTCACCGCCGGCAACGCCTCCAGCCTCAACGACGGCGCCGCCGCAGTGCTGCTGATGAGCGCCAGCAAGGCCCAGGCCCTGGGGCTGCCGGTATTGGCGAAGATTGCCAGTTATGCCAGCGCGGGCGTGGACCCAGCGATCATGGGCATCGGGCCGGTGTCGGCGACCCAGCGTTGCCTTGACAAGGCAGGCTGGCAGCTGGCCGACCTTGACCTGATCGAAGCCAACGAGGCGTTTGCCGCGCAGGCACTGGCGGTGGGCAAGGCGCTGGAGTGGGATGCGAGCAAGGTCAACGTCAACGGCGGGGCGATTGCCCTGGGGCATCCGATCGGTGCGTCCGGCTGCCGGGTGCTGGTGACCCTGCTGCATGAAATGATCAAGCGCGATGCCAGGAAAGGGCTGGCCACCTTGTGCATTGGTGGTGGCCAAGGGGTCGCACTGGCGATCGAGCGCTGATTCAGGATTGATTCAGGCCGCCCTTTAGCGGGCCCGCCCCGCGAAAGGGCCGGAACTGATCCCTCAGGCATCAGGCTGTAGCGCGTAACTCGCGAGCAGCCGCCACCATGTTCACCAGGGCCGCCTCGGTCTCAGGCCAGCCACGGGTCTTCAACCCGCAGTCCGGGTTTACCCACAACCGCTCTGAGGGAATCCGACGGGCCGCTTTGCGTAGCAACCTCACCATCTCTTCCCGGCTCGGCACACGTGGCGAGTGGATGTCATAGACCCCTGGGCCAATCTCGTTCGGATAGTCGAAGCGCTCGAATGCCTCCAGCAGTTCCATATCCGAACGCGAGGTCTCAATGGTGATCACATCGGCATCCATCGCGGCAATCGACTCGATCACGTCGTTGAACTCGCTGTAGCACATGTGCGTGTGGATCTGGGTTTCGTCTCGTACGCCCGAAGCGCACAGGCGGAAGGCCTCGGTCGCCCATTCGAGATAAGCCGGCCAGGCGCTGCGGCGCAGTGGCAGGCCTTCGCGGAAGGCGGCTTCGTCGATCTGCACGACCTTGATACCGGCAGCTTCCAGGTCGACCACTTCGTCGCGAATCGCCAGTGCCAGCTGGCGCGCCTGAACCTCACGGCTTACGTCCTCACGCGGGAACGACCACATCAGCATGGTCACCGGGCCAGTCAGCATGCCCTTCATGACTTTGCTGGTCAGGCCCTGGGCATAGCGGATCCAGCCCACGGTCATGGCTTTCGGGCGGCTCAGGTCACCATAGATCAGGGCCGGTTTCACGCACCGCGAACCGTAGCTCTGCACCCAGCCGAAACGGGTGAAGGCGTAGCCGTCGAGCTGTTCGGCAAAGTACTCGACCATGTCGTTGCGCTCGGCCTCGCCGTGCACCAGCACGTCCAGGCCGAGGTCCTCCTGGATCTGCACCGCGTGGCGAATCTCGCTCTGCATGGCCTCGATGTAGTCGGCTTCGCTCAGCTTGCCTTGCTTGAAGGCCTGGCGCGCCAGGCGAATGGCCGAGGTCTGCGGGAACGAGCCAATAGTGGTGGTTGGGAATGCAGGCAGATCAAGGCCGGCGCGCTGCCTGGCAATACGCTGGTCGAACGCTGACTTGCGCTGGCTGTCGGCAGGCTGGATGGCCGCCAGGCGCTCCTGCACAGCCGACTTGTGAATACGCGGCGAAGCTGCCCGGCCAGCTTCGATGGCTTGGTTCTGCTGCAGGGCGGCTTCGACATCAGGGGCCTGCGGCAGGTTGATGGCCTTGGCCAGCAGCGCAACTTCCTGGCACTTCTGCACGGCGAACGCCAGCCAGCTCTTCAACTCGGTGTCGAGCTGGTCTTCACGGTCCAGGTCTACCGGGCTGTGCAGCAGCGAACAGGAAGGCGCTAGCCAAAGTCGCTCACCCAGGCGGTCATGGGCCTGACGCAGGACGTCCAGTGCTTTTTCCAGGTCGCAACGCCAGACATTGCGGCCGTTGACCACGCCCAGCGACAGCACCTTGTAGGCTGGCAGGCGATCAAGAATGGTCGGGAACTGCTCAGGGGCGCGCACCAGGTCGATGTGCAGGCCATCGACTGGCAGGTTGGCCGCCAGGCCGAGGTTGTCTTCAAGGCCACCGAAGTACGTGGCAACCAGTTTCTTCAGCGGTGCGCGCTGGAGGATGTTGTAGACGCGCTCGTAGGCATTTTTCCAGTCTTGTGGCAGATCCAGCGCCAGGATCGGCTCATCGATCTGCACCCATTCCACGCCTTGGCCAGCCAGGCGGTTGAGGACCTGGTCATACAGTGGCAGCAGGCGGTCGAGCAGTTCGAGCTTGTCGAATGTGGCCCCTTTGGTCTTGCCCAGCCACAAGTAGGTCAGCGGGCCGATGACCACCGGTTTGACGACATGGCCCAGTGCCTTGGCTTCTTCGACTTCCTCGAACAACTGCTCCCAGCTCAGGGTGAACTGCTGGTCGGCGGCAAACTCGGGGACCAGGTAGTGATAGTTGGTGTCGAACCATTTGGTCATTTCCTGGGCGTGGGCGCCGCAGCAGCTGTCGCTGACGCCACGGGCCATGGCGAACAGGGTCTGCAGGGTCGGCGCGGCGCCATCCTGGCCGCGGAAGCGCTCGGGGATCACGCCGAAGGTCAGCGAATGGGTCAGTACCTGGTCGTACCAGGCAAAGTCGCCAACCGGCAGTACGTCAATCCCGGCGTCCTTCTGCAATTGCCAGTGGGCAGCGCGCAGCTCACGGCCGACGGCACGCAGGCCAGCTTCGTCGAGCTCACCCTTCCAGAAGGCTTCCTGGGCCTTTTTCAGCTCGCGGTCGCGGCCGATGCGGGGAAACCCCAGGTTATGTGCCAGTGCCATGTCTTGTCCCTCAGAGTTCCGAAAATGAGTACCGAAATGAATGAGGGCATTTTCCGGTCAGCGGCTTCTTGAGACAAACTCATTAAATTTGAGACGAACTCAAGAATTACTCATGATGGCGACAAATTTGAATGTCTCGTTCAGAGCAGCGCCCTACGCATTCAGACATGAGCCCTACCGACAACCTGGCGCAGAATGCCATCCTGAACACTCCAGGTGCCCTTGAGCCATGAGCCTGCTTAAAGCCGCGCTGCGCGAAAACCACTTCGTCTGCGTAATGGAATTCGTGCCCAAGCCCTCGGCGGAACGCTTCGCCGCGATGGAGGCGATCATGGCCCGCGGGCAGTTGTGTGGCTGGCCGATGACCGTCGCCATCGGCGACCGCGTGGGCAGCCCGCTGGACATGTCACCGCTGGACGCCCTCGCCTCGTTCAACACCCCGCTCCCCGCCCTGCCGCACTTTTCGGGCAAGGACCGCGAGCGCCATCATCTGTTGGCTCAGCTGCAGCGCATGGACGCCGCTGGCCTCGATCAGTTGCTGTTACTCACGGGCGACCGCCTGCCCGGGCACCAACCCGGTGAACGCCCAGTGCGTTACCTGGAGTCGGTCGCGGCCTTGCTGATTGCACGCCAGGCTTGCCCGAACTGGCTGCTCGGGGCGGCACTGAACCCGTTCAAGTACCACGAGGAAGAAGGCGGCGCACAGTACTTCAAGGCGGAGAAAAAGCTCGCCGCCGGCGCCGACTTCCTCACCTTGCAACTGGGCTTCGATGCCAGCAAGCACCAGGAAGCCATGCACTGGATGCAGCGCCAGGCGGCGCCGAAACCAATGCTTGCCTGCCTCATGAGCCTGACCCAAGGCCGCGCGGTCATGCTCGAACAGGTGGCGGGCGTGACCGTCACCGCCTCGATGCGCAACCTGCTCGAAGCCGAAAGCAAGGTGTCCAAGGCCTTTGCCTTGGCGCGCAGTGTCGATCGCCTGGCCTTGCAGATCATCGGCGTGAAGCTGATGGGCTATGCCGGCGTGCACCTGTCGGGCATTCACGAGCTCAAGCAGTTGTTGGCACTCGAGGCGCGGCTGGAACACTGGCAGGCCGAGATCCATTCATTGGAACACTGGGCACCGGCCTGGGCCGACAGCTGGCAGATGCCGGGCCTGCCCATCGTCGCGTTCCATCCGCCACAGGGCAATTGGCGCCAGGGCGAGTCGGTCGTCATCGCCTCAGCCAAGGAGAGAGCCCGCTATCACTTGCTGCACGGCGTCCATTCGCTGCTGTTCAGCCGCGCCAACTGGCTCAGCAAGGCATTCGGTTGGGCCGTACGCCAGCCACTCTGGGCAAGCCCGCGTGGGGCAAGAGTGCTGCACGGGCTTGAACGGGCGGTCAAACGCCCGCTGACAGGCTGCGACACCTGCGGCCGCTGCCGCCTGGAGGACACCCTCTACACCTGCCCGGAAACCTGCCCCAAGGGCCTGGCCAACGGCCCTTGCGGTGGCACGACGCTGAATCGCTGCGAATTTGGCGACCGCGAGTGCATCCACAGCGTCAAGTACCGCACCGCCAAGGCCGTGCGGCAAACCGCCGTGCTTACTGAGCGACTGATCCCGTGCATCGAAGTCGAGACACGCCACCGCAGCTCCTGGCCGCAGTGGTTCGAGGCCCAGCCGCCGCGCCAGCTCAGCCCGCAGCCAGCGCCTCGAACCCAGCCCGAATCTTAGCTTCGGGCAGTTCATCGGCGATGAACACCATCACGCTCTCGCGGCGCTCGTCCGCTGCCCATTCGGCATCCCAGTCGAACCCGTAGAGCTTGAGCACACCCTGGAACACCAGTCGACGGTCTTCACCGGCAATGTGAAGCACGCCCTTGTAGCGCAACAACTGCTTGCCGTGCTCTTCCAGCAGCTCGTTCATGAAATCGCTGAGGCGGTCGATGTCCAGTGCGGTCTCGGTGCGCAGCACCAGGGTGGAAATCCGGTCCGGCGTGGCCGGTTTGAGCACCGGGCGCAGGCTGGGCTGGAGGTTGGCGCCCAGGTCCGGGTTCAGGTTGAAGCCGCGTACATCGAGCAGCTCGGCGAGGTCGATGCGGCCATGCTCGACCACTCGGATTACCGCTCGGCCATTGATCCGCGCCAGGCGCTCACGCAAGGCCTGCACCGCAGCAGGCTCGACCAGGTCGGTCTTGCTCAGCAGCAGGCGGTCGGCAAAACCGACCTGGGCCTGGGCGATGGTCTGAGTCAGGTGCACCTCGGCATGGGCAGCATCGACCAGGGTGATGATGCCGTCGAGGATGTAGCGGTCGCGCAATTCTTCATCGATGAAGAAGGTCTGCGCCACCGGTGCCGGGTCGGCCAGCCCGGTGCATTCGATCACCAGGCGGTCGAAGGCGATCTCGCCGGCATCCAGGCGTTCGAGCAGCAGGTACAGGGCACGAGTCAGGTCGCCATGGATGCTGCAGCACACGCAGCCGTTGGCCAGGGTCATCACCTGTACCGGCTCGTCGCCCAGCAGTTGGCTGTCGATACCGGCCTCGCTGAACTCGTTCTCGATCACGGCGATCTTCAGGCCGTGTTCGGCCTTGAGCATGTGCTTGAGCAGCGTGGTCTTGCCGGCACCGAGGAAGCCGGTGAGGACAGTTACGGGAATTGGCGTCTGCACGCAAAAATCTCCTGAAGCTGAAAATGATTGTGGGAGGCCGGTTGCCCGGCCTCCCACAGGTTCACGCGCGTTGCAGGTTCAACAGCACTTGGGCCCGGACTTGCCACCATACCGGGCTTCCTGGCGCTCGCGGAAGAACGCCTCGTAGGTCATCACCGGTTTGTCCGGGTGCTTGTTGCGCATGTGCTCGACGTAGTTGTCGTAGTCGGGCATGCCGACCATCAGGCGGGCTGCCTGCCCCAGGTACTTACCCAGTCGACCCAGGTCGTTGAACATCACTGCAGTCCTCTCAAGCGTCAGGCAGGGCCTGGAACGGGGTTTCCTTGTCGGTGCGTTCTTTGCGGCCGAGGGCGGCGTAGCCGACCTTGAGGGCGAAGAACAGCACGCTGAACACCACCAGCAGGAACAGAATGGTCAGGCCGGCGTTGGTGTAGGCGTTGAAGATCACGTGCTGCATCTGGTCGATGTTCTTGGCTGGAGCCAATACCTGGCCAGCGTCCAGCGCCGTGCTGTACTTCTTGGCCAGGGCCAGGAAACCGACCGCCGGGTTCGGGTCGAACAGCTTGATCAGGCCCGCCGCAGTGGTGCAGATCAGCAGCCAGGCAGCCGGCACCAGAGTGACCCAGATATAGCGTTCGCGCTTCATCTTGATCAGCACCACGGTGCCAAGCATCAAGGCGATACCGGCCAGCATCTGGTTGGAAATACCGAACAGCGGCCAAAGGGTGTTGATGCCGCCCAGTGGGTCGATCACCCCCTGGTACAGCAGGTAACCCCACAGCGCCACGCAGCCGGCGGTGCCGATCAGGTTGGCAGTCCACGACTCGGTGCGCTTGAGGGCCGGCACGAAGCTGCCCAGCAGGTCTTGCAGCATGAAGCGACCGGCACGGGTACCGGCGTCCACCGCGGTAAGGATGAACAGCGCCTCGAACAGGATCGCGAAGTGGTACCAGAAGGCCATGGTGTTTTCACCCGGCAACACCTGGTGCAGGATCTGCGCGATGCCCACCGCCAGGGTCGGTGCACCACCGGCACGGGCCAGTACGGTGTGCTCGCCGATGTCGCGGGCTACCGCTTCGAGCTGCTCAGGAGTAATCAGGAAGCCCCAGCTGCTGACCGTTTGCGCCACCGAAACTGCGTCGGCGCCAACCACGGCGGCCGGGCTGTTCATGGCGAAGTACACGCCCGGCTCGATCACCGAGGCGGCAACCATGGCCATGATGGCGACGAACGATTCCATCAGCATGCCGCCGTAGCCGATGTAACGGGCGTTGGCTTCGTTGTCCAGCAGCTTCGGCGTGGTCCCCGAGGAAATCAGCGCGTGGAAGCCAGACACCGCGCCGCAGGCAATGGTAATGAACAGGAACGGGAACAGGGTGCCCTTCCACACCGGGCCGGTGCCGTCGGTGAACTGGGTCAGCGCCGGCATTTTCAGCTCGGGCATGGTCACCAGGATACCGATGGCCAGGGCAATGATGGTACCGATCTTGAGGAAGGTCGACAGGTAGTCACGCGGCGCCAGTACCAGCCATACCGGCAGCACAGCGGCAACGAAGCCGTAGCCAACCAGCATCCAGGTGATCTGCACGCCAGTGAAGGTGAACGCCGGGCCCCAGACTGGATCGGCAGCAATCTGGCCCCCCAGCCAGATCGACGCCAGCAGCAGCACCACGCCAACCACCGAGATCTCGCCGATACGGCCCGGGCGGATGTAGCGCATGTACACGCCCATGAACATCGCGATCGGGATGGTCGCCATCACCGTGAACATGCCCCATGGGCTCTCGGCCAGGGCCTTGACCACGATCAGCGCCAGCACCGCGAGGATGATGATCATGATCAGGAAGCAGCCGAACAGGGCGATGGTGCCGGGGATGCGGCCCATCTCCTCGCGCACCATGTCGCCCAGCGAGCGGCCGTTGCGGCGCGTGGAGAGGAACAGGACCATGAAGTCCTGCACCGCACCGGCCAGCACCACGCCGGCGATCAGCCACAGCGTGCCGGGCAGGTAGCCCATCTGCGCGGCGAGTACCGGGCCGACCAGCGGGCCGGCGCCAGCGATGGCGGCGAAGTGGTGACCGAAGAGGATGTGTTTGTTGGTCGGAACGTAGTCCAGACCGTCGTTGTTGAGTACCGCAGGGGTGGCGCGGCGAGGGTCGAGTTGCATCACCTTGGTGGCGATGAACAGGCTGTAGTAACGGTAGGCGACCAGGTAGATGGCCACCGCGGCGACCACGATCCACAAGGCATTGATCGCCTCGCCGCGACGCAGGGCGACGACACCCAGCGCGCAGGCCCCTATGACCGCCAGCGCCAGCCACGGGATGTGGCGTAGCAGGCTGTTATTGTTGTTCATGGCATGCTTCCAGCTAAGTGGTTGGAATAGACAGCCCCTTGAGTCTAGGGCTTGCTTGGCAGGTTTACCATATCGAATTGCGATCACCTGCAGGCCGCCAGCGGGCACGCTAGAGCGGCGAGCGAAGCCTGCCTGACATCCAACTAGTATTTTTGCCAGTTGTCGGTATTTGCAACGCAGGACATTTTTTAGCCTCCTCAATCCATCAGGGACGTCGCCATGAGAATGCTTCTGCAAACAAGCCTTGCTTGCTTGATCGCTGCCGCAGCAGTGCAAGCAAATGCCGCTGGGCCTCAACCAAGACACGGCGCAATGGAAACACCCGTCGCTCGGCAGCTCTTCTGCTACAAAGCGCAGGATTACTATTGGCCAGAGGATGGTTCAGGCATCAAAGACCCGGGTTGCCGGGCCGCCTACCAGCATGTCTACAAGAAATTCGGCAATGACAAGGCGCAGGCGGAATATCAGTTCGTGCAGTGGAGTGAAGTATCGAAAAATATTCCAGAACCGGGCTACGAAGATTTCAAGAACGTGAAAGCAGCTATTCCAGACGGACAACTATGCTCGGCAGGGAACTCCGTTGCAAAACCTGCCGCACTGAAACCTCACCAAACGGTCAACGACAAGAGTGGGCTGGATGTTCCTGCCCAATGGCCGGCGCACCTGCTGGTGAAAGACAACGATAATAAAGTCGAGCTTGTCTATTACGCTCAAGTCCCTCACAGCCCCGGATTCTGGGAAATCTACATCACCAAGCCCGGTTTTGATCGTACCAAGAAAGCCCTTGCCTGGGACGATCTCGAAGCTGAACCGATTGCCAAGTTTGGGGATATCCCAGTCGAGGGTGGTAAGTACCAAATGGTCGTCGATCTGGGTGATCGCGTCGGCGACTATCTTATCTACAGCCGCTGGCAGCGCATCGACCCCGAAGGAGAAGGCTTCTACAACTGCAGCGATGTGAACATCGTGTCCAGCAAGTAGCCTGCCGCCGCCCTCACCCCGGCAGAAGTAGCCGTGGCTGGTCTATAGTCAGTGCAACTGACGAGGGGCTTGCCATGACCACTTCTGCCGACGACCGTCGCCGTTTCCAGCGCATCGACTTCGACGCCCCCACCGAACTGCGCCAGGGCGACCGCCGCTGGCCGGTGAAGCTGCTGGACCTGTCGCTCAAGGGGCTGCTGGTCGAATGCCCCTCCCCCTGGGACGCCGACCTGACCCAGGATTTCGATGCCATCATCCACCTCGATCGCAATGTCCGTGTGCAGATGCAAGTCGAACTGCGTCACGAAGAAGCCACCCGTCTGGGCTTCGTCTGCCTGTACATCGACGTCGAGTCGATGAGCCATCTGCACCGTCTTGTGGAATTGAACCTCGCCGATGGCACCGAAATGATGCGTGAGCTGCGCGAACTGATCGAAGAATAGAATCTGTTAGCTGACTAACAGCCTTCCCATCTTCTGTTTCTTGTCTACCCAGACAGCTTTCTGCCTGGGTAGCAGTGCCTTGTACACACCTCTCTAGCACCACATTGAATAACTTGGTACGCCTTCTGCATTGAGGTTTTGCACACATTGCAAGGCCCGCTGTTCGCGCTCCGATCAAAATATTGTATACAATTTGTGTAGCAATACTTTGTAGGAAATGTCTACAGTAGCGGCACAACAATAAACAGAGAGCCTGCTCCATGACTACGTCCCCTAGCACGTCTCCCGCCCAGCGCCCCGAGGACGAATACCTCGGGCTGGGTGCCAACCTGGCTTATGGTCTGCAGCATGTGCTGACCATGTACGGCGGGATCGTCGCGGTACCCCTGATCCTGGGTCAGGCAGCCGGCCTCAACGGTGCCGAGATCGGCATGCTGATCGCCGCTTCGCTGTTTGCCGGTGGCCTGGCGACCCTGCTGCAAACGCTGGGCATCCCCTTCTTCGGTTGCCAGCTGCCATTGGTGCAGGGCGTTTCATTCGCCGGCGTGGCGACCATGGGCGCCATTCTCAGCAGTGAGGGCGGTGGTGGCCTGCCGGGCGTACTCGGCGCGGTCATGGCGGCTTCGGTGATCGGTTTCCTGATCACCCCGGTGTTCTCGCGCATCACCAAGTTCTTCCCGCCGCTGGTGACCGGCATCGTCATCACCACCATCGGCCTGACCTTGATGCCGGTTGCCGCGCGCTGGGTGATGGGCGGTAACAGTGCATCGCCGGAGTTCGGCAGCGTTGCCAACATCAGCCTGGCGGCACTGACCTTCGCCATCGTCCTGGTTTTGAGCAAACTCGGCAGCGCAACCATTTCGCGGCTGTCGATCCTGCTGGCCATGGTGGTTGGCACGCTGATCGCCTGGGCGCTGGGCATGACCGACTTCAGCAAGGTCAGTGCAGGCCCGATGTTCGCCTTCCCCACCCCGTTCCACTTCGGCATGCCGGAGTTCCACATCGCCGCGATCCTGTCGATGTGCATCGTGATCATGGTGACCCTGGTGGAAACCTCGGCCGACATCCTCGCCGTGGGTGAAATCATCGACACCAAGGTCGACTCCAAGCGCCTGGGCAACGGCCTGCGCGCCGACATGGCGTCGAGCATCCTGGCGCCGATCTTCGGTTCGTTCACCCAAAGCGCGTTTGCCCAGAACGTCGGCCTGGTAGCCGTGACCGGGGTCAAGAGCCGCTACGTGGTGGCCACCGGTGGCGTGATCCTGGTGGTGCTCGGCCTGCTGCCGGTGATGGGCCGGGTGATTGCCGCCGTACCGACGCCGGTGCTGGGTGGCGCGGGCATCGTGCTGTTCGGCACCGTGGCCGCCAGCGGCATCCGCACACTGTCGAAGGTCAACTACAAGAACAACGTCAACCTGATCATCGTCGCGGCCTCGCTGGGCTTCGGCATGATCCCGATCGCCGCGCCGACCTTCTACCACAACTTCCCGAACTGGTTCGAGACCATCTTCCACTCGGGCATCAGCTCGGCGGCAATCATGGCCATCCTGCTGAACCTGCTGTTCAACCACTTCCAGACGGGCAACTCGGAGAACCAGTCGGTATTCGCTGCAGCCTACGAGCGCACCATCCAGTACTCGGACATCTCATGCCTGCGCGATGGTGACTACTTCAAGGATGGCAAGCTGTTCGATGCCGACGACAACGAAGTGCCAGTGATGGAACTGGACGAGCACGGTAACCAGGCGCCCCGGCGCAGCGCAGTTGCCGAACACTGACTGCTGACTGAGCGGTGAGGCAGGGGGAGCCGATGCGCATCGTCGGCTCCCCTTTTTCATTGGCTTGTGCCAGCGCTGTCGCGGGTAAACCCGCTCCCACAGGGGACACGCAGATTCAGAAACCTGTGCAGTGCTTGTAGGAGCGGGTTTACCCGCGAAAGGGCCGGCACAGGCCAACAATTACTCGAACAAGGCATCCAGGGCCTGCTCCAGACGGGTCACGGCAATCACCTGCAACCCCGCTGGCGGCTCCTTCGGCGCATTACCCTTGGGCACGATGGCACGCTTGAAGCCATGCTTGGCCGCCTCTTTCAGGCGCTCCTGGCCACTGGGTACAGGGCGCACCTCACCCGACAAGCCGATTTCACCGAATACCAGCAGACCATGGGCCAACGGCCGGTTGCGCAGGCTGGACATCACCGCTGCCAGTAACGCCAGGTCGGAAGCCGTTTCCAGTACTTTCACCCCACCGACCACGTTGAGGAACACGTCCTGGTCGTGGGTGGGAATACCCCCATGCCGATGCAGTACAGCCAGCAGCATGGCCAGGCGGTTCTGATCCAGGCCCAGGGTGACCCGCCGTGGGTTGGCCAGGTGGCTGTCATCGACCAGCGCCTGCACCTCGACCAGCATTGGCCGGGTACCTTCCCAGGTAGCCATCACCACGCTGCCGGGCACTTCTTCCTGGGTACGGTTGAGGAAGATTGCCGATGGGTTGGACACTTCTTTCAGGCCACGGTCGGTCATGCCGAACACGCCCAGTTCGTTGACCGCGCCGAAACGGTTCTTCACGGCCCGTAACAGGCGCAGACGGCCGTCGGACTCACCCTCGAAATACAGCACGGTATCGACCATGTGTTCCAGCACCCGCGGCCCGGCCAGCGAGCCTTCCTTGGTGACATGGCCCACCAGGAAGATCGCCGTACCGCTCTGCTTGGCATAACGCACCAGCAACGCCGTGCTTTCGCGCACCTGGGCCACGCCGCCGGGGGCGGACTGCAACTGCTCGGTGAAGATGGTCTGGATCGAGTCGATCACCATGACCCGGGGTTTTTCCACCCGGGCGGTGGCGATGATGGTTTCGATGCAGGTCTCGGTCATCACCTTGAGCTGGTCCTGGGGCAGGCCCAGGCGCCGCGAGCGCATGGCCACCTGCTGCTGCGATTCTTCACCGGTGACGTACAACGCAGGCAGGCCCACGGCGATGTTGCACAGGGTCTGCAGGAGAATGGTCGACTTGCCAATCCCAGGATCCCCCCCGATCAGTACTACCGAGCCATCGACCAGGCCACCGCCGAGCACACGGTCGAGTTCAGTGCTGCTGGTGGTGAAGCGCGGGATTTCTTCGACGCTGACTTCGGCCAGGGTCTTGATCTGCGCCTGCTGCCCGGTCCAACCCGCGCGGCCGCTGGGCGCCGCCGCGCCGCCGCTCTCGATCATGGTTTCGACCAGGGTGTTCCAGGCCCCGCAGTCGGCGCATTGGCCGGCCCATTTGGGGAAGGTCGCGCCGCACTCGGTGCAGCCATACAAGCGCTTGGCCTTGGCCATGGGCAGGGTCTCCTGGAAAAAATCGCCATGATAGCCGAGGCCGACGTGTCTCGAACCGGTCGAGATGCGACAAAACTATTCGTTCTAAGAGCAGTCACTAGCCCTGAAGCCAACGCATGAAGCGTTCAAGTGGCTTACACTGCGTTAACCTCACCATTTGTTACAAGGAATCAAACATGGGCATGCTCAGTGAGTTCAAGGCCTTCGCGGTCAAAGGTAATGTCGTCGACATGGCGGTCGGTATCATCATCGGCGCGGCCTTCGGCAAGATCGTCTCCTCGTTCGTCGGGGATGTGGTCATGCCACCACTGGGGTTGCTGATCGGCGGTGTCGACTTCAGCGACCTGGCCATCACCCTGAAGGCTGCCGAAGGTGACGTGCCGGCCGTGGTGCTGGCCTATGGCAAGTTCATCCAGACCGTGATCGACTTCATCATTGTCGCCTTCGCCATCTTCATGGGCGTGAAGGCGATCAACAAGCTCAAGCGTGAAGAAGCTGCGGCACCGACCGCACCACCGGTGCCGACGCCGCAGGAAACCTTGCTGACCGAGATTCGCGACCTGCTCAAGGCACAGAACCAGAACCGGTTGCCGTGAAACAGCGGGGGCCGCATTGCGGCCCCTTTGCATTACCAGTAGTTTTCCACCGCCACCTGCCCCGGCCGCTTGCTCAGGCTCAGTTGCAGGTCACGCGCCTTGAGCACCTTGCGTGTCTCGTCAATCATTTCCGGGTTGCCGCACAGCATGATCCGCGAATGCTCGGGCGACAGTTCCAGCCCGGCCGCCTTTTCCAGTTCGCCACTCTCGATCAGCGTAGTGATGCGCGCATTCAAGGCCCCGGGATGCGGCTCACGGGTCACCACCGGAATGAACTGCAGCTTGCCCGCGTATTCGGCCAGGTAGTCACGCTGCTCCAACCCGGCGATGGCGTCTACATAGGCCAACTCTCTTGCCTCGCGCACCGAGTACACCAGCTTGATGTTGTCGAAACGCTCCCAGGCTTCAAAGTCCTGCAGGATCGACATGAAGGGTGCGATGCCGGTGCCGGTCGCCAGCAGCCACAGGTCTCGCCCACCGACGAAGCGATCAAGGGTAAGGAAGCCGAACGCCTGACGGTCGATCAACAAGGTATCGCCCTGGCCCAGGCGGCTCAGTTCGCTGGTGAATTCGCCACCCGGTACCACGATTGAAAAGAAGTCGAGGTATTCGTCATGGGGGGCACTGACCATCGAATAGGCACGCCAGGCCACGCTGCCATCGGCCTTGGCCACGCCCAGCCGGGCAAACTGGCCGGCGCGGAAGCGGAACCCGGGGTCGCGCGTAACCCGCAGGCTGAACAGGTTCGGCGTCAGTGGCTGGACGTCGAGCAGGGTCTGGCGGGTGAATTTGTCGGCACTGGCGGTCATGTCGGGCTCCGTGAAAGGCGTGTACCCAGTGTCGCGCAAAGCGGCCAGGATAAAAACCGCCGGAAAGTAAGGGCACAGCCGGAAGATCGTGGCCGGTTACATGAAAAATGCCGCTTCTATAACAAAAAATCCCAACATAACGGTCAGGCATTTCCTACAATCATTCCGGCATGCAAACGGAACGGCGTTCGCCGAGGGAGTGAGACAGATGCTTCAATGGAATCATGAGCATCTCCATCAACTGATCAGCGAGAGCACGCCACAGAAGGTGTTCGACCTTGCCGTGCACCTGGCGCAAGACCTGGATATGGCGTTTCTGGGATTGAAGCTTCGCATCCAGCTGGCTGCACAATCGCCCAGGCAGTATCTCTACAGCAATTATCCCGAGGCGTGGATCGAGCGCTACCAGCGCGATGAATTCTACAAGCAGGACGCTGCGGCAACCCGCAGCCACAGCTCGACCATGCCGGTATTGTGGACCGATGAGCTGTACAAGGAAACACCCGAATACCGTGAACAAGCCTGCGCACATGGCCTGCGCCATGGCTGGACGCAGTCGCTGCACGACCTTCAACACAACGAGAGCCAGGTCAGCGTGTGCAGGCCGAGCAAAGCGATAGACATCGCCGAATTGTATGACAAGGCCGGCAAGGTGCAGTGGCTGTGCCACACGTTGCACGCTATCGTCAGCGAGCATCACCTGGCCCAGCTCAGCACCCCCATGAAAATGAGCGAGCGCGAAATCGAAGTGCTGAAATGGTCGGCCGCCGGCAAGACTGCAGCGGACGTGGCCTGCATCATGTCGCTGTCGCAGAGTACGGTGAATTTTCACATCCGCAGCGTCATCACCAAGACCAACGCCGCTAACAAGGCCGGTGCCATCGCCATCGCCATGATGCGCGGCCTGTTCGATCAGTAGCCAGGCCTGCGGCCTTGTGCAAAGCCCTGTAGAATCGCGTACCGAAGCTCGTGGCGAACCGCCGTGGGCAGATCCGTACCCGAGCCAGACGCCATGCCCCTGTTGACCACCCCCTTCGCCGAACTCGACCTGATCCGCCAGCCGGACCAGGCCAACGACCCGTTGCAGGCCTTCGATGCCGCTGATGAATATCTGCTCGAGCAGTTGCATGCCCAAGGCCTGGACGCTGGCAGCCGGGTACTGGTGCTCAACGACAGCTTCGGCGCCCTGGCGGCCAGCCTGGTCGACCATCTGCAGGTGATCAGCAGCGGCGACTCGCACCTGGCGCACATGGCCTTGGAGAAAAACCTGGCGCGCAATGGCAAGGCGTTCGACAGCGTGCCCTTCGTGCCGGCCAACGAGCACTGGCAAGGCCCGTTCGACCGCGTACTGGTGCGCGTGCCGAAAACCCTCGCACTGCTTGAAGAACAACTGATCCGCCTGCAAGGCCATCTGGCACCCGGCGCCCAGGTGATTGCCGGAGCCATGATCAAGCACCTGCCGCGGGCGGCCGGTGACCTGTTGGAAAAGTACATCGGCCCGGTACAGGCTTCGCTGGCGCAGAAAAAGGCGCGCCTGTTGACCGCCACGGTCGCCGGGCGTCCGGCCGCGAGGTCGCCCTACCCGACCCGCTACACGCTCGACAACCCGGCACTGGAACTGCTCAACCATGCCAATGTGTTCTGCCGCGAGGGCCTGGACATCGGCACCCGCGCCTTTCTGCCCCACCTGCCCCGTGGCCTGGGCAACGCCCGCGTAGCCGACCTGGGCTGCGGTAACGGCGTACTGGCGATTGCCAGCGCGCTGGCAAACCCTGATGCGCAGTACACCTTGGTCGATGAGTCGTACATGGCAGTGCAGTCGGCGCTGGAGAACTGGCAGGCTGCGTTGGGTCAACGGCCAGTCACGGTCATGCCGGGGGACGGCCTGGCGGGCGTTGAAAAACAATCGCTGGATGTCGTGCTGTGCAACCCTCCCTTCCACCAGCAGCAGGTGGTCGGTGACTTCCTCGCCTGGCGCATGTTCCAGCAGGCGCGCGAGGCGCTGGTGGTCGGGGGCGCGCTGTACATCGTCGGCAACCGCCATCTGGGCTATCACAGCAAGCTGGCGCGGTTGTTCCGTGGCGTCGAGCAAGTCGCTGCAACACCGAAGTTCGTGGTCCTCAAGGCGCGTAAATAAAAGCAGGGGCGCCTGGCGCGCCCCCTGCACTCAATGGGTGGTCAGGCCTGCGGCCCCCATGAACAGCCGCATCACCCAGGCGGCCACGCCCAGCGCAGCCACGCTCATCGCCCAGATCAGCACCAGCCAGCCCAGCCGCTGCCACAGCGGTTTCTTGTCTTCCAGGCCATGTTTACCGTTCATCATGTGGCCCTCCTAGTGATAGCCGTCTTCATGGGTTACCTTGCCGCGGAACACGTAGTAGCTCCAGAAGGTATACATGAGGATGAACGGCAGGATGAACAGCGTGCCCACCAGCATGAAACCTTGGCTCTGCGGTGGCGCGGCAGCGTCCCAGATCGAGATCGACGGTGGGATGATGTTCGGCCACAGGCTGATGCCCAGCCCGCTGTAACCCAGGAAGATCAGCACCAGGGTCAGCAGGAATGGCGTGTAGTGCGCATT
This sequence comes from Pseudomonas vlassakiae, assembly GCF_014269035.2. Lineage (GTDB taxonomy): Bacteria > Pseudomonadota > Gammaproteobacteria > Pseudomonadales > Pseudomonadaceae > Aquipseudomonas > Aquipseudomonas vlassakiae. The sequence goes on from NZ_JABWRP020000016.1 coordinate 113,820, forward strand.
GCGCGCCACCGCCTTGAGCAGGCCGTAGAAGGTCACCAGCACCAGCAACGGCACCGGCATGAACCAGAACAGGTTGGGCATGCTGAACCAGCGGTCGGCAATCTGTGGATACGCGATCGGGGTCCACAGGCTGACGATGCCGATGACCGCCAGCAGCACCAGCGCCAAAGGCCGTGCGAGGTCGTGCATTCGCGTTTGCAGATCGCCCTCGGTCTTCATGATCAGCCAGGTGCAGCCCAGCAGGGTGTAGGCGACGATCAAGCCAAGGCCGCAGAACAGGCTGAACGGTGTCAGCCAGTCGAGGGTACCACCGGCGAAATGCCGGTCGACCACCTTGAAGCCTTCGAGGAAGGCCCCCAAGGCCACGCCCTGGAAGAACGTCGCGACCAGCGAGCCGCCGATGAACGCCTTGTCCCAGATATGGCGCTTCTCGGCCGTCGCCTTGAAGCGAAACTCGAACGCCACACCGCGGAAGATCAAGCCGATCAGCATCAGGATCAGTGGCAAGTACAGCGCCTCGAGCACCACCGCATAGGCCATCGGGAACGCCCCGAACAGACCGGCACCGCCGAGCACCAGCCAGGTTTCGTTGCCGTCCCACACGGGGGCAACGGTATTCATCATCACATCACGGTCACGCTCGCCCTTGACGAAGGGGAAAAGCATGCCGATCCCCAGATCGAAGCCGTCCATCACCACGTACATCATGACGCCAAAGATGATGATCACGGCCCAGATCAGCGAAAGGTCGATACCCATGGCTCAGTTCCCCTTGCTCAGGTTGGCGGAGACGGCATCGCTGCCCTCGTCGGCGGCCGACAACGGCCGTGCCGGGGTACGTTTCTGGCCTGGGCCACCCGGACGCTGATCATCGCCTTCGCCGGTATGAGGCCCTTTGCGGACCAGACGCATCATGTAGGCGAAGCCTGTCCCGAACAGCGCGAAATACACCACCACGAACGCGATCAAGGTAAACCCGAGCTGGGCGTAGCTGTGGTTGGAAACACCGTCGGCAGTGCGCATCAGGCCGTAGACCACCCACGGCTGGCGCCCCACCTCAGTGGTGATCCAGCCTGCCAGGATGGCCAGCAGTCCGGAGGGCCCCATCCACATCACGAAATGCAGGAACGGGCGTGAGCTGTAGAGCTTGCCCCCCCTGCGCAACAGCAGGCTCCAAAGCCCTGCGGCAATCATCAACAGGCCCATGGCGACCATGACCCTGAACGACCAGAAGATAATGGTCGAATTGGGCCTGTCCTCGGCAGGGAATTCCTTCATGGCAGGGACTTGCTTGTCCAGGCTATGGGTGAGAATCAGGCTGCCGAGCACCGGGATCTCGATCTTGAAATGGGTGGTTTCGGCTTTCATGTCGGGAATGCCGAACAGGATCAGCGGGGTCGGCTCACCCGGTTGGTTTTCCCAGTGGCCCTCGATGGCTGCAATCTTGACCGGCTGATGCTTCAGCGTGTTCAGGCCATGGAAGTCGCCGATCACCGCCTGCACCGGCGCGACGATCAGGGCCATCCACATGGCCATCGACAGCATCTTGCGCACGGCAGGGTTGTCCCGCCCGCGCAGCAGGTGCCAGGCCGCCGAGGCACCGACGAAAAAGGCCGTGGCGACGAAAGCCGCAGTGGCCATGTGCATCAGGCGGAAGGGGAATGATGGGTTGAAGACAATCGCGAACCAGTCCATCGGCACAACCCTGCCATCGACGATCGCGTGGCCCTGCGGGGTGTGCATCCAGCTGTTCGAGGCAAGGATCCAGAAGGTCGACACCAGCGTGCCCAGCGCCACCATGCACGTGGAAAAGAAATGCAAGCCACGCCCGACACGGTTCCAGCCGAACAGCATGACGCCGAGGAAGCCCGCCTCGAGGAAGAATGCCGTCAGCACTTCATACGTCAGCAAGGGGCCGGTGACTGAACCTGCGAATTCCGAGAAGCGGCTCCAGTTGGTGCCGAACTGGTAGGCCATGACCAACCCGGAGACCACGCCCATGCCGAAGTTGACGGCGAAGATCTTCGACCAGAAGTGATAGAGATCACGGTAGACCTGCTTGTCGGTCCGTAGCCAGAGGCCTTCGAGAACCGCCAGGTAGCTCGCCAGGCCAATGGTGATGGCCGGGAACAGGATGTGGAACGACACGGTAAAGGCAAACTGCATTCGGGCGAGCTCTAAGGCCTCTATTCCGAACATGGTGCTTCCTCTTCAGATAATCCGGCGTCCGGGCTTGTGGCCTAGTCGCCCACTGCCCCCACGTAGTCGAGTGCGGCGCGTTGGAATTGTTCTGTTCGATCGCAGGGATTCCGGCCCAAGGGCCAATTCGTTGCTCATTCGTTGCGAAAGCAACGATTGATCCAGATCAACGACTGCTAGAAAGCATAGTCCCGAATGGGCCACCGAGGCGTGCGGTTGTTTGCCGCGTGACCGGTTGCCCCACCCCCTTCCACGGGGCATGGAAAAGTGCCGATCACGGCAAACAGTAACCGGTTGTTACAAACAGATGATACGCTGCGAGCCCCTCTACTGCGCCGAAACCAACAGGTTCCCGATGTCCGATTCCGCACCGCAGTTGTTGCGTCATCACCGCCCTTTCGTCGCCTTCTGGCTGGCCCGGGTGTTCACCGCCAGTGGCTTCCAGATGCTCACCGTGGCCATTGGCTGGCACCTCTACCAGCTGACCGGCAATGTGCTCGATCTGGGCCTGGTCGGCCTGGTCGAATTCGCGCCCCGGGTGCTGTTCATGCTGCATACCGGGCATGTCGCCGACCGCTATGACCGGCGCAAGGTGGCGGCGCTGTGCCAGAGCTTGCAGGGGCTTATCGCCCTGGCGCTGGCCGTGGGCAGTGCCACCGACAATGTCAGCCGCGAACTGATCTTCGCCCTGGCCTTCCTGCTCGGTGCCACCCGCTCGTTCGAGATGCCGGCGACCCAGGCGCTGCTACCCAACGTCGTGCCGCCAGGGCTGTTCCCGCGAGCAGTAGCCGCCTCCGCCTCGGCAACCCAGGCGGCTACCATCGTCGCTCCGGCCGTGGGCGGCTTCCTGTACGCGTTCGGCAGCATCTGGGTGTACGGTCCGACCGTTGCCCTGTATGCCATCGCCTGCCTGCTCATGCTCAGCCTCGACTCGCGCCAGCAAGTGCCCCAGCGCGGCCGCGCCAGCATTGAATCGCTGATGGCCGGGATCCGCTTCATCCGCAGCCGGCCGGACATTCTCGGGGCCATTTCGCTGGACCTGTTCGCCGTGCTGCTGGGTGGCGCCACCGCGCTGCTGCCGGTATTTGCCAAGGACATCCTGCTCACCGGCCCATGGGGCCTGGGCCTGCTGCGTTCCGCACCTGCAGTCGGGGCTCTGTTGATGTCGCTGTGGCTGGCGCGGTTCCCGGTCGAGCGCAAGGTCGGGCGCACCATGTTCACTGCCGTCGGGCTGTTCGGCGTGGCCACCATCGCGTTCGGCCTCTCGACCTCGTTCTGGTTCTCGCTGGCGGTGCTGGTGGTGCTGGGCGCGGCGGACATGATCAGCATGGTGATCCGCGGCGCCTTCGTGCAGCTGGAGACGCCAGACGAGATGCGCGGCCGGGTGAGCGCGGTTAACGGGTTGTTCATCGGCGCTTCGAACCAGCTGGGCGAGTTCGAGTCCGGGGTCACCGCGCACTGGTTTGGCACGGTGCCGGCGGTGGTGCTCGGCGGGGTCGGTACCCTGGTGGTGACCGGCGTGTGGATAAAACTGTTCCCGACACTGGCCAGGCGCGACCGGTTGCATAACGGTTGATCGCTCTCCTGGATCGGCCATAGGCCCCTGCCGAGCATGCTGGTATGATGCGCGGCTTTTTTCCTCCCCACACAAAACCACGGCATCGGCTTCGGTCTGTGCTTTGCTGATGGGGTCGATACATTCACGGCGCGAGGGCGCCCTGGGGAGCGGGCATGCTGGAAAGGCTGTTTCAACTAAAAGCACACGATACCAATGTGCGCACCGAGATTCTTGCGGGCGTCACGACCTTCCTGGCCATGGCCTACATCCTGTTCGTCAACCCGAGCATCCTCGGTGAGACCGGCATGGACAAGGGCGCGATCTTCGTCGCCACCTGCCTGGCGGCCGCCATCGGCTCGACCACCATGGGCCTGATTGCCAACTACCCGATCGCCCTGGCGCCGGGCATGGGCCTGAACGCGTTCTTCACCTACACGGTGGTCCTGCACATGGGCCATACCTGGCAGGTGGCACTCGGCGCGGTGTTCCTCTCGGCGGTGATGTTCTTCCTGCTGTCGATCTTCCGTATCCGCGAATGGATCGTTAACAGCATTCCACTGCCGTTGCGTTCGGCGATTGCTGCTGGCATCGGCCTGTTCCTGGCGTTCATCGCCCTGCATAATGCCGGCATCGTCGTCGATAACCCAGCGACCCTGGTTGGCCTGGGTGACCTCAAGCAGCCAGCGCCTATCCTCGCTACCCTGGGCTTCTTCCTGATCGTCGGCCTCGAGTCGCTGAAGGTTCGTGGCGCAGTGCTGATCGGCATCCTGGCCGTGACCATCGCTTCGATCCTGATGGGGGTGACACCGTTCGGTGGCGTGGTCTCGATGCCGCCATCGCTGGCGCCGACCTTCCTCCAGCTGGACATCAAAGGCGCCCTCGACGTGGGCCTGGTCAGCGTGATCTTCGCCTTCCTGTTCGTCGACCTGTTCGACAACTCGGGCACGCTGATCGGTGTGGCCAAGCGCGCCGGCCTGATGGGCAAGGACGGCCACATGCCAAAGATGGGCCGTGCCCTGATCGCCGACAGCACCGCCGCCATGGCAGGCTCCCTGCTGGGGACCTCGACCACTACCAGCTACATCGAATCCGCCGCTGGCGTAAGCGCCGGGGGCCGCACCGGCCTGACTGCCATCGTCGTCGCCATCCTGTTCCTGCTGGCGCTGTTCTTCGCGCCGCTGGCCGGCAGCGTACCGGCCTTCGCCACGGCACCGGCGCTGTTGTTCGTCGCCGTGCTGATGGCCTCGGGCCTGGCAGAAATCAATTGGGACGACATCACCGAGGCCGCTCCCGTGGTCGTGACCGCCCTGGCCATGCCACTGACCTACTCGATCGCCAACGGCATCGCCTTCGGTTTCATTTCCTGGACCGCCGTCAAGCTGATATCCGGCCGCCACCGCGACCTGAACCCGGCCTTGGTGATCCTTTCCATCCTGTTCGTCATCAAGCTGGGCTGGTTCAACGCATGAGTGCTGTCTTCGATCCTTCCGCCTACGACACCCAACTGGAGGGCAAGGTCGCCCGCCTGCGCGCGCTGCTGGCGCCCTTCGGCGCGCCGGAACCGGCCGTTTTCGACTCACCGCGCGAGCACTACCGCCTGCGCGCCGAGTTCCGCCTGTGGCGCGAGGATGGCCAGCGCCACTACGCGATGTTTGCCCCGGGCGACAAGCACAAGGCGATCCTGATCGACGATTTCCCCATCGCCAGCCAGCGCATCAATGAGCTGATGCCGCGCCTGAAGGCCGCCTGGCAGGCCAGCGAGGCACTGGGCAATCGCTTGTTCCAGGTGGAATTCCTCACCACCCTCGCCGGCGATGCCATGGTCACGATGTGCTACCACCGCCCGCTGGACGAGGCCTGGGAAGTGGCTGCACGGCAACTGGCCGAAGACCTCGGCGTAAGCGTGATCGGCCGTTCGAAGGGCAAACGCCTGGTGATTGGCCGCGACTATGCGGTGGAAAAGCTCGATGTCGCCGGTCGCGTCTTCAGCTACCGCCAGCCGGAAGGCGCGTTCACCCAGCCCAACGGCGCGGTGAACCAGAAGATGCTGAGCTGGGCGTTCGAAGCTATCGGCGAGCGTGAAGACGACTTGCTGGAGCTGTATTGCGGCAACGGCAACTTTACCCTGCCGCTGGCCACCCGCGTGCGCCAGGTGCTGGCTACCGAGATCAGCAAGACCTCGGTCAATGCCGCGCTGAGCAACCTCGATGAAAACGCTGTGGATAACGTGCGGCTGGTGCGCCTGTCGGCGGAAGAGCTGACCCAGGCACTGAACGAAGTACGGCCGTTCCGCCGGCTGGAAGGGATCGACCTGAAAAGCTATGCGTTCGGCACCGTGTTCGTCGACCCGCCCCGTGCAGGGATGGACCCGGACACTTGCGAGCTGACCCGGCGTTTCGAGCGAATCCTGTACATCTCGTGCAACCCCGAGACCCTGGCGGCGAACATTGCCCAGTTGCACGACACGCACCGCATCGAGCGTTGTGCGTTGTTCGACCAGTTCCCGTATACGCACCACATGGAAAGTGGCGTCCTGCTGGTTCGGCGCTGACTTTCAGATTGCCGGGGCCGCTTTGCGGCCCTTTCGCGACACAAGGCCGCTCCCACAGTGATCGGCGTACGCAGGTCTTTGTGGGAGCGGCCTTGTGTCGCGAAAGGGCTGCGAAGCAGCCCCGGCATTCTCTCAGAAGTCGAAGAAGACCGTCTCCCCTTCCCCCTGAATACGGATATCGAAGCGATAGGCCGTTTTCCCGTCTACCTCGCAACGCTTGGCAATCAAGGTCTCACGACGTTGCGGCTGCTCGATCAGGTTGAGCACCGGGCACTTGGCATTGGCCTCGGCCTCGTCGTCGAAATACAGCCGCGTGTGCAGATGGATGTTGATCCCCCGGGCGAACAGGCTGATGTTGATATGCGGCGCCATTGGCACGCCTGCAGCATTGTTCACCACACCCGGTTTGACCGTATGCACGGTCCACTCACCGGCATCGAAGGTGGTGGCGGTGCGGCCGAAGCTGTTGAAGGCGTTTTCCAGGTTATAGGCATCCTGATACTGACCGTTGGCGTCGGCCTGCCACAGTTCCAGGAACGAATCACGCACCAGGTGGCCGTTGCCGTCATACACATGGCCGATCAGCACGATGTGCTCGCCCGGGGCGTCCGGCTTGGCCAGGCGGTTCCAGATTTCCTGGTCGCGGGTCGGGTTGCCGGCCGCTTCCAGGGCCAGGCCGATGTGCACGTAGGGGCCGGCAGTCTGCGATGGGGTTTCCGGCAGCAGTTCGATTGGCATGGCGGGGTCCTCAGCAGTTTTCGAAGTGGGTCTTGCGCTGGCCACGCAGCACGATATCGAAGCGGTACGCCAGGCAGTCCATCGGGTTGGCGTTGCTCATGTCGAGCTTGGCAATCAACTGCTGGACGGCTTCAGGGTTGGCGATCGACTTGACGATCGGGCACATCGGGATCAGCGGATCACCTTCGAAATACAGCTGGGTGATCAGCTTGGTGGCGATCGACGGGCCGCTGATGCCGAAATGGATGTGCGCCGGGCGCCAGTCATTCGGCCCGTTGCGCCAAGGGTACGGGCCCGGCTTGATGGTGCGGAAACTGTAGTAGCCGTCGCGGTCGGTCAGGCAACGGCCGACGCCACCGAAGTTCGGGTCCAGCGGCGCCAGGTAACGGTCGTTCTTGTGGCGATAGCGGCCGCCGGCATTGGCTTGCCACATCTCCACCAGGGTGTTCGGCACAGGCTTGCCGTACTGGTCGACGACGCGGCCGGCAACGATGATGCGTTCGCCGATCGGCAGGCCACCGTTGTTGAAGTTCAGCAGCAGGTCATGGTCGTGGGCACCGAAGCCCAGGTGGGAAAAGTCCGGGCCGGTGGTTTCGCTGATCGACTGTGGGATGCTGACCAGTGCCTGGCGCGGCGAGCGGGCAACGGAAGTCTTGTAGTCGGGCGTCAGGGCCTTGGGGTGCCAGTTGCGATCACGGATCACGAAGCGGCTGTTGTCCTGGGCAGGCATGCCGGATTCCTCTCTTGGAATTATGAAAACGCCTGTACACGGCAGGCGGACTTGCAGTTTCAGGCAGGTAGCGAGGGATGGATAATGAAATCACCGGTCAATTACATAACCAAAAGGTTATGTATTAGTGGCTTTGGCTGTGGTGATCTAATCTTTATCCTCATGTTTCACGCTCTGGAGAGTTCCTCATGGAATGGCGAAAAGGCCGGCGCAGCGACAATGTGGTCGATGCTCGCGGCGAAGGTGGCGGCGGCGGCATGCGCTTTGGCGGCGGCAAGGGGCTGGGGCTTGGCGCTGTGCTGCTGATTGTCGGCATCGGCTGGCTGACCGGCCAGGACCCGCTGCAGATTCTTGGCCAGCTCGCCGGGCAGATGGAACAACAGCAACAGCAGGCAGCACCCAGTGGCGCTGGCGGCAAGGCACCGCCGGCCAATGACGAACAGGCGCAGTTCGTCGCCTCGATCCTGGGCGATACGGAAGACACCTGGAAGGCCCTGTTCGCCCAAGCGGGCAAGCAGTACCGCGATCCCAAGCTGGTGTTGTTCAGCGGCCAGGTCAATTCGGCCTGCGGTTTTGCGTCTGCGGCGGTCGGGCCGTTCTACTGCCCGGCGGATCAGCGGGTCTACCTGGACATGTCGTTCTTCCGCGAAATGGAAACCCGCTTCGCTGCGGCCGGCGACTTCGCCCAGGCGTACGTGATCGCCCACGAGATCGGCCACCACGTGCAGACCCTGCTCGGGGTGTCGGCCAAGGTCGATACCGCGCGGCGCAGTGGCCAGCGCCTGGAAGGCGACAATGGCCTGCTGGTGCGCCAGGAACTGCAGGCCGACTGCCTGGCCGGCGTTTGGGCGTACCAGGCGCAGAAGCGGCTGAACTGGCTGGAGCCGGGTGATGTTGAAGAGGCGCTGAATGCCGCCAATGCCATTGGTGATGACCGGCTGCAACAGCAAGGTCAGGGGCGCGTGGTGCCCGACTCCTTCACCCATGGCACCTCGGCGCAGCGGGTGCGCTGGTTCAAGGCCGGGTTTGCCCAAGGCAACGTGAACAGCTGCGATACCTTCGGTTCGCGCAGCCTTTGAGACCTTCGGGCCGCTTTGCGGCCCTTCGCGGGCGTGCCCGCTCCCGCGAGTTTCGCTTAGTTACAAATCAACTGCAAAAGCGATTCAGCTTTACCTTCGACCTGCCGATAACACCTGCACGAATCAGCGGGCCCCCAGAACAACAACGCCCTGCGATCGATGATCAGTGAGCGAATGAATTTTCTGGAGAGCGTGCATGAACAGCTGGTTCGCCAATATCAGCGTCAACCTCAAACTCGGCCTGGGCTTCGGCCTGGTGCTGGTTCTAACCGGCCTGCTGGCCCTGACCGGCTGGACCAGCCTTGGCAGCCTGATTGACCGCAGCAACTGGATGGGTGACATCGGTCAGCTCAACAAGGATCTGACCGACCTGCGCATCGCGCGTCTGCAGTACATGATCGCCAATGGCGATGACGCCGCCGCTGCCAACACCCAGGCCAAGCTCGACGCCTTCAGCAAGCAGCAGCAATACCTGGTCACCACCTTCACCAGCCCGGCCAACGTCGTGCTGCTCAAGGAGCTGGGGCAGACCATCAGCGAGTACAAGGTATCGCTGAACAAGATGCGCGCCGGCTACAAGAGTTCGCTGGCCGCCCGTGATGCAATGAACGTGTCGGCGGCCAGGGCCGATGAGGCCATGGAAGTCCTCAGCCAGGACGTCATGTCCCGCCCCGAGCCCGACAGTGTGCGCCTGGCCCAGTACCAGCTGATCAGCAAGGCGCGCCAGCAACTGCTGCAGGTGCGTATCGACGTGCGCGGTTACATTGCCGACAACAGTGCCGCCAACGAGCAGACCGCCCTGCGCCAGCTGGAAGGTGCGCTGGCCGATATCGACAACCTCAAGCGCCAGTTGCCAGCTGAAGCCGCCCGTGTCCAGCAGTTCGAGCAATCGGTGCAGGCCTACCGCGATGCCGTGCGCCAGTTCCGCGATGCGGTTGCCGACATCACCGTTGCCCGCGCCGAGATGACCGTGCAAGGCGCCGATATCGTCAAGCGCAGCGACGCGCTGTACAACATCCAGCTGGAGCGTCGCGACGCAGAAAGCACCCAGGCCCGCAGCCTGCAGACCATCGCCACGTTGCTGGCGCTGCTGGCTGGCGTCATTGCTGCTGTGGTCATCACTCGCCAGATCACCCGCCCGCTGCGCGATACCCTGCAAGCCGTGGAGCGCATTGCCAGTGGCGACCTGACCCACGACCTGCGCGTTACCCGTCGCGATGAAATCGGCGTGCTGCAACAAGGCATCGCACGCATGGGCACTACCCTGCGCGAGCTGATCAGCGGCATCCGTGACGGCGTCACCCAGATCGCCAGCGCCGCCGAAGAGTTGTCGGCGGTGACCGAGCAGACCAGTGCCGGTGCCAACAGCCAGAAGGTCGAAACCGACCAGGTGGCCACCGCCATGCATGAAATGGCCGCTACCGTTCAGGAAGTGGCGCGCAACGCCGAGCAGGCTTCTCACGCCGCGACCGGCGCCGATGACGAAGCGCGTGCCGGTGACCGCGTGGTCGGCGAGGCGATCAGCCAGATCGAACGCCTGGCCGAAGAAGTGCACCGCTCCACCGAGGCCATGAACCTGCTGCAACAGGAAAGCCAGAAGATCGGCAGCGTGATGGACGTGATCAAGTCGGTGGCCGAGCAGACCAACCTGCTGGCGCTCAACGCCGCGATCGAAGCGGCCCGAGCCGGTGAAGCCGGCCGTGGTTTTGCCGTGGTCGCCGACGAAGTGCGTGGCCTGGCCCAGCGCACGCAAAAGTCCACCGAAGAGATCGAGGAGTTGGTGGCCAGCCTGCAGCACGGCACCCAGCAGGTGGCCAATGCCATGCAGGGCAGCCGCACGCTGACCGACAGCAGTGTCGAGCTGGCACGCAAGGCCGGTGCGTCGCTGGAGAACATCACCAGCACGGTGTCGAGCATCCAGTCGATGAACCAGCAGATCGCAGCGGCGGCCGAGCAGCAGAGTGCGGTGGCAGAAGAGATCAGCCGCAGCATCCTGAATGTGCGCGATGTGTCGGAACAGACCGCGGCGGCCAGTGATGAAACGGCGGCGTCCAGCGTGGAGCTGGCGCGCCTGGGTGGTCACCTGCAGATGCTGGTCAGCCAGTTCCGCGTCTGACCTGAGACGTTCGCGGGCACGCCCGCTCCTGCACGTACGGCGCAAGTTTCGAATCCTGCGCTGTACCTGTGCGAGCGGGTATACCGGGGCGCCGAACCGCCGCGAAGTGGCCAGCCCTGCCGATACAGAACTACTTGACGATCATCCCCACCCCACGCCCACGCGGATCGGAAGCAGTCTCAAGCTGCGCCCCGTTCACCCGGATCGCCTGGATATCGCCCATCTCCCAGCCCTGATCCTCCAGCACATAGCCCATCTTCTTCAGCTCATCCGCCACCGACCCGGTCAGCGGCGCGTAGCTGTCGTAGTAGATGGTGTCCTTGGGCAGCAACTGATGGTGCACACGCTGCGCCGCCACGGCCTTCTCCAGCGGCATGCCGTAGTCGTACAGGTTGTTCATCACCTGGAAGATGGAGGTAAAGATCCGCGAACCGCCCGGCGTACCGATCACCAGCTCGACCTTGCCATCGCGCGTCATCAGGCTCGGGCTCATCGACGACAGCATGCGCTTGCCCGGTTCGATGGCGTTGGCGTCACCGCCAACCACCCCAAAGGCATTCGCGGCGCCAGGCTTGGCGCTGAAATCGTCCATCTCGTCATTGAGCAGGAAGCCCGCGCCCTTGACCACCACGCCGCTGCCGTAATCGAGGTTTAGCGTGTAGGTATTGCTGACCGCATTGCCCTGCTTGTCGACGATCGAGAAGTGCGTGGTCTGGTGTGGCTCCAGGCCTGGCTTGACCTTGTCGGTTTCGGAAATGGCCTTCGGGTTGACCTGGGCGGCGCGCTTGGCCAGGTAGTCCTTGGCCACCAACTGGTCGACCGGCACTTTGGTGAACGCCGGGTCGCCGAGGTAGTCGGCACGGTCGGCGAACACACGCTTTTCAATCTCCGAAAGCAGATGGATGTACTGCGCCGAGTTGTGCGCAACGCCCTTGAAGTCCGCCGCACGGTCTTCCTTGATCCCCAGCAGCTGGGCCAGGGCGACGCCGCCGGAGCTTGGCGGCGGCGCGGTATAGACCACGTTGCCACGCCAGCTCAGGGCCATGGGTTCGCGCCACACGGCCTTGTAATCCTTGAGGTCGTCCTTGGTGATCAGGCCCTTGTCGGCCTGCATCTGCGCCACCAGCAGGTCGGCGGTCTTGCCTTGGTAGAACTCGCTCACGCCCTTGTCGGCGATGCGCTCGAGGGTCTGGGCCATTTCCGGCTGCTTGAACAGTTCACCGACCTTCATGTTGCCGAAATAGTCGTTGAAGTTGGTCGCGGTCTTGAACATGCCCTGGGCATCGTTGCGGTACTGGTACTGCTTCTCGGCGACCTTGAAGCCGTTTTTGGCATAGCCGATGGCCGGGGTCAGCAGCTCGCTCCAGGGCAGCTTGCCGAACTTCTGGTGGGCTTCCCACAGGCCCATCACCGTGCCGGGCACGCCTGCGGCGCGCACGCCGACCAGGCTCAGGTTCTCGATGACTTCGCCCTTGTCGTCCAGGTACATGTTGCGCGAGGCAGCCTTGGGCGCCACTTCGCGGTAGTCGAGGAAGTACGGCTTGCCGTCGACGAACAGGGTCATGAAGCCACCGCCGCCGATGTTACCCGCCTCGGGGTAGGTCACCGCCAGGGTGAAGGCCGTGGCCACGGCCGCGTCCACCGCGTTGCCGCCCTTCTTGAGGATGTCGGCTGCAACCTGTGCACCATATTGATCGGGGGCAGCTACAGCGCCGCCTTCCAACGTGGCGGCGTAAGTCGAGGAACAGCTCAGGATCGCGGCTGCCAGAGCCATGTACTGGAACGGGACAATACGCATGACACTTCCTTGGTGTTGTTTTTGTTGAGCAGTCAGTAAGGCCGAAGCACTGTGACTGTGCAATCAAACGCAGGAAGTTTCGCCGCCTGTGGACAGGACCTGTCGCGAACAGGCAACTCAGCAGGCGTACATGGCCAACTTGCGCTGGATGAAATCAAGGAAGCACTGAATCCGCAGGGCCAGCTGGGTGTTGCGGTAGTACACCGCGTGGATCGGCTGGCGGTAGCCGTTGTTGGCCTCGCTCAGCAGTACCTTGAGGCGGCCGGCGCGGATGTCTTCGTGGGTCATGAAATGCGACAGGGCGACGATGCCCTCTCCGGCCAGCGCCAGTTGGCGCAGGGTCTCGCCGCTGGAGGCGATCAGTGCCGGGCGGATGCCCCAGCGGTCACCCTGGGCGTGGCGCAACGGCCACTGGTTCAACGATTCAGGCTGGCTAAAGCCGAGCAGGCAGTGACCGTTCAGGTCTTCGACGTTTTTCGGCGTACCATGCCGCTCCAGGTATTCCGGGCTTGCCAGCACCTGGATCGGGCTGCAACCGAGCGAGCGGGCATGCAGGCTGGAGTCGGCAAGGTCACCGATGCGGATGGCCACGTCGGTGCTCTGTTCCAGCAGGTCGATGATCAGGTCGTCGGTGTTGAGCTCCAGCTCGATGCCGGGGTACTGGCGGCGGAACTCGCCGATCCACGGCAGGATGGCGTGCAGCATGAACGGCGCCGCGGCGTTGATGCGCAGGCGCCCGGACGGCGTCTGGCGATTCATCGACAGGCGCTCTTCCATCTCGTCCATCTGCTGCAGCACCAGGCGCGAGCGTTCGAGGAAGAAGCGGCCCTCCTCGGTGAGGTCCATGCGCCGGGTGGTGCGGTTGACCAAGGTGGTGCCGAGCTTGGCCTCCAGGCGCGACAGGGTGCGGCTGACGGCCGACGGGGTCTGGCCCATCTGCTCGGCAGCAGCGGAGATTGAGCCGCAGTCGATGACGGCGACGAATACCTGGAGTTCTTCGGAGCGGGTTTTCACTTGAGCGCCTGTGTCGGGTCCGTGCAGGGATTAGATAGCCTTGCCGAAGACCTTGTCCAGATGAGCTTCATAGGCCGCCAAGGCTGCCGGCACATCCGGGCGCTTCATCACATCCACTGCAAGGAAGGTTGGCAGCCCGGTCATACCCAGGAACTGGTTGGCCTTGTGGAACGGGAAATACACCGCATCGACACCCTTGCCCTCGAAGAAGTCGCTCGGGTCATCGAACGCTTGCTGTGGTGCGTTCCAGGTCAACGACAGCATGTATTGCTTGCCGTGCACCAGGCCACCGCTGCCGTACTTCTGCGAGTGGTCGGAGCGGGTACGGCCATCGTTGGCATAGAGGCTGCCGTGGCCAGCGGTGAAAACATCGTCGATGTACTTCTTCACGGTCCACGGTGCGCCCATCCACCAACCTGGCATCTGGTAGATGATCACATCGGCCCAGAGGAATTTCTCGACTTCGGCCTGAGCGTCGTAGCCACCGTCGATGAAGGTCTGCTGCACATCGAAACCGGCACGGTCCAGATGCGCCAGCGCGGCGTCGTGCAGGGTCTGGTTGAGACGACCGTCAGAGTGGGCGAATTGTTTGCCGCCATTGAGCAGAAGGATCTTTTTCATGCTGGGCCTCGAGTCATTGGATGGATGAACGGCACAGTAATGGCTCATGGGCGCGGGATACAGCAGTTGGCGGTCAAAATACAATTGACCTGAAGTCACGAATCTCAACTTAATTATTGCCGTAGAATCGAATCTCCAATTATCTGTGAGTACGCCCCATGAGCGAGCAGCACGCATTCATCCTCAAGGCCAAGACCCGTCCGGAAATGGCCGAAGCGTTCGAAACCCTGTTCCGTGCCTACGTCGAGCCCAGCCGCCAGGAACCAGGCTGCATCGAGTACCACATGCTGCGCGACCAGCAGGACCCGACCCTGTTCGTGTTCTATGAAGTGTGGGCCGACAAGGCAGCGCTGGACGTGCATTCAGCATTGCCGCACATGGTCGAGTTCTTCGAAAAGCGCATGGATTACCTGGAGCGCGATTTCGACATCCAGCCGATCGTCATGCTCAGCGCCTCGTCCGCTAACCGTTGATCAGCAGGTGGCCGCCCAGCGCGGCCAGGCCGATGAAGAAGCAGCGTTTGAACAGCACTGCGCTGATGCGCTGGCGCAACCACTGCCCGGCGAGCATGCCCAGCAGGGCCGGCGCCAGCATCAGCAGCGAAGCACCCAGCGCTTGCCCACCCAAGGCATCCTGGCCAGCCAGGCCGACGGCCAGCGCCAGGGTCGAGACCGTGAACGACAGGCCCAGCGCCTGGATCATCTCGTCGCGGCTCAGGCCCAGGCTCTGCAGGTAAGGCACTGCGGGCATGACGAACACGCCTGTGGCTGCCGTGACCACACCGGTCACCAGCCCACAGACCGGTCCCAGCCACCCTTCCCGCTTCGGCGCCATCTGCAACGCTGGGCCTGCCAGCCCATACAGCGCGTAAATCACCAGCGCCGCCCCCAACGCATGCACTGCCCATGGCCCGCTGTTGATGCCCAGCCAGGCACTGCCCAGCAGCGTACCGACGAAGATCATCGCCAGCATCGGCCCGAGCCTGCGCAGCAGCGCCGGCAGATGCCCACCGGCTGCGAGTTGCCAGAGATTGGTCAGCGTCGACGGAACGATCAGAAGCGCCGCAGCCTGCGCCGGCGGCATAGCCAGCCCCAGCAAGCCCATGGCGATGGTCGGCAGGCCGAGGCCGATCACACCTTTGACGGCACCGGCCAGCAGGAAGGTGATGACCACCAGCAGCGTCAGTGCCGGGCCGATGTTCTGGTAGAAAGCGATCAAGGTATTCATGGTGACCATGATGGCTTGCCGCAGCTGGACTGAAAATCTGCCATATTCTCAGCCAGACTCTTGCCAGGACAGAGGCAGATGCATTTCGACCTGATCGATCTCCGGCTTTTCCAGCACACCGTCGAATGCGGCAACATCACCGCCGGCGCCCGGCGCAGCCACCTGTCGTTGCCAGCGGCCAGCGCTCGCATCCGCGCCATGGAGGCCTCGCTTGGCACGCTTTTGCTTGAACGCAATCGCCGTGGCGTGCAGCCGACACCCGCCGGGCAGGCGCTGTTGCAGCATGCGCGGCTGATCGGCCAACAGGTCGAGCGCCTGCAGTTCGACCTGGCCCACTATGCCAAGGGCCAGCAAGGGCAAGTGCGGCTGCTGTGCAACACCGCGGCGCTGACCGAATACCTGCCGGAACTGCTGGCCAGTTACCTCGCCGACAACCCCGGGGTCAGTGTCGATGTGCAGGAACTGCCCAGCCTGCGCATCGTGCAGGCGATCACCCAGGGCATGGCCGACCTGGGCATCATTTCCACCGCAGCGCCCAGCGCACATCTGCAGACCTTGCCGTTTCGCGAGGATCCGCTGGTGCTGGTGACACCGCTGGATCATCCGCTCGTCGCCGAGCCCGCCCCGAGCTTTGTCGATAGCCTTGCCCATGGCCATGTCGGACTGGGGGCGAACAGCGCCCTGGCGCTCTACCTGGAGGAACAGGCCCTGCGCGAAGGCCATCGCATGCAGGTACGGGTGCGGGCCGAAGGGTTTGACGGGGTGATCCGCATGGTCGCTGGCGGTGCCGGTATCGGCGTGGTACCGCTGGCCTCGGTGCAGCGCTGGAAGGGCGTATTGCCGGTGCACTGGGTGGCGCTGCGAGAGGATTGGGCCAACCGGCGATTGCTGTTGTGCGCGCGGGATTTTGCCGGGTTGCCTGGGTATGCGGCGGGGTTGGTTGAGCGATTGATCCAGGCCTGAACGTTTATCGTCGCTTGAAAGATTGCAATGAGCTTGAGCCCAGGGTAATGCCCAGATGGGTTCTGACGCAGCTTGATCACTCAGTGCGCGAGCGCCAGCTCTCGTAAAGCGGCCGACGCGAGAAACCCGGAACGGGAGGCATAACGATGGTCACGCTTCACTTTTTCGTCGATCCGCTGCAGCAGGTTTTCCGGCAGTGTTGCATTGAACCGCACGGCCTTCCCCAGATACGGCGTGACATCAAAATCAACGACAGCCCAGACCCCACCTGCATAATCGGGATTCGCCACATGGACGTCGACTTCCTGCGCTTGCGGAAGCGCTTCGTTATCAGCAACCAAGCCTTCGAAATGAAGCGCCAACGCCTCCTGAACATTCTCCAGCGCTTGAGCGACATTCGCACCGGCAGAGAAGCAGCCTGGCACATCGGGAACGGTCACGCCGTAGTCCGAATCGGCGTCCTTATGCAATACGACCGGAAATTTCATTGCGCGTCTCCTCTGCTGTTCGAGCTGTCGAAGCCACTGGACGGCTTCAAGCCAGCTTGCTTCAGGATGCTGTGTACGGTGCCTTCAGGCAGATCGCTCTTGGGATGAGGAACTGTCACCCTTCCCTTCTTGAACGGATGCCTGAACTGGTGATGGCTGCCCTTCACCTCGACTTCATACCACCCATCCGCCTCAATGAGCTGGATCACTTCACGACTGCGCATTCACCCTTCCTTCGGCAGTCGATGTGTATGATACACACCGAATTAACCAAAACGAAGCGCAGTACACACTATGCACACTTCCGGCGACCAGCGGATGGTTCAGATCGCCAAGTAGGCTTCAACTTACAGCCTTGTAGGAAACCTACATTTCTACCCTATACCCCCAGGGGGTATCACTTCAGATAAGACCGCAACAACGCCGCCACCTTATCCGCCTCATCTTGCCGCTCCTCGGCGCTCAGCCCTTCCGCCACCAGGTGTTCGCGGATGTGCCCTTCCATCACTTCGGTCATCAGCCCGTTCACCGCGCCGCGCACGGCGGCGATCTGCTGGAGGATCGCCAGGCAGTCCTTGTCCTGCTCCAGCGCGGTCTCCAGGGCGGCGGCCTGGCCTTTGATCTTGCGCACGCGGGTGAGCAGTTGTTTCTTGCTCTTGATCGTATGTGCCATTCGCTTTCACACCATGATAGGTATACTGGGGTATAGTATATTTCTCGACATTCCGGGAGCATGATAAACCATGGCGACACAAACCTCAGGCCGCTGGCAGCACAGCCACCAGTTCCACACCAGCAACCTAGGCGCCGAGCGCAAGACACGCCTGGCCGTGTGGCTGACGGCGATCATGATGGTGGCGGAAATCGCCGGGGGCTGGTTCTTCAACTCCATGGCCCTGCTCGCCGACGGCTGGCACATGAGCTCGCATGCCCTGGCCCTGGGCCTGTCGCTGCTGGCCTACGCGGCCGCGCGTCGTTATGCCAAGGACCAGCGCTTCGCCTTCGGGACCTGGAAGATCGAGATCCTCGGCGGCTATTCCAGTGCCCTGCTGCTGCTCGGTGTGGCCGGGCTGATGGCCTTCCAGTCGGCCGAGCGCCTGCTGACGCCGGGGCCGATCCACTATGACGAGGCGATCTTCATTGCGGTGATTGGCCTGGCCGTGAACCTGATCTGCGCCTGGCTGCTGCGCGACGATCATGACCATCACCACCATCACGGTCACGACCATCATCACGACCACGGCCATCACCACCACGACCTGAACCTGCGCTCGGCCTACCTGCACGTGATCGCCGACGCCGCCACCTCGGTACTGGCGATCGTCGCCCTGCTGGCCGGCAAGTTCTGGGGCGCCAGCTGGCTCGACCCGGTAATGGGCCTGGTCGGTGCGGTGCTGGTGGCGCTCTGGGCCCGCGGCCTGCTGCGCGATACCGGCCGCGTTTTGCTGGATGCCGAGATGGATGCGCCGGTGGTCGAGGAAATTCGCGAAGTGGTCGCCGAACTGCCGGTACCCGCCACCATCACCGACCTGCACGTGTGGCGCGTGGGCAAAGACCAGTACGCCTGCATCCTCAGCCTGGCCACCCAGGCCGCACTGAGCGCCGACAGCGTGCGCCAGGCACTCGCCGTGCACGAGGAATTGGCCCACGTCACCGTCGAGGTCAACGCCCTGGCATAGCGCGGGCAGGCAGCTGGACGTCGAGCCCAGGCAACTGCGGCTCGGCGGATGGCCCTATGGTGACGAGTCATTCAGCCAGTCACCAGGAGTTGTGCCATGTCCGATTTCATCACCGTCCTGCGCGAAACCTGCCCGACGCCGGTCGTGGACGCCACCAAGTGGAAGCGCATCGGCGGCGATCCGCATACCGTCAACCTCAACGCCTACCTGTCGGCCGACGGCAGCAAGATCATGGGCACCTGGATCTGCACCCCGGGCAAGTTCGAGGTCAACTACGAGAAGTGGGAGTTCTGCCATTTCCTCGATGGCTACTGCATCATCACCCCGGAAGGCGAAGAGCCGAAGCACCTGAAAGCGGGTGATGTGTTCGTGATCGAACCGGGGATGAAAGGCACCTGGGAAGTGGTCGAAACCGTGCGCAAGTATTTCGTCTTCGCCTGATTTTTTGCCAGAGCGATGCAGGCCCTGTGGAAAACACGAAACTTCCTACAGGGCCATCACTCTGTTGAACACCGGCAGCAGAAATAGCAAAACAGCCATAAATCCATTGAACTTCAGAAACATCTTCTGACATTTACCCTCAGCTTGAATCCCCCTGCTTGTAGTCCTTTTCTGAATTGCGCCACACCGCCCCATAGCGTATTGCTCTCGTTCTCTCCCAGACCTAGCCTGCACAAGGTCGCCCGAATCGCCGGGCAGCATTGCCCATCCAAAACAATGTCAAGGAGAGGAATCATGGCATTCGACGCCTACATTCAGATCGACAGTATTCCAGGCGAAGCACTGGACGAAAAATACAGCAAATGGATTGAAGTGCTGGGCTACGACTTTGGCGTCCGCCAAAGTACATCTGCCACTGCCAGTTCTGCAGGCGGCGCAACATCGGGCAGGACCTCCGTCACCAACTTTACTTTCACCAAGTACCTCGACAGTGCCAGTTGCAAGCTGATGGAAGCCAGTTGCACAGGCCAGCACCTGAAAGAGGTGAAGCTCGCCCTCTGCCGTGCTGGCGGTGACAAGCTCAGGTACTTCGAAATCATCCTCGAAGAGGTGATCATCGCCGAGTATTCGCAGGCCGTGGACACAGGAGTGCCGCTGGAAGTGGTGCAACTCAATTACGGGCGGATCAAGACCACTTACACCCAGCAGCGCCGCCACGACGGCAGTGGCGGCGGTAATATCGCCGGGGGCTGGGACCGTATCGGCAACAGAAAATACGCGTGAGGGTGCTTCCATGTCTGAAGCCCGCGCTTACCTGAACCTCAAACTGCAGAACTATCACAGGCTGAAATCCGACCTGGCGCTGACCGGTCATTCCCTGGAAAAGTTTGACGTGCTGAATTCACACATTGCCAATACAGTGGTCCGTAGCGGTGAACTTATCATCATCGGCGACCCTACCACGGCTTCCTGCACCAGCCAGGAAGCCTGGATGATGAGGCAGGCGACAATTGCGCACTTGGGGCTGATGCGCAACGGCCAGGGTGTGGATAACTTTTTCCTGGACAATTTCGAGACCTTGAAGAGCCTCATCGCACATGCATCCATGGGTGCAGGGGTGGTCAGTGAAGGGTGGAGCAAACACCTGAAAGCTATCGAGGCCACCTTGATGGAAATCGAAAAGCTGCATCAACGGCACCTCGGGACAGGGGCAATGACCGCTCGCGATCAGTTCCTTGCAAAGCGTGCCGCCTTGTTCATGAAGTTGGATGAGCAGTTGGACAAGCTGGCTGCTTACGGTTCCGGGCTAAGGAACAAAGGCTCGATCAAAAGGACGTTGGGGATATCCACAAAGAGCTATTTGCATACAGGCGAAATTGCAGGATATGCCACCAAAGTCTCAGGCGTGGCGACGGCTGCTAATCTGATCAAGAAAGGAACGTATGTAGGGATTGCGTTAGACGTCGCTGCTACGGGGCTGGAGATACATAAAGCCTGTACGCTCGGACGCGAGGAGGAATGCAAAAAGGCGCATTATGTCGAGGTTAGTTCATTAGCCTTGGGTTTGGTGGGTACTACAGCTGGGGCAGCCAGTGGCAAGCTTCTTCTTGGTGCTGCTTGCAGCGTGGTGTTTGGCGTAGCGACAGGTGGAACCGGAGCACTCGCTTGTGGGATATTCGGCGGTACAGTGGGGGGAATGGCAGGCGGAAAATTTGGGAATGAAGCAGGCGCCTGGGCTGGAGAACTTCTATACGAGGCAGTAGCAAAATGACAATCATGCACTGGATTTTTTTAGTCTACAGCATGACAGTCACAACTTTACTTTTCTTGAACCTGGCATTAACAATATATATCGCTCATCGCAAAATTGATTACATTGAAGGATTCTTATTAAACTGCAATGCAATAACCGACGAAAAAGAACTCTGGCTACATGCTGGCTTGATGGGAAAATTCTTTCGACTAACGAATATATCGCTCATTCTACTCATCCCTAAAATCTATGCACGGAAAAACCTAATTGATATTAAGGAAATAAATAATCTACCTTCAAAAATCAAGACCATCCTAATCTTCTTAGGCTCCTCGCTTATTATATTGACTATCGCATTTTTTGGCTTGGGAGTTTTCATGCATTACTTACCCCCCTTACCTAAATAATGCTCAAAAAACATCGCGGTACGGGCCTCCTCCCTCTGGTGCGCAGTTACAGAGGGAAAGCCGCCCGGCCCGCGATGAAGTCCTCGCTCGTCAATCCTTCTTGCGGTAGCCCTCGACAATCGCCGAGAAGTCCTTGCCGCCTTCACCGCGCAGGCTCATGGCCTGGTACAACTGCTGGGCCACGGCACCCAAAATCACCGGCTGATGTGCCTGACGCGCAGCCTCGGTAGCCAGCCCCAGGTCCTTGAGCATCAGTTCAGCACCAAACCCGCCGGTATACCCCCGCGAGGCGGGTGCCGTCTCGATGATGCCCGGCCACGGGTTGTAGGTATCGGAACTCCAGCAACGCCCGGTCGAACTGTTGATGATCCCCGCCAGCACCTTGGTGTCGATGCCCAGCGCATTGCCCAGGGCCATGGCCTCGGACACGCCGATCATCGAGATGCCCAGCAGCAGGTTGTTGCAGATCTTGGCGATCTGCCCGGTCCCCACTTCACCGCAATGCACGATGTTACGGCCCATCTGCTCCAGTACCGGCTTGAGCGTGGCGAACAGTTCTGCGCTGGCGCCGACCATGAAGGTCAGCGTGCCCGCCGCCGCGCCACCGGTCCCTCCGGACACCGGCGCATCGCCCATGTCCACGCCCTTGGCGGCAGCAGCCTTGGACACCTCACGTGCGGTCTGCGGATCGATGGTGCTGCAATCCAGCGTCGGCGTGCCTGGGCGGATGCCTGCCAGCACGCCATCGTCTTCGTTGAGGTACACGGCGCGCACATGGGCCGCCGCCGGCAGCATGGTGATCACCAGCTCGCTGCTGGCCGCCGCGTCCCTCGGGGAGGCGCTGACCTGGCCGCCCAGCTCGGCGAGCTCGGCCAGCACGGTCTTGTTGAGGTCAAACAGGTTCAGCTGGTGCCCGGCCTTGATCAGGTTGCGGGCCATGGGCGCGCCCATGTTGCCCAGGCCGATGAATGCGATACGCATGGCGTGCTCCTTAGCGCAGGCTGATGGTGGTGTTCACACCGTCATTGACGCTGTCGTCATCGAACCAACGGGCGGTGACGGTCTTGGTCTGAGTGTAGAACTGCACCACCTGCTTGCCGTACGGGCCGAGGTCGCCGAGCTTGGAGCCGCGCGAGCCGGTGAAGCTGAAGAACGGTACCGGTACCGGAATCGGAATGTTGATACCCACCTGGCCGATGTCGATCTCGCTCTGGAACTTGCGCGCCGCCGCGCCGCTCTGGGTGAACAGGCCGGTACCGTTGCCGAACGGGTTGGCGTTGACCAGGGCAATGGCTTCGTCAAGCGTGTCGACTTCCAGGGTCACCAGCACCGGGCCGAAGATTTCCTGGGTGTACACCTGCATGTCGGTCTTCACCCCGGAGAACAGGGTCGGGCCGACGAAGTTGCCTTGTTCATAGCCCGGCACCTTGACCCCACGGCCATCGAGTTCGAGCTTGGCACCTTCCCGGATACCGCTTTCGATCAGGCCCAGCACACGCTCCTTGGCGCGCTTGGAAACCACCGGGCCGACATCGGTGCCGGGCTCGCACCCGGCGTTGACCTTGAGCTTGCTGGCCGCCTCCTTGATGTCTGGCAGCCAGTCACGCGCCTTGCCCACCAGCACCGCCACCGAGGTGGCCATGCAGCGCTGGCCTGCTGCACCGAAGGCGGCACCGACCAGGGCGTTGACGGTTTGCGTGCGGTTGGCGTCTGGCAGCACCACGGCGTGGTTCTTGGCGCCCATCATCGATTGCACACGCTTGCCGTGCTGGCTGGCCAGGTTGTACACGTGAGTGCCAACTTCGGTGGAACCGACGAAGGAGATCGCCTTGATGTCTGGGTGGGTGCAGATTGCATCGACCACCTGCTTGCCGCCGTGCACCACGTTGAGCACGCCAGCCGGCACACCGGCCTCCAGCGCCAGCTCGACCAGCAACATGGTCGACAGCGGGTCCTGCTCGGAAGGCTTGAGGACAAAGGTGTTGCCGCAGACGATGGCCATCGGGAACATCCACAGCGGGATCATCGCCGGGAAGTTGAACGGGGTGATGCCGGCGCACACGCCGATGGGCTGGCGCAGGGTGTAGGTGTCCACGCCACTGGCGACGTTCTCGGCGAATTCGCCCATCTGCAGAGTGCCAATGGAAGCCGCGTGCTCGACCACTTCCAGGCCGCGGAAGATATCGCCTTCGGCGTCGGCAAGGGTCTTGCCCTGCTCGGCGCTGAGCACCTGGGCGATGCGTTTGGTGTGTTCGCGGATCAGCGCCTGCAGCTTGAGCATGATGCGCATGCGCGCACCGATCGGGGTGTCACGCCAGGTCTTGAAGGCGCGCTGGCCGGCAGCCACGGCGGCATCCACTTCTTCGACGGTGGCGAACGGTACCCGCGCCAGCACTTCTTGGGTGGCCGGGTTGACGATGTCGCGCCATTCGCTGGTTTTCGACTCGACCCATTGGCCGTCGATCAGCAGCTTGACCTGCTCGACCTTGGTCTTGTCAGGGGACTGTGGTGCGTTCATCTGCGTTCTCCTTGGAATTATTGTCAGGACGAGATCGCCAGCGCCGGGCAAACGCGAGGTGGCGCCTTGGGGCTTTTTTCGAGTATAGATGTGCAAACATCCAACAAGAACGCACAAAAAAACCGGATCAACATGCAAAAAGACCTGACCTCCCTCAGTGCGCTGAACTGGGACGACCTGAAGTTCTTCCTCGAAGTGGCGCGCACGCGCAAAGCCAGCAGCGCGGCCAAACGCCTGGCCGTCGACTACACCACGGTATCGCGGCGCATCAGCTCGCTGGAGGGGGCGATGGGCACGCTGCTGTTCGAAAAGTCACGCACCAACGGCTTTGTCCTGACCGCCGAGGGGCAACGCCTGCTGGGCTACGCGGAGTCGATCGAGAGCACCTTGCACATGGCCTGCGAACAGGTCTCCGGCTCCGGCGTGGCGCTCTCGGGGCATGTGCGCATGGGGTGCACCGAAGGCTTTGGCAGTTTTTTCGTCACCCCGCAGCTGAGCCACTTCGTCGATGCCTACCCGGCGATCTCGGTAGATATCCTGCCGCTGCCGCACTTCATCAGCCTGTCCAAGCGCGAGGCGGACATCGTCATCGCCCTGGAGCGGCCAGAACATGGGCCTTATGTGTGCTGCAAGCTGTGCGACTATCGGCTGCGGCTGTATGCGACCCAGGAGTATCTCGACAACCATGCGCCGATCCGCCAGGTCAGCGATCTGGCCAGCCACCCGTTCATCAGCTATGTGGACGACCTGGCGTTCAGTTCAGAGTTGCTGTACCTGGCCAACCTGATTCCCAACGCCAATGCGCATTTGCGCAGTACCAGTGTGATTGCCCAATACACCGCAGCGCTGCAGGGGCGTGGGCTGGCGATATTGCCGTGCTTCCTGGCGGCGCAGGATACGCGGCTGGTGACGGTGTTGCCGGAGGAGATCGAGGTGACGCGGCAATTCTGGATGTATTGCCGGGAGGATTTGAGGAAGTTGAAGCGGATTACTCTGTTGTGGGATTACATCCGCGGGGTGACCGAGGCGAATGCGCCGTTGTTGATGGGTGAGACGCGCGAGATGCGCTTTGCTTAGGGTTGATGAAGGTCTTTAGGTGTTCGCCAGAGCATTTCCAGCGCCTATGAGAACGAGCGCCGCGCGCGGCGCTCGATCTCATGAGCGCCGAAAGTCTCAAGGCAGGCACCTGTCAGCTACACCGCACTGTATTCTCTACAGCTATTTCAATAAGACGCCACCACAATCGACACCCGCCGGTTCTCGGTCCGCCCGGCGCTGGTGCGGTTGTCCGCCACTGGCTGCGTGCTGCCCAGCCCACGGGTATGAATGTTCTGCGCCTGCATGCCAACGTCGATCAACGCCTTGGCCACACTCTGCGCGCGTCGCTCGGACAACTGCTGGTTGTAGGCGGCCTTGCCCGAAGCATCGGCGTGGCCATCAACACGCACGCTCTGGATACCCACGCCCAGCAAAGCCTTGCCGATCCGCTCGACGATCGCCTGGCTCGGGGCATTGAGACTGTCCAGGTCGCTGCCGAACAGCACCTTGCCCGACAGGTCGAATGCCCAGCCTTCCTCGGTAGGGGCGAAGCCTTCACGCTTGAGGACGGCGATCTGTTCGGCGCTCAGCCCTTTGGGTGGCGCGCTCTGGCACCCTGTCAACGCCAGCAAGGCCAGCAACATCACGACGAATGAAAGACGCAAACGCTGTATCACGGTTCAACTCCTGTTGCTGGAATCGGCGGCGGACCGTTCCGTCTGCGCCGCTTGCCACTGGCCACGGCGCTTGCGCTTGGCCTGGTACATCGCCGCATCGGCGGCATTGAGGAGGCTGGCAGGGTCATTGCCATCCTCCGGGTAATAGGCGATGCCGACACTGAGCGACGTGGTGAGGCTTTCGCCGCTCTCGAGCAGCATCGGCAGCTGCATGCTGGCGATGATCTTTTCGGCGATGCGCTCTGCGTCCTCACGCGAGTGCAACGGAGTCAGCAGCACGGCAAACTCGTCACCCCCCAGGCGGGCCACCAGATCGTGCTCGCGCAGTTGCGCACGCACGCGGTCGGCCACGTTGATCAGTACTTCGTCGCCCACGGCATGGCCGAGGCTGTCGTTGATCTGCTTGAAGTGGTCACTGTCGAGGAACAGCAGCGCCACATGGTCTTGCTGCCGTGCAGCATTGCGCAGGCTGCGGCTGAGGCGCCCCTCGAAGAACGCGCGGTTGGGCAGGCCGGTAAGGCTATCGTGGCTGGCCTGGTGAGCCAGGGTGGCGTTCTCGTTTTGCAGGTGGCCGTGCCAGACCTCCAGTTCATCGAGCAAGGCATTGAAATCGTTGCCCAACTCGTTCAGCTCGGCAATGGGCGCTTCCGGCACACGGCGGTCGAAACTGCGTTCGCGACGTGCGGCGTGGGCGACACTGGCCAGGCTGCGCAGGGGGCGCACGATGTCGCCAAGCAGGCGCCGCGACAGGTACAAGGCAACGAAGGCACTGAGGATCGTGCAGAACAGGATGCCGGCAAGGCCGCTGAGCAGGAACAGCAGCAAGCTGCGGCCCTGGCCGACCAGCTCGATATGCCCGACTTGCTGTTGCTGGTGCATGATCGGCAGGTTGATCGGCCCATTCAACAAGGCCGACGCCACCTGCGCCTCAAGGTGCCCGAGCACGCCTTCTTCACGGCGCTGCCAGTGCGCCAACTGCTCCCCATCGTTGTTGAATACCTTGGCGTCCGCCACTTCTTCGGTTTTGGCGATCAGTTCCAGCGCCTCATGGGCCGCTGCGCTGTCGTCGAATACCACCGCGGCTTCGACGGTGTAGTTGATCGAACGGGCAATCAGGTGCAGGTTGTGGTGGGCGTACACACGCAGGGCCAGCACACCGAGCAGGGTCAGCGAGATACCGGCCAGGCCCACTGCCATCAGGGCAACGCTGAGGTGGCCGCGGCCGAGTACCGAACGCAAGGTGGGACGCACGCCGGCCTTCCAGGCTGAACGCTTCATGGCACAGCTCCGCGTCGCCGTGACAGTTGCAACACGCTGGGATGGATACGCACGCCGGAACGTGCCACGGAGTCGAGGTTGACCTCGAACGCGACCTGCTGGTCACCGACGCGCAGGCAGAACAGGCTACCCACCGTGCACGGGTCGTCAGCTTCGCTGATGCTCAGTACCGGATGGCCATTGATGGCCTGGAACAGGTGATCGCGCTGGGCATCGTCGAGCTTGCCGATGTACACCGCGTCACAGGCTTGGGCGACGTTCCGGTCGTCGGCCAGCAGGCGGCGCACCTGCAAGGGTTGGCCGGAGTTCTGCACGTTGCCCCTGATCAAGTCGTCGGCATATTCGGTCGGGCCGACCATGCACAAGCGCAAGGGCACAGGTTCGGTAGGCCAGCGGGCATAGCTGAAGATGCCCAGGACCACTTGGGTTACCGCCTTGGCACGCTGCTGGGCCTGAGCGGAGGTGGCGGAACCGCCCGCCTGGACGGGGCCGGCCAACAGCGACAGGGCAACTAGAAGCAGCAAAAGCGCACAGCCTGTCAACCGCTCCCTGGCGCCTGTCATGTGAGAATTCTCTCAAAACCTGTCTGAGTCGGCGCAACGATAGCACAACGCCGGCTAGCTGTAGGAGCGTCAGACTTGTTCAAGCATCAGGCCGGAAATACGCCGTACCTTGCGCAGCACCGCTTCCTCGAAAATGCCTTGGCGCGGCTCGATCAAGCTGAAGCAATGCTTGGCCCGGGTAATGCCGGTGTACACCAGTTCCTTGGTCAGCACCGGGTTGAGTGCATCCGGCAGCACCAGCGCGGTGTGGCTGAACTCGGAGCCCTGGGACTTATGCACCGTCATGGCGTAAACGGTCTCCACCTCGTTGAGGCGGCTGGGCAGCACGAAGCGCACCCCACCACTGCCGTCGTTACGCGGGAACGCCACACGCAGCAGCGCTTCACCGTGCTCGTCCGGCAAGCGCAGGGCAATACCAATGTCGCCGTTCATCAAGCCCAAGCCGTAGTCGTTGCGCGTCACCAGCACCGGGCGACCTTCATACCACGGTTGCTGGTTGTCGATCAGCCCGGCATTGTGCAGCACCCGCGCCACACGCTCGTTGAGGCCTTCGACACCCCAGGGCCCCTTGCGCACGGCGCACAGCAGCTGGAAGTCTTCGAAACTGTGCAGCACCCTGGCAGCCCACTGTTCCCAGCGCGGATCGTCGAAAGCGCTGCCCGGTGCGGGGCGATGGCGGCCAATGGCGCGCAGGTAGCTGCGATAGCCCTGAGGCCCTTCGTTACCGCGGTCGAGGCCGTCGAGAATCAGGCGGTCGAAAGCCCGATCCTGCTCACCGCGCAGCGCCAGGCCGAACACGTCCGCTGGCGGCATGCTCAGCAGGTCGCGTGCCGCCTGGGCCTCCTGGCGGTTGACCAGGCGCGCCAGCTGGCCGATGCCACTGCCTTCCCCAAAACGTCGCGAGAAGCGCAGCATCACCACTTGCTGGGCTAGCGGATTGCGTTGCGCATCGCCGGTTTTCAGGCCACTGGCGGCCAGCGGTTGGCCGCCGATGTGTTCCAGCCAGGCCTGGGTCGCGGGCGAATAGCAGCCCTCTTCGGCATCCCGGCACAGGTCTCCGAGTACGGCGCCAGCCTCGACCGACGCCAGCTGGTCCTTGTCCCCGAGCAGAATCAGCCGCGCCTTTGGCGGCAATGCCTGCAGCAAGTTGGCCATCATCTCCAGGTCGATCATCGACGCCTCGTCGACCACCAGCACATCCAGCGGCAGCAGATTACCGGCGTGGTGACGGAAGTGCCGCGAGCCTGGGCGGCTGCCGAGCAGGCGATGCACGGTGCTGACGTCGGTGGGGATCTGCCTGCGCACCTCGGCGCTGACCTGCAACCGTTCAACCTGCTGGCCAATGGATTCGGTCAGCCGTGCGGCGGCCTTGCCGGTCGGCGCGGCCAGGCGAATACGCAGCGGCCTGCCCTGCTCCACCGCAGGCGCCTGTAGCAGCGCCAACAAACGCACCACCGTGGTGGTCTTGCCGGTGCCAGGGCCGCCAGTGATGATGCTGAAGCCTGCACGGGTGGCCAGGGCGCAGGCGAGTTTCTGCCAGTCCACCTGCCCAGCCAGGGCGCCTTCGTCGAACAGCTGCGCCAGGCGCGCAGGCAGGTCGGCCGGGGTTGCTTCCTCCTGGCTCAGGCGCTGGCGCAGGGTCTGGTCGATCTGCCGCTCGTAGCTCCAGTAGCGGCGCAGGTACAGGCGCTGGCCGCTGAGCACCAGCGGACGCGCGTGCTGGCCCGGCGTATTGCCGGCAGCCACCAAGGGGCTCGCGGCAATGCGCTGCAGCCAGGTGGGCAGGCCGAGGTTGGCCAGCAGCTGCGAGGGCAACAGCAACGGGCCGATCAGGGCATCGCCTTCGGGTGGCAGGGACAGGGCGAAATCCGGCTCGGCGAGGGTTTGTTGCAGGTCGAGGCAGACATGCCCGTGGCCCAGCTGGTGGCTGGCCAGTGCTGCCGCCAGCAGCAGCAACGGGTCACTGCCAGGGGCCCGCTCTTCAAGAAAGCTGACGAACGCCCGGTCGAGCGCACGCAGCCAGCCTCGCTCGACCCAGCGATCGAGCAACTGCAGCAGGTCCGCACTGTTGTGCTGGGGAGCCAGTGCCAGCAGGTGTTCAGCGTGCAGTGGTGCAGGCAAGAGATCGTCGAGGGTTCGGCTCATGTCAGGGCTCCGGCAAACAGGTCCTGCTGCTCAGGCTGGTGTGCGCCCCGGAACAGCGCGTCGAGGGCCTCGATCAGCTCGCGTGGCGGCCTGGCGAAGTACACGCCGTGGCCACTGCAGCTGGCGCCACGCAGGAAAATGAACAGGGCACCGCCGACATGGCGGTCGTAATCGTAATCCGGCAGCCGTGCGCGCAGCTGGCGATGCAGGGCCAGCAGGTAGAGCACGTACTGCAGGTCGTAGCGGTGTCCAAGGATGGCTTTTTCCATGGCCTGGGTGTCGTAGGCCTGGGTGTCCGGGCCCAGCCAGTTGGACTTGTAGTCAGCCACGTAATAGCGCCCGTCGAGCTCGTATGCCAAGTCGATGAAACCTTTGAACATGCCATTGAGCAAGGTCGGCTGCGCAGCCGGGCGAGCCGTGCCGGGGTAGGTATGCCGGGCCACCAGGCGGTCGAGTTGCTCGGCGTCGACGTTGTGGCTGGCGAACCAGAACTCCATCTCGATCTGGTAATGCTGCAGTTGCGCGAGCGTCAGCTGCGAAGGGCCGGCCGGCAGCGGCTCGTTGAGCAGGCGCTGCAGCCACTGGCTGAGTGTCGGAATCCAGCCGGTCCAGCCGCGGCGGTTGCAACGTTGGCCAACCGTACGTTCGATGAGCTTGGGGTTGCCGGCGACCTCGGCAAAGCCTTCACGTCCGGCCCACTCCAGCAGCCCATGGAGGAAAGTGCCCGGGTTGGGGCCACGGGGAAAGCGATGGATGTCGCCGCCGTCGCCGGGTACTTCACGGATCGGTTGGGTATCGGCAACTTCGTCATCGAGCAGTTGCTGGGCCTGTGAGCTGTCGGCGCCGAGGGTCTGTTCACCCACGCGCAAGGCACTGTAGGACGCGATCCACCAATGTTCGGCGGCGGCCCGTCGTGGCTTGCGTGCGGGTATCAGCTCGTGTTCGGCCTGGGACGCACGGTAGCGCTCATCACTGGCCTGCGGCAGGGCCGGGCAGGCAATGTGTTCACAGCCAGCCAGCAAGCTCTGCAGCCACTCCTTGAGGTGCTCCGAGCTGGGCAGTGGCAGGCCACCACCTAGCAGGTAGCCGAGCGCCGAGCGGTGCAGTTGCGAACGCTTCTGGCTGCCGCGCTTGAGGTCGGCGACACCCAGCCAGCAGGCGTGCTGGGCACGCGTCAGCGCGACGTAGAGCAGGCGCAGGTCTTCGGCCAGGCGCTCCTCGTCGGCCAGGGCGACCTGCGCTGCGTCAGGAGTGAGCGTCAGCTGCGCGTTGCCCAGGCTGTCGTGCCAGGCCAGGGGCAGGCGGCTGCCATCCACCGGCTTGCTGGTGCAGATGAACGGCAGATAGACCAGCGGGTATTCCAGGCCTTTGGACTTGTGAATAGTCACCACTTTGACCAGCTGCTCGTCGCTCTCCAGCCGCAGGATCTGCTCCTCGCCCGCTTGACCGGAATTGGCCAGATGCTCGGCGAGGTGACGGATCAGCGCCTGTTCGCCGTCCAGCTCAGTGGCCGCCTGCTGCAGCAGTTCGGCCAGGTGCAGCAGGTTGGTCAGCACGCGCTCACCCTCCGTGCGGCCGATCAGCGTGCGCGGCAACTCAAAGTCGTGCAGCAGGTGCCGCAACATGGGCAGCACACCCTGACGCTGCCAGATCTCTCGGTAGCGACGAAAACGCATGACCCAGCCCTCCCAGACCCGCTCGTCCTGGTTCAGCTGGTCAAGTTCAGCCAGCGACAGCTCCAGGGTCATGCTGGCCAGCGCGGCCTTGAGCAGGCGTTCGGAGTCCGGCTCGGCACAGGCCTTTAGCCAGGCCAGCAAGTCATGGGCCTCCTGGGCAGCGAATACCGAATCCTTGTCGGACAGGTACACGCTGCGCACATCGCGGGCGGCAAGCTCGTTGCGCACCAACTGCGCTTCATGGCCATCACGTACCAGGATGGCAATGTCCGAAGGCTGGCATGGGCGCAGTTCGCCCTGGTCATCGCTGAAGCCGGTCACCCCGCGCTGGCCGCCATTCAATACGCAAACGATATGGCTGGCGCAGCTGGCGGCCAGCTGCTGACGGTAGAGCGTGCTGGATAACGGCTCTTCGCTTTCCAGCTGCCAGCAGTGCAGTGCCGCACACGCCTTGCCGTCGATCAACAGGCGTTCACTGCGGCCCTTGGCGCGAACCTCGACGAACGGCAACGGGTTGTCGTCGGCTTCGCGGAACAGGAAGGCACCCTTGCCCTGCTCGCGGCCTTCGGCCTGCATGAAGACTCGGTTGACCGCCGCAACCATCGCCTGGCTGGAGCGGTAGTTGGTGTCCAGGCTGTGCAGCCGGCCGGCGGTGGCGCGCCGGGCCGACAGGTAGGTGTAGATATCGGCGCCACGGAAGGCGTAGATCGCCTGCTTGGGGTCGCCGATCATGAACAGGCCGGTGTCCGGGTTGTTCTCGCTGATCCGATAGATGCTTTCGAAAATGCCGTACTGGACCGGGTCGGTGTCCTGGAATTCGTCGATCAACGCCACCGGGAACTGCTCGCGGATCAGCGCCGCCAGGCGTTCTCCCGACTCCGTGCGCAACGCCTGCTGCAGACGTAGCAACATATCGTCGAAGCCCATCTCGGCGCGGCGGCGTTTTTCCACTTCGAAACGCGCCGCAACCCAAGCGGCGGCATGTTCAAGCAAGCGGGCATCCGGGCTGGTCAGGTCCTGCAGTTGTTGCTGCAGGTTCTGCATGGCATGCAGGGCCGGGTGGTCGGGCGGATCGGTTTTCCAGGCTTCAGCCATCCCGGCCGGGGTCAGGCGGGTAAAGCCGGTGCCCAGGTCAAGCTCCACCGTTTGTTCATCACTGGCCCATTTACGCAGTTTCTCGAACCAGGGCTCGAAGTAACGCGCCTGCAGTTTGCGGCCATCGGCCTGTTTCGCTGCCACGGCGGCGTGGCAGATCTGCTGCAGTTCATCCGCCCATTGGGCCCACGGGGCCTTGAGTTGGCGTAACTGCTCGACGCGCTGTTGCAGCGCGGCATCGATCAGCGCTTGCGGTTCCGCTTCGTCCTGCTGTGCACGCACACGGCCGAACAGCGGCCGGATGCGCGGCAGCAGGGCATCGGGACTGCCCCATTGGCTGCGCACCCAGTTCAGCGCTTCGCCGTGCATGCCATAACAGAAGCGCCGCCAGTAGTCGCGCATGACTTGGCCAAGCAGGTCGCTGTGGTCGGTTTCCAGGCTTTGGGTGAACAGGCTGCCGCTGTCGAAGGCATGCTCGCGGAGCATGCGCTGGCACCAGCCGTGGATAGTCGACACGGCTGCTTCATCCATCCACTGCACCGCGACTTCCAGCCGGTTGGCGCAGCGGGGCCAGTGTGCTTCGGCGTAGTCGTCGCGCAGCTGCAGCAGCAGCGGGTCGCCGCCTTCCAGTTCGCCGCGGAAGAAGCGCGCAGCCTCGGCCAGACGAGCGCGGATACGCTCGCGCAGCTCCTTGGTGGCGGCATCGGTGAAGGTCACCACGAGAATCTGCGGCGGTAGCAGTTCGCGGCCAAAGCCTTGCTCGCCGCCGTGGCCGAGGATCAGGCGCAGGTACAGTGCAGAAATGGTGAAGGTCTTGCCCGTACCGGCGCTGGCTTCGATCAGCTGGCTACCTTGCAGGGGAAAACTCAATGCCAGGGGACGGGCCTGGGTCATGCTTGACTCTCCGGATTGCCTTGGGCCTGCCAGTCGGCGCTGAACAGGGGGCGGTACAAGGCTTCACACCAGCCTTCGAAAGTTTCGTCGGCGCTGAGCGCGGCGAAATCGCGGAACTGCCGCGCCAGGGCAACACTTTCGCTGCGCTCGCCAAAACTGGTGCGGCCATCCCCTTCGTAGGCTCGGATGGCGGCAGCCATGGCCTTGTCAGGATCGTCCTGGGCCAGCCAGGCGAAAGCGGTCTTGGCGGCCACAGGCAACGGCGCATTCATCGCAGCCTGGCGCGCGAGTAGCAGGTGACCCAGCTGTTCGGCAGCCTGGGCCTGCGGCAAGGGGCCGAGCAGCAGTGTGATGTCGCTGGCCAGCAGCGCGCTGTGCAGGGGGTAACCCGCAGCGCAAGCTGCCAGGTGCATCACCCAGCTGGCAATCAGGCGGTGCCACTTGAAGGTGTTGCGCCCGGCGCTGATGGTGTTGGGCACCGTGGTGATGCTCAACAGGCTTTGATCTTCGGCTTTGTAGACCCGGCCCAGCCACCCCTCAAGACGATGGTTTGCATGTTCGAAGTGGATCGGCAGCGCACCGTCGACCACCGTTGGCCAGCGCTGCAACAGTTGGCGATGACGTTGCAGCAGATCGGGCAACGGCTGGATCAGTTCGGCCTGCAGCAGTTCACCAAACCCCGCCAAAGGCAGCATGCCGCAGGCTTGCAGCCGCCGGGCCTGAGCCTGTAATGCGTGCTCGGCGTTATCCGGATCGCTCAGGGCGGCGCCCAGCAGGCTCTCGCTGGCGCTGTAGCGTTGCAATGCGTCCAGAACAAATGGCTCTTCATCTGGCGTGGGCGCTTCCAAGGCTTCGAAGAACACTTTCAGCCGCTGGCTGAAGAAATGCCTTACTGGGTGACGCAAGAAGTCCTGCAACTGAGTTAGCGTCAGCGCTTCATCGCTGACGTAAGGAGGCAGGTCGAGGTCTGGCTGCTCGTGGTCAGTGGTATGCTGGTGCAGCACTTGCCACTCGTGGGCATAGCTGAACAGCGCACTGCCCTTCTGGAAATAGCGCGCACTGAAAGGCTGCAGCGGGTGCTCCTGAGTCAATGCGTGGAGCAGGTGCTCACCGTCAGCATCACCCTTGAGGCGCCAACCGGCAGCCAGGTGATCGCGTAGCTGGCCGATCAACACCGAGGCGGGCCGCTCGCTGTTATCACGGATGCTACGACCCACCCAGCTGATATAGAGCTGGTCACGTGCCGACAGCAGCGCTTCAAGCAGCAGATAGCGGTCGTCCTCGCGACGCGAACGATCACCGGGCCGGTAGTCGCTGGCCATCAGGTCGAAGTCCAGCGGCGGCTGGGCGCGGGGGTAGTCGCCATCGTTCATACCCAGCAAACAGACGACGCGGAACGGAATGGCCCGCATCGGCATCAAGGTGCAGAAGTTCACCGAACCGGCGAGAAAACGCTGGGACAGCTTGCCTTCGTCGAGGCCCGACAACCAGGCCTCGCGGATCACCGTGAGTGGCAGCTGGTCTTGCAGGCCTACGGTTTCGCAGACTTCCAGCCAGCCATCGCGCAATTCCTGCAGTTGCATCAACAGGTATTCGTCGTGCTCCTCTTCGGCAAGGAAGAACACTTGCAGCAACGCGTTGAGGCGATCCCCCCATTCACTGGCAGTGGCAGGTTGAGACAAGGCCTGGTTGGCCACATCGAGGGCATCGAGCAATGCGACCAGCGGGCCGATCAAGGCGGCATCCAGGCCGCCGATTTCATCGTAGGGTTCGATGCCGTCGCAACCCTCTCCCATGCCAACCGCGTAGCCCAGCAGCATGCGCCGCAGGCCGAAGCGCCAACTGTTCTGCTCAAGGCCCTGGGGCAACCCGAGGGTGGCGCGCTGGTCGGCGTTCAACCCCCAGCGAATACCCGCGCCTTCGATCCAGCGGTGCAGGGTGGGCAGGTCGCTTTCGCGGATGCCGAAACGCGCGCGGACCGCCGGAACGTCGAGCAGGTCGAGCACCTCGCTGACGGTGAAGCGGCTGTCCGGGAGTTTGAGCAGGTGCTCAAGCGCAATCAGCAACGGATCACGGCCACGCTGGCCTTGGTCGGTCAGGGTAAACGGGATGTAGCGCGGGTCGTTGCGCTGCAATTGCCCGAACACCGCGCGGATATGCGGCGCGTAAGTGTCGATTGCCGGGAGCATGACGATGACATCACGCGGGCGTAGCGTCGGATCGGCGCTGAAGCGGGCCAGTAGCTGATCGTGGAGGATTTCCACCTCACGCTGCGGGCTGTGTGCCACATGGAAACGCACCGAACGGTCCTTGGCCAGGTTGACCTCGGGCCACAGCTCGCGGCTTTCAGCCAGTGGGCGCAGTTCAAGAATGTCGTCCTGAAGCTGGTTCAGCAGCGTGGTGGGCTGGCCTTCGCTGAACAGGTCGATACGGCCATCGCTGAATACGCCCTGGTAACTGCCCGGGTCGTCGTAGCTGTCCAGCAGGTTGATGTAATCACGGCCTTGCTTGCCCCAGGCTGCGAGCAATGGGTGGGCATGCTGATGCAGCGACTCGTCATCCAGCTGCACGGGCATGCCTGGCTTGCGCTGTTGACGCTTGTACTGGTGACGCAGCAGGTCCTTGTCGGCAACGATGTCTGCCCAGTGGTGACGGCAAGGGTTGTGAACACAGAGCAATACCTGGCTGAAACGGGACAAACCGGCAAGCGCTTCCAATGCCTGGGCAGGCAAAGAAGAAATACCGAACACGATCACCCGCGAAGGAAGCCCGTGAGGTGCGCTTTGCAGGCTGTTGATGCGTTCGATGAAGCGCTGGTGTACCCCTGCCCGGCTCTGCGCCATGCCCTGTTCGCCAACATCTTCAAGCAATGCCCGCCACAGTTCGGCCTGCCAGCGGTTGCCTGGGGCGAGGGGCTTGCGCTCTCCACGGGCGGTATTGAGGATGTGCTCGCCGGCTGCCCAGTCCTTGAGCCAGTCGGCACGATAGACCTGGTATTGGTCGAACAGGTCTGCCAGGCGCTCGGCCAGCTGATAGCGCTTGCGCAGGTCATTGTCATCGGTGAGAAAGCGACGTAGCGGTTCGAAATGCGGGCGCTCGATCAGCGCAGGCAACAGGCGCATCAGGCGCCAGGTCAGCGGTGCTTTGTCGAGCAGCGAAACTTCTGGGATCTCGTCGCGCCCGAGCACTTTGCGGTACAACTGCCACATGAAGCTACCGGGCAGTTGCACATCGATGGCGGCAGCAATCCCGCAACCCCCCATGTCATCGTCTTGTGGGTCCTCGGCAAGGGCGAGCTTGAGCCATTGGGCGATGCCATTGCTTTGTACCAGGGCGATTTCGTTTTCCAGCGGTGCCAGCGGATAGCGGCGCATCCAACTCACGACCAGGCTGCGCAGGTCGTCCAGGCGGTTGCCGTGGACGATCATGAAACCAGGTTGCAGTGAGGTAGTGCTGGGCATGGAAAAGTCCCTGGGAGAATAAGGGGGAACGATATCACGGCTGGCTGCCGATGCTGGGCCAGGTAAAAGCCAGA
>NZ_JABWRP020000017.1 GCF_014269035.2 Pseudomonas vlassakiae
GCAGATGCTCTTACTGGCGAACACCTGCAAGCCCTCACACATCTCTCACGCCGTTACTTACAATTCCCCGCCTTGCGATACCCTGCCGCCTGCGCCTCGGCCTCACTACCAAACGCCACCTGGTTCTTCTGCGAAACCTGGCTGTACCCCGGGCAACCGCTGGCCAGGTGATACACATGGCTATTGCGGTTTCCCAGCACCGCACCGCCAGCCGCCGTGCTGGCCAGCGTCGGCTTTGCCGCTTCTTTTACCGCCGTTGCCGGCACCGCAGCCGCGCCCTGCGGCGTATAGCCCAGCGCCCACTTGCGCTCACCGGTCACGAACGGGTTGTTGTGCCCCATGATCGCGGCAATGCGCTGGTCACGCTGCTTCTCCCAGGCCGTCACCGGGTGCTGCTTGTCCCAGGCAATCAGCACCTGCTGCTGCTGGCGCGACATGCTCAGCTTGTAGCGATCGAACATGTAGAACGTGGTGCGTGCCACCAGCCCCTTCACCTCGTCGCGTGGCTCGGCGGTTTTCTGCTGGAAGTCGATCTTGGTGGTGCACTGGCCGTACTGCGGCGCAACGCCAGAGACCATGCCGTAGTTGAAGTTGCTGCGGTCTCCGTTCACTTCGCCCACGGACGGGTAGAGGTTGAACAGGTCGGCCTCCATGGCGCGGAAGGTCGGGTCGCTGTCGACGCACTGCTCGCGCCCGCCGTTCTGCCAGCACTGGCGCTGGTGGCCGAAGGTCCAGGCCGGGACGATGTGCTCCCACTCGGTACGTTCGGCGCGGGTCTGCAGCTTGCGGGTTTCATAACCACAGGATTTCAGGTCGACCCGGCCGCCAGACTTGCCCACCCAGGTCCACTTGCAGCCACAGTACAGCTCGCCCATGGCGCTGTTGCCCTGGTCCTGGTAGATCTTCTGTTTGGCGACCACCTTGGCTTCGGTGAAGGTGGCGGGTGGGGTGGCGAAGGCGGCGGGGATGGCAGCGACGGCGAGGGCGACGGCGCAAAGCAGTTTCTTCATGAAATACGTCTTAGGCTTACAAAAAGACGCGATTATACGGCTTGCGACATTTGATAGAAGAGATGAAAGGCTTGCACTTGAGCGCTGCGGCGCTATCGTTTGCGGGTCATGATCCAGTCGAGCGCGTTGTCATGCAAATTGCCCCGTCGCCTCTCAATGAGGCAGCCCGCCTGTGTTTCCTCGAGAGCCTGAACATTCTCGATACCCCGGCCGAGGAAACCTTCGACCGCATTACCCGGTTGGCCAGTGTACTGATCAATGTGCCCATGGCCCTGGTGTCGCTGATCGACATGAACCGCCAGTGGTTCAAGTCGCGCCAGGGCATCGATGTCGCCGAGACCACGCGCGATGTGGCGTTCTGTGCCCATGCCCTGCATGCCGAAGACATCCTGGTGATCCCGGATGCCAGCGCCGACCCGCGTTTCGAAAACAACCCGCTGGTGACCGGTGGGCCGTGCATCCGCTTCTATGCCGGTGTGCCGCTGCGCTTTGCCGGCGAGCTGACCGTGGGCACTCTGTGCGTGCTGGACTCGCGCCCCCGCCAGGTGTCGGATACCGAACTGGCGCACCTGCGCGACCTCGCGCGGATCGTCGAGCGCGAGATGTTGCACCGCAGCCTGGCCATCGACTCGGGTGGCGCGGTGCAGCAGGCGGAGCAGGGCGCCCTGGCGTCTTCCGAGGCGCGTTTTCAACGGGTGTTCGACAGTAGCCCGACGAGCAAGGCGCTGGTGGGCCTTGACGGGCGCATCCTCGAGCCCAACCGGGAATTCTGCCAGTTGCTGGGCAGGGCCAAGGAGTGGCTGGTGCTGACCCGGTTGGGCGAGCTGATCGATCCTCAAGACCTGGCCAAGCTGGACGAGCCCTGGCAGCAGATCGTTGCCGGCGAGCAGGATTCTCTGGTCATCGAGGTACGGCTGATGACCCCCGGCAATGCCGCACTGTGGAGCGAGCTGAGCGTGTCGGCGCTGCGCAACGAGCGTGGCGTTACCGAGCAATTGGTGGTGTTCGTGCGCGACATCAGCGAGCGCAGGCGCCGCCAGCAGCAACTGCAACGCTACCAGGCGACCCTGGAGCAACAGGTGGCGCAGCGCACCGAAGAGCTGGCCCGCAGCCAGGAAACCCTGCAAGCCATCGCCGACAATATCCCGGTGCTGATCGCGCATATCGGCCCCAACCTCGAGTACCGCTTCAACAACGCCGTGTACCGGCAGATTTTCGGCGTCGAGCCGACCCAGCTCAAAGGCCGCAAGGTGCAGGATGTGCTGCCGGCGGATGTGTATCAGCAGCTGTTGCCTTGCTTCCAGAAAGCGCTGGCCGGCGAGCGGGTGGAGGCTGACAACGTGCGTTACAGCCTCGACGACCCGCGGATCTGGCACGCGACGTACGTGCCCGATATCCGCAACGGCAAGGTCGAGGGCTTTTTCGTCATGTCGCTGGATGTGACCGAACGCAAGCGCAAGGAAAAGACTCTGCTCGATCAGGCCACGCTCGACCCGCTGACCGGGCTACCCAACCGCGCGGCATTGCATGAGGAGCTGGACTTCGCCTTGAAACAGCGGACGGCGTTTGCCTTGTTCTTCATCGACCTGGATGGCTTCAAGCAAGTCAACGACCAGCATGGCCACGAAGCGGGCGATGCCGTGCTGCAGACGGCTGCGGGGCGCATGCTGGCGGCCATGCGCGCTGATGACACGGTGGCCAGGCTGGCCGGTGACGAATTCGTGGTCATCGCCCAGGCCGTGACCAACCAGGCGTCAGCCCGTGATATCGCGGGTAAACTGTGTGATGTGCTGTCGGCACCGATCGCGGTGGAAGGGGCTGAGGTGGCCGTCGGCGCCAGCATTGGCGTGTACCTCAACCATTCCGGGCATGACCCGCAAACGGCCGAGGATGCCCTGGCGCTCGCCGACAAGGCCATGTACGAGGCCAAGCGCGGCGGGCGCAACCGCTTCAGTATGGTGCCCGACCGTTAGAAGCCCCAATGCTGCAGCGCCCATAGCCCGCCCATGCCCACCCCCAGGGTCAGCAGTGTGCTGCGCGTGCGCCAGGCGACCAGCCCGGCCACGATCGCGGCCGGTATCTGCGGGTTGCCCCAGTCGGTCCCGGGCTGGCCGGCCTTGAACACCACGGCCGGCAGCACCAGCGCAGCCAACACACTGGCCGGCACATACACCAGCGCGCGGCGTAACATCGGTGGAATGCGCAACGTACCGTAGAACTCGATGAACGACAGCCGTATCGCAAAGGTGCCCAGGCCGATCAGGGCGAAGGTGATCCATGGGTTGATGTCGGTCATGGCGCCTCCGTTGCCACGGCTGCGTCTTTGCGCAGCTGTTCGATGCACAACCCACTGAGCACACCGCCCAGCGAGGCGACCAGCAAGCCCAGGTTGTAGGGCAGGTCGTGAGCCAGTACGGCCAGCGCGCCGCCGACCACCGCTGCGCCCAGCATTGCCGGGTTTCGGATACCCGGCACCAGCAGTGCCAGGAATGACAGAGGAATGGCAAAGCCCAGTGACCAGGACTCCGGAATGCCGGTCCCCAGGTACACACCCGCCAGCACCGCCAGGTTCCAGCCGAGCCACATCGGCAAGGCGGTGCCCAGGTAGTACGGGAAAGCGAATCGGCCGAGGTCGCCAGCGCCGAACTTCAGGCTGCACAGGGCGAACGACTGGTCGGATAGCAGGTAGGACAGTGGCCAGGTCTTACGCCGTGGCAGGCTGCTCAGATGCGGGGCCAGGGCTGCGCTGTACATCAGGAAGCGCAAGTTGATCACCAGCGCGGTGGCCACCATGGTCAGCGGTAGCGCGCCGCTCTGCATCAGCTGCAGCACCACCATTTGCGCAGAGCCGGAATAGAACAGCAGGGTCATGCCCATCGCTTCGAACGGGGACATGCCCACGCCGATGGCAGTCACCCCGGTAATCAGACCGAACGGCAACATGCCGGTGGTCAGCGGTAGAACGGCGCGGACTCCGTCGTTGAAAGCGTGCATCCCGCTTTTGTAGTGCATGAGGGCTCCTTGAAGGTTCATCAGCCATGCCAGCGCGCAAGTGGAAATACAATGCCCGTACTATTCCAGTGGTCAGCCGCGCGGCCTATGCTTGGCTGTCTGAGAAGCACGTTGCCGTCTGCGGCAAACACAAGCACTGTCGGCAGCACCTTGTCCGGGGCGCAGTTGCTGGACATCAGGGAGAGCGTCCATGAATCAGGAAGCACAGCCGGCTCCGGCCGGTTTCAGTGAACAGCAGATCGCCACGCTGTTCAATTTGATCAGCGATGGGATCTGGGACTGGAATGCCAATACCGGTTACGTCTATCGCAACCCCGGCTGGTACGCGATGCTCGGTTACCCAAGCCATTCCAAGGCCAACACCGTGCTGACCTGGGAAAGCATCATCCATCCTGAAGACTATCCACGCGTGATGGCGCACTTCGAAGCCTACATCAACCAGCACAATGAGCACTATCTCATCGAGTACCGTTGCCGTTGCGGCGACGGCAGCTACCTGTGGGTGGAAGACCGTGGCCACATCATCGATCGCAATGAGGACGGCTCGGTGGCGCGCGTGCTCGGTGCGCACCGCAACATCGATGCGGGCAAGCGCCTGGTGGCGCAGCTGGAGCAGAGAAACCTCTCGCTGGAAGCCCAGGTGGCCGAGCGTACCCGCGAGCTGTCATGGGTCAACCAGCAGCTGCAGCGCCAGCTGGACGAGAACCGCATCCTGGCCGAGCGCGACGCGCTGACGCGGCTGGCCAACCGTTACCGGCTGGAGAAGACCTTGCAGGATGAGTGCGAGCGGGCCAGGCGCTTCCGCCAGCCGCTGTCGCTGATTGCCATGGACCTGGATGATTTCAAGCCGATCAATGATCGCCATGGCCACGCCCGAGGTGATGCGGCACTGATCCAGGTGGCGGACAACCTGCGTACCTGCGTGCGCGAGCCCGACCTGCTGGCGCGCTGGGGCGGCGACGAGTTCGTCATGGTGCTGCCACAGACCACCCTGGGCGAGGCACTGGAACTTGCGAGGCAGTTGCGCCGGGTGATGGAGCGACTCGAACCGGTGGCTGAATGCCGGCTGACCATGAGCTATGGCGTGGTGCAATGGCAGCAAGGCGAAGGCCAGGAAGCTCTGCTGGCTCGGGCTGACAAGGCGTTGTACCGGGCCAAGGAGGCGGGCAAGAACACGATTTCCGAATGAGCGGCAACTGATGAAGAAAGACCCGCGGCGCCAGGGGCGCAGCGGGTCAAATCGGCCTCGGCCGCTTCAGTGTCAGATATGCAGTGCGTGGCCCAGTGCGCGAAGTGCCGCTTCCTGCACCGCCTCGCCCAGCGTCGGGTGAGCATGGATGGTGCTGGCCACATCTTCCAGCCGTGCGCCCATCTCCAGCGACTGGGCAAACGCCGTGGACAGTTCCGAAACCGCCACGCCAACCGCCTGCCAGCCGACGATCAGGTGGTTGTCACGCCGCGCCACCACCCGCACGAAACCGCTTTTCGATTCCAGGCTCATGGCCCGGCCATTGGCGGCGAACGGGAACTGCGCGACGATGCAGTCCAAGCCTTGCTGGCTGGCTTGCTCCGGCGTCTTGCCCGCGACCACGACCTCCGGGTCGGTGAAGCACACCGCGGCAATCGCTGCGGGTTCGAAACGGCGGGTCTTGCCGGCAATGATTTCGGCAACCATCTCGCCTTGGGCCATGGCGCGGTGGGCGAGCATCGGCTCGCCGGCCACGTCACCGATGGCCCAGACGTTGCGCATGCTGGTCTGGCAGCGCTCGTCGATGGCGATGGCGGCGCCGTTCATTTTCAGGTCCAGGCATTCCAGGTTGAAGCCTTGGGTCCGTGGCCGGCGGCCGACGGCCACCAATACCCGGTCGGCCTCCAGGCGCAGTTGCCCGCCCTGGCCATCGCTGGCCAGCAGGCAGCCGTTTTCGTAGCCTTCGACGCTGTGGCCCAGGTGCAGGGCGATGCCCAGCTTCTTCAACGATTCGGCCACCGGCGCGGTCAGTTCGCTGTCATAGGTCGGCAGAATGCGCTCACGCGCTTCCACCACACTGACCTGCGCCCCCAGCTTGCGATAGGCGATGCCCAGCTCCAGGCCGATGTAACCGCCGCCCACCACCACCAGGTGCTTGGGCAGAGCCTTGGGCGCCAGGGCCTCGGTGGAGGAGATGATCGGCCCGCCGAGCGGCAGCATCGGCAGTTCGACGCTGTTCGAGCCGGTGGCCAGCAGCAGGTGCTCACACTGGATGCGCTGGCCGTCGACCTCGACCTGCTTGCCGTCGAGGATATTCGCCCAACCGTGAATCACCTTGACCCCATGCTTTTTCAGCAAGGCGGCCACGCCGGTGGTCAGGCGGTCGACGATGCCGTCCTTCCAGGCCACGCTCTGGCCGAGGTCCAGGCGTGGGCTATCGACGCTGATGCCCAGCGGCGACTGCCCGGCAAAGCGAGTGGTCTGGTGGAACTGCTCGGCCACATGGATCAGCGCCTTGGACGGGATGCAGCCAATGTTCAGGCAAGTGCCGCCCAGGGCCTGGCCTTCGACCAGTACGGTGG
This sequence comes from Pseudomonas vlassakiae, assembly GCF_014269035.2. GTDB lineage: Bacteria > Pseudomonadota > Gammaproteobacteria > Pseudomonadales > Pseudomonadaceae > Aquipseudomonas > Aquipseudomonas vlassakiae. The sequence goes on from NZ_JABWRP020000017.1 coordinate 6,573, forward strand.
GGATGCCCAGTTGCCCGGCGCGGATGGCGGCGACGTAGCCGCCCGGGCCGCCGCCGATGATCAGCAGGGTGGTGTCGATTTTCTGTGACATGCTCACTCCGGCTCCTTACAGAAAAAGACAGGCAGGTTGTTCGAGCAGGCCACGCACGGCCTGGATGAACTGCGCGGCATCCATGCCATCGACCACCCTGTGGTCGAACGAGCTGGACAGGTTCATCATCTTGCGCACGACGATCTGGCCATCGATCACTACCGGCCGCTCGACGATGCGGTTGACGCCGACGATCGCCACTTCGGGAGTGTTGACCACCGGGGTGCTGACGATGCCGCCGAGTGCGCCGAGGCTGGTCAGGGTGATGGTCGAGCCACTCAGTTCTTCACGGCTGGCTTTGTTGCTCCGTGCGGCGTTGGCCAGGCGCGAAATTTCGCTGGCGTTGGCCCAAAGGCTGCCAGCCTCGGCATGGCGCAGCACCGGCACCATCAGGCCGTTGTCGCCCTGAGTGGCGATGCCCACATGCACAGCACCATGGCGGGTGATGACCTGGGCTTCGTCGTCATAGGTGGCGTTGATCTGCGGGAAATCGCGCAACGCCACGACCATGGCGCGGACCAGGAACGGCAGCAGGGTCAGCTTGCCACGGGTGTTGCCGTACTGGGCGTTGAGCTGCTGGCGCAAGGCCTCCACGGCGGTGACGTCGATCTCTTCCACGTAGCTGAAGTGCGCGACACGCCGCTTGGCGTCCTGCATGCGCTGGGCGATCTTGCGGCGCAGGCCGATCACCGGCACCTGCTCGCTGTCGGTGCGCTTGGCATAGCCCCCCGGCGCCTGGCCGGCAGGGTTGTGCGGCTTGCTCATGAAGGCGTCGAGGTCTTCGTGCAGGATGCGCCCGGCCGGGCCACTGCCATGCACGTAGCGCAGCTCGATGCCGGCATCCAGGGCGCGCTTGCGCACCGCTGGCGAGGCCAGCGGCTTGTCGCCCGGCTGACGCGGCACGATCGCTGCTTCGACGTGATGCTCGGGTGCCTGGAAGGCCACCGGCTGCGGCGCTGGCGCTGCTGGCTTGGGTACAGCAGGCGCAGCGGGCGCGCTGTGCGCTTCCACCGGCTTCGCCTGTGGCACATCGACATGGTTGCCGCTGCCTTCCACCTCGATGCGAATCAGCTCGCTGCCAACCGCCATCACCTCACCTGGCTGGCCGCCCAGGGCCAGCACCTTGCCGCTGACCGGCGAAGGGATTTCCACGGTGGCCTTGTCGGTCATGACATCGGCTACCACCTGGTCTTCGGCGATCACGTCGCCGACTTTGACGAACCATTCCACCAACTCGACCTGCGCGATGCCTTCGCCAATGTCCGGCATCTTGATGACGTGCGTGCCCATTCAGACCTCCATGACCCGTTTCAATGCCGCGCCTACCCGCGAAGGGCCTGGGAAGTAGGCCCATTCCTGTGCGTGGGGGTAGGGGGTGTCCCAGCCGGTGACGCGCTCGATCGGCGCTTCGAGGTGATGGAAGCAGTGCTCTTGCACCAGCGCCACCAGTTCGGCGCCGAAGCCGCAGGTGCGGGTCGCTTCATGCACGACCACGCAGCGGCCGGTCTTCTTAACCGACGCGACGATGGTCTCCAGGTCCAGCGGCCAGAGGCTGCGCAGGTCGATCACTTCGGCGTCGACGCCGGTCTCCTCGGCGGCTACCTGAGCCACGTAGACCGTGGTGCCATAGGTCAGCACGGTGACATCGTTGCCCGGGCGGGTGATCGCCGCCTTGTCCAGCGGCACGGTGTAGTAGCCGTCCGGCACGGCGCTATGCGGGTGCTTCGACCAGGGCGTGACAGGGCGGTCGTGGTGGCCGTCGAACGGGCCGTTGTACAGGCGCTTGGGCTCGAGGAAGATCACCGGGTCGTCGCATTCGATCGAGGCGATCAGCAGGCCCTTGGCGTCATACGGGTTGGACGGCATCACGGTGCGCAGGCCGCAGACCTGGGTGAACATCGCTTCCGGGCTCTGGCTGTGGGTCTGGCCGCCGTAGATGCCGCCGCCGCAGGGCATGCGCAGGGTCAGCGGGGCGATGAACTCGCCGGCCGAACGATAGCGCAGGCGGGCCATCTCCGAGACGATCTGGTCCGAGGCCGGGTAGAAGTAGTCGGCGAACTGGATTTCCACCACCGGGCGCAGGCCGTAGGCACCCATGCCGACGGCAGTGCCGACGATGCCGCTTTCCGAGATCGGGGCATCGAACACCCGCGATTTGCCGTACTTGCTCTGCAGGCCCTCGGTGCAACGGAACACGCCGCCGAAGTAACCGACGTCCTGGCCGTAGATCACCACATTGTCGTCGCGCTCGAGCATGACATCCATGGCTGAGCGCAGGGCCTGAATCATGGTCAGTGTGCTGGTGGCCATGGCGGTTTCCGGGTTGATGCTGTTGTTGTGATCGTTCATCTCAGACCCCCAGTTCCTGGCGCTGACGGCGCAGGTGGTCAGGCATTTCCTTGTACACGTCCTCGAACATCGAGGCGGCGCTCGGGATGTGGCCGTTGGCCAGGGTGCCGTACTGTTCCGCTTCCTTCTGCGCAGCGATGACCGCGGCTTCGAACTCGGCGGTAGTGGCCTGGTGTTCTTCCTCGGACCAGTGGCCGATCTTGATCAGGTGCTGCTTCAGGCGGGCGATCGGGTCGCCCAGCGGGAAGTGGCTCCAGTCATCGGCCGGGCGGTACTTGGACGGGTCGTCCGAGGTCGAGTGCGGGCCGGCGCGGTAGGTGACCCACTCGATCAAAGAGGGGCCGAGGCCGCGGCGGGCGCGTTCGGCGGCCCAGCGCGAGGCGGCATACACAGCGACGAAATCGTTGCCGTCGACCCGCAGCGACGCGATGCCGCAACCCACGCCACGGCCGGCGAAGGTGGTTTGCTCGCCGCCGGCGATGGCCTGGAAAGTGGAGATCGCCCACTGGTTGTTGACCACGTTGAGGATCACCGGGGCGCGGTAGACGTGGGCGAAGGTGAGGGCGGTGTGGAAGTCCGACTCGGCGGTGGCGCCGTCGCCGATCCAGGCCGAGGCGATCTTGGTATCGCCCTTGATCGCCGAAGCCATGGCCCAGCCGACCGCCTGGACGAACTGGGTCGCCAGGTTGCCGCTGATGGTGAAGAAACCGGCTTCGCGCACCGAATACATGATGGGCAACTGGCGGCCCTTGAGCGGGTCGCGCTCGTTGGACAGCAGTTGGCAGATCATCTCGACCAGCGACACGTCGCGGGCCATGAGGATGCTCTGCTGGCGATAGGTGGGGAAGCACATGTCGGTGCGGTTGAGCGCCAGCGCCTGGGCGCTGCCGATGGCTTCTTCGCCCAGGCTCTGCATGTAGAACGACATCTTCTTCTGGCGCTGGGCAACCACCATGCGGCTGTCGAAGATGCGCGTCTTGAGCATTGCGCGCATGCCCTGGCGGAGGATTTGCGGGTCGATGTCCTCGGCCCAGGGGCCTTGGGCGTTGCCTTGCTCGTCGAGCACGCGGACCAGGCTGTAGGACAGGTCGGCAGTGTCGGCAGCGTCGACATCGATCGGCGGTTTACGGACTTGCCCTGCGTCGTTCAGGCGCAGGTAGGAGAAATCGGTCTGGCAGCCTGGCCGGCCGGTGGGCTCGGGCACATGCAAACGCAGGGGGGCGTACTCGTTCATGCTTTTTACGCTCGCTCGGATGTTGTTTTTGTGAGCTCTGAAGCGGCCGCCGCTGAGTACCGGCTTGTGACTGGCAGGTCAGCGTCATCTACATCTTAGTGGCAGGGCAGGAGAATTTTTCTCTCAAGTTGATTGCCTTTGCCTGGCGGTGGAGATAAACATTCCGGATAAACACAAAAATCCGGTGAATTTGTCTCATGCGCAAGCTCGATCGTACCGATATCGGCATTCTCAACAGCCTCCAGGACAATGCCCGCATCACCAACGCGGAACTGGCGCGCTCGGTGAACCTGTCGCCGACGCCCTGTTTCAACCGGGTCAAGGCCATGGAGGAGCTGGGCGTGATCCGCCAGCAGGTGACCTTGTTGTCCCCGGAAGTGCTGGGGCTGGATGTGAATGTGTTCATCCATGTCAGCCTGGAGAAGCAGGTCGAGCAGGCGTTGCACCGCTTTGAAGAAGAAATCGCCGAACGGCCCGAGGTGATGGAGTGCTACCTGATGACCGGGGACCCGGACTATCTGCTGCGCGTGCTGTTGCCGAGCATCCAGGCGCTGGAGCGGTTTCTCGATTACCTGACGCGGTTGCCGGGGGTGGCCAATATCCGCTCCAGCTTTGCCCTCAAGCAGGTGCGCTACAAGACGGCGTTGCCGTTGCCCTCCAATGGCATGACCTTGCGGGAGTAGTGTTCACCAGTGCCGGCCTCTTCGCGGGCGAGCCCGCGAAGAGGCCGGCACAGTCATACCGAGGGTGCTTGATATTTTAAACACCCTCAGCCTATGTTGTTGTCAGCCTATAACAACAAGGACAAGCGTCATGACCACCGCCGCCCACCGCTCGCTGGCCGAGCACCTCCAGGGCATCGACCAGATCGAATGCGTCACCCCCGACCTCAACGGCGTTCCCCGCGGCAAGGTGATGACCGCCGAGGGCTTCCTCGAAGGCCGCCGCCTGCAAATGGCCCGGGGGGTGCTGCTGCAATGCATCATGGGCGGCTACCCGCCGGCGCGTTTCTATGGCAGTGATGACGGCGACCTGGCGCTGGTGGCGGAGCCCTCGCAGATTCACCGGCTGCCCTGGAGCGAAGAAGGGCTGGCGCTGGCCATCTGTGACGCCAATGAGCTGGATGGCCGGCCCTCGGCGCTGTCCACCCGTGGTCAACTCAAGGCGGTGATCGCCCGTTACGCCGCCTTGGGCCTGGCACCGGTGGTGGCGACCGAACTGGAGTTCTTCGTTTTCGCCCCCAACACCGACCCGCAGCAACCCTTCCTGCCACCGGTTGGCAAGGATGGCCGCCGCGAGCTTGGCCATTCGGCATTCAGCGTCAGCTCCAACAATGGCCTGCGTGCGTTTTTCCAGGAGGTCTACCAGTGCATGGCGGCCTTGGGCCTGCCGCGTGACACCTTCATGCATGAAATGGGCGTGAGCCAGTTCGAGATCAATTTATTGCACGGCGACCCCTTGCTGCTGGCCGACCAGACTTTCCTGTTCAAGCACCTGCTCAAGGAGGTGGCGCTCAAGCACGGTCTGAGCGTGGTGTGCATGGCCAAGCCATTGGCGCACACCCCGGGCAGCTCCATGCACATTCACCAGAGCGTCGTGGAAATCGCCAGTGGGCGTAATGTGTTCAGCGACGAGCAAGGCCAGCCGACCGATGCCTTCTATCACTTCATCGGCGGTCAGCAGGCGTGCATGGCCGACTTCACCGCGCTGTTCGCGCCCAACGTCAACTCCTACCAGCGTCTGTGCCACCCCTACGCTTCGCCGAACAATGCCTGCTGGTCCGAAGACAACCGCGCGGCCGGCCTGCGCATTCCGGCCAGTGCCCCGGTGGCGCGGCGGGTCGAGAACCGCCTGCCGGGTGCCGACGCCAACCCCTACCTGGCCATTGCGGCCAGCCTGGCCGCCGGCCTGCACGGTATCGAGCAGCGCCTGCAGCCTGCCCCGGCGATCCAGGGCGAGTTCGAGGTGCCGCAAGCCCTGAGCCTGCCGTGCACCCTGCATGCGGCGCTCGAACGTCTCAAGCGCAGCGCCCTGGCGCGGGAACTGTTCGGCAGCGAGTTCATCGAAGGCTACATTGCCAGCAAGACCCTGGAACTGACCGACTTCTTCAACGAGATCACCCCCTGGGAGCGGCGCGTGCTGGCAGCACAGGCCTGATCGCGACACAATCGGCACTGGACGCGCCCCTGTCCGCTTATTTGGCGGGCAGGGGACTGCGCCGTGGCCATTTTGCTTTTATGCTTGCCAGCAAGCCAACGCCACCTGACCACGGAGCTCGACGGGACGTATGCGAAACATCTGGAAGCCCTTTCAGTCGTTGTATTTCGCCGCCTTGATGATGTTGATCGGCTCGGGCCTGCTCAGTACCTACCTGGCGCTGCGCCTGGCGGCCGATCATGTCGATAGCCTGTGGGTCGGTGCCTTGATGGCTGCCAACTACTTCGGCCTGGCCGTGGGCGGCAAGGTCGGCCACCGGCTGATCGGCCGGGTAGGGCACATCAGGGCCTATGCCACGTGCGCTGGCATCGTCTGCGCGGCGGTGCTGGGGCATGGCATGACCAGCTGGTTGCCGGTGTGGGTCGGGCTGCGGATGATCGTTGGCCTGGGGATGATGTGCCAGTACATGGTGATCGAGAGCTGGCTCAATGAGCAGGCCGAGGCCAAGCACCGAGGGGCGGTGTTCAGTGGCTACATGATTGCCTCCTACCTTGGCCTGGTGCTTGGCCAGCTGATCCTGGTGGTGCACCCGCAACTGGGCCCGGAACTGCTGATGCTGGTGGCCATGTGCTTCGCCCTGTGCCTGGTGCCGGTGGCGATGACCCGGCGCATCCACCCGGCGCCCCTGCGTCCGGCACCGATGGAGCCCAAGTTCTTCATCAAGCGGGTACCACAGTCGCTCAGTACGGTGCTGGGGTCAGGCCTGATCGTCGGTTCGTTCTATGGCCTGGCGCCGCTGTACGCCTCCAGCCAGGGCTTGTCGACCGAGCAGATCGGTCTGTTCATGGGGTGCTGCATCTTTGCCGGGCTGCTGGTGCAGTGGCCCTTGGGCTGGTTGTCCGACCGCTACGACCGGGCGGTGTTGATCCGCAGCGTTGCGATAGGCCTGGCGCTGGCTTCGGTGCCGCTGGCGTTGCTGCCAAGCGTGCCGCTGGAGGTGCTGTTCAGCATTGGCTTCGTGATTTCATTGTTGCAGTTCTGCCTGTACCCGCTGGCCGTGGCGTTTTCCAATGACCATGTGGAGAGCGAGCGGCGGGTGTCGCTGACGGCCATGCTGCTGGTCACCTATGGCGTCGGTGCCTGTATCGGGCCGCTGGCGGCGGGGGTGCTGATGAAGGTGCTGGGGGCGCAGATGCTCTATGCGTTCTTTGCGTTCTTCGCGTTGGTACTGGTGTGGCGCATCCGGCCGAAGGCGGTGACCGGGCTGCACCAGGTGCAGGATGCGCCGTTGGGGCACGTGGCGATGCCGGCGGCGGGTTCGCCATTGTCGGCAGCGCTTGACCCGCGGGTGGATGAGCAGACGGTGCAGGACGTGATGCAGGCGCCGGTGGCGGCTGAGGATACCGAGGATGAGCAGAAGGCTGAGCCGGTGGTAGAGGCTCGGCCTGAGGATGAGGTCAGCAAGTCGGTTTGAGCGTTGTACTGACCTGTTCCGGCCTCTTCGCGGGTAAACCCGCTCCCACAGGGACCGCACCGTTTTTTGGAAACTTGTATGCAACCTGTAGGAGCGAAGAGGCCGGTCCTGCAAACCTCAAACAAAAACGCCACCCGGTAGGTGGCGTTTTGCATTCAAGGGCCGATCAGTAGTCGTCCTTGTCGAACCGCCGCGCCTCACGTTGCAGCTGGTAGACAAAACTCTCGACCTTGCGCTGTGCCTGGCCATTGAGGTTGTGGAAACGCACACCGGCGAAGGTCGTGTTGATCCGCTCTTCATAGTGCAGATGGCGCAGCTCGACCATGGTGTCTACCAGGCCCAGCGGGTTGCTGGCCTTGAAACGCTCGTACACCTGGCCCAGTTGCAGGCGGTCCTCGACATTGCCCTCGAAGCGCAATTTGCAGCCGGTGGCAGAGATGTCCAGCAGCTTGCCGCGCAAGGCGCCGTTACCCTTGAGGTAGCTGCCGTCGAGAATGATGTCGACCAGTTGCGACAGCTTCAGCGCGGCGCGGAAGGCATTGCGACGCTGGTGGTAGGTCATCTCTTCGGGCATCGCGCCACGGTAGCAGCGGTGGCCGTCGACTTCGCTGATCTTCAGTTCATGATTGCACTCCCACGCGATGCGCACACCGTCATGGAAGCCTTCGACGCGGAACGGTTCGCCGTTCTCGATGAATTTTTCGCCGTCGCGCGGGATCATTTCGTCCAGCGCCAGGACATTGCTGTCACGGTCCACATGCACCACATAGCTCTGGAACCGCTGGCTGCGCTCGTGGAAGGTGATGATCAACGGATCATGGCTTTCTTGTAGCTGGCGCAGGTTGGCCGCGATCTCCAAGGGCGTGTTCAGCACCTTCGGCGGTTGCGGGGCATCGGTTTCATTGAACACGGGTTTTCAATCTCCAGGCAAAAACGACACACGCAAGTAACGGCATTTTGCCAGTATGTTCCGTGCCTTGATAGAAGTAATCACACTTGGCTGAGCGCCCGGGGCTTGGCAAGTGGAGAAGTGGCGCCACGGCTGTCGTAGAGCGACGGTGCTTCGCCACCCTGAAGGATTCTGATCTGGTTGGCCGTGACGTGTTGTTGCACCTGGATGATCCGGCCATTGGTCTCGTTGACCTTCTGGCAGGCATCCATCAGCTGGGTCAGCACATCGAGCTGCTGCATGATCAGCTCGCCGTTGTCCGATTGTGCCGCCAATGCCTGCACGCCGGCACGGTTGGCGCTCAGGCCAAGGCTGGCAAGCAGGTTGTTGCGGCGCATGCCTTGCTGCTCGAGCAGGACGATCAGCGACTGCTTGCGGGCGAGGATGCCCTCCAGCGGCGCCATGTCGCGACCGTGCAAGGCCACTGACTCCTGCTGGAGCAGGTCGAGCAGTTCCTGGGTCGGAGCGATGTCGTCTTCGATCAGTTGCAGCAAAGTGATGTCGTGCATGGCTAACTCTTGGCTTTACATAGCGTCCGTGAAGTCAGCGCGCCGAACGGTCAGCGCTGGGCTTCGAAATCGAGCAGTTTGCTGGCGACGCGGCCGGCATCGACCTGGTAGCTGCCGTCGGCGATCGCCTGCTTCAACTGGGCCACCCGGGCACTGTTGACGACGGGCTGGTCGCGCAGCTTGTCGCTCACCTTTTGCAACTGCTGGGCCTCTTGGCTGAGGTGTACCGCTTCTCCGCTGGCGCTGGCGCTTTTTGGCGCTTCTTGGGTTTCGCCGGTTTTCTCGGCGTTGCCGGACGTGGTGTTGCCACGAACGCCGCCCGTAATGGACGGAGAATTATTCAAACGACTGAAGTCGATGACCATGATCAGAAACCTCTGGGTATTTGGACGCTTGCCTTGTTTTCGGCCAACCCGAAAGAAACTTTAGGCGTAAATGCATAGCCGCCTGTCAGCAAGCTCGCGAACCCGTGTTCTGACACAGTTTAGGAAAAGCGGTTCCTCACCGCCAGCGCAATCTACATGGCGACCTCGACCTGCCCGGGGCCGGTGACACGGGCTTTTACCACGCGCTGCGAATTGAGGTTGCGCACGCGGATCTGTTCGCCCTGGCCGCCCTTGGCCAAGGCTTCGCCAGGCATGCGCACGCTCAAGGTGCCGCTGCGCGCGGTGATCACCACATGATCGCCTTTACGCACCACTTCGGCTTGCTCCAGGTGCTGCGGCGTGAGGACCTGGTCGAGTACGGTCGGGCGCAGCATCTTCATGCCGACCGCCTGGTCGAGGTCGGTGAGAAAGCCCTGGGGCAGCGTGCCGACGTCACGCTCGCGCAGGGCCACGTCAGCTTCGCCAACGACGTTGTCGCGCTTGAGCGGGCGGGTCACCACCACCACATCGCGGAACAGCTTCACGGTTGCCGGCACGAAGATGGTCCACGGCGCGCTGCCGTCACAGCGGACCCGCACGGTGACCCGGCCCAGCGGTTGCGCCGGGCTCTCCAGCGAGGCGTCCAGCTGCTGGCTGCACAGTGGCATGCGCAGACGCGGATCGAGCGGGTTGACCTGGATTTCGTAGCGCCCGGGCGTCTGGGTGGTGGCCAGGTAATCCTCGACACTGAATTCAAGAAACCCTTGGGTGACACCGATAAGCTGTTCAGGCAAGGTAACCGCATCCGCCAGCGTGCGAACGCCGGGTGCCAGCAGGCACAGCGCGGCGAGCGTGCCGCTCAGCAGGCGCGTCAGTCGTCGGAAATTTGTCGTTTTCGTGTACATGGCGCTCAAAAAAGCAAAGCCCGTGCCGACTTGGTGGTCATGTAGCACCAAAAAGGCAGAACGCATAAGGAGTCAGGCATGGCGGGGGTAATGGATTCAGTCAACCAGCGCACGCAGCTGGTTGGGCAGAATCGCCTGGAATTGCTGCTGTTCCGTCTCAACGGGGCGCAGCTATACGGCATCAACGTGTTCAAGGTTCGCGAAGTGCTGCAGTGTCCGGAGCTGACCGTGCTGCCCAAGTCGCACCCGGTGGTGCGAGGCGTGGCCAACATTCGCGGGGCGACCATCCCGATCCTCGACCTGTCGATGGCGACCGGCCTGCCGGGGTTGCAGGAAGACACGCGCAACAGCTTCGTGATCATCACCGAGTACAACACCAAGACCCAAGGCTTCCTGGTGCACTCGGTCGAGCGCATCGTCAACATGAACTGGGAAGAGATCCATCCGCCACCCAAGGGCACGGGCCGCGACCACTACCTGACCGCCGTCACCCGGGTCGACAACCGCATGGTCGAGATCATCGATGTGGAGAAGGTGCTGGCCGAAGTGGCGCCATCGTCCGAGTCGGTGTCTGCCGGCGTGGTCGACGCCGAGGTGCAGGACAAGGCCACGCTGCTGCGGGTGCTGACCGTCGACGATTCGTCGGTGGCGCGCAAGCAGGTCAGCCGCTGCCTGCAGACGGTGGGGGTGGACGTGGTGGCGCTCAACGATGGCCGACAGGCGCTCGACTACCTGCGCAAGCTGGTGGAGGAGGGCAAAAAGCCGGAAGAAGAGTTCCTGATGATGATCTCCGACATTGAAATGCCGGAAATGGATGGCTATACGCTTACCGCAGAGATCCGCAGCGATCCGCGCATGCAAAAATTGCACATCTGCCTGCATACTTCGCTGTCCGGGGTATTCAACCAGGCGATGGTCAAGAAGGTCGGGGCGGATGATTTCCTGGCCAAGTTCAAGCCGGACGACCTGGCCCAGCGCGTGGTCGACCGGATCAAGGCAGCGAATTGAAGCAGCCGGGGCATGTTTCCGGCACCAGTGATTTAAAAGAGGCGGCAGTAGTGTCTACGGGTAATTTGGAGTTCGAACAGTTCAGGGTCTTCCTGGAAAAAGCCTGTGGCATCCTGCTGGGCGAGAATAAGCAGTACCTGGTTTCCAGCCGTCTCAACAAGTTGATGGAGCAGCAGGGCATCAAGAGCCTGGGCGAGCTGGTGCAGCGGATCCAGACCCAGCCGCGGGGTGGCCTGCGCGAACAGGTAGTGGATGCGATGACCACCAACGAAACCCTGTGGTTTCGCGATACCTACCCGTTCGAAGTGCTGAAGAACAAGGTCATTCCCGAGTTCATCAGGAACAACCCCGGGCAGCGCCTGCGCATGTGGTCGGCGGCTTGCTCGTCGGGGCAGGAGCCGTACTCGATCTCGATGGCCATCGATGAGTTCGAGCGCAGCAACCTGGGTCAGTTGAAGATGGGGGCCCAGATCGTTGCCACCGACCTGTCCGGCTCGATGCTGACCAACTGCAAGACCGGTGAGTACGACAGCCTGGCCATCGCCCGTGGCCTGTCCCAGGAGCGTCTGCAGCGTTACTTCGACGCCAAGGGGCCGGGGCGCTGGGCAGTCAAGCCGGCAATCCGTAGCCGCGTCGAGTTCCGCTCGTTCAACCTGCTCGACAGCTATGCGAGCCTGGGCAAGTTCGACATCGTGTTCTGTCGCAATGTGCTGATCTACTTCTCGGCGCAGGTGAAGAAGGACATCCTGATGCGTATCCACAGCACCCTGAAGCCCGGGGGCTACCTGTTCCTCGGCGCTTCGGAAGCGCTGAACGGGTTGCCGGACCATTACCAGATGGTCCAGTGCAGCCCGGGGATCATCTACCAGGCCAAGTGAATGGGTGGGTCGAGCGCCGCTCGCGCGGCGCATCGCGGATGAATCCGCTCCCACAAACCATGCGCCGAGGCAGGCGACCGTGGCGTAACAGGTTCGGCACGTTGCAACAAACTGTAGGAGCGGATTTATCCGCGAAGCGCCGTGCGGGCGGCGCTCGATTTGTGCCTCACCCTAAAACTCAAGGCAGTCTCCCGCGCTGACGTCAATTTTTTGTTTTGCCGCTTTTGCCGCCCGGCAATTGCCGCTTTCGCTTCGCCAGGCGGAAGCACTTTGCCGCTTTTCTGGCATCACGCCATCAGCTAGCAGCGTCGTAGCCCAGCATTTCCGGGCTTTCGGAATTCTGGCACAGCCCTTGCTATACCTTGCTCAACGAAATTCCGGCCAACCTTCGAAGGTTCCCCGACATGAGCATCAGTTTCGACAAGGCGCTTGGCATTCACGAAAAGGCACTGGGCTTCCGCGCCCAGCGTGCCGAAGTGCTGGCCAACAACATCGCCAACGCCGACACGCCCAACTACAAGGCGCGTGACATGGACTTCTCGTCGGTGCTCGCCGCCGAGAGCCAGAAGCAGCAAAGCGGCCGCTTCGCCATGGACCGCACCAACAGCCGCCACATCGAGGCCGAAGGCCTGGCAATGGCCGACGACACCTTGCAATACCGCGTGCCGACCCAGCCATCGATCGACCAGAACACCGTGGACGCCCAGATCGAGCAATCGAACTACACGGAGAACGCCATCGGTTTCCAGGCCAGCTTCACCTTGCTCAACAGTAAATTCAAAGGGCTGGTTTCGGCCCTGCGCGGAGAGTAATTCATGTCCCTTTCCAGTGTTTTCAACATTGCCGGCAGTGGCATGAGCGCGCAGAACACCCGCCTCAACACCGTCGCCTCGAACATCGCCAACGCCGAAACCGTGTCGTCGAGCATCGATCAGACCTACCGTGCGCGCCACCCGGTGTTCGCCACCACCTTCCAGAACGCGCAAAGCGGCGTCAGCCAGTCGCTGTTCGAGGACCAGGGCGAAGCAGGGCAGGGTGTGCAGGTCAAGGGTATCGTCGAAGACCAGAGCAACCTGGAAGCGCGCTACGAGCCGAATCATCCGGCGGCGAACAAGGACGGCTACGTCTATTACCCGAACGTCAACGTGGTCGAGGAGATGGCTGACATGATCTCCGCCAGCCGTGCGTTCCAGACCAACGCCGAGCTGATGAACACCGCCAAGAACATGATGCAGAAAGTACTGACCCTGGGTCAGTGATAAGGAATCCAGACCATGGCAGTCGATAGCACCAGCGGTGTGAACCTCAACGACGTCATCGCGGCGTCCGGTGTCAGCTCCAGCACCAAGAAAACCACCGCGACCAATTCTGCGACCAGCTCCGCGACCGGTGGGCAGGCCCTCGGCAAGGATGCGTTCCTGCAGTTGCTGGTCACCCAGATGCAGCACCAGAACCCGCTGGATCCGCAGGACAACAGCGAATTCGTCGCCCAGTTGGCGCAGTTCAGCAGCCTCGAAGGCATCACCTCGCTGAACCAGTCGGTCAGTGCGATCACCGGCGCCATGGCGTCGTCCCAAGCGCTGCAGGCGTCCTCGCTGGTCGGCCGCTCGGTGATCGTGCAGAACGACAAGGCGATCGTCGATACCGCCGACAGCTTCAACGCACAGTTCGTGGTGCCGCAGGCCATCAGCGAGGCCAAGATCACCATCACCGACAAGGATGGCAACACGGTCAAGACCATCGAACTGGGCGAGCAGAAAGCCGGTTACAGCGACTTCATCTGGGACGGTACCAACAACAAGGGTGAGAAGGTCGACCCGGGTACCTATACCTTCGCAGCCACCACCACGGTGGACGGCAAGGCGGTGCAGATGAACACCCTGCTGCCGGCCAAGGTCACCAGCGTCAGCTTCAACACCACCGGCGAGATGGTGCTGAACCTGGCGGGCGTGGGCAAGGTATCCCTGTCCGACGTACAAACCATCGGTATCTAAGGCCGACAGAACGGCAAAAAGGAGCAACAGCATGTCTTTCAATATCGGCCTTAGCGGTCTGTACGCAGCCAACAAGCAGCTGGACGTTACCGGCAACAACATTGCCAACGTCAACACCACCGGCTTCAAATCCTCGCGCGCCGAGTTCGCCGATGTCTACGCCGGCGCCAACCGCCTGGGCGTGGGCAAGAACCAGGTCGGCAACGGTGTGCGCCTGGCGGCGATTTCCCAGCAGTTCAGCCAGGGTGACGTCAACAACACCGGCAACGTGCTGGACATGGGTATCCAGGGTCAGGGCTTCTTCGTGCTGTCGGACAACGGTGCGCGCGTATACACCCGTGCCGGTGCCTTCCAGAACAGCAAGGACAACTACGTGGTAACCTCTGACGGCTTGCGCCTGCAAGGCTATGCCGCTGACGAGAACGGCAACATCAAGCGCGGCGCGCTGACTGACCTGAAGATCGATACTTCGGCACTCGCGCCCAAGGCCACCACACTCATCGACCAGGGCATCAACCTCAACTCCGAGGCGACCATCATCCCGCTGCCGAGTGCCACGCCAGCCGGCCCGACGTTCGACCCTGCGGATGACACCACCTACACCAAGTCCTTCCCGACCAAGGTGTATGACAGCCAGGGCAACGAGCACACCATGGAGCAGTTCTACCGCAAGACCGGTACGAACCAGTGGACCATGTACACCCTGATCGATGGTCGCAACCCGATGGATCCGACTTCCACCGCACCGCTGGAAGCGTCCATGACCTTCAACTCCGACGGTAGCGTGGCGTCCATGGCCACCGACCCGGCGAGCATCCCGGTGGGTGCCCCGGCGGGTGCGCAGTGGGATGTGACCAACAACACCTTCACCCTCAAGGGCTGGATTCCGGCCGCCAAGGATGCCTCGGGCAACTGGGCCTCCAATGGCTCGGCGGAAAACACCGCTGGCATGCGCCTGTCGATGAACAGTACGACCTCCTACAACACCGAGACCGCGCGCATGTCGCAGTCCCAGGATGGTTATGCCACCGGCATCCTGTCGAGCCTGTCGATCGACTCCACCGGGGTGATGTTCGCCAGTTTCAGCAACCAGCAGTCCCGCGCGATCGGTCAGGTGGCCCTGGCCAGCTTTGCCAACGAGCAAGGGCTGCAGCAGATCGGCGGCACGCGCTGGACCGAGACCTACTCCTCGGGGATTCCGGGTATCGACTCGCCGAAGACCGGCACCTTGGGCAGCGTCGAGTCCAACTCGCTGGAGGCCTCGAACGTCAACCTGACCCAGGAGCTGGTCGAGCTGATCAAGGCGCAGAGCAACTACCAGGCGAACGCCAAGACCATCTCCACCGAAAGCACCATCATGCAGACCATCATCCAGATGACTTGATGGTCGCTGGCTGAGCGTGTGTGGACTGACCCCTTTCCTGGAAAGGGGTCAGTCGTATTTGCAGGAGGGATGATGAAAAGGCTGGTTGTCACATTGGTCGCCGCTTTCTGTCTGTACCAGGCCCACGCCGGCACCGCGCCCTGGTGGCGCTGGGAGAGTCAGGCGGATGGCCGGCTGGTGTGCTCGCAATGGTCGCCGGGCGATGGCTGGAAGAAATTCGCCGGCCCATTCAGCAATGGCGGTTGCCGCGAGCCCTGAATCTTGCCGCCAGCGGCAATCCGGCGCCGGATATCCGGCGTCCACCCTTTGGCAAAACCCCGAAAAAGCCCGTAATCACGGGCTTTTTCATCAATTCAGAAAGTTGGTTCGGAACTTGCTTTAGAGCCTGCACAGCAACGGCGAGCGGCAAACGATCGTCAGTGCAGCGGAGGATGACTGTGGACAAGATGCTTTACGTGGCCATGACCGGCGCCAGCCAGAACGCGCTGGCGCAAAAGGCCCACGCCAACAACCTGGCGAACGTTTCCACCAATGGTTTCCAGCGCGACCTGGAGCAGGCGCGCTCGATGCCGGTGTTTGGTGACAGCTTTCCGTCGCGGGCGTTTGCCATGACTGAGCGCCCGGCTACCGACTTCAGCGAAGGGCCGATGGTCGAGACCGGGCGTGACCTGGACGTGGCCGTGTCCGGGCAGGGCTTCATTGCCGTACAGGCGCCCGATGGCAGCGAAGCCTACGTGCGCACCGGCAGCCTGAACATCGACGCCCTCGGCGTGCTGCGTGCCGGCAACGGCATGCCGGTGATCGGCAACGGTGGCCCGATCGCCATTCCGCCAGAGCAGAAGGTTGAAGTGGGTGCCGACGGCACCATCAGCATCCGCTCGATGGGTGAAGACCCACGGGTGATGGCCGAGGTCGACCGCATCAAGCTGGTCAACCCGGACATCAAGAGCATGACCAAAGGCCTGGACGGGCTGATCCACACCCAGAACGGCCAACCGGCTGCTGCCGACGTCAATGTGCGGGTGGTGTCGGGCTTCCTCGAAGGCAGCAACGTCAATGCCGTTGAAGAAATGACCTCGGTGCTGGCGCTGTCCCGCCAGTTCGAGCTGCACGTGAAAATGATGAACGCGGCCAAGGAAGGCGATGAAGCCATGGCGCGTGTTTTGCAAATCGGTTAACCAACTATGAACGGGTGCCGTAAAACAGGCGCACGAGGAGAATACTGATGCTTCCGGCTCTTTGGGTCGCTAAAACCGGCCTGTCCGCCCAGGACACCAACCTGACTGTCATTTCCAACAACCTGGCCAACGTCTCGACCACCGGCTTCAAGCGTGATCGTGCCGAGTTCGCCGACCTGCTGTACCAGATCAAGCGTCAGCCAGGCGCGCAGTCGACCCAGGACAGCGAGCTGCCGTCGGGCCTGCAGGTCGGTACCGGTGTGCGCATCGTCGGCACCCAGAAAAACTTCCAGACCGGCAGCCTGCAGACCACCGAGAACCCGCTGGACATGGCGGTCAACGGCCGTGGCTTCTTCCAGGTGCTGCAGCCGGACGGTACCGTCTCGTACACCCGTGACGGTACCTTCCACCTGAACTCCGATGGCCAGATCGTCACCGCCCAAGGCTTTGCCCTGGAGCCGGCGATCGTCGTGCCGAACGATGCCCAGACCTTCACCGTCGGCCAGGACGGCACCGTGTCGATCACCACCGCCGGCAACCCGGCTGCACAGGTGATCGGCAACCTGCAGACCGCCGACTTCATCAACCCGGCGGGCCTGCAGGCGATCGGAGACAACCTGTTCCTGGAAACCGCTGCCAGCGGCGCGCCACAGGTCGGCACTCCAGGCCTGAACGGCTTCGGCACCACCCTGCAGCAGACCCTGGAAAACTCCAACGTCAGCACCGTGGAAGAGCTGGTGAACATGATTACCACCCAGCGTGCCTACGAGATGAACTCCAAGGTCATCTCGACCGCCGACCAGATGCTGTCGTTCGTGACTCAGCAGCTCTAAAAGCCCAAGTTCAGGTTCTACTCCCGTTACACCGTGAGGTAAGTGTCATGAAGCGTCTGTTGTCTGTATTCGCCCTGGGGGGGGCGGTTGTGCTGGCTGGTTGCGTCGCGCCGACGCCCAAGCCGAACGACCCGTATTACGCGCCGGTTCTGCCGCGTACCCCGCTGCCGGCTGCAGCCAACAACGGTTCGATCTACCAGGCCGGTTTCGAGCAGGGCCTGTACACCGACCGCAAGGCGTTCCGCGTGGGTGACATCATCACCATCACCCTCAACGAACGCACCTCGGCGAGCAAGAACGCGGGTTCGCAGATCCAGAAGAACAGCAAGGCCGACATTGGCCTGACCTCGCTGTTCGGCTCCAACCCGAACACCAACAACCCGTTCGGCAGCGGCGATCTGTCGCTGGAAGCCGGCTACAGCGGTGACCGCACCACCAAGGGCGACAGCAAGGCCACCCAGGGCAACACCCTGACCGGCTCGATCACCGTCACCGTGGCCGAGGTGCTGCCCAACGGCATCATTGCCGTGCGCGGTGAAAAGTGGATGACCCTCAACACCGGTGAAGAGCTGGTGCGTATCGCCGGCCTGATCCGTGCCGACGATATCGCCACCGACAACACCGTGCCGTCGACTCGCGTGGCCGATGCGCGCATCACCTATTCGGGCACCGGTTCGTTCGCCGATGCCAGTCAGCCCGGCTGGCTGGACCGCTTCTTCATGAGCCCGCTTTGGCCCTTCTGAGTACGGATGAACATGTTCAACGTTAGGCAGCTGATAGCCGCGACCCTGCTCTTGTCCTGCGCGTTCGGTGCCCATGCCGAACGCCTCAAGGACATTGCCAGCATCTCCGGCGTGCGTTCCAACCAGTTGATCGGCTATGGCCTGGTGGTGGGGCTCAACGGCACGGGTGACCAGACCACCCAGACCCCGTTCACCCTGCAGACCTTCAACAACATGCTGTCGCAGTTCGGCATCAAGGTGCCGGCCGGCTCCGGCAACGTGCAGTTGAAGAACGTCGCGGCGGTGTCGGTGCATGCCGACCTGCCGGCGTTCGCCAAGCCGGGCCAGGTGGTGGATATCACCGTTTCGTCGATCGGCAACTCCAAGAGCCTGCGCGGCGGCAGCCTGCTGATGACCCCGCTCAAGGGGATCGACGGCAACGTCTACGCGATCGCGCAAGGTAACCTGGTGGTCGGCGGCTTCGATGCCGAGGGCCGTGACGGTTCGAAGATCACCGTCAACGTTCCGTCGGCCGGCCGTATTCCTGGCGGCGCCTCGGTCGAGCGCGCCGTGCCGAGCGGCTTCAACCAGGGCAACAGCCTGACCCTGAACCTCAACCGCCCGGACTTCACCACGGCCAAGCGCATCGTCGACAAGGTGAACGACCTGCTCGGCCCGGGTGTGGCGCAGGCCGTTGATGGCGGCTCGGTGCGGGTCACCGCGCCGATGGACCCGAGCCAGCGGGTCGACTACCTGTCGATCCTCGAGAACCTCGAGATCGACCCGGGCCAGGCGGTGGCCAAGGTCATCATCAACTCGCGTACCGGTACCATCGTCATCGGCCAGAACGTCAAGGTCTCGCCGGCGGCGGTGACCCACGGCAGCCTGACCGTGACCATCACCGAAGACCCGATCGTCAGCCAGCCGGGGCCGTTCTCCAATGGCCAGACCGCAGTGGTTCCGCGTTCGCGGGTCAATGCCGAGCAGGAAGCCAAGCCGATGTTCAAGTTCGGCCCTGGGACCACGCTGGATGAGATCGTTCGCGCGGTGAACCAGGTCGGCGCGGCACCGGGCGACCTGATGGCCATCCTCGAAGCACTGAAACAGGCCGGCGCCCTGCAGGCCGACCTGATCGTGATCTGAGGACGCCACGGATGAATTCGAAAAGCCTGGTCTCCAGCCACGCCGACAGTGGTGCCTACACCGACCTCAATCGCCTGAGTTCGCTCAAGCACGGTGACCGCGACAGCGACGCCAACGTGCGCAAGGTGGCCCAGGAGTTCGAGTCGCTGTTCATCAGCGAGATGCTCAAGGCCTCTCGCAAGGCCAGTGACGTGCTGGCCGACGACAACCCGATGAACAGCGAGACGGTCAAGCAGTACCGCGACATGTATGACCAGCAGCTGGCCGTGAGCATGTCCCGCGAGGGCGGCGGTATCGGCCTGCAGGATGTGCTGGTGCGCCAGCTGTCGAAGCACAAGAGCACCCCGGTCAACACCAGCCCGTTCCCGCGTATCGAAGGCAGCGCGCCGACGCTGTGGGGCAACAAGGTGGCCGACCCGGTGCAGGCTACCCAAACCACGGCCACGCGCAACGACGTCGCCGCGCTCAACTCGCGGCGCCTGGCGTTGCCGGGCAAGCTCACCGACCGCCTGCTGGCCGGTATCGTGCCCTCGGCCACCAGCCCCGCTGCGACCACCAATAGCGCCGCCGTGCCGGCCCGTGACGGGCAGCAGGTGGCCAAGGCCATCGCCATTCCGGACAACGGCCTGCGCATCACCGGCCGTGCCGTGGCACAGCCGCCGCTGGCGCCGAAGAAGGCCTTTGCCGACAGCGACGAATTCGTCGCCACCATGTTGCCCATGGCCGAGCAGGCCGCCAAGCGCATTGGTGTCGACCCACGTTACCTGGTGGCCCAGGCCGCCCTGGAAACCGGTTGGGGCAAATCGGTCATGCGCAACAGCGATGGCAGCAGCAGCCACAACCTGTTCGGCATCAAGGCCAGCAGTAACTGGCAAGGTGATTCGGCGCGGGCGATCACCAGCGAATTCCGCGACGGCCAGTTCGTCAAGGAGACGGCGGCGTTTCGTTCCTATGACTCGTACCAGGACAGTTTCCACGACCTGGTGAGCCTGTTGCAGAGCAATTCGCGCTATCAAGATGCGGTGAAGTCGGCCGATAACCCAGAACAATTCGTGCGAGAGCTGCAAAAGGCCGGTTACGCCACCGACCCGAACTACGCCAGCAAGATCTCGCAGATCGCAAGACAGATGAAGTCGTACGAGAGCTACGCAATGCTCGGTACCACAACGAAACTTTAAGGGTATGGAACCATGGCGAGTCTGATCAATATTGGTATGTCGGGGCTTGGCGCCGCGCAGTCGGGGATGTACACCCTCGGTAACAACATTGCCAACGCCGATGTCGAGAGCTACTCGCGCCAGCAGAACGTGCAGAAGACCAAGGGCGGCCAGCAGGTCGGCCAGGTGTTCATCGGCACCGGCACCACCCTGGCCGACGTGCGCCGGGTGTACAACGCGTTCCTCGAGAACCAGCTGCGCACCACGACCTCGCTGAGCAGCGACGCCACTTCCTACCTGAACCAGATCACCCCGCTGGACACCGCGCTGTCGAGCAGCGACACCGGTATCACCGCCGCGCTGCAGAGCTTCTTCAGTGCCCTGCAGGACGCCTCGGCCAAGCCGACCGAAGACGCTTCGCGCCAGCTGTTGCTGACCAGCGCCCAGTCCCTGGCCAAGCGTTTCAACACCCTGTCCTCGCAGCTCAACCAGCAGAACAGCAACATCAACAGCAACATGGCCTCGATTGCCGAACAGGTCAATGCGCTGTCCAAGACCATCGCCGACCTGAACGGCCAGATCTCCAAGGTAGGCGCGGTGACCGGCCAGCCCAACGACCTGCTCGACCAGCGCGACGGCGCGGTGCGCAAGCTGTCGGCGCTGATCGGGGCCGACGTGGTCGAGCAGAAGAACGGCAACTACGACATCTACCTGAAGAACGGCCAGGCCCTGGTGCTGGGCAACACCACCCAGACCATCGGCGTCGAGGCAAGCGCCACCGACCCGACCCGCATGAGCCTGATCCTCAACCGCGGCTCGACCAAGATGGACATCACCAACAGCACCTCCGGTGGTGAGCTTGGCGGGCTGATCCGCTACCGCAAGGACACCCTGGACCCAGCGCTCAACGAGCTCGGCCGGGTGGCGCTGGTGGTGGCCGATGCCATCAACAGCCAGCTGGCACAGGGTATCGACAAGAACGGTGAGTTCGGCTCGGCAATGTTCGCCGACATCAACAGTGCCGCCGCCATCGGCCAGCGCAGCATCGCCAAGTCCGGCAACAGCGCAGGTTCCGGCAACCTCGACGTGACCATCAAGGACACGGGCAAGCTGACCACCAGCGACTACCAGGTCACCTTCACCAGCGACAAGCAGTACACCGTGCGCAAGCTGCCAGACGGCACCGACATGGGCAGCTACAGCCTGGACGATGACCCGGCACCGGTCATCGATGGCTTCAGCCTGTCGCTCAATGGCGGTGCCCTGAGCGCCGGCGACAGCTTCAAGATCACCCCGACGCGCAATGCCGCTGCCGGCATCGAAGCCACCCTGACCGATCCCAAGCGCCTGGCCATGGCCGCGCCGCTGACCGGTACCAGTGCCTCGGGCAACAAGGGCACCGGCACCATCACCCAGCCGACCCTGACTTCCAAGCTGGATATCTATGATGCCGCCCAGCGTGCCGACCTGCAGACCGGCATCAAGTATTCGACCCCGGTCAAGCTGGTGTTCGGCGACGATACCGCCTCGCCGCAGGCGTACACCCTGTACGACTCGAAGGGCACGGCCATCGGCAGCGGCACCATCGTACCCGGCCAGGACAACAAGCTGCAGCTGTCGGTGCCCATGGTCGATGCCAGTGGCAACCCGATCATGGACGGCGCCACGCAGAAGACCTTTACCTTCGAGATGGATGTATCCGGCTCGCCGAAGAATGGCGACAGCTTCACCGTGGCCATGACCGCATCCGGTTCTGCAGACAACCGCAACGCCCAATCGGTGCTTGACCTGCAGACCAAGTCCACGGTCGAGGTCGGAGCCGATGGCAAGGGCATCAGCTTCACCGACGCCTACGCCAAGCTGGTTTCCAATGTCGGCGGCAAGGCCGGCCAGGCGCAGATGGACAGCGATGCCACCGGCGCGCTGCACACCTCCGCCCTGGACAGCCGCAATGGGCTGTCGGGGGTGTCGGTCGATGAGGAGGCCGGCAACCTGATCAAGTTCCAGCAGTACTACACCGCGTCGTCGCAGATCATCAAGGCGGCCCAGGAAACCTTCGCCACCCTGATCAACAGTCTTTAAGGAGCCGTAGATCGTGAGCGTACGCATCTCCACTTCGCAGTTCTACTCGACCACCCAATCCAACTATCAGAAGAATTTCGCCAATGTGGCGAAATCGCAGCAGGACGCCAGCGACAATATCCGCGTGCGTTCCGCCAAGGACGACCCGGTTGGCGCGGCGCGCCTGCTGCAGCTCGAGCAGCAGCAGAACCTGCTCGATCAGTACAACGGCAATGTCACCAGCATTCGCAATGCCCTGGGTACTACCGAAAGCACCCTGAATGCCATCGGTACCATCCTGCAGCGGGTCAATGAACTGGCGGTCAGTTCCGGCAACGCCGGCTTCACCGACGCCGACCGCAAGGCCAATGCCGCCGAGCTGGACTCGCTGGAGAAGCAGCTGTTCACCTTGATGAACAGCAGGGACGAGAATGGCAAGTACCTCTTCTCCGGCTCCAAGGGCGACACTCAGCCCTACGTGCGCAACGCTGACGGCACCTACACGTACCAGGGTGACCAGTCGCAGCTCAAGCTGCAGGTTGGCGACATGCTCAGCCTGGCCGCCAACGAGACCGGCTACGATGCCTTCGAGCAGGCCTTGAACACCAGCCGCAGTGAGACCCGCCTGACCGCACCGGCTACCGACGACGGGCGTGTCAGCCTGTCCAATGGCCAGGTATCGGGCAGTGCTACCTACAACGACCGCTTCCGCAGTGGCGAGCCTTACAGCATCGAATTCACCAGCAGCACCGAATTCAAGATCACCGATGCCAGTGGCAACGACGTGACCCTCGAAGCGACCCAGGGCGGCAAGTTCGACCCCAAGGGGGAAAACACCCAGATCTCCTTCCGGGGTGTCGACTTGCGCCTGGAAATCAGCTTCCAGGCAGGTGATTCGGCCGACCCGGACGCGGCCATCGCCGGTCACACTTTCAGCCTGTCTTCCAAGCCGGACCAGATCAGCGGGACGCGCAGCCCGGGCAACAGCTCATCGGCCCAGGTCACCGGGGCCACTGTAGTCGACCAGTCGGCGTACAAGGCCGCCTTCCCTGAAGGTGCGGTGCTCAAGTTCACCAGCGCCACCGATTTCGAGTTGTATGCGGCACCGGTCAGCGCCAACAGCAAGCCGATCTCCACCGGTACCCTCAGTGGCACCACGGCCACGGCCATGGGCGTGCAGTTCGACCTCTCGGGCGCGCCGAACGCGGGTGATTCCTTCGCGGTCAAGGTCGACACCCACCAGACCCAGAACATCCTCGACACCATCGGCCAGTTGCGCGCCGCGCTGAACACGCCTGTCGACGGCGATCCGGCGGCCCGGCAGAACTTCAAGGCGGCGCTGGATTCGGCAATCGGCAACATCGCCAGCGCCAGCAACCAGGTGACAGCGTCGATCGCTTCGATCGGTGGCCGTGGCCAGGCGCTGGACGTGCAGGCGGAAACCAACTCGGCGTTGAGCGCAGAGAACACCAAGACCCAGAGTTCGATCCGCGAAAGCGACCCGGCCGAGGTGATGATCCGCCTGACCATGCAGACCAACATGCTGCAGGCCTCGCTGCAGGCTTATGCCAAGGTCGCCGGCCTGTCGCTGATCAACTACATGTGATCACGCTTCTG
This sequence comes from Pseudomonas vlassakiae, assembly GCF_014269035.2. GTDB lineage: Bacteria > Pseudomonadota > Gammaproteobacteria > Pseudomonadales > Pseudomonadaceae > Aquipseudomonas > Aquipseudomonas vlassakiae. The sequence continues at coordinate 30,581 of NZ_JABWRP020000017.1, forward strand.
GCGTAGTCCACCGTGCGCCGCCACCGTCAGGTGCGGCGCACATTTTTTTTGCAAGGTCGTCACCGTGAACGAAAAGCCGCTCGTCAGTATCGTCATTCCTGCCTTCAATCCCCGGTTCTTCGCCATGGCCCTGCACAGTGCCCTGGGCCAGACCTATGACGCCCTCGAAGTGCTGGTCTGCGACGACAGCGAGGGTGACGAGATCGAGGCGATCGTCAACGCCATAGACGCCGAGCCTCGCCTGCGCTATGTGCGCAACGTCCGGCGCCTGGGGTTCGTCGGCAATCTCGTGCAGGCGGTCGGGCAGGCGCGTGGCGAGCTGGTGAAGGTGCTATGCGACGATGACCGCCTGTTCCCGCAGTGCCTGGCACATCAGGTCCAGGCGCTGCAGGGTCACGAGGAAGTCGGCCTGGTGCTGTCGCAACGGGTGCTGTGCGACGAGAACAATTTCATCCTGCCGATGCGCATTGCCAATGCGCGCTTCGCCAACGTCGACAGCCTGTTCAAGGGCGAAGACATGCTGGCGATGCTCGACGGCCGGCCAGTGAACTTCCTCGGCAACTTCTCGGCTGCGCTGATGCGCCGCGAGCAGGCGCTGCAGTGGCTGCAAGCGCTGACCGGCGATGGCCTGAGCTTTGTCGCGCTGCTTGACCTTGCGCTGTTCGCCTGCCTGATGCGCCGTGGCAACATGATCATGCTCAGCGAGCCCGGCCTGATCGAGCGCCTGCATCCGCAGCGCCTGAGCAAGCAGGATGCGGTGGTGCAAGGGGCGCCGCAGGAATGGCGCTGGATGATGCAGATGCTCGCCGCACGCAGCGGTGAAGCGGCACCGGCCAGCGGCTGGGTGCGCTATGTACCGCTGACCGAGGCGCAGGAGCAGCCGCGCCAGTGGCAGGAATTATGTGTGGCGCGGATCATCAGCAACTGGCAGACCCGCCTGGGCGGCCGGGTCGGTAGTGACTGCGAGAGCTATGCCGAGCTGTACCAGCAATGGCTGGCGGCGCGCCGCTTCAGTGACGTGCAGCGCGGCCTGCTGCCGCAGGCGATCGCCGCCTGGCCGCAGCAGCCGCGCATCGTGCCGCTGGTGCTGGATGTCGCAAGCGATGCCGGGGCGCTGGAGCAGACCCTGCAAAGCCTGGCACGGCAGTTGTACCCGGTGCACGCCTGCGTGGTCCTGAGCGATACCGCGCCCGCCAGCACGCTAGCGCTGGTGCAGCAACCGCTGCAGGCCGACTGGCCGCAGCAGCTCAACCAGCTGCTGGCCTCGCTGCAGGATGCCGACTGGGTCTACCTGCTGCGCGCTGGCGACCGCCTGAGCGAGTCGGCCACGTTGCTGCTGGCCGAGCGCGCGGCCGTGTTCCCGAGCCTGGCCTGTGCCTACAGTGACGAAGGGGCCTGGCTGGATGGCTTGCCGGGTGAGCCGGTCTTCAAGCCGGACTTCAACCTCGATCTGCTGCGCAGCTACCCCTACGTTGGCCGTACCCTGGCCTTTGCCCGCGAGGCGATTCTCGACCTGGGCGGCTTCGATGCCGGCTTCACCGAGCTGGCACCGCATGACCTGCTCTGGCGCCTGGTCGAGACCCGCGGCCCGCAGGTCATCGAACACATTGCCGAAATCCAGGTGCAGTCGAGCTTGAGCTTTGCGCAGTGGTTGTCGCTGCCTGAGGTGATCGCCCAGAGTGAGGCGGTGCTTGCCGCGCACCTGCGGCGCCTGGGTGTGGCGCACCGCATTCAGCACGATGACCTGGCGCTGCTCAATCGCGTCCACTACCTGCACGGCGACACCCCTTTGACCTCGATCATCGTCCCGGTGGGCCGCGACCTGGCCAGCTTGCAGTCGTGCGTCGAAGGCCTGATCGAGCGTACCGCCCAAGGGCGATACGAAGTGCTGATGGTGGCGGGGGCTGCCGCCGAGGGTGACATGGCAGCCTGGCTGCAGGCCATGGACGAGCTGGGTGCCGACATGCTGCGGGTGATCCGCAGCCCTGGCGATTCCCGCATCCAGTTGATCGACGCTGCCGCCGCGCAGGCGCGTGGTGACTACCTGCTGTTGCTCGACCCCAGCGTGCAGGTGCTCGACGGCCATTGGCTGGACGAGATGCTGCAGCACGCTCAGCGCCCGGAAGTGGCGGTGGTCGGTGCCCGGCTGGTCGATGGCCAGGGGCGGGTGGTCGAGGCGGGCTGGGTGCTGGGGGCGTCCAGCGTGGCCGGCCCGGCGTTTACCGGCGAGGATATGCAGTCGCGCGGCTACCTGCAGCGCTTGCAGGTGGTACAGAACTGGAGCGCCGTCGGCGGTGCCTGCCTGATGGTGCGCAAGCGCGTCTTCGACGACCTCGGTGGCTTGGCTGCGCAGCCGCTCGGCCAGGGCATGGCTGAGCTCGACCTGTGCCTGCGTGCTGGTGCCCAGGGCTATCTGGTGGTGGGCACGCCGTATGCCACCCTGCTCAAGCGCGAGGTGCCGGCCGAGTCCGACGGCCTCGACCGGCAAGTGCTGCTGGAACAGCAACAGGTGTTCTGCGAGCGTTGGCTGAGCAAGGTGATCCGTGACCCGGCCTACAACCCGAACCTTGGGCTGGCTGCCGCCGACTTCAGCCTCGAACCGAGCCTGCGCGGCAGCTGGAGCCCGCTGTGCGCCCGTGCCCTGCCGTCGGTGCTGGGCTTGCCGATCAACGACAGCGCCGTTGGCCACTACCGTGTCGAGCAGCCGTTCAAGCAGCTGGAAGCGGCCGGGCGTGTAGTCGGACGGGTAGTCTACGAGTCGCCGACCGTGGTCCAGTTGGCACGCATGGACCCGGATGTGATCATCCTGCAATTGCGGCACAACGATGACTCGGTCCGCGACATCGAGCGCATCGCCCGTTTTTCCAATGCCCGACGCATCTTCGAGATCGACGACTACGTGCTCAGCGCCCCGCAGAAGAACACCCATGCGCGTAACAAGCCGGCCGACATCGAGCAGCACCTGCGCCGCGGCATCAGCCTGTGCGACCGTGTCGTGGTGACCACCCAGGCGCTCGCCAATGCGTTGTCGGACATGCACCACGACATCCGCGTGGTGCCGAACATGCTCGCTCCGCACCTGTGGACCCAGCTGCCGGCCAGCCGCCGGGGCACCTCGAGCAAGCCGCGGGTGGGCTGGGGAGGGGGCACCAGCCACAGTGGCGACCTGGAAATCATCGCCGACGTGGTGCGCGAGCTGGCCGACGAGGTGGAGTGGGTGTTCTTCGGTATGTGCCCGGATGTGCTCAGGCCGTACATCCACGAATACCACCCGGGCGTTCCGCTGGCGCTGTACCCGGCCAAGCTGGCCAGCCTCAACCTCGACCTGGCCCTGGCGCCGCTGGAGTTCCACATCTTCAACGACTGCAAGAGCAACCTGCGCTTGCTGGAATACGGTGCCTGCGGCTATCCGACCATCTGCACCGACACCGAGGCCTACCGTGGCTACCTGCCCTGCACGCGGGTCTATGGCAATGGCACCGAGGAATGGCTGCGGGCGATCCGTTCGCACCTGGCCGACCCGGTGGCCAGCTACCGCATGGGTGACGAGTTGCGCGAGGCGGTGATGCGCGACTTCGTGTTGCGCGACGACAACCTGCGCCACTGGGAGTGGGGCTGGCTGGCCGACTGATAGACGCCAAAGAACTTTCGGGGCCGCCAAGCGGCCCCTTTATTTTTCAGATTGGCGCATTTCCTGCAGTAGCCCTCGATATCGCCATAAATCCTTCGCCCTGGCGTTGCCGGGGGCGCGAAGTACATGAGGAAATCGATGAAGGCAGTCATTCTGGCGGGTGGGCTCGGTACGCGGATCAGCGAAGAGTCGCATCTGAAGCCCAAACCGATGATCGAAATCGGTGGCAAGCCAATTCTTTGGCACATCATGAAGCAGTATTCGGCGCACGGTATCCACGACTTCGTGATCTGCCTGGGCTACAAGGGCTACGCGATCAAGGATTTCTTCGCCAACTACTTCCTGCACACCTCCGACGTCACCTTCGACATGCGTGCCAACCGCATGGATGTCCATCAGAACTACAGCGAGCCATGGCGCGTGACACTGGTCGACACCGGCGAGGAGACCATGACCGGCGGCCGGCTTCGCCGCGCGGCCCGTTACCTGGAAGGTGAAAAGGCGTTCTGCTTCACCTACGGCGACGGGGTTTCCGACATCGACATCAGTGCGCTGGTCGACTTCCATCATGCCCACGGCCGGTTCGCCACGGTCACCGCCGTGCAGCCGCCGGGGCGTTATGGCGCCCTGCAGCGCGACGGTGACCAGGTGCTGGGCTTTACCGAAAAACCACGCGGCGATGGCGGCTGGATCAACGGCGGGTTCTTCGTGCTGTCTCCTGAGGTGCTGCCCTATATCGACGGCGACGCCACCTCTTGGGAAGCCGAGCCGCTGTCGCGGTTGGCCAGCGAGGGGCAGTTGCATGCCTTCGCCCATGAAGGTTTCTGGCATCCGATGGACACCCTGCGCGACAAGAATCACCTCGAACAGCTGTGGAGCAGCGGGGAGGCACCATGGAAGCAGTGGGCCTGAGCCCTGCGTTCTGGGCTGGCAAGCGCGTCCTGGTCACGGGCCACACCGGCTTCAAGGGCAGCTGGCTGGTGCTCTGGCTGCAGAGCCTGGGGGCCAAGGTGACCGGTTTCGCCCTGGATCCGTCGACCGAGCCGAGCCTGTTCGAACTGGCCCGGGTCGGCGAGGGCATCGATGACCGCCGTGGCGACGTACGTGATCTGGGCGTGTTGCTGGAACTGATCGCCGAGGTGCAGCCGGAAATCGTCCTGCACCTGGCGGCCCAGCCGCTGGTCCGGGAGGGCTACCGGGACCCGCTGGGGACCTACTCCACCAATGTCATGGGTACCCTCAACCTGCTGGAGGCGATCCGCCAGGTCGGGGGGGTGCGTGCCTGCGTGGTGGTCACCACCGACAAGGTCTACGCCAACCAGGAATGGGCCTGGCCCTATCGCGAGAACGAAGCGTTGGGCGGGCACGATCCCTATAGCAGCAGCAAGGCCTGCTGCGAGCTGCTGGCCCAGTCCTACGCGGCTTCGTTCTTTCCACTCGATAAGCATGCCGAGCACGGCCTGAGCCTGGCCACCGCCCGCGCCGGCAATGTGCTGGGCGGCGGCGACTTCTCCCCTGAGCGGCTGATCCCCGATGTGCTCAAGGCGTGGTCCGCCGGGGAGCCGGTGACGCTGCGCCTGCCCCAGGCGGTACGCCCCTGGCAGCACGCCCTGGAGCCGCTGGCTGGTTACCTGGCGCTGGCGGCTGGCCTGTATCAGCAAGGCCCGCGCTTTGCCGGCGCGTGGAATTTCGGCCCCGGTGACGACGACATGTGCAGTGTCGGCGAGGTCGTCCAGTTGCTCGCCGGGCAATGGCCGCAGGCGCCGGGGGTGGAACTGCAGAAAAGCGAGATGCACGAAGCCGGGCTGCTGCGCCTGGACAGCTCGCGCGCACGCCAGCTGCTTGGCTGGCGCCCGCGCTGGACACTCGGCGAATGCCTGGAGCAAACCCTGAACTGGCACCTGGCCTGGCGCAAGGGCATGGACATGCGCGCGGTCTGCCTGACCCAGCTGAGCCTTTACCAGGAGTCGCTGTGAGTCAGTACAGCTTGCATGCCTTGCCGCTGTCGGGCCTTGCCCGCATCGAGCACCGCCGCGCTGAAGACGCCCGTGGCGCCTTCTCGCGGTTGTATTGCGAAGACAGCCTGGAGCGCTTCGGCGCGCCGTTCCACATCCGCCAGATCAACCGTTCGCTGACCCGCCAGCGTGGCAGCGTGCGTGGCCTGCACTACCAGGCCGGACCGCAGCCGGAGAGCAAGTACATCACCTGCCTGCGCGGTGAGGTATGGGACGTGGTAGTCGACCTGCGCGCCGGTTCGCCGACGTTCCTGCATTGGCACGCCGAGCATCTGCAGGCCGGCGACGCGAGCAGCCTGCTGGTGCCGGCAGGCTTCGCCCACGGCTTCCAGGCCCTGAGCGACGATGCCGAGCTGCTGTACCTGCACAGCGCCGACTATGCCCCCGAGCATGAGGGCGGGCTGTCGGTGTTCGACCCGCGCCTGGCGATCGCCTGGCCGTTGCCCGTGATCAACCTCTCGGCCCGGGATGAGCTGCATCCTTGGCTGGACGACTGCTTTACCGGAGTGACCGTATGAATTGCCGTGGTTGTGGCAGCGCCTTGCACCTGCCGTTGATCGACCTGGGAACCTCGCCGCCTTCGAACGCCTACCTGCGTCCCGAGCAACTGGCCGAGGCTGAACAGTGGGTGCCGCTGAAGGTGGCGGTGTGCGAACAGTGCTGGCTGGTGCAGACCGAAGACTACACGCGCGCCGAGCAGCTGTTCGACGCCGATTATGCTTATTTCAGCTCCTACTCCAGTTCCTGGCTGGCGCATGCCGAAACCTACGTGGCGGGCATGGTCGAGCGCTTCGCACTGGGCCAGGATAGCCGCGTGGTCGAGATCGCGGCCAATGACGGTTATCTGCTGCAGTACGTGGCGGCACGTGGCATCCCGTGCCTGGGCGTCGAGCCGACCCGCAGCACGGCTGCTGCGGCGCGGGCCAAGGGCCTGGAAATCCGTGAAGTGTTCTTCGGCCGCGAGGTGGCCGCGCAGCTGGCCGCCGAAGGCTGGAGCGCCGACCTGATGGCGGCCAACAACGTGCTCGCCCATGTGCCGGACATCAACGATTTCCTCGGGGGCTTCGCGACCTTGCTCAAGCCAGCCGGGGTCGCCACCTTCGAATTTCCCCACCTGCTGTCGCTGATTGCCGAGCACCAGTTCGACACCCTGTACCACGAGCATTACTCCTACCTGTCCCTGACCGCAGTGCAGGGCCTTTGCCAGCGCAATGGCCTGGAGATTTTCGACGTGCAGGAACTGCCCACTCATGGCGGTTCGCTGCGGGTATTCGTGCAGCGCGCCGACGGCCAGCGCCGGACTGCGGAAGCGGCCGTCGCCAGCCTGCTGGCCCTGGAAGAGGATGTGGGCGTGCGCAGCGCCGGGTTCTATTCGAGCCTGGCGCCGGCCGCCGAGCGCATAAAGCTGCAGCTGTTGCGATTCCTGCTCGATGCCAAGGCCGCGGGCAAACGCGTGGTCGGCTATGGGGCGGCCGCCAAGGGTAATACCTTGCTCAACTACGCCGGTGTCAAGGCTGACCTGCTGGCTTGGGTGGCCGATGCCAACCCGCACAAACAGGGCAAGTTCCTGCCGGGCAGCCGTATACCCGTGGTGGCGCCGGCGCGCCTGGCCGAAGAGCAGCCGGACTATGTGCTGGTGCTGCCGTGGAACCTGCTGCGTGAGGTCAGCGAGCAGCAGGCCGGCATCCGCGAGTGGGGCGGCAAGTTCGTGATCGCCGTGCCTGAGCTGACCGTGCTATGACCGGTCTGCATGTGCTGGTGACAGGCGCCACCGGGTTCGTTGGCCGCCACCTGGTTGCCGAACTGCTGGCCCGTGGCTGCCGGGTGCGCGCCATTGCCCGCGACGTGCAGCGCGCACGCAGCATGCCGTGGTTCGACCAGGTGCAGTTCGTCGCCGGCGACCTGCACCTGGCCGATGCCGAGCAGGTGGGGGGCTGGGTCGAGGGCATCGATGCCCTTGCCCACCTGGCCTGGCCAGGGTTGCCCAACTATCAGGCGCTGTTCCATCTGGAGCAGAACCTGATGGCCGACTACCGCTTCATCAAGTACGCGGTCGAGGCGGGTGTGCGCCAGGTGCTGGTCACCGGCACCTGCTTCGAGTACGGCATGCAGAATGGCCCGCTGGACGAGCAGTGCCCGGCGCGCCCGAGCAATCCCTACGGGCTGGCCAAGCACAGCGTGCATCAGTTCCTCCAGGCCTTGCAGTTGCACATGCCGTTTGCCCTGCAATGGGCGCGGCTGTTCTACCTGCATGGCCAGGGGCAGAACCCCAACAGCCTGCTGGCCGCCCTCGACCGCGCCATCGACAGCGGTGCGACGGCCTTCGACATGTCTGCCGGCGAGCAGCTGCGCGATTTCCAACCCGTCACCGAGGCCGCGCGGCAGCTGGCCGGGCTGCTGCACTGCCGGGCGTTCTCCGGCGTGGTCAACTGTGCCAGCGGCCAGCCGCTGGCGGTGCGCAGCTTGGTCGAGCAGCGCCTGCGCGAGCGCGGCGCCAAGCTGGCGCTCAACCTCGGCCATTACCCCTATCCAAGCCACGAGCCGATGGCATTCTGGGCCGTGACCGAGCGACTCACGCAACTGCTGGCCGCCCAAGGAGAACCTGATGGCCTATGAACTGTATCGTGCGGTCGGCTTGCCCGTGCTGCAGAATCGTACCTACGCCGATGCCGCCAGCGCGCAGGCCTCCGCCAGCGGCGACCTGTGCCTGGTTCAGGACGAGCGTACCGGCCTGGTCTACAACCAGGCCTTCGACGCGTCCCTGCTCAGCTACGACAGCGACTACCAGAACGAACAGGCCCTGTCGCCGGCGTTCCAGCGTCACCTGGACGCGGTGGAGCGCCTGGTGGCCCGGCACTTCGCCGGCCAGCGCCTGATCGAGGTGGGGTGTGGCAAGGGCTACTTTCTCGAACTGCTGCGCCAGCGTGGCCACCAGGTGACCGGCATCGACCCGGCCTACGAGGGCGACAACCCGGACGTGATCAAGGCGCCGTTCACCCGCGCCCTGGGGCTGGCCGCCGATGCGGTGGTGCTGCGTCACGTGCTGGAGCATATCGCCGACCCGCTGGCCTTCCTCGGCGCTATCGCCGACGCCAACCAGGGCGGCCTGATCTACATCGAAGTGCCATGCCTGGACTGGATACTCGAGCACCGTGCCTGGTTCGACCTGTTCTACGAGCACGTCAACTACTTCCGCCTGGACGACCTGCGCCGCTGCTTCGGCAAGGTGCTCGAATCCGGGCACCTGTTCAACGGCCAGTACCTGTACATCGTCGCTGACCTGGCCAGCCTGCGCGAGCCGGCCTTCGATGGCCAGCGCCTGCAACTGCCGTCTGGCTTCAGCGCCAGCCTCGAACGTGGCCAGGCCCTGGTGCGCGAACACGCCGGGCGCGGCGCGGCGATCTGGGGCGCCTCGTCCAAAGGGGTGATCTATTCGCTGTACCTGCAGCGCGCTGGCGTACAGGTCGACCATGTGATCGATATCAACCCGGCCAAGCAAGGCCGCTATCTGCCGCTGAGCGGCCTGCGCGTGTCCTCGCCTGAGGAAGCGCTGGCCAGCCTGCCCGATGGTGCGCAGGTGTTCGTGATGAATTCCAACTACCTGGACGAGATCCGCCGTGACACCGGCAACCGTTTCGTCTACCACGCGGTCGATGACGCCGCGTTCCAATGACCTTTGCAGAGACCGCCTCCATGACTGACACCAACGTCCACCAGGCCTTCGTCGCCGAATGCAACGAGCAGATCGCCGCCCAGGGCCAGGACCAGAAGCTCCAGGGCCTGGCACGCGACCTGTTCAACGAATCGGCCAAGCACAAGTACAGCTACCACTTCTCGTGGATGGGTCGGCCGATCATCCAGCTGCCGCAGGACATGGTCGCCATGCAGGAACTGGTGTGGCGGATCAAGCCGGACCTGATCATCGAGTGCGGCATCGCCCACGGCGGTTCGATCATCTACTACGCCTCGCTGCTGCAGCTGCTGGGCCATGGCGAGGTGCTCGGCATCGACGTCGACATCCGTCCGCACAACCGCAAGGCCATCGAGGAGCACCCGATGGCGCACCGCATCAGCATGCTCGAAGGGTCGAGCATCGCGCCGGACATGATCGCCAAGGTGCGCCAGCTCGCCGAAGGCAAGAAGGTCATCGTCGTGCTCGACTCCAACCATACCCACCAGCACGTGCTCGACGAGCTGCGGGCCTATGCGCCGCTGGTATCGGTGGACAGCTACTGCGTGGTGATGGATACCGTGGTCGAGGACATGCCGGCCGACTTCTTCCCGGACCGCCCCTGGGGCCATGGCGACAACCCCAAGACTGCCGTGTGGCAATACCTGAAAGAGAACAGCGACTTCGAGATCGACCGCCAGGTGCAGGACAAGCTGTTGCTGACCGTCGCGCCGGACGGCTATCTGCGCCGCGTGCGCTGATTCTTCCTCAAGGTCCCCAGGAACACCCTTATGCAGCTTGAAAAGAACACGCCCATCGACAGCGGCCTGCGCGAGCGCTTCACGCTGGTGTTGATCACCCATAACCGCCCGGCGTTCCTGCGCCGGACCTTGCATTACTACCGCGACTTCCCGGCGAGCATCCTGGTGCTCGACTCGTCGAACCAGGCCGATGCCACGCTGCAGGCGGACTACCCGCAGGTGGATTACCGCCACCTGCCGCAGTACACCTATCGCGGCCTGCAGGAGAAGCTCAGCTATGGCGTGAACGAAGTGCGCACGCCGTTCATGACCTTTGCCGCGGACGACGATTTCCTGTTGTTCGATGCCATGGCGCAGTCGGTGGAGTTTCTGACGCAGAATCCGGACTACGGCGTCTGCCATGGTTACGGCATGATGTACGTGGCGCACGGTACCGAGGTGCATTTCTATCGTCGGGACAAGCGTGTGCAGGAGGATTATTGCAGCGACGATCCGGCTCAGCGCCTGGTCGAGTTCATGGGCCAGTTCCTGCCACCGTTCTACGCAGTCACCCGTACCGACCTGCTGCAGCAGTGGTATGCGCTGTTGCCGCCGGGCACCAGCTTCGAATGGCAGGAGATTGGCCACACCTTCTATCTGCTGGCCAACGCCAAGGCGCGCATCCTGCCGATCCCCTACGCGGTGCGGGAGGCCAACCTGGGCGGCTCGGACCACAACACCAATGTGCTCACCGTGCTGGCCAACCGCGATGAGCGCAGCTGCCAGGAGCGCGAGCAGTTTGCCGAATTCCTCGCCTCGGTTCCCAGTGCGCTCGGCGCGCTGGGCGTCGAACAGGCCAAGCAGGTGGCCCTGGCCGGCTTCCAGGCCATGAGCGAAGGCCTGCTCAGTGGCCGGGCCCTGCACGGTTGCATGATCGTCACCTCGCGCTGGAATGTGCCCACCCCTGAGCCGCAGCGGATCTTCGGCAAGCAGCAGTTCGTCGAGATGCCGTTCTACAACCAGCCGATGTTCGACCTGCTGGCAGAGCTGGAATTTCTTATCCATGCCATGCCGTGCGGGCGCCTGCAGCTGCGTGAGCTGGAGGCCATTCTGGTGCGCCAGCAGGCGCTACTGCAGGTCAACGACAACGACAACGACCGCACGCTGCGCGCACGGCTCTGGCAGGCGCTGGCGCTGAGCCCGTTCAACCGGGTGGTGGTGCAGCGTCTGCTGGCCTCGCTCGAGGCCGCCGGTGACGAGGCCGAGGCCGCGCCCTTGCGCCCTTGGCTGGCGCGTCTGGAGGCCCTGCCGAGCTACGACAGCCAGGCGTTGCTCGATGCGCTGCCGTCCGGCCAGCTGCTGACCTGGCTGGCGGCACGTGCGCCGGATGGCGTTCAACTGAACCTGGCCAGGCAACGCCTGGCCGCCGCCAACGGCGGGCCGAGCTTCGGCATCGTGCTGCTCGACCTCGATGCGCAGATGGACAAGCTGCAGGCTACTTTCGACAGCCTGATGGCCGGGCCATGCCGTCATTTCAAGGTCGTGGTGCTGACCAGCGGCGACCTGCCGATGGCCACCCATGCGGGGCAGACCGTGCATTTCGTCAAGGCCGACGGCAAGGACTACGTGCGCAACATCAACCAGGCGGTTGCCGAGCTGGACAGCGACTGGGTCATCCTCGCCGAGGCCGGCGATCGCTTTACCGCCAGCGGGCTGCTGCGAGCCAGCCTGGAGCTGCTGGAGGTCGAGGGTATTCGTGCGGTGGCCATGGATGAGGTGCAGGTACAGGCCGATGGCCGCCTGCGCGAAGTGCTGCGCCCGGGTACCAGCCTCGACCTGTTGCAGAGCGTGCCAGGGGCGATGGCGCGGCACTGGCTGCTGCGTCGTGATCTGGTGCTGGCCGCCGGCGGGTTCGACAGCCAGTATCCGTTGGCACTGGAGTTCGACCTGCTGCTTCGCCTGATCGGCGATGACGGCCTGGCCGGCCTGGCGCACCTTGCCGAACCGCTGCTGATCTGCGCCGCGCCAAGCGCCGACAGCCAGGACCAGGAGCGCGCGGTGCTGACCCGGCGCCTGGCCGAGCGCGGCTATACCGCCACCGTCGGCTCGGTGCATCCGGGCACTCACCAGATCGACTACCGTCACCCTGAACGGCCCGTGGTGTCGGTGCTGTTGCACTGCCAGGACAATGCCGATGAGCTGCAGCGCTGCCTGGTCAGCGTCCTGCAGCGCACCCGTTACCAGAACCACGAGATCGTCATCGCCGACAACGCCAGCCAGTCGCCACCGCTGCGCGAGTGGCTGGCGAGCCTGGCGGCCGCTGGCAGCCCCGTGCGGGTGGTCCGCAGCGAACAGCCGCTGGCACCTGTGGCCATGCTCAACCTCGCCAGCCGTGAGGCCCGGGGCGAGTACCTGGTCCTGCTCGACAGCGCGGCCGAGGTGCTCAACGCCAATTGGCTGGAAGGCCTGCTCAACCAGGCTCAGCGCCCCGAGGTCGGGGTGGTCGGCGGCAAGCTGCTGGGGGCCGATGGCAAGGTGGTCGAGGCCGGGCTGGTGCTGGCGGGGCAGGCGGGCATCCGCCCGGCGTTCCAGGGTGCGGCCAAGGATGCGCCGGGTTACTTGCAACGCCTGCAGGTGGAGCACAACGTGGCGGCGGTCTCCGGCTGCCTGATGGTGCGCACGCAGGTGCTGCACGCTCTGGGTGGCCTGGATGAGCAACTGGCCACCCTCCGCGCCGCGCAGGTGGACCTGTGCCTGCAGGTTGCCGGGGCGGGTCTGCTGGTCGTCTGGACCCCGCAGGCTCAGGTGGTGCGCCATGGTGACGTGGAGCAACTGGCGGCCCCGGCGCACGCGCAGGATCCGTTCTACAACGCCGCCCACAGCCGCTGCGCGGCGTTGTTCACCCTGGATCCGCACAGCCGGGTGGGGTGGCAGGCGCTGTGCAGCTGAACGCTGCCTGCTGAGCGATGAACGCCATGGGCGCCCCCGCGCCCATGGCGTTTTCGTTTGTGTCAGCCAGGCGCTTTGCCCATTCGACAAAAAGAGCGTGACTTGAGAGTCAGAACGCGCATCTTCACTGTATATTGTCGAAACCGGGAACCGCCGCGTCGCCCCCGGACAAACCGCCAAGGATCGGATCAACCGTATCGCTTGGCGTTTTGCCGTTCGGCCCAGGCGGGTATTTCGCTGTTACTGAATTGGGAAGCCATATGATTGGCATTAAAAGCATCGCCAGTTACGTGCCGGTTGAAGGCGTGGACAACTACGCCCAAGGCGCGAAATTCGGCAAGGACCAGGATTTCATCTTTGGCAAGATCGGTTCGACCTTCTTGCCACGCAAGGAAGCCGCGCAGGAAACCTCCGACCTCTGCGTAGAGGCCGTGAACAACCTGTTCGCCGCCAATCCGTCGCTGGACCCGGCAAGCATCGATGCGGTGATCGTGGTCACCCAGAACGGGGATGCCGAAGGGCTGCCGCACACTGCGGCAATCGTCCAGCACAAGCTCGGCCTGTCGACGGCCGTCGCCGCTTTCGATATCTCCCTGGGTTGCTCGGGCTACGTGTATGGCTTGTATGCCATGAAAGGCTTCATGGAAGCCGCTGGCCTGAAGAACGGCCTGCTGATCACTGCCGACCCCTATTCGAAGATCGTCGACCCCGAAGACCGCAACACCACCATGCTGTTCGGTGATGCCGCCACCGCCACCTGGATGGGCGAGGGCGCAGCCTGGCAACTGGGCAAGTCGCTGTTCGGCAGCGACGGTGGTGGTGCCGAGCATCTGCGTACCACCGATGGCAAGTTCTTCATGAATGGTCGCCAGGTCTACAACTTCGCCCTGGTCAAGGTACCGGCGCACCTGCAGCAACTGCTCGAGGCCAGCGAGCTGCAGGCCGGCGACATCGACCTGTACTGCCTGCATCAGGGCAGCGCGGCGATCGTCGATGCGGTGTCGGCGCGCTTCATCGAAGGCGAGCACAAGCAGAAGTTCGTCAAGGACATGGTCGAGACCGGCAATACCGTGTCGTCGAGCATTCCGCTGCTGCTGGAAAAGCACGTGCTCGGCTCCCAGCACAAGCGCGTGGCCCTGAGCGGTTTCGGCGTCGGTCTGTCCTGGGGCTCGGCAATCATCGAGCGCCGCGATTGAGCGAACAGTGCTGAAGCAGACGCCGCCGTTTCCAGGCGGCGTTTTCTTTTCTGCGTGGCTGCCGCCAGTGCCTGCATTCTGGCGTCAAGACCTTGATTTCATTGAGCTGGCAGGATGCCAGCAAATTTTTTCGAAAATCCGCTAAAGAAACCCGCCCTGACGAAGATAACTATTACGAAGGTTCTCTGTGCCACACCCGGCGAATTGCCAAGGCCGGAAGCCGTAGTACCCAATCCAACGAGGAATTCGTCATGGCTTTGACCGTTAACACCAACACCACCTCTCTGGGCGTTCAGAAAAACCTGAACCGTGCTTCCGATGCTCTGAGCACCTCGATGACCCGTCTGTCTTCCGGCCTGAAAATCAACAGCGCCAAAGACGACGCCGCCGGCCTGCAGATCGCTACCCGTATGACCTCGCAGATCCGCGGTCAGACCATGGCAATCAAGAACGCCAACGACGGTATCTCGGTTGCCCAGACCGCTGAAGGCGCGATGCAAGAGCAGACCAACATCCTGCAGCGTATGCGTGAACTGGCCGTCCAGTCGCGTAACGACACCAACAGCAAGGACGACCGCGACGCTCTGAACAAAGAGTTCGCCCAGATGTCCGACGAACTGAGCCGTATCGCCAAGTCCACCCAGCTGAACGGCAAGAACCTGCTGGACGGCAGCGCTGGCGTACTGACCTTCCAGGTTGGTTCCAACTCCGGTGCCAACAACCAGATCAGCATCCGTCTGGACAGCGGTTTCGATGCCCAGACCCTGAGCGTCGACTCGGCCGCCATCGCCATCACCGGTTCGACCAGCGCCGAAGCTGAAGCCAGCATGAACGCTGCGCTGGACGCGATCGACAAGGCTCTGCAGACCATCAACACCACTCGTGCCGACCTGGGTGCTTCGCAGAACCGTCTGACCTCTACCGTCAACAACCTGCAGAACATCAACGAGAACGCCGAAGCCGCTCGTAGCCGTGTTCAGGACACCGACTTCGCTGCTGAAACTGCCCAGCTGACCAAGCAGCAGACCCTGCAGCAAGCTTCGACTTCGGTTCTGGCCCAGGCCAACCAGCTGCCTTCCGCTGTACTGAAACTGCTTCAGTAATCGCTGATGGCGACCGGCGGGGGAGTGCACGTTGAGGCGCTTCCCCGCCTTTTCATTGCGAGGTGGTAAGTCATGGACATGAGCGTCAAGCTGAACCTGTCCTACCCGACTGCTCGTCCGGCCGAACCGGCCGCCGACAAGCCGGTTGCGCGCACGGCTGAAGCGCCGCGTGGCAGTGGTATGCTGGAGGACAAGGCAGTCACGGCTGCCGAGCAGGCACACGATGCCGAAAAGGTGAAAAACGCCGTTTCGGAAATCGAGAAGTTTCTCAGTTCGACCCGACGCAACCTGGAGTTCTCCACTGATGAGGAATCCGGCAAGATCGTGGTCAAAGTCATCGCCAGCGAGACTGGAGAGCTGATTCGCCAGTTGCCCTCGGAAGAGGCCCTGCGAATCGCCCACAGCCTGAGCGATGTAAACAGTCTTTTGTTCGACGCCAAAGCCTGACCGGCGGCGAATGCCGGAAGGCGAGATTCATGTCAGTCTTGCAGGAGCAGGGCTGACGCTTCGAAAAGAGGGATAACGTTATGGCGAGCACACTCGTTTCCAGTATCGGCCAAGGTACTGGTCTGAACATCACTGACATGGTCACTGCATTGGTCACCGCCGATACTGCCGCAAAAAAGGCGCAGATCACCCGGCAGACCAGCAACAACTCGGCCATGATTTCGGGTGTGGGCTCGCTGCGCAGTGCCCTCACCGCGTACCAGGACGCGATGAAGAAGCTCAACGACCCGAAAGCGCCGTCGTTCAATGCTTATGCAGCGAAGTCGGCCAACGAGTCGGTGGTCAAGGTAACCGCAGGCAACACGGCAGTCGCCGGCAGCTACGACATCATGGTCAACAAGTTGGCCACTGGCTCCAAGGTGGCCAGCCAGTCGTTCGCCGGGGGCTCGACCTCGGCCATCAGCGCCGGCCAGCTCAGTGTCAGCCAGGGTGGCAACACCTGGAAGCTCGACATTGCCAGTGGTGCGACCCTGGAAAGCGTACGCGACCAGATCAACAAGGAGCTTGGCGTCCAGGGTATCTCGGCCAACATCGTCAACGGCGAAGGTGGTGCGCGCCTGGTGTTGAGCTCGACCACCACCGGTGCTGGCTCCGACCTGTCGCTCACCGGGATCCCCGAGCTGGAGATCGATGGCACCCAGCAGATGACCGCTGCCGGTGGCGCGGGCTACATCACCGGCCTGGCTCAGGATGCCGAGCTGACCATCGACGGGCTGAAGGTGACCAGTGCCAAGAACACCGTCGACAGCGCCATCAGCGGCATGACCCTGGAACTCACCGGTACCACGCCGGTTGGCAGCACCACCGGGACCAGCGTCACGGTGTCGGCGGACAACGATGGTTTGCAGAAGTCGATCCAGTCGTTCGTCGATGCCTACAACACTTTGCAGAAAGCCATCACCTCGTTGACCTCGACCTCCAAGGATGCCAACGACAACCTGGTGCTCGGCCCGCTGACCAACGACCCTACCACCCGTTCGTTGGTCAACGATATCCGCAAGGTGCTCTCGGAAGTGGGGGCGGGCAGCCAACTGACCACCCTGAGCCAGCTGGGCATCAACACCACCAAGGATGGCACCCTGGAGTTCAACTCCACCAAGTTCACGGCTGCGATGAGCGACAAGAAGCTGGGTTCGGAAGTGCAGGAGTTGTTCACTGGCACCAACGGCATCTTCGATCGCATGAACAAGGCCATCGATCCCTACAACTCCAGCGATGGCAGCCTTGCCACACGCAAGGCCAGCCTGGACAAGGTCGCAAAGAACCTGGCTGACCAGCAGCTGGCATTGGACCGTCGCACCGAGTCGCTGACCGAGTCGCTGACCAAGAAGTTCGTGGCCATGGACACTGCGGTAGCCAAGCTCAATGCCCAGGCCAATCAGATCAAGTCGGTATTCGATGCGCTGAACGCCCAGGCGAAGAACTCCTGATCGGCATCGCGACGCGAAAACACGAGCAAAGCGACAAAAGCCCGGCAGCGCCAGCAAGCGCGCCGGGCTTTTCGTTTTGCCGCTAAAGTTTTTTGACGTCTCGGCGATACACAGGGTACAAGCAACCTTTTTCGCAGCAACGAGGTAGATCCATGAACCCGATGTTGGCCCTTCGGCAATACCAGAAAGTCAACGGCGTGGCCCAGACATCCGAAGCCAGTCCTCACCGCCTGGTGCAGATGCTCATGCAGGGCGGGCTGGACCGCATGGCACAGGCCAAGGGTGCGATTGCGCGCAACGATATCGCCCAGAAAGGCATCCTGATCGGCAAGGCCATCGACATCATCGGCGGCCTGCGCGAGGGCCTGGATCTGGAAAACCACGCCGACAGCCTGGCCGAACTGGACAGCCTGTACACCTACATGAGCCGCCGCCTGATCGAAGCCAACGCCAAGAGTGACCCGGCCATCATCGATGAAGTGGCGCGCCTGCTGATTACCGTCAAGGAAGGTTGGGACGCCATCGGCGAGCAGTCGTCGGCTTCCTGAGCCAGGAGGAGGGTGCCATGAGCGATGTAATCGCCCGAATCGAACAGACCCGCCGGTTGTTGCTGACGGCGCTGGAGAAGCGCGACTGGGATGCAGTGGGTGAACTGGACCTCGACTGCCGCTTGCGCATCAACGATGTGCTGGGCGAGGCGCACGGCCAGGAAGCCGACGTTCGCGACAGTCTTGAGCAATTGCTGGCCGTTTACCGGCAACTGATTGAAGTTGCAAGTGGGGAGCGTCAATCAATAGTCGACGAGATGACACAAATCCGTCAGGCGAAAAATGCCGCTAAGGTATACCATCTGTTCAGCTGACCACAGATGTGCAAAAAGCCGGGCGCCATTAATTTGACTGCATCGGCTTTTTTGACTTTACTAGTGGCTGTTTTCGAATTCCAGACGTCCGAACACTGACCATTCAGTCGGAGATGTCGAGCATGCCCTGAAAAGGGCGCCGATATGACTAGGGAAGTTGCTATTGCATGTGGCGTGAAACCAAGATTCTCCTGATCGATGACGACAGTGCACGCCGCCGCGATCTGGCGGTGGTCCTGAACTTTCTCGGCGAAGAAAACCTCCCTTGCTCCAGCCAGGACTGGCAGCAAGTCGTAGGGAGCTTGTCTTCGAGTCGTGAAGTGCTCTGCGTGCTGATCGGTACCGTCAATGCCCCGGGCAGTGTCCTTGGGTTGCTTAAGACAGTGGCTGGGTGGGATGAGTTCCTTCCGGTTTTGCTGATTGGTGAAATTTCTTCTGTGGAGTTCCCGGAAGAGCTGCGCCGTCGGGTCCTGTCCAACCTCGAAATGCCGCCGAGCTACAGCCAGTTGCTCGATTCGCTGCACCGTGCCCAGGTCTATCGCGAGATGTACGACCAGGCCCGGGAGCGCGGTCGTCAGCGCGAGCCCAACCTGTTCCGCAGCCTGGTTGGCACCAGCCGTGCCATCCAGCACGTGCGGCAGATGATGCAGCAGGTGGCCGATACCGACGCCAGCGTGTTGATCCTTGGCGAGTCCGGTACTGGCAAGGAGGTGGTCGCGCGTAACCTGCACTACCACTCCAAGCGCCGCGAAGCGCCGTTCGTGCCGGTCAACTGTGGGGCGATCCCTGCCGAATTGCTGGAAAGCGAACTGTTCGGCCATGAGAAGGGCGCCTTTACCGGCGCGATCACCAGCCGTGCCGGGCGCTTCGAGCTGGCCAATGGCGGTACGCTGTTCCTCGACGAGATCGGCGACATGCCGTTGCCGATGCAGGTCAAGCTGCTGCGTGTGCTGCAGGAACGCACCTTCGAGCGCGTGGGCAGCAACAAGACCCAGAGCATCGACGTGCGCATCATTGCGGCGACCCACAAGAACCTGGAAACCATGATCGAGGGTGGGACGTTCCGCGAAGACCTGTACTACCGCCTCAATGTGTTCCCGATCGAGATGGCGCCACTGCGCGAGCGTG
The DNA here is from genome assembly GCF_014269035.2 of Pseudomonas vlassakiae. Lineage (GTDB taxonomy): Bacteria > Pseudomonadota > Gammaproteobacteria > Pseudomonadales > Pseudomonadaceae > Aquipseudomonas > Aquipseudomonas vlassakiae. Next base: position 49,812 of record NZ_JABWRP020000017.1, read on the forward strand.
TGGAAGACATCCCATTGCTGATGAACGAGCTGATCTCGCGCATGGAGCACGAGAAGCGCGGTTCGATCCGCTTCAACTCCGCCTCGATCATGTCGCTGTGCCGGCATGGTTGGCCGGGCAACGTGCGGGAACTGGCCAACCTGGTCGAGCGCATGGCGATCATGCATCCGTATGGGGTGATCGGGGTGTCGGAGCTGCCGAAGAAGTTCCGTTACATCGATGACGAGGACGAGCAGCTGGTCGACAGCCTGCGCAGCGACCTCGAAGAGCGCGTGGCGATCAATGGCCATGCGCCGAACTTCAGCAATCATGCGATGTTGCCGCCGGAGGGCCTGGACCTGAAGGACTACCTCGGTAGCCTCGAGCAGGGCCTGATCCAGCAGGCGCTGGACGATGCCAACGGTATCGTTGCGCGGGCGGCTGAACGTTTGCGCATTCGCCGGACCACCCTGGTCGAGAAGATGCGCAAATACGGCATGAGCCGCCAGGGCGGCGAGGATCAGGCGGAAGACTGATTGCGCTTGGGGTGCAGGGCTTGAGGTTGATGTTGGGGCGTGCATCGAGCGCCGCCCGCGCGGCGCATCGCGGATAAATCCGCTCCTACATCTGTTTCGGGCCAGTCACTCCTGTGAAGCCAACAGGGACCGCTTGTTGGCATGGCGATGCATCTCAGGGGGCGCTGATGCCGCTCCACCTGCCTCCAGTCATGCGCCAAGGCTGATCCTGTTGGCGGCACAGGACAGACTGGCCCGAAACAGAGCCAATCCCCCATCCCCGGCACGGCTATTGCTACACCGCTGGCAACACACCGTTTTTATGACGGTCAGCCACGCGAGAGAGCACGATGCCCCAGGCCGCCCACTTTTCCCGAGTCCCTGATCCGCAGGGGCGTACCCCGGTCGAACAGGAGAGTCGACAGGGGCTGGACCAGGCATTCGCCCTGTTCGATCAGGTGTCCACCCAGCTCAACCAGTCCTACAGCATGCTCGAAGCCCGCGTCAGCGAGCTCAAGGGAGAGCTGGCGGTGGTCGGCCAGCAGCGCATGGCCGAACTGAACGAGAAGGAGCGCCTGGCCAACCGCCTGCAGAACCTGCTCGACCTGCTGCCGGGCGGGGTGATCGTGATCGACGACCAGGGCCTGGTGCGAGAAGTCAACCCGGCAGCCTGTCAATTGCTCGGCGAGCCCCTGGTCGGCCAGCTGTGGCGCCAGGTGATTGCCCGCAGCTTCGCCCCGCGCAAGGATGATGGCCATGAGGTCTCGCTGCGTGATGGTCGGCGCCTGTCCATTGCCACGCGCTCGCTGGATGCTGAGCCCGGCCAGCTGGTGTTGCTCAACGACCTGACTGAAACCCGTCGCCTGCAGGATCAGCTGGCGCGCCATGAGCGCCTGTCGTCGCTGGGGCGCATGGTCGCCTCGCTGGCCCATCAGATCCGTACGCCGTTGTCGGCGGCCATGCTCTATGCCAGCCATCTGGCCGACAGCGAGCGTGAACTTGCGCCAGAAACCCGCCAGCGCTTCGCCGGCAGCCTCAAGGAGCGCTTGCACGAACTGGAGCACCAGGTACGCGACATGCTGGTGTTTGCCCGCGGCGAGCTGCCACTGGTTGATCGGTTGACCCCGAAGGGCCTGTTCCAGGCCCTGCAGCAAGCTGCCCAGGCCCATGTGCAAGGGCACGCGGTGCGCTGGCAATGCGACTGCCACCTGGGTGAGTTGCTGTGCAATCGCGACACCCTGGTGGGCGCCTTGCTCAACCTGATCGAGAACGCTTTGCAGGCCAGCGACAGCCCGGCGCGGCTCAAGGTGCACCTGTTCCGTCGCCAGCACACCCTGCATCTGACCGTCAGCGATGCCGGCAGCGGTATCGATGCGCAGCTGCTGGGGCGCCTGGGTGAACCGTTCCTGACCACCAAGGCCACCGGTACCGGGCTCGGCTTGGCGGTGGTCAAGGCCGTGGTGCGTGCGCACCAGGGCACGCTTGCGCTGCGTTCGAAAGTCGGGCGTGGCACCTGTGTAAAGGTGGAGCTGCCGTTGATAAGCGGGCAGGCAGCGGAGGTCGTGTGATGGCAATCAAGGTGCTGCTGGTCGAGGACGACCGCGTGTTGCGCCAGGCGCTGGGCGATACCCTGGAAATCGGCGGGTTTGCCTTCGATGCGGTCGGCAGCGCCGAAGAGGCGCTGGAGGCGGTGGCGGGCGAGGCTTACAGCCTGGTGGTCAGTGACGTGAACATGCCGGGCATGGACGGTCATCAGTTGCTGGCCCAGCTACGACGGCAGCAGCCACAGTTGCCTGTGCTGTTGATGACCGCCCACGCGGCCGTCGAGCGCGCGGTGCAGGCCATGCGTGAGGGGGCTGCGGATTACCTGGTCAAGCCGTTCGAGCCCAAGGCGTTGCTGAGCCTGGTCGAGCGGCATGCCGCCGGGCGCCTGACGGCAGTCGACAGCGAGGGGCCGGTGGCGTGCGAGGCCGCCAGCCGGCAGCTGCTGGAGCTGGCAGCGCGTGTGGCCCGCAGCGACTCGACCGTGCTCATTTCCGGCGAATCGGGCACCGGCAAGGAAGTATTGGCGCGCTACATCCATCAGCAGTCGCCGCGGGCGGCGCAGCCATTCGTTGCTATCAACTGCGCGGCGATCCCGGACAACATGCTCGAGGCCACGCTGTTCGGCCACGAGAAGGGCGCTTTCACCGGGGCCATCGCTGCCCAGGCCGGCAAGTTCGAGCAGGCCGAGGGCGGCACCTTGCTGCTCGACGAGATCTCCGAAATGCCCCTTGGCCTGCAAGCCAAGTTGTTGCGGGTGCTGCAGGAGCGCGAGGTGGAGCGGGTCGGTGGGCGCAAGCCGATCACCCTGGACATCCGCGTGCTGGCTACCAGCAACCGCGACATGGCGGGCGAAGTGGCGGCGGGGCGCTTCCGCGAAGACCTGTATTACCGCCTTTCGGTGTTCCCGCTGGCCTGGCAGCCACTGCGCGAGCGTGCTGGCGATATCCTGCCGCTGGCCGAGCGCTTGCTCGCTCGCCACGTGGCGAAGATGAAGCATGCGCCGGTGCGGCTGTCTGCCGGGGCGCGTGCCTGTCTGCAGGCGCATGCCTGGCCGGGCAACGTGCGCGAGCTGGACAATGCTGTGCAGCGGGCGTTGATCCTGCAGCAGGGCGGGGTGATCGAGGCGGCAGATTTTTGTCTGGCAGGCGCCATTCCATTGTCGGCTGCAGGGGTGGCCGCGGTTTCGCCATCGCCTGCACAGGTGACGCAGGACTCCGGTGGCCTGGGTGACGACATGCGTCGTCATGAATTTCAGATGATCATCGACACCCTGCGCGCCGAGCGGGGGCGGCGCAAGGAAGCTGCCGAAAAGCTGGGCATCAGCCCGCGTACCTTACGCTACAAGCTGGCGCAGATGCGTGATGCCGGGCTCGATGTGGAAGCCAGCCTGTTCGGCTGAAACAGTCATTTATAAGTTTGCGGGGCGGGCTGGCACATGAGTTGCTAGTTCAGCGCTATCCGCCGCATGAGTGTCAAAAAAATGCGGCCGCCGGAGAGAGAAGGTCATGAGCCAAGGTGTTGAATTCAATCGTCTGATGTTGGACATGCGGGCCATGCAGGCCGATGCCATGTCGTTGCCCAAAGCCACTGTCGCCCCCGAACTGGCGCCTGGCCAAAGCAGCTTTGCCGACATGCTTGGCCAGGCCATCGGCAAGGTCAACCAGACCCAGCAGGCGTCGACCCAGCTCGCCAATGCCTTCGAGATCGGCAAGAGCGGCGTGGACCTGACCGACGTGATGATTGCCTCGCAGAAAGCCAGTGTGTCCATGCAGGCATTGACCCAGGTACGCAACAAGCTGGTCCAGGCGTACCAGGACATCATGCAGATGCCGGTTTGAGGGCGGAAGTAAGTCATGGCTGAAGCAGTCGTCGAAAACGCCCCCGCCAAGAGCGGTGCGCCAGGTTCAAAGCCACCGTTCCTGAACATGGCGTTCCTGGAGAACATCTCGCAGATGCCCATGCTGCGTCAGGTCGGCCTGCTGGTCGGCTTGGCAGCCAGCGTGGCGATCGGCTTCGCCGTGGTGCTGTGGTCGCAACAACCGGATTACCGGCCGCTGTACGGCAGCCTGGCTGGCATGGACACCAAGCAGGTCATGGACACCCTGGCCTCTGCAGACATCCCCTATCACGTCGAGCCCAACTCCGGTGCTCTGCTGGTCAAGGCCGACGACCTCTCCCGTGCGCGCCTGAAACTGGCGGCTGCCGGCGTGGCGCCGAGCGATGGCACTGTCGGCTTCGAACTGCTCGACAAGGAGCAGGGGCTGGGCACCAGCCAGTTCATGGAAACCACCCGTTATCGCCGCGGCCTGGAAGGTGAACTGGCGCGAACCGTTTCCAGCCTGAACAACGTCAAGGCCGCCCGCGTGCACCTGGCGATCCCGAAAAGCTCGGTATTCGTGCGTGACGAGCGCAAGCCCAGCGCCTCGGTACTGGTCGAACTGTACCCGGGCCGTTCGCTGGAAGCGGGCCAGGTCATGGCTATCGTCAACCTGGTCGCCACCAGTGTGCCCGAGCTGGACAAGTCGCAAGTGACCGTGGTCGACCAGCGCGGCAACCTGCTCTCCGAGCAGTTGCAGGACACCGCGCTGACCATGGCCGGCAAGCAGTTCGACTACAGCCGCCGCATGGAAGGCATGCTGACCCAGCGTGTGCACAACATCCTGCAGCCGGTGCTGGGCAATGACCGTTACAAGGCCGAGGTCTCCGCCGACCTGGACTTCAGTACGGTCGAGTCGACCTCCGAACAGTTCAACCCGGACCAGCCGGCGCTGCGCAGCGAACAGGCAGTCAATGAACAGCGCGCCAGCAGCCAAGGCCCGCAGGGCGTGCCGGGCGCGCTGAGCAACCAGCCGCCAGGGCCGGCGTCGGCGCCGCAAACCACCGGGGGTACCGCCGGGGCGGCCGCTGCCATCCAGCCTGGCCAGCCGCTGGTGGATGCCAACGGTCAACAGATCATGGACCCGGCCACCGGCCAGCCGATGCTGGCGCCGTACCCGTCGGACAAGCGTGAGCAGACCACCAAGAACTTCGAGTTGGACCGTTCGATCAGCCACACCCGTCAGCAGCAGGGTCGCCTGACCCGCCTGTCGGTGGCGGTGGTGGTCGACGACCAGGTCAAGGTCGATGCCAATGGCGAAACCACCCGTGCGCCATGGGGTGCCGAAGACCTGGCGCGCTTCACGCGCCTGGTGCAGGACGCGGTGGGCTTCGATGCCAGCCGTGGCGACAGTGTGACCGTGATCAACGTGCCGTTCGCCGCCGACCGTGGCGAAGAGATCGCCGATATCGCGTTCTACCAGCAGCCGTGGTTCTGGGACATCGTCAAGCAGGTGCTGGGCGTGCTGTTCATCCTGGTGCTGGTGTTCGGCGTGCTCCGCCCGGTGCTCAACAACATCACCGGTGGCGGCAAGCAGGCTGCTGCGGACAGCGACATGGAACTGGGCGGGATGATCGGTCTGGATGGCGAACTGGCCAACGACCGTGTCAGCCTCGGTGGCCCGTCAAGCATTCTGTTGCCGAGCCCGACCGAGGGTTACGAAGCACAGCTCAACGCAATCAAAGGCCTGGTGGCCGAAGACCCGGGCCGTGTAGCCCAGGTCGTCAAAGAGTGGATCAACGCCGATGAGTGACAATCGAGCCATTACCGCCAAGCTGAGCCGTGTCGACAAGGCAGCCATCCTGCTGCTGTCGCTCGGTGAGACCGATGCAGCACAAGTGCTGCGACACATGGGCCCGAAGGAAGTGCAGCGGGTCGGTGTGGCGATGGCGCAGATGGGCACCGTGCACCGCGAGCAGGTCGAGCAGGTGATGAGCGAGTTCGTCGAGATCGTCGGCGACCAGACCAGCCTGGGCGTGGGCTCTGACGCCTATATCCGCAAGATGCTCAACCAGGCCCTGGGCGAGGACAAGGCCAACGGCCTGGTCGACCGCATCCTGCTCGGTGGCAACACCAGCGGCCTGGACAGCCTCAAGTGGATGGAGCCGCGTGCCGTGGCCGATGTGATCCGCTACGAGCACCCGCAGATCCAGGCCATCGTGGTCGCCTACCTCGACCCCGACCAGGCCGGTGAAGTGCTGAGCAACTTCGACCACAAGGTGCGCCTGGACATCGTCCTGCGCGTGTCGTCGCTCAATACCGTGCAGCCGGCGGCGCTCAAGGAGCTGAACCAGATCCTCGAGAAGCAGTTCTCGGGCAACTCCAACGCTGCGCGCACCACCCTGGGTGGCATCAAGCGCGCCGCCGACATCATGAACTTCCTCGACAGTTCGGTGGAAGGTGCGCTGATGGACGCGATCCGCGAGATCGACAGCGACCTGTCGGAGCAGATCGAAGACCTGATGTTCGTCTTCAACAACCTGGCCGACGTCGACGACCGTGGCATCCAGGCCCTGCTGCGCGAGGTCTCTTCCGACGTGCTGGTGGTGTCGCTCAAGGGCGCCGACGAGCGGGTCAAGGACAAGATCTTCAAGAACATGTCCAAGCGTGCCTCCGAGCTGCTGCGCGACGACCTCGAGGCCAAGGGCCCGGTGCGCGTGAGCGACGTGGAAACGGCGCAGAAGGAAATCCTCACCATCGCCCGCCGCATGGCCGAGGCCGGCGAGATCGTACTCGGCGGCAAGGGTGCCGAGGAAATGATTTAAGGTCAGCGAGTTCTCCCGGCTGACGCTGCCCTCCGTGGGAGCGGGTTTGCCCGCGAAGGCGTCAGCCTGGGAGAGTGCGGTTGCCGCTGCCGACGCATTCGCGGGTACACCCGCTCCCACAGGGATCGCGTTGGCTGAACAGGGTTTTGAGAACAGCACAGCATGCCCAGCAGAGAATCCCATCCCAGCGACCTGATCCGCGCCCGCGACCTCGAGGGGTTCGATGTCTGGGCGTTGCCCAGCTTCGACCCGGAGCCTGAGCCGGAACCCGAGCCAGAGCCGGAAGTCATCGAGGAAGAAGTCGAGGAAGTACCGCTGGAAGAAGTCCAGCCCCTGACCCTCGAAGAACTCGAAGCGATCCGCCAGGAGGCCTACAACGAAGGCTTCGCCACCGGCGAGCGCGAGGGCTTCCACAGCACCCAGCTGAAAGTGCGCCAGGAGGCCGAGGAAGCGCTTGCCGCCAAGCTGGCCAGCCTGGAGCAGCTGATGGGGCATTTGCTGGAGCCGATCGCCGAGCAGGACACGCAGATCGAACGCAGCCTGGTGCATCTGGTTGCGCACATGGCTCGGCAGGTCATCGGCCGTGAACTGCGCAGCGACTCCAGCCAGATCACCCAGGTGCTGCGTGAGGCGCTGAAGCTGCTGCCGATGGGCGCCGACAACATTCGCATCCACCTCAACCCGCAGGACTTCGAGCAGGTCAAGGCGTTGCGCGAACGCCATGAGGAGCGCTGGAAGCTGCTCGAAGACGAGGCCCTGCTGCCGGGCGGCTGCCGCATCGAGACCTTGCACAGCCGCATCGACGCGACCATGGAGACGCGCATCGAGAAAGCCGTGGCGCAACTGTTCGACCAACTGCACGACCAGGCCCTGCACCCGGCGACACCAGACCTGTCGATCGAACTGGACGCCCGCGATGCGCCTTGACCGCACCAGCTTTGGCAAGCGCCTGGGTGGCTACGCCGAGGCGATCGGGCTGCCGGTGCAGCCGGTGGTCGAAGGCCGCCTGTTGCGCATGGTCGGCCTCACGCTCGAAGCCGAAGGGCTGCGCGCTGCGGTGGGCGGGCGTTGCCTGGTGATCAACGACGACAGCTACCACCCGGTGCAGGTCGAAGCCGAGGTGATGGGCTTTGCCGGCAACAAGGTGTTCCTGATGCCGGTGGGCAGCATTGCCGGCATCGCGCCGGGTGCCCGCGTGGTGCCGCTGGACGACAGCGGCCGCCTGCCCATGGGCATGAGCATGCTCGGCCGGGTGCTCGATGGTGCCGGCCGCGCCCTCGATGGCAAGGGCGGCATGCGCGCCGAGGATTGGGTGCCGATGGACGGCCCGGTCATCAACCCCCTCAACCGTGACCCGATCAGCAAGCCGCTGGACGTGGGCATTCGCAGCATCAATGGCTTGCTCACCGTCGGTCGTGGCCAGCGCCTGGGCCTGTTCGCCGGTACCGGCGTGGGTAAATCGGTGTTGCTGGGCATGATGACCCGCTTCACCGAGGCGGACATCATCGTGGTCGGGCTGATTGGCGAGCGGGGGCGCGAGGTCAAGGAATTCATCGAGCACATCCTCGGCGAGGAAGGGCTCAAGCGCTCGGTGGTGGTGGCATCGCCTGCTGACGATGCGCCACTGATGCGTTTGCGTGCTGCCATGTACTGCACACGCATTGCCGAGTATTTCCGCGACAAGGGCAAGAACGTCCTGCTGCTGATGGACTCGCTGACCCGTTTCGCCCAGGCCCAGCGCGAAATTGCCCTGGCCATCGGCGAACCGCCGGCCACCCGTGGCTACCCGCCGTCGGTGTTCGCCAAGCTGCCCAAGCTGGTCGAGCGCGCGGGTAACGGCGAGCCTGGTGGCGGCTCGATCACGGCGTTCTACACCGTGCTGTCCGAGGGTGACGACCAGCAGGATCCGATCGCCGACTCGGCGCGGGGTGTGCTCGACGGCCACTTCGTGCTGTCCCGGCGCCTGGCCGAGGAAGGCCATTATCCGGCCATCGACATCGAGGCCTCGATCAGTCGGGTCATGCCGCAGGTGGTCGATGCCGACCACCTGCGCCAGGCCCAGAAATTCAAGCAGCTGTGGTCGCGCCTGTCGCAAAGCCGTGACCTGATCAGCGTGGGCGCCTATGTCGCCGGTGGCGATCCGGAAACCGACCTGGCCATTGCCTTGCAGCCCAAACTGGTGGATTTCCTGCGCCAGGGCCTGGACGAGAATGTCGGCATGGGCCAGAGCCGCGACGAGCTGGAGGCGATCTTCACGCCCCCGGCCAAAGGCTGATAGCCCATGAGCCAGCCCGGTCGCGCAGCGCGCCTGGCCCCGGTGGTCGACATGGCCGAAGAGGCTGAGCGCAAGGCTGCCCAGCGGGTGGGGCACTTCCAGCAGCTGGTGGTCCAGGCCCAGGCCAAGCTGGCCGAGCTGGAATCGTTCCGCGAAGGGTACCAGGCGCAGTGGATCAATCGAGGCGGGCAGGGCGTGAATGGCAGCTGGCTGCTCAACTATCAGCGCTTCCTGGCCCAGCTGGAAACAGCCATGACCCAGCAGCGGCAGAGCCTGGCCTGGCATGAGAACAACCTGAAGAATGCCCGTGGCACCTGGCAGCAAGCCTATGCCCGGGTGGAAGGGCTGCGCAAGCTGGTGCAGCGCTACATGGACGAGGCACGGCGGGCCGAAGACAAGCGTGAGCAGCGCTTGCTGGACGAGTTGTCGCAGCGCTTGCCGCGGCAAGGCCATCTATAGCCTGCACTGGCCTTTTCGCGGCTTTACCCGCGAAGAGGCCGGTGCAGGCTTACCTTGATAGTCCAGCCCCGGGCTGCTAAACCTTGAAGAGTTGCATTCGCCATCATCGAAGGAATCGCTAGCATGGCAGTCGAGACTGATTTTTCGCAGGACGGGAAAAAACTCACGATCAAGGTCAAGGGGCGCTTCGATTTTGGCAAGCATCAGGAATTCCGTGATGCCTACGAGCGCCAAGAGAACAAGCCCGATTCGGTAGTGGTCGACCTGAAGGAGGCGACCTACCTGGACAGCTCTGCGCTGGGCATGCTCCTGCTGTTACGTGATCATGCCGGGGGTGACGATTCGGACGTACGCGTGGTGCATGCCAACTCCGACGTGCGCAAGATCCTGGCCATTTCCAATTTCGAAAAACTGTTCGATATCAGTTGAGTGTCCAGATGCCGGCCGAGCATGCGTTGACCGTACTGGTGGCGGAGGACAGTGCGGTCGACCGCTTGTTGCTGGCGCAGATTGTGCGTCGCCAGGGCCACCACGTATTCACTGCGGAAAATGGCGAGCAGGCCGTGGCGCTGTTTGCCGAGCAGCGTCCGCAACTGGTGTTGCTCGATGCCTTGATGCCGGTGATGGATGGTTTCGAGGCGGCGCGGCAGATCAAGGCACTGGCCGGCGAGGCGCTGGTGCCGATCATCTTCCTCACCTCGCTGAGTGAAGAGGATGCCTTGGTGCGTTGCCTGGAGGCCGGCGGTGACGACTTCATGGCCAAGCCCTACAGTGCGGTGATCCTCGCGGCCAAGATCCGCGCCATGGACCGCCTGCGCCGTTTGCAGGCGACCGTGCTCGAACAGCGTGACCAGATCACCCGCCACCATCACCACCTGCTCAACGAGCAGCGGGTGGCCAAGGCGGTGTTCGACAAGGTCGCGCATTCCGGCTGCATCACCGCGCCGAACATCCGTTACCTGCAGTCTCCCTATGCGCTGTTCAATGGTGACCTGCTGCTGGCTGCGTTTACCCCGGCCGGTGACATGCATGTGCTGCTGGGGGATTTCACCGGCCATGGCTTGCCGGCGGCAGTGGGGGCGATGCCGCTGGCGGAAGTGTTCTACGGGATGACCGCGAAGGGCTATGGCTTGGCGCAGATGCTGCGCGAGATGAACGCCAAGCTCAAGCGCATCCTGCCGGTGGACATGTTTTGCTGTGCGCTGCTGCTCAACCTGAGTGTGCAGCGCGGGGCGGTGGAAGTGTGGAATGGCGGCATGCCGGATGGCTACCGGCTGTCGGTAGACGGCGAAGTGCTCGGCAGGCTCAGGTCGCGTCATCTGCCGCTGGGCATCCTCGCGCCGGAGCGCTTCGATGACAGCACCGAAGTGCTGCCGATGGCGGCGGGGGAGCGGCTGTTGCTGCTGTCCGATGGCGTGGTCGATACCGCAGACGAGCACGAGCGCCTGTTTGGTGTCGAGCGCTTGCGCGAGGTGCTGGCCGCCAATCGTGATCCGGCGCAGTTGTTCGATGAGGTGATGCAGGCCCTGGCGCGTTTTGGCGGCAGCCCCCGGGATGACATCAGCCTGTGCGACATACGCATGTTCAGTGGCGAGGACCGGATGCCCGCGCCGACCCTGTACTCCGACAGTGGGCGCTCCAGTCCGCTGGACTGGGCGTTGGCGTTCGAATTGCGCGGTGAAAGCCTCAAGCGATTCAACCCGGTGCCTTACCTGGTGCAGTTGTTGCAGGAGATTCATGGCCTGCGGCCGCGCACTGGCGCTTTGCACAACGTGCTCAGTGAACTGTTCACCAATGCACTGGAGCATGGTGTGTTGGGCCTGGATTCGCAGCTCAAACGGGATGTGCAAGGTTTTGCCGACTACTATGAGGAGCGCGCCCGGCGCCTGGTGACACTGGCCGACGGCTTCGTGCGTATCGACCTGAAGGTTGAACCCTCGGGGACGGGCGGGCGTCTCACCATCGAGGTCCGTGACAGTGGCGCGGGATTCGATGTGCAGCGTGTGTTGTCGCGTCCGTCGGTGGAGCAGGAGTTGAGTGGGCGCGGGCTACACCTGGTGCGGCGGCTTGGCAGCCATGCCGAGTGGTGCGAAGGTGGCCGCTGCGCCCGCGTGCGGTTTGATTGGTGATGTGTCTGGAGGGCCGCAGGGCGGCTCAGGCATAATCCGGCTTGATCAAGGAGTGAGCAAGTGACTGACATGCATATTGACCACAAGGTACTCAGCGACTTGCAGGAGGTCATGGAAGATGGCTACCTGCAGCTGCTGGACACCTTTCTGGAAGACTCCGAACAGCGTTTGAACCAGCTGCATGAGGCCAAGAGCGCCGATGAGCTTGGCATGGCCGCGCACAGCTTCAAGGGCAGCAGCAGCAACATGGGGGCCATTGGCCTTTCCCGCTTGTGCCAGCAATTGGAAGAGCGGGTCAAAGAGCGGCCGCTGTATGGCATCGAAGACCTGATCAACCGGATCGACCAGGAATACCTGGAGGTGAAAGGCTTCTATCGTGGCGAGCGTGAGCGCGTTTCGGCGAGCTGATGGCAAGTTGGCGCGACTTTTGCCTCTCAGTATCCAGATGATATTCCAGTTTCTGGCGCGGAGACCGCTCAATGCCTGTCGCATCCAACCCTTTGTTGCAAGCCAACACCCTGAGCAAGCCATCGAGTGCGAGCTCCTCGCGGGTGGACAAGCCGCTGCAGGCGGCGGGCGGGCAAGGCGCCGGCTTCGATCAGGTCATGGCTGGGCAGGGGCGTGACAAGGCACCTGCACGCAACGACAAGGCGGCCCAGCCCGTCGCGAAGGACAAGCCTGACGTTGCCCAGGGCGGCAAGAAGGAGGCCGCCGACAAACCGGCGGTTGCCGATGACGGCAACCTATTGCCAGCAGACGATGCGCCACCTGCCACTGCCAACACTACCGTGCCCAGTGACGTGGGGTCGCTCGATGCCAGCCTGGTGGCGGGCCAGGTGACCGACGCGCAGCCCGGCGCGCAGTTGCTGCAGGCCCAGGCCGAAGCCGTGGCGCCGGTGTTGCAGGCGGCTATCCAGCAGCCGCCCGTGGCCGAGGTTGCCAAGCCACTGCCGGAACAGCCGGAGACCGAGGCGTTTGATCCGGATGCCGACCCTCTGGCCAACCTGCCGACGTTGCGTCTGGCCCTGGAGCAGAGCGCCCAGGCCAAAGGCACGACGTCGACGCACGCTGCAGAGCCAGGCAAAACCCAGTCCGATGACAGTCAGGCAGCCGTCAATCCATTGGCGACCCTGATCGACAAGGTCGAGGGCGAGGCCGGCAAGTCCGAGACCGGCGACAAGGCCTTCGGTGCCTTGCTCGAAGACGGGCTCAAGGACACCAAGAGCGCCAGCAGCGACACCCGCGTCGATGACTTTGCCAATCGGCTGGCCAGCCTGACCCAGGCGGTGACTGCCAAGACCGCCAATGCCGTGCCGGTCAATGCCAATCCGTTGCATCAGCCGCTGCACATGAACCAGGGCGCATGGGCCGAAGGCCTGGTCAACCGGGTCATGTACCTGTCCAGCCAGAACCTCAAGTCGGCGGACATTCAGCTGGAGCCGGCTGAGCTCGGCCGCCTCGATATTCGCGTCAATGTGGCGACTGACCAGTCCACGCAGATCACCTTTGTCAGTGGTCATGCCGGTGTGCGCGATGCGCTGGACAGCCAGGTGTATCGGCTGCGCGAGCTGTTTGCCCAGCAGGGGTTGGCGCAGCCGGACGTCAACGTGGCCGACCAGTCGCGTCAGCAGCAGCAACAGGCGCAGCAGGACGGCTCGCAGCTGTCCGGGGTAGCTGCGCGCCGGGCGCAGGAGGGCGGGGGCGAGCCAGGTGAGCCAAGCGAGGTGTCGCGGCCTGTCGAGCAGCAGGTGGTGATTGGCGACAGTGCTGTCGATTACTACGCCTGATGGTCCTGTCCTGGGATTTTCAGCGCCTTTGACATCGAGCGCCGCCGGCGCGGTGCTCGATCTCACAGGCGCCACACCTCTCCAGCCAAACATGGCATAACACTTGCTCAAGCCACGTCATCCTTCTTTGAAACCCCGATGGACGACGGATTATTGGCATGGCGAAGAGCGACGCAGTGAAAGACCCCGCCGCAAAAGGCAAACTCAAGCTGATCCTGCTGCTGGTGCTGGCCCTGTTGCTGGCAGTCGGCCTGTCGGTGGGCGCCACCTGGTTCATCATGCACAAGACTGAATCGGCACCCGCCCCGGAAGCAGCTGCCACCAACGGCAAGGCTCCCGCGATCTACGTGCCGCTGGCGCCCGCCTTCGTGGTCAACTTCAACCAGAACGGCCGCCAGCGCTACATGCAGCTGAGCATCACGATGCAAGGCCGTAGCCAGGCCGACCTGGACGCGCTCACGGTGCACATGCCGGTGATCCGCAACAACCTGGTGATGATGTTCTCCGGGCAGGGCTTCGACACCCTGGCGGCCAGTTCGGTGGGCCAGGAGATGCTGCGTCAGAAAGCCACCGCGGTGGTTCAGGAAGTGGCGCAGAAGGAAGTCGGCAGGCCGGTGGTCGACCAGTTGCTGTTCACCAATTTCGTATTGCAGTAGGAGTCCGCAATGGCCGTACAGGACCTGCTGTCCCAGGATGAGATCGATGCCCTGTTGCATGGCGTCGACGATGGGCTGGTACAGACCGAGAGCGCTGCCGAGCCCGGCAGCATCAAAAGCTACGACCTGACCAGCCAGGATCGGATCGTGCGGGGTCGCATGCCGACCCTGGAAATGATCAACGAGCGTTTCGCCCGCTACACCCGCATCAGCATGTTCAACCTGCTGCGCCGCTCGGCCGACGTGGCTGTCGGTGGCGTGCAGGTGATGAAGTTTGGCGAGTACGTGCATTCGCTGTACGTGCCGACCAGCCTCAACCTGGTGAAGATCAAGCCATTGCGTGGCACTGCGCTGTTCATCCTTGACGCCAAGCTGGTGTTCAAGCTGGTGGACAACTTCTTTGGTGGTGATGGCCGTCACGCCAAGATCGAGGGCCGCGAATTCACCCCCACCGAGTTGCGCGTGGTGCGCATGGTGCTGGACCAGTGCTTCGTCGACCTCAAGGAGGCCTGGCAAGCGATCATGCCGGTCAACTTCGAGTACATGAACTCTGAGGTCAACCCGGCCATGGCCAACATCGTCGGCCCGAGCGAGGCGGTGGTGGTGTCGACCTTCCACATCGAACTGGACGGCGGTGGCGGCGACCTGCATGTGACCATGCCGTACTCGATGATCGAGCCGGTGCGGGAGATGCTCGACGCCGGCTTCCAGTCCGATCTCGACGACCAGGACGAGCGCTGGGTCAAGGCCCTGCGCGAGGACGTGCTGGACGTCGCCGTGCCGCTGACCGCCACGGTTGCCCGTCGCCAGCTGAAGCTGCGCGACATCCTGCACATGCAGGCCGGTGACGTGATCCCGGTCGAGCTGCCCGAGCACCTGGTACTGCGCGCCAATGGCGTGCCGTCGTTCAAGGCGCGCCTGGGTTCGCACAAGGGCAACCTGGCCCTGCAGATCATCGACCCGATCGAACGCCGCTGAGCGCGTGCCGGTCGCTCTCTACGAATTGAATGCCTGTCGAGGACATCATGGCTAACGAAAACGAGATCACTTCCCCGGAAGACCAGGCTTTGGCCGATGAATGGGCTGCGGCCCTGGAAGAAACCGGTGATGCCGGCCAGTCCGACATCGATGCACTGCTCGCCGCTGACAGCGGCAAGCCGAGTGCCGGTCGCCTGCCGATGGAGGAGTTCGCCAGCTCGCCGCGGCCAAACGAGAACGTCAGCCTCGAAGGGCCGAACCTGGATGTGATCCTGGATATTCCGGTGAGCATTTCCATGGAAGTAGGCAGTACCGAAATCAACATCCGCAACCTGCTGCAGCTCAACCAGGGCTCGGTGATCGAACTTGACCGGCTGGCCGGTGAGCCGCTCGATGTGCTGGTCAACGGCACGCTGATCGCCCACGGTGAAGTGGTGGTGGTCAACGAGAAGTTCGGCATCCGCCTGACGGACGTGATCAGCCCCAGCGAACGTATCAAGAAGCTGCGCTGAGTGAAGGGCACGATGCGGGCCGTGTTGGCCCTGGCCACGCTGCTGGTCAGTGACCTGGCCATCGCCGCTGCCACGCCTGCTGCCACTCCGGCTACGGTGCAGGCCGCTGCGCCCGGCAGTTTGGGCGGGCAGTTGGCGCAGATGGTGTTCGGCCTGTTGTTGGTGGTGGGGCTGATCTTCTTCCTGGCCTGGGCCCTGCGCCGCATGCAGGGTGCCACGCCCAAGGGTGGGCAGGTGATCGAGATCGTCGGTAGCCGCGCCATCGGCCCGCGTGACCGGCTGCTGCTGGTGCAGGTCGGCAACGAGCAGATCCTCATAGGCCACACGCCAGGCAGCATCGAAGCCCTGCATGTCATGGCCGAACCCGTCGAAGTGCCCGTCAGCGCCCGCCAGGCGACGCCAGAATTTGCCCAGCGGCTGATGGAGCTGATGGGCAAGGATCAGAAGGACAAGAAGTGATGAATGGCGCGTTGCGCATTTTGTTGAGCACCTTGTTGCCAATCGCGCTGCTGCTGGCAGCGCCGCTGGCCCAGGGCGCGGACCCGCTGTCGATCCCGGCCATCACTCTGTCCAACACTGCGGACGGGCAGCAGGAGTATTCGGTCAGCCTGCAGATCCTGCTGATCATGACGGCGCTGAGCTTCATCCCGGCGTTCGTCATCCTGATGACCAGCTTCACCCGCATCATCATCGTGTTCTCGATCCTGCGTCAGGCCCTGGGCCTGCAGCAGACGCCGTCGAACCAGGTGCTGACCGGCATGGCCCTGTTCCTGACGATGTTCATCATGGCGCCGGTGTTCGACCGGGTTAACCAGGATGCCCTGCAGCCGTACCTGAGCGAGAAGATGACCGCCCAGCAAGCCATCGACAAGGCCCAGGGCCCGCTCAAGGACTTCATGCTGGCGCAGACCCGGCAAAGCGATCTCGACCTGTTCATGCGCCTGTCCAAACGCACCGACATCGCCGGCCCCGAGCAGGTCCCGCTGACGATCCTGGTGCCGGCATTCGTTACCTCGGAATTGAAGACCGCGTTCCAGATCGGCTTCATGATCTTCATCCCGTTCCTGATCATCGACATGGTCGTGGCCAGTGTGCTGATGGCCATGGGCATGATGATGCTGTCGCCGCTGATCATCTCGCTGCCGTTCAAGATCATGCTGTTTGTCCTGGTCGATGGCTGGGCGCTGATCATGGGCACCTTGGCCGGCAGTTTCGGCGGCGTGTGACGCTGCCAGGGAGAGCCTACGCATGACACCTGAAGTCGCTGTCGACCTGTTCCGTGACGCACTGTGGCTGACCACCCTGATGGTTGCCATCCTGGTGATACCGAGCCTGCTGGTTGGCCTGGTCGTGGCGATGTTCCAGGCTGCCACGCAGATCAACGAACAGACCCTGAGCTTCTTGCCGCGCCTGCTGGTGATGCTGGTCACGCTGATCGTCGCAGGGCCCTGGCTGGTACAGAAGTTCATGGAGTACATCACCGGCCTGTACACCAGCATCCCGCAGCTGATCGGTTGAGCCTGCCATGCTGGAGCTGACCGACGCGCAGATCGGTACCTGGGTCGCCACCTTCATCCTGCCGCTGTTCCGGGTGACGGCGGTGCTGATGACCATGCCGATCTTCGGCACCCGCATGCTGCCGGCGCGGATTCGCTTGTATGTGGCGGTGGCGATCACCGTGGTGATCGTGCCGGCCCTGCCGCCCCTGCCGGAATTCGACCCGCTGAGCTTGCGCGGCCTGCTGCTGTGTGGCGAGCAGGTCATCGTTGGCGCGTTGTTCGGGTTTTCCCTGCAGCTGCTGTTCCAGGTCTTCGTTATCGCCGGGCAGATTGTCGCCGTGCAGATGGGCATGGCCTTTGCCTCCATGGTCGACCCGGCCAACGGGGTCAACGTGGCGGTGATCAGCCAGTTCATGACCATGCTGGTCAGCGTGCTGTTCCTGCTGATGAACGGCCACCTGGTGGCGTTCGAAGTGCTGACCGAAAGCTTTACCACCTTGCCGGTAGGCAACGCCCTGGTTGTCAGTCACTTCTGGGAGCTGGCCGGGCGCCTGAGCTGGGTGTTCGGTGCCGGATTGCTGTTGATCCTGCCGGCCATCACCGCGCTGCTGGTGGTGAACATCGCGTTTGGCGTGATGACCCGCGCAGCGCCCCAGCTGAACATCTTTTCCATCGGTTTTCCGCTCACGCTGGTACTGGGCATGGGCATCTTCTGGGTCGGTTTGGCCGACATTCTCTCCCACTATCAGGCGTTGGCCAGTGACGCGTTGCAGTGGCTGCGTGAACTGGCAAGGGCGCGCTGAGCATGGCTGAAAGCGAGAGTGGGCAGGACAAGACGGAAGACCCCACCGACAAACGCAAGCGCGATGCGCGCGAGAAAGGTGAGATTGCCCGTTCCAAGGAGCTCAACACCGTAGCCTCTACCCTGGCCGGTGCCGGCGCGCTGCTGGCCTTTGGTGGCAACCTGGCGGAAACCTTGATGACGCTGATGCGGATGAACTTTTCCCTGACCCGGGAAGTGCTGACCGATGAGCGCTCGATGGGCATGTTCCTGCTGGCGTCGGGCAAGATGGCCATATGGGCGGTGCAGCCGGTGCTCATGCTGCTGTTCGTGATCGCCTTCGTGTCACCCATCGCCCTTGGCGGGTTCATCTTTTCCGGGAGCCTGTTGCAGCCCAAGTTCAGCCGGATGAACCCGTTGTCAGGTATCAAGCGGATGTTTTCGCTCAACTCGCTGACCGAGTTGCTCAAGGCGATGGCCAAGTTCTTCGTGATCCTGATCGTTGCGCTGGTGGTGCTGGGCAATGATCGCCAGGCGTTGTTGGCCATCGCCAACGAGCCGCTGGAGCAGGCGATCATCCACAGCGTCCAGGTGGTCGGCTGGAGTGCCTTGTGGATGGCGGCCGGGTTGCTGTTGATCGCGGCGGCGGACGTGCCGTTCCAGCTCTGGCAGACGCACAAGAAGCTGAAGATGACCAAGCAGGAGGTCAAGGACGAGTACAAGGACAGCGAAGGCAAGCCTGAGGTCAAGCAGCGCATCCGCCAGTTGCAGCGCGAGGTGTCGCAGCGGCGCATGATGGCGGCTGTGCCCGAGGCCGACGTGATCATCACCAACCCGACGCACTATGCCGTGGCCCTGCAGTACGACCCGGAGAAGGGCGGGGTAGCGCCGTTGCTGGTGGCCAAGGGAACTGACTTCATTGCCTTGAAGATTCGTGAGATTGGTGTCGAGCACAAGGTGCAGATCCTCGAATCGCCGGCGCTGGCGCGGGCGATCTACTACTCCACCGAGGTCGAAGGGGAGATCCCGGCAGGGCTTTACCTGGCGGTGGCGCAGGTGCTGGCCTATGTGTTCCAGATCCGACAGTACCGTTCCGGCAAGGGCAAGCGGCCTGAGCCGCTCAAGGAAGACCTGCCGATTCCGCCGGACCTGCGGCGCGACAACTGATTCCAGCCTGATACGGTCTGTGTGGGAGCGGCCTTGCGTCGCGAAAGGGGTGCGCAGCGCCCCCAGGATTTCGGCGCTGTCGCATAAATTGCCGGGACTGCTTCGCAGTCCTTTCGCGACACAAGGCCGCTCCCACAAGGGCCGGTACAGGCAACATAAATCCCCAGCCGAGCAAAGTTGGAAGGCTTCTTGCAAAGCCACGCCCAAGCGCCCCTTGGGCGTCAAAGTTTTGCATCAAGAGGACTCGCGGTGGATCGCACTCAGTTAATCAGCAACGCCCGCAACAACCTGGCCGGGCTCGGCCGGGGCAATCTGGGCGTGCCGTTGCTGCTGCTGGTGATGTTGGCAATGATGATGTTGCCGATACCGCCGTTCCTGCTCGACGTGTTCTTCACCTTCAACATCGCCCTGTCGATCGTGGTCCTGCTGGTCTGCGTGTACGCCCTGCGCCCGCTGGACTTTGCCGCGTTCCCGACCATCCTGCTGGTGGCAACCTTGCTGCGCCTGGCGCTGAACGTGGCCTCCACGCGGGTGGTGATGCTCCATGGTCAGGAGGGCCATGGCGCTGCCGGTAAAGTGATCCAGGCCTTTGGTGAGGTGGTGATCGGCGGCAATTACGTCGTGGGTGCGGTAGTGTTCGCCATCCTCATGATCATCAACTTCGTGGTGGTGACCAAAGGTGCCGGGCGTATTTCCGAGGTGAGCGCGCGCTTCACCCTCGACGCCATGCCGGGCAAGCAGATGGCCATCGACGCCGACCTCAATGCCGGCCTGATCGACCAGGCCCAGGCCAAGGCGCGTCGTGCCGAGGTGGCCCAGGAGGCCGAGTTCTACGGCTCGATGGACGGTGCCAGCAAGTTCGTCCGTGGTGACGCCATCGCTGGCCTGCTGATCCTGTTCATCAACCTCATCGGCGGCATGCTGATCGGTATGCTGCAACACAACATGTCGTTCAGCGATGCGGGCAAGGTCTACGCCTTGCTGACCATCGGTGACGGTTTGGTGGCGCAATTGCCATCACTGCTGCTGTCCACCGCCGCCGCGATCATGGTGACCCGTGCCTCGGGCTCCGAGGACATGGGCAAGCTGATCAACCGCCAGATGTTCGATTCGCCCAAGGCGCTGGGGGTGTCGGCGGCGCTGATGATCATCATGGGCCTGGTGCCGGGCATGCCACACATTGCCTTCCTCAGCCTCGGCCTGCTGGCCGGTGGCGGCGCCTACCTGGTATGGAAGAAGCAGCAGAAGGCCAGGCTCGACGCACAGAAGGAGGCGCAGCGCCAGCAGGACTTGCTGCCGTCGCCGCAGCGCGCGCTGGAGACCAAGGAGCTGGGCTGGGATGACGTGACGCCGATCGACATGATCGGCCTGGAAGTGGGCTACCGCCTGATTCCGCTGGTCGACCGCAACCAGGGTGGGCAACTGCTGGCGCGGATCAAAGGGGTGCGCAAGAAACTGTCGCAGGACCTGGGTTTTCTCATGCCGACCGTACACATCCGCGATAACCTCGACCTGCAGCCCAGCGCTTATCGCCTGACGCTGATGGGGGTGATCCTGGCGGAGGCCGAGATCTATCCGGACCGCGAACTGGCGATCAACCCCGGCCAGGTGTTTGGCACGCTCAACGGTATCGCCGCGCGCGACCCGGCATTCGGCCTTGAGGCGGTATGGATCGACATCGGTCAGCGCGCGCAGGCTCAATCGCTGGGGTACACCGTGGTCGACGCCAGTACCGTGGTTGCCACCCACCTCAACCAGATCCTGCAGAAGCACTGCCACGAGCTGATCGGCCATGAGGAGGTCCAGCAACTGTTGCAGGTGTTGTCCAAGGCATCGCCTAAACTTGCAGAAGAGTTGGTGCCGGGTGTCATTTCCTTGTCGGGGCTGCTCAAGGTCCTGCAGGCATTGTTGTCCGAGCAAGTGCCGGTGCGTGACATCCGCAGTATTGCCGAGGCCATCGCCAACAATGCCAGCAAGAGTCAAGATACCGCCGCGCTGGTGGCAGCAGTGCGCGTCGGATTGTGTCGCGCCATCGTCCAAAGCATTGTCGGCGTTGAGTCCGAGCTTCCCGTGATCACCCTTGAACCAAGGTTGGAACAGATTTTGCTCAATAGTTTGCAAAGGGCCGGGCAGGGCCAGGAAGACGGTGTTCTTCTTGAGCCGAGCATGGCCGAAAAGCTGCAGCGCTCGTTGATCGACGCCTGCCAGCGCCAGGAAATGCAAGGCCAGCCGGCCATTCTCCTGGTCGCTGGCCCGATCCGTGCCATGCTGTCGCGCTTCGGCCGCCTGGCTGTACCGAATTTGCATGTTCTGGCGTATCAGGAAATACCGGATAACAAGCAAGTCACCATCGTTGCCACAGTGGGCCCCAACGGCTGAGGTAGTGGGTTATGCAAGTCAAGCGTTTTTTCGCCGCCGATATGCGTCAGGCCATGAAGCTGGTCCGTGATGAGCTGGGCTCCGATGCCGCCATCATTGGCAACCGCCGCATCGCCGGGGGTGTCGAGCTGACCGCCGCGCTGGACTACAAGCTGTCCGCGCTGGCCCCCCGCGTGCCCAACGTCGCGCTGGAAGAAGAGCTGCGCAAGACCCAGTCGCGCATCGCCACAGCCCAGGCCGAGCTGGACAACCGCGCCGAAGCCAGCGAAGGCAACCGCCAATTGTTCGCCGGCCAGTCGCTGACCGCGGCCGAGCCGTTGATCGAGCCGCACGTGGAGGCGCCGGCACCCGCTGCCGCGCCCGCCCCGGCGCCGGTCGACCCGCGCCTGTTCGACGCCATGCGCTCGGAGCTCTCGGGCCTGCGCGAACTGCTCGAAGTGCAGCTCGGCTCGCTGGCCTGGAACCAGCTGCAGGGCAGCAAACCGGCTCAGGCCAACCTCTGGCGTCGCCTGCAGCGCATCGGCCTGTCCGGCCCGATCGCCCGCGAGCTGCTCGACCTCACCCAGGAGATCGAAGAGCCGCGTCAGGCCTGGCGCATGCTGCTGGCGCACCTGGCGCGGATGATCGAAGTGCCGCAGATCGAGCCGATCGAAGAGGGCGGGGTCATCGCCATGGTCGGCCCTGCCGGCATGGGCAAGACCACCACCCTGGCCAAGCTGGCGGCACGCTATGTGCTCAAGTACGGCCCGCAGAACCTGGCCCTGGTGAGCATGGACAGCTTCCGCATCGGTGCCCAGGAACAGCTCAAGACCCTGGGGCGCATCCTCAATGTGCCGGTGACCTACGTCGACCCTGGCCAATCGCTGGCTGCAGCGCTGGAGCCGCTGCTGCGCAAGCGTGTGGTACTGATCGACACCGCCGGCCTGCAGGCCAGCGACCCGGCCCTGCGCATGCAACTGGAAACCCTGGCCGGGCGTGGCATCGCCGCGAAGAACTACCTGGTACTGGCCACCACCAGCCAGAAGCAGGTGCTGACCGCCGCCTACCATAGCTACAAGCGCTGCGGCCTGGCCGGCTGCATCCTGACCAAACTCGATGAAACGGCGAGCCTCGGCGATGTGCTGAGCCTGGCCATCAGTCATGAACTGCCCGTGGCCTACCTCACCGATGGCCCGCGTATTCCTGACGACCTGCACCTGCCACGCCCGCACCAACTGGTGACCCGCGCGGTCAATGTGCAGTTGCAGGACGAGCCCAGCGAAGAGGCGATGGCCGACATGTTCGCTGATCTCTACCACAACCCGCGGCGCGCGGGTTGAGGATGAAGCGTATGCAAAGTACCTACATTCCGGGGTTGGCAGTCTTGCCCCGCGTGTGGCTTGGGTCCAAGCGAGACAAGGTAAACAACGAACATGGGTAGCATGCATCCCGTACAGGTGATCGCCGTCACCGGTGGCAAAGGTGGCGTCGGCAAGACTAACGTTTCAGTGAACTTGTCCCTGGCGCTGGCTGAACTCGGCCGCCGGGTGATGTTGCTGGACGCCGACCTTGGCCTGGCCAATGTCGACGTATTGCTGGGCCTCACCCCGAAGCGCACCCTGGCCGATGTCATCGAAGGGCGCTGCGAGCTGCGCGACGTGCTGTTGCAGGGGCCTGGCGGTGTGCGCATCGTGCCGGCCGCCTCCGGCACGCAGAGCATGGTGCACCTGGCCCCGGCGCAGCATGCCGGGCTGATCCAGGCCTTCAGCGAGATCGGCGACAACCTCGATGTGCTGGTGATCGACACCGCTGCGGGTATCGGTGACTCGGTAGTCAGCTTCGTGCGCGCCGCCCAGGAAGTGCTGCTCGTGGTGTGCGACGAGCCGACCTCGATCACCGACGCCTACGCGCTGATCAAGCTGCTCAACCGCGACTACGGGATGAACCGTTTCCGCGTGCTGGCCAACATGGCGCAAAGCCCGCAGGAAGGACGCAACCTGTTCGCCAAGCTGACCAAGGTCACCGACCGCTTCCTCGACGTTGCCCTGCAATACGTCGGTGCCGTGCCTTACGACGAAAGCGTGCGCAAGGCGGTGCAGAAGCAGCGCGCGGTGTACGAGGCCTTCCCACGCTCCAAGTGCGCCCTGGCGTTCAAGGCCATTGCGCAGAAGGTTGACAGCTGGCCGCTGCCTGCCAACCCGCGCGGCCACCTTGAGTTCTTCGTCGAGCGCCTGGTGCAACCCACCAGCGCAGGGCCCGTGCTATGAACGCGAGCGGCTTCAAGATGTACAGCAAGGCGTCGAAAGACGCCCAGTTCGAGCTGGTGGAGCGCTATGCACCGCTGGTCAAGCGCATTGCCTACCACTTGCTGGCGCGCCTGCCGGCCAATGTCCAGGTCGAAGACCTGATCCAGGCCGGCATGATCGGCCTGCTGGAAGTGGCCAACAAATACGACGCCAGCAAGGGCGCCAGCTTTGAAACCTACGCGGGTATCCGCATCCGCGGGGCGATGCTCGACGAGGTCCGCAAGGGCGATTGGGCACCGCGTTCGGTGCACCGTAATACGCGCATGGTCAGTGACGCGATGCGCGCCGTGGAAGCAAGAACTGGCCGCGACGCTAAAGATCATGAAGTTGCTGCCGAACTCCAATTGAGTCTCGATGATTACTACGGGATCTTGAACGATACCTTGGGCAGCCGCCTGTTCAGTTTCGACGACCTGTTGCAGGACGGCGAGCACGAAGGGCTGCACGAGGACGGCGCCAGTAGCCAGGTCGAGCCGTCACGCGATCTGGAAGACGAGCGCTTCCAGGCCGCCCTGACCGATGCGATCGCCAACCTGCCGGAGCGTGAGCGCCTGGTGCTGGCGCTGTACTACGACGAAGAGCTGAACCTCAAGGAAATCGGTGAGGTGCTGGGGGTCAGCGAATCGCGTGTCAGTCAGTTGCACAGCCAGTGTGCCGCGCGCCTGCGCAGCCGCCTGGGGGAATGGCGGGCGCGTTGAGCCGGGGGTCGTTGCAGTCGTTTTCCACGTTGTACCGAATTGAATGAATACGCGCGCTCGGGGCCGAGCGCGTTTGAGACTGCTTGGAGGTCTACTTGAACAAAGACATGAAAATCCTCATCGTTGACGACTTTTCGACGATGCGGCGGATCATCAAGAACCTGTTGCGTGACCTGGGCTTCACCAACACCGAAGAAGCCGACGACGGCACCACTGCGCTGCCGATGCTCGAAAGCGGCCACTACGACTTCCTGGTGACCGACTGGAACATGCCGGGCATGTCCGGTATCGACCTGCTGCGCAAGGTGCGTGCGCACGAGCGCCTGAAGACCATGCCGGTGCTGATGGTGACCGCCGAAGCCAAGCGCGACCAGATCATCGAAGCGGCCCAGGCCGGCGTGAATGGTTACGTGGTCAAGCCGTTCACCGCCCAGGTGCTGAAAGAAAAGATCGAGAAGATCTTCGAGCGCGTCAACGGCTGAGTCACGTCAGGGGGGCGCCATGGAATCATCAAATACGTCATTGGGGGAGTTCGAGTCGACCCTCAAGAAGCACGCGCAAGAATTGGTCGCGAGCCTGGAGAAGGGCCACTTCGGCGATGCCGTGCAACTGATCCACCAGCTCAACCAGACCCGAGACCGTGGCCTGTACCAGGAGGTCGGCAAGCTCACCCGTGAGCTGCACAGCGCGATCGTCAGCTTCCAGATCGACCCGCGCATGCCGCAGGCCGAGGAAGTCTCGCAGATCACCGATGCCACCGAGCGCCTGTCCTATGTGGTCAAGCTCACCGAGGGTGCGGCCAACCGCACCATGGACCTGGTGGAGGAGAGCACCCCGGTGCTCAACGAGCTGGCAGCCGAGGCACAAGGCCTGAGCGTCGACTGGCAGCGCTTCATGCGCCGTGAAGTCGCAGCGCCGGAGTTTCGCGAATTGGTCAAGCGTGTCGACAGTTTCCTGACGCACAGCGCCGAGGGCAACCGCAAGGTCGCCGGCCACCTCAACGACATACTGCTGGCCCAGGACTACCAAGACCTGACCGGCCAGGTGATCAAGCGCGTCACTGCGCTGGTGACCGAAGTGGAAAGCAATCTGCTCAAGCTCGTGCTGATGGCCAGTCAGGTCGACCGTTTTGCCGGTATCGAACATGACCACCAGCAGCTGCGCGCTGAAAAAGATCAAGAAAAACATCCGACTCGGGGTGAAGGTCCGCAGATTCATGCCGATAAGCGTGAAGACGTTGTGTCCGGTCAGGACGACGTCGACGATCTGCTGTCCAGCCTGGGTTTTTAAGGAGCACGTTTAATGAGCTTCGGCGCCGATGAAGAAATCCTTCAGGATTTCCTGGTAGAAGCCGGCGAAATTCTTGAGCAACTGTCCGAGCAACTGGTCGAGCTGGAAAGCCGGCCCGACGATGCCGACCTGCTCAATGCGATCTTTCGCGGTTTCCACACTGTAAAAGGGGGCGCCGGCTTCCTTCAGCTGAATGAGCTGGTGGAGTGCTGCCACATCGCCGAGAACGTGTTCGACATCCTGCGCAAAGGTGAGCGCCGGGTCGACGCGGAACTGATGGACGTGGTGCTCGAAGCACTGGACACGGTCAACAGCATGTTCGGCCAGGTGCGTGAGCGCAGTGCAGTCACCCCGGCCACCCCGGAGCTGCTGGCGGCCCTGTCGCGCCTGGCAGAGCCTGCCAGCGCCGATGCCCCTGCGCCGGTGGTCGAGGCAGCGCCCGAGCCTGTGGCGGCCGAGGCGGACATCACCGACACCGAGTTCGAACAGCTGCTCGACTCGCTCGATGCGGTCAAGGCCGAAGCTGCCGCTGCCCAAGCGCAAATGCAGGGCGAGACCCTGAGCGGCTCGGGTGACGACATCACCGACGCCGAGTTCGAATCGTTGCTCGACCAGTTGCATGGCAAGGGCCAGTTCTCGCCCGAAGTCGCCGCCGCCGAAGCGGGGGGCGATGCCAGTGCGCCGGTGAGCGACGAGATCACCGACGAAGAATTCGAGTCGCTGCTCGACCAGTTGCATGGCAAAGGCACCTTCCAGGCCGACGCCTTGCCGGCTGCCGCCGCTACGGTGGAAAACGTGGCCGCGCCTGCCAGCAGTGACGAGATCACCGAACACGAGTTCGAAGCGTTGCTCGACCAGTTGCACGGCAAGGGCAAGTTCACCGGTGAAAGCGCTGCCAGCGAAGCAGCGGTTGCCGCGCCAGCGCCGGTTGCGGCGGTGGCCGAAAGCAAACCGACCGCCAAGCCTGCAGCAGCACCGGCAGCCGCTGCACCGGCTGCGGCTGCCAGGCCAGCGGCGCCAGCCCGTACGCCGGCCCCGGCCGCGGAAAAGCCTGCCAGCGAAGCGGAAACCACCGTGCGCGTCGATACTGCGCGCCTGGACGAGATCATGAACATGGTCGGCGAACTGGTGCTGGTGCGTAACCGTCTGGTGCGCCTGGGCCTGAACAGCGGCGACGAGGCCATGTCGAAGGCGGTGTCCAACCTCGACGTGGTCACCGCCGACCTGCAGACCGCGGTGATGAAAACCCGCATGCAGCCGATCAAGAAGGTGTTCGGCCGCTTCCCGCGCCTGGTCCGCGACCTGGCTCGTCAGTTGAAGAAAGAGATCAACCTGGAGCTGGTCGGTGAAGAGACCGACCTCGACAAGAACCTCGTCGAGGCCTTGGCCGACCCGCTGGTGCACCTGGTGCGCAACGCCGTCGACCACGGTGTCGAGATGCCGGACGAGCGTGAAGCCGCCGGCAAGGCCCGCACCGGCCGCGTGGTGCTCTCGGCCGAGCAGGAAGGTGACCACATCCTGCTGTCGATCTCCGATGATGGCAAGGGCATGGACCCGAGCATCCTGCGCGCCAAGGCCGTGGAAAAGGGCCTGATGGACAAGGACGCTGCCGACCGCCTCAGCGAGTCGGACTGCTACAACCTGATCTTCGCCCCGGGCTTCTCGACCAAGACCGAGATCTCCGACGTGTCTGGCCGCGGCGTCGGCATGGACGTGGTGAAGACCAAGATTTCCCAGCTCAACGGCTCGATCAACATTTTCTCGGCCAAGGGCCAGGGTTCCAAGATCGTCATCAAGGTGCCGCTGACCCTGGCGATCATGCCCACCCTGATGGTGATGCTGGGCAACCAGGCATTCGCCTTCCCGCTGGTCAACGTCAACGAGATCTTCCACCTCGACCTGTCGCGCACCAACGTGGTCGACGGCCAGGAAGTGGTGATCGTGCGCGACAAGGCGCTGCCGCTGTTCTACCTCAAGCGCTGGCTGGTTCAGGGCCAGGTGCACGAGGAGCAGCATGAGGGCCATGTGGTGATCCTCTCGGTCGGCACCCAGCGCATCGGTTTCGTGGTCGACCAGCTGGTCGGCCAGGAAGAAGTGGTGATCAAGCCGCTGGGCAAGATGCTGCAGGGCACCCCGGGCATGTCTGGCGCCACCATCACCGGTGACGGCCGCATCGCGCTGATTCTCGACGTGCCGAGCATGCTCAAGCGTTACGCGGCACGGCGTATCTGATTTTCGGCGGCGCACCCTGGCGGGTTGCGCCGCCTAATGGAGTGTTTATGGCAGTCAAGGTCCTGGTGGTGGATGATTCCGGTTTCTTCCGCCGCCGCGTTTCGGAAATCCTCTCGGCGGACCCGACGATCCAGGTGGTTGGCACCGCGACCAACGGCAGGGAAGCGATCGACCAGGCACTGGCGCTCAAGCCCGATGTCATCACCATGGACTACGAAATGCCCATGATGGATGGCATCACTGCAGTGCGGCACATCATGCAGCGCTGCCCGACGCCCGTTTTGATGTTCTCCTCGCTGACCCATGAAGGCGCCCGCGTCACCCTCGACGCGCTGGATGCCGGTGCAGTGGATTACCTGCCGAAGAACTTCGAAGACATCTCGCGCAACCCAGAGAAGGTCAAGCAGCTGCTGTGCGAGAAGGTGCATACCATCTCGCGCAGCAACCGCCGTTTTGGAAGCTACGCCAGCCACGCGCCGGTCAGCGCACCTGCGCCGGCCGGCAGCCATGCACCCGCCAGCAGCCTGGCCAGCGCCGCGCCGGTGCGTGCTGCTGCGCCTGCCCGTGTGCCGACGCCGGCACCGGCTGCATCACATGCGCCGGCGCCCAAGCGCAAGCCTTACAAGCTGGTGGCGATCGGTACCTCCACTGGCGGCCCGGTGGCCCTGCAGCGGGTGCTGACCCACTTGCCGGCCAGCTTCCCGGCGCCGATCGTGCTGATCCAGCACATGCCCGCTGCCTTCACCAAGGCATTCGCCGAACGCCTCGACAAACTGTGCAAGATCAGCGTCAAGGAAGCCGAGGATGGCGACGTGCTGCGCCCGGGCCTGGCGCTGCTGGCCCCTGGCGGCAAGCAGATGATGATCGACGGTCGTGGCACGGTGAAGATCCTGCCAGGCGACGAGCGCCTGAACTACAAGCCGTGCGTGGACATTACCTTCGGCTCGGCCGCCAAGTCCTATGGCGACAAGGTGCTGTCGGTGGTGCTCACCGGCATGGGCGCCGATGGCCGTGAAGGCGCACGCCTGCTCAAGCAGGGCGGCAGCACCGTGTGGGCCCAGGATGAAGCCAGTTGCGTGATCTATGGCATGCCCATGGCCATCGTCAAAGCCAACCTGGCCGACGCGGTGTACAGCCTGGATGAAATCGGCAAACACCTGGTCGAGGCTTGCGTCTGATGGATGTGCTCAGCCTGATTGGCCTGATCCTGGCGTTTGTCGCCATCGTCGGTGGCAACTTCCTCGAAGGTGGCCATGTGGGGGCCTTGCTCAACGGCCCGGCCGGCCTGATCGTGCTCGGTGGCACCCTGGCGGCGGCCTTGCTGCAGTCGCCGCTGCCGGCATTCAAGCGCGCTTTGCAGATCTTGCGCTGGATTTTCTTCCCGCCGCGGGTCGACCTCGCCGGTGGTATCGACCGTGTGGTCAACTGGAGCCTGACGGCGCGCAAGGAAGGCCTGCTCGGCCTGGAAGGCGTGGCCGATGCCGAACCTGACCCCTACGCGCGCAAGGGCCTGCAACTGTTGGTCGACGGTGCCGAGCCGGAATCGATCCGCAGCATCCTCGAAGTCGACTTCCTGACCCAGGAAAGCCGTGATATCCAGGCCGCCAAGGTGTTCGAGAGCATGGGCGGCTATGCCCCGACCATCGGTATCATCGGTGCGGTCATGGGCCTGATCCACGTCATGGGCAACCTGGCTGACCCGTCGCAGCTGGGCAACGGCATCGCCGTGGCCTTCGTCGCCACCATCTACGGCGTGGCCAGTGCCAACCTGATCCTGCTGCCGATCGCCAACAAGCTCAAGGCCATCGTCCTGCGCCAGTCGCGCTACCGCGAGATGCTGCTCGAAGGCCTGCTGTCGATTGCCGAGGGTGAAAACCCGCGCTCGATCGAGCTGAAGCTACAAGGCTTCATGGAGTAAGCCATGCGCCGTCGCCGTCATACCGAGGAGCACGAGAATCACGAACGCTGGCTGGTGTCGTACGCCGACTTCATCACCTTGCTGTTCGCCTTCTTCGTGGTCATGTATTCGATCTCCTCGATCAACGAGGGCAAGTACAAGGTCATCTCGCAAGCGCTGCTCGGGGTGTTCAACGACCCTGAGCGCAGCATGAA
The DNA here is from genome assembly GCF_014269035.2 of Pseudomonas vlassakiae. Classification (GTDB taxonomy): domain Bacteria; phylum Pseudomonadota; class Gammaproteobacteria; order Pseudomonadales; family Pseudomonadaceae; genus Aquipseudomonas; species Aquipseudomonas vlassakiae. The sequence continues at coordinate 79,731 of NZ_JABWRP020000017.1, forward strand.
GCCCATTCCGATCGGGGATGAGCAGCCGCTCAGCGTGAAACCGGCGCAGCCGCTGATCAAGGACAGCGAGCAGACCGATGCCGGCCTGGCGCAGACCAACGTCGACCCCTTGAAAACCATCAGCGACGATGTGCGCGATGCCTTCGGCGATTTGATCAAGTCCGACCAGATGACCGTGCGCGGCAATGAGCTGTGGGTGGAGATCGAGCTTAATTCATCGCTGCTGTTCGGCAGTGGCGATGCCATGCCCAGCGACCAGGCGTTCGCCATCATCGAGAAGGTCGGCAAGATCCTCAAGCCGTTCGCCAACCCGGTGCATGTCGAGGGCTTCACCGACAACCTGCCGATCCGCACGGCGCAGTACCCGACCAACTGGGAACTGTCGGCAGCGCGGGCAGCGAGCATCGTGCGGCTGCTGGCCATGGAAGGGGTCAACCCGGCGCGCATGGCCTCGGTGGGCTATGGCGAGTACCAGCCGGTGGCCAGCAACGACAGCGCCGAAGGGCGTGCGCGCAATCGTCGGGTGGTGCTGGTGATTTCCCGTAACCTCGAAGTGCGCCGCAGCCTGACCGGCTCGGGCAGTGCCAACGCCACTGCGGATGCTGCGCTGCGTCGTGCTGGCACACAAAGTGCACCGCCAGCCCCAGCAGCGACGACGGCGAGGTGAGCCGTCAATTCTCCGTCACCGCATGCCTTGGGGCAGCTGGCGACACCAATGAGACAAGAGTTGTCCTATGAGAGTCTGGGCAGTAGCCAATCAAAAAGGTGGCGTGGGCAAGACCACCACCACTATCGCCCTGGCCGGCCTGCTGGCCGAGGCGGGCAAGCGCGTGGTCGTCGTCGACCTCGACCCGCATGGCTCGATGACCAGCTATTTTGGGCACAACCCGGATGCCCTGGAGCACAGCTGCTACGACCTGTTCCTGCACAAGGGCAGCGTGCCCGAGGGCCTGCCGGGGCAGTTGCTGTTGCCGACCAGCGATGAGCGTATTTCGCTGCTGCCTTCGAGCACGGCGCTGGCGGTGCTGGAGCGTCAGTCGCCAGGGCAGAGTGGCTTGGGGCTGGTGATCGCCAAGAGTCTGGCGCAGTTGTGGCAGGATTTCGACTTTGCGCTGATCGACAGCCCGCCATTGCTTGGCGTGCTGATGGTCAACGCCCTGGCTGCGAGCCAGCAGCTGGTGATTCCCGTGCAAACCGAGTTTCTTGCAGTGAAGGGCCTGGAACGCATGATCGGCACCTTGGCCATGGTCAACCGTTCGCGCAAGCAGGCGTTGCCGTACCAGATCGTGCCGACCCTGTTCGACCGCCGCACCCAGGCCTCGCTGGGCACGCTGAAGGTGCTGCGCGATACCTACGAGCATCAGGTGTGGCAGGGCTACATCCCGGTCGACACGCGCCTGCGCGATGCGAGCCGCAATGGCGTCACGCCGTCGCAGTTCGATGGCAAGAGCCGCGGCGTGATCGCCTATCGGGCACTGCTCAAACATATGCTGACCTACAAGCCCGCCGCGCAGGTGGCCTCATGAACCGACCTGTCGGCACCAAGCCGCAACTGGCCCTGCAGTCCTACCTTGACGGGTTGCTGCAGGAAGCCACCGAGGCCGAGGATATCCTCGAATTGCCAGGCTCGGCTGCAGAGCCCGTAGCGGATGATGAGTTCGCCGCTGCCGTGCGTGAAGAGCAGGCACGCGACGCGCACCCGCCAACACTTGCCGCCAGGCCTTTTGCCGAGCCGCAGGTGAAGGTGCTGCCCGCCGTGCTGCCGGTCGAGCAGCCTGTGGTGGCGGTGGTCGAGGCGCAAGTGGTGGCTGAAGCCAGCATCCCGGTGCTGACCGAAGCCCCCACGCCGGAGCCGGTAGCACCGTTGGTGGACGTGCACCTGCCAGCGGCGAGCATGGCTGACATACCGACACCGCCGGCCAGCGTCGATGGCCGCCCGGCCTGGGCGGCCGAGCCGTTCGAGTGCCTGCTGTTCGACGTTGCCGGGTTGACCTTGGCAGTGCCGCTGGTATGCCTGGGCTCGATCTACAGCCTGGAGGGCCAGGAGTTGACGCCGCTGTTCGGTCAGCCGGACTGGTTCCTCGGCATCCTCACCTGCCAGGCCGGCAACCTCAAGGTGCTGGACACCGCGCGCTGGGTGATGCCCGACCGCTACCGCGACGACTTCCGTCAGGGCTTGAACTACGTGATTTCCGTCCAGGGCTACGAATGGGGACTGGCGGTCCATCAGGTCAGCCGCTCGCTGCGCCTGGACCCGGCCGAGATCAAGTGGCGCAGCCAGCGTGGCCAGCGCCCCTGGTTGGCTGGAACGGTCATCGAACACATGTGTGCACTGCTCGACGTCGCCGAACTGGCCGAGCTCATCGCCAGCGGTGCGGTCAAGCAGTTGCATGGCAAACAGAAATAACACCGAACACAACCGCCAACAGCGGATTTAGAGGGCTAGGGGAATGAAGAAGTCGTCTGCGCAAGGTTCTGAAGATCCGATCCTGCAGTGGGTAACCTTCCGTCTGGACAACGAGTCCTACGGCATCAACGTCATGCAGGTGCAGGAAGTGCTGCGCTACACCGAGATCGCTCCGGTGCCGGGCGCGCCAAGCTACGTGCTGGGCATCATCAACCTGCGTGGCAACGTGGTGACGGTGATCGACACCCGCCAGCGCTTTGGCCTGATGCCATCGGATGTGACCGACAACACCCGTATCGTCATCATCGAGGCTGACAAGCAAGTGGTCGGCATCCTGGTCGACAGCGTCGCCGAGGTGGTGTACCTGCGCCAGTCGGAAATCGAAACGGCGCCGAACGTAGGCAACGAAGAGTCGGCCAAGTTCATCCAGGGCGTGTGCAACAAGAACGGCGAACTGCTGATCCTGGTCGAGCTGGACAAGATGATGACCGAAGAAGAGTGGTCCGAGCTGGAGAACATCTGAGTTGATCTTCGAGGTGGCGGTAATCTTGCTGGCGTTGCTGTGGGCCCTGAGCCTGTGGTTTTTCCTGAACTACAGCAAGCGCCAGCGCGAACTGGCGGCGCAGCAGGCCGTGGGCGATGCCCTGCGTGACCAGCGCATCAAGGACCTGGCCAAGCGCCTGGATGACTACCAGAACGGCACCGTGCGCATGGGTGAGGCGCTCCATGAATTGCGCGCGACCGTGGCACCGCTGCCCGAGAGGCTCCAGCAACTGGAGCAGCGCGACCCCAACAGCGTGACCTTTACCCAGGCCGCCAAGCTGGTGGGCATGGGCGCCAGCGTAGCGGAGCTTACCGAAACCTGTGGCCTGACCCAGGCTGAGGCGGAGTTGATGAGCAAGCTGCACCGCGGCGAGTGATGAAGAAGGCGACCCCAGGGTCGCCTTTTTTCATCTAGTGGGTCAGGGGCGCGCCCAGGCGTTGAAGCTGCCGACACGGGCGAAGCGGTTCAGCGGCAGCAGTTGACCCAGCGCCGCTTGGTAATGCTCGACGTTGATGAACTGCCAGGAGTTGATGCGCGGCACGGCATAGAGGTTGGTGACCTGGCGCAGGGTATGCAGGGCCGGCAGGTGCTGGTCGACCACGGCAGTGAGCAGCGCCGGCCCGGTGAGCCGGCTGAGGCGGCTGGCATAGTGGTAGAAGCCTCGCGGATCCTCCTGGCGGTTCGGCCGGTGGTCGTAGAAGTCCGGTTCGTTCAGGTAGCGGGTACGCATTTCCTCGGAGATCGCCAGCAATGTCGGGTTGCCCGGATGGCTGCCGATGATGCTGGTGTTGTAGAGGCAATTCATGCTGAGCGCTTCATTGGACTGCGGCGGTGCCAGCAGCAGGCCATTCGGCGTGGCGAGCAGTGGCACCTGATCGATGTGTTCGCCGGGCTCGCCAGGTGCCAGCAAGGTATCGTCGACATCCATGTACAGCCCCCCTTCATGGTGCAACATCGCATAGCGCAGCACATCCGACGCCGAAGAGAAGTTGCTGGCGACCCCGCCGTTGCCGTCCAGGGCTGCCTGATACTGGGCATGGTAAGGGCCCAGGCGGAAATCGCGGAAGAATGGCTGTTCCTCGAGCGGCAGTACCTGCAGGCCTGGCGCGTGCTCGGTGAGCAAGCGCAGGTTCTCGGCATAGGCGGCGGGCGATGCGTTGGACAGAAACAGGCGTATGCCATAGTCACTGTCGGCCAGGCGAGCGGCATTGTTGGCCAGGTTATTGATCAGGCTCTGGCTGATCACTCGGTCGCCAACCCACAGGCAGCTGATCTGTCGGGGTATCGGCGTGCTCTGCGGCGCCAGGCCAGGCAGCTCGACCGGTAACGGCAACTCGACGCCTAGGGCGCGCAGGCTGCTGGTACGCATGGCGTCGTCGACTGCGCGCGGGGTCGCCAGGGGATGCAGCTGGGCGCTCCCCGGGCGGGCAACGTAACCCACGGGATCGACATCATTGATATCGCGATCGTTGATGAATACGTCCGCCTCCATGTCGTAGATCACTTGGGCTTGGTAGCCGTCGATGGCCGTGTTGAGCAAGTCCGGGCCGCCATCGTAACAAGGGACGCGGATCACCGTACCGGCAATCGCCTGATCACCACCGGGCAGGGGCGCGATTGGGTCATGGATGTGGAAGTAAGGCGCCACATCGATGTCCGGCAGGTGCGGCGCGATCATCGGGCTCAACGGATAACCGATCTGCTCGTTGATGCGGCTGGGCGTTACGAAGCGCTCGCTTTTGGTTTCGAAAAGCACTTTGCCCCTGGCTGCGCCATGCACGATCAGGGGCAGGGCGTTGAGCAGGCCCCAGGTGATGTTGGCGACACCGTCCTGTTTGTCCTGCAGGTGCTTGCCGTTGATTGCCTGGTCCAGGCCAAGGCCGAGCTGGGCAATGCCACCCAGGGCAAGCAGCGGTGCCAGGCCCGGCACCACAAGGCTCAGCGGTGCCACCAGATTGAGCGTGGTGGCCAGGTAGCCGCGCCAGCGTGCCTTGGTGATCTCGCTGTCGGCGGTGATGATGAAGTCGGCATCGTCGTAGCTGCGCTGGCGTTGCCGCTCGGCCAGCGCCTGGAACAGGTCACCGGTAATCCTGGGGTTGTACTTGCCCGGTCGGTAGTTCACATAAGTCTGCGGTGACCAGACGCCATCGTCGTTGAAAAAGCCATGTTCCGGCGGCAGGCGATGGCTGTGCGGGTACTCGGCCAGGCCCGCCAGAGCGGTGTCCAGGCCACTGAAATCCAGGCCCTGGGGGCCATCGGCCAATCTGAAATGCTGCCTGAGCGCCTGGCGCCGGGCGGGGTCCTTGCATTGCTGGCCGACCCAGTCCTTGAGCAGCGCTTCGCTGGCGAACTCCAGTAGCGGTGCGCTGTTGCCCGGGGCGTAGAGCAGTGTCAGGTCGGTGCTGGCGTCGTTGATGTAGAGCAGGTCGGTAGCTGCGTAGCCATAGATGCTCAGCGTGCTCAGGCGCAGGCCGTCGCCTCGCGGCAGCAGGTCGGCGGCGCGCCAGGCCAGCTGGCGTGCGGCGTCGCTGAGGCTGCCCTGCTCGACCTGAAGGTTGCAGGCGGCGACGAAACTGAGCTTGCAGGACAACCGATAGGCCTGCAGATGGTTGCCCCAGTAGCGGTCAAGCATCGCCTTGAACGGCGCCTGGAAGTCCAATTGCTCGATGAACTGCTGGAACGCCTCTGCGCTGATCGGCAGGTGTGTCGAGGCGTCATAACGGGCCGGCTCGGTGCGCCTGAACAGACCATTGAACACGGCATGGTCGGCACCATAGTGATTGAACCCGGGGGCAGGGAGGGTCTCGACGAGGCGAATCGACCCATGGGGCAGGGTGCCGGCCCAAGGCGCGGCAAACAGCGCACCGAACGGATCGTTGTTCGATTCGCCTTGCCAGTTGCCCAACAGGGCCTGGACCAGGTCCAGTCGTTGGGTGACGGCGGCCAGGTGACCGCCCTCGCCATCGGCGCGGTAGTGCAACGTCACCACGTCGATCTGTCGCGGGTCCAGGTTGAAGCCGCGTAGCGCGAGCCATGCGCGGATCAGACGGTTGGCCTCGCGATCAGGGCGAGGCAGGTTGCTCAGGTGGTCGCGGACGTACTGCACGCCGCTGGCATTGATGTTTCCGGACATGGGTATGGCCTTGCTTGGCGGAGGAGCTGGCAAGGCTGCTGCGTTGTAACCGGCTAACGGTGGTAGATATCTAGGCTTTGTACGTAAAGTGCCTGCGCGACGATCATGCTGCGTTGAAAACAGGCTCGAAATGCTCATTTACAACCCGTAAACTCCGCTTCCTCGCCTGTTTTCGCCTTGCCTGATCGCCGCTCGGCGACTTTTCGTACAAAGCCTAGCGAGCCTGGCCTGGCGGCAGGTGCAGCAGTTCGGGGGTGATGTCGCGTTCGCCCGCTGGCTCGTCGTTGAAGCCAACCGGCACCTTGCCGCGCAATTGCCAGGCAAAGGCGATGATTTCGGCAATGGTCAGGTACAGCGCTTCGGGGATCTGCTCGCCCAGTTCAAGTCGCGCCAGCAATCGCACCAGCTCGGCGTTTTCGTAGATCGGCACTTCGTGCTCGCGGGCCAGGGCCAGAATCGCCTCGGCCAGTTCCTCGTCACCCTTGGCCGTCAGGGTGGGGGCCTGCTGGCCGTCGTAGTTCAGGGCGACGGCCTGGCGCGGTTGCTTGCTGCTCATGCGGTTTCATCCACCCAGCGTTGTTCCACCCGCGTGCGCGGGCCCTGTGGCGGAATGCCGGGGTGGCACTCCAGGTCGCCGACTTCCAGGCCACGGGCCAGCAGGCGTTCGCGCAGCGCACCGAGCTGGCTGTCGATCAGCCGAGCGGTCTGTTCGCGCTCGGCCCACAGCTGACCGGACAGCCGCCCCTGGAGCAGCTGCGCCTGCACCTGCAAAGGCCCCAGTGGCGCCAGGTCGAATGCCAGGTCGATGCGCCACAGCGCCTGCAGCGGGTCCTGCTGTTCGCGCTGCTGGCGTTCGGCCTGTTGTTCCGGAGTTTCCTCGCGCTGCAGTTTGACTTGCAGGGGAATGAACTCCTGGCCGTGGCGGATCGGTACTTCGGTCTGCCAGGTGGTCTGCAGGTTGCCGTTTTCCAACGTGCCGGATTGCTGCAGGCTGCTCAGGGCGTGGCTCTGCAAGCGCGAGATGGCGGCGGCGGCCAGGCGCAGCAGCTGTTGCAGGTCACCCTCGTTTTCCATGGCCTGCAACAGCCTCGAGGGCAGGGGAAAAGGCCCTGGGGGTGTCCTTGGGCTGACCCGGTCGAGCATGCCCAGGGCACTGCGGGCCATGGCCGGTAGTGCCTGGGCCAGGGTGGCGGAGGCGATCATCGGGCCGCTGGGGGCAGTGATCGAAGCCTGCGCCACCAGCCTGACCAGCTGCGCCTTGAGGTCGGTGACCACGCTGGCGCCAAGGCCGCCGAGCAGCTTGGCCTCAAGGAAGGCCCCACTGTTGTTCAGGGCCTGGGCGACGGCCTTGCCGTCACTGAGTTGGCGGGCATCCGGCAGGTTGGCCAGCAGGCTGTTGGCGGTGTTGCGCAGCTCGCTGTCGCTGCTCGGGCTGTTGGCGATCTGCTGCAGCGCACTGAGCAGGCCGGGCAAGGAAGCCTGGCGGCCTTGCTGGGCAAGCAGCTGCTGGGCGATGTTCAATTGCTCCTGGCGCCCGCTGAGCGGCACGAACCGCAGCGACTGGTCGCCTTGCACCAGGGCGCTGAGCAGGCTGCCGATCGGCAACGGGCGCGGACTGTCGACGGTCAACGTGGCGCCGGCCTGAGCGGTATTGAGCAAGCTGACCAGCGAGCGGAAAGTGGCCGCTTCACCCACGGTCTGGGGCAGCGCCTGGCTGGTCAGGACCTTGCCCTGCAGCAGGGTACCGACCGGCACCTTGCCGGTGTCCAGTTGGGTGAGGGTGGCGATGTTGCTGGCGTTGGCTTGTTGCACCATGACGGCCAGGCGATTGCTCTCCGGCTGGCTGACGGTGAACTGGCTGCCTGGCAGGATCGGCTGGTTGGCAGTGGCCTGGACCTGTGTGCGGCTGCCGCTGCCCTGGATCACTTGCAACACCAGCTGGAAGGTATTGCCGCTCTGGCGCATCGTCAGCACTTCGGCCTGAGCGGTTTCGCCTGGCTTGAGCAGGCCCGGCTGCGCCTGGGTCAGGTTGAGCAGTTCACCGGTCAGCTGGGCCTTGATCGCTTGCACAGTGATCGCGGTTTGTGCGCCGAGACTATTGATTTCAGTCATGATTGTATACAACCTGTGGAACCCGCCCTCTTGGCAGCGTGGCAGCACATGTAATAATGCCTGCCGCCTGTCACTGCCAGTATAACGGCAGCGAGGTGGGCGACTTGAGAAGCTATAGATAAGGCGAACCCGTGACCCTTCACCTCCAAGCCGTGGGCCTGGCCTGCGAGCGCGACTGGCGCCTGCTGTTCGAGCAACTCGATTTCCAGCTGCGCCCCGGCGACATGCTGCAGATCAGCGGCCCCAACGGCAGTGGCAAGACCAGCCTGCTGCGCCTGTTGGCCGGGCTGATGCAGCCGACTGCCGGGCAGATCCTGCTGGGTGGCCAGCCGCTTGGCGACCAGCGCCATGCCTTGGCCAGCATCCTGCTGTGGATCGGCCACGCTGCGGGTATCAAGGACCTGCTCACGGCGCAGGAGAATCTCACCTGGCTCTGCGCCTTGCATCAGCCGGCTACCCCTGAGGCCATCTGGTCGGCGCTCGAAGCGGTCGGCTTGCGCGGTTTCGAAGACGTTCCCTGCCATACCCTGTCCGCTGGCCAGCAGCGCCGCGTGGCCCTGGCCCGGCTGTATCTGCACAGCCCGCCGCTGTGGATCCTCGACGAACCCTTCACTGCCCTCGACAAGCAGGGCGTGGCCCAGCTCGAAGCACACCTGGCCGCTCACTGTGAACAGGGCGGCACGGTGGTGCTGACAACGCACCACACGCTGGAACGCAAGCCGTCCGGCTACCGGGAACTCAACCTGGGGCAATGGGCGGCATGAGCGTATTCATCCTGTTGCTGCGCCGTGAAGCACGCCTGCTGTTCCGCCGCCCGGCGGAGCTGGCCAACCCGCTGGTGTTCTTCGCCATCGTCGTGGCGCTGTTCCCGCTGGCGGTTGGCCCGGAAAGCCAATTGTTGCAAACCTTGTCGCCTGGCCTGGTCTGGGTCGCGGCCTTGCTCGCCGTGCTGCTGTCGCTGGACGGCCTGTTTCGCAGCGATTTCGAGGACGGTTCGCTGGAGCAGTGGGTGCTGTCGCCGCACCCGCTGGCCATGCTGGTGCTGGCCAAGGTTTTGGCGCACTGGATCTTTTCCGGGCTGGCGCTGGTATTGTTGGCGCCGTTGCTGGCGCTGATGCTGGGCTTGCCCAGCCACTGCCTGCCGGTGCTGCTCGGTTCACTGCTGCTGGGCACCCCGGTGTTGAGCCTGCTGGGCGCTGTTGGCGCCGCGCTGACGGTCGGCCTCAAGCGCGGTGGTTTGTTACTGGCGCTGCTGATTCTGCCGTTGTATATCCCTGTATTGATCCTGGGCAGTGGTGCGTTGCAGGCGGCGTTGCAGAATATGCCTGCCACCGGCCATTTGCTCTGGCTCGCCAGCCTGACGGCCCTGGCGGTTACCCTGGCACCCTTTGCGATCGCGGCCGGGCTGAAGATCAGCGTCGGCGAATAACGAGTCCCGGGCTCTCAAGCCCGGCTAATACCCTGGATGTACCTGATGAAAATGAGCTGGACGTGGTTCCACAAACTGGGTTCGCCGAAATGGTTCTATGCCATCAGCGGCCGCATGCTGCCATGGCTGGCCGTTTCCGCCGTGCTGCTGCTGGTGACCGGCGTGGTCTGGGGCCTGGCCTTCGCCCCTGAGGACTACCAGCAGGGCAATAGCTTCCGCATCATCTATATCCACGTGCCGGCGGCGATGCTGGCGCAGTCCTGCTATGTGCTGCTGGCGGTGGCCGGTGTGGTGGGGCTGGTGTGGAAGATGAAGCTGGCCGATGTCGCCCTGCAATGCGCAGCGCCCATCGGCGCCTGGATGACCGCCGTGGCGCTGGTCACCGGGGCCATCTGGGGCAAGCCGACCTGGGGCAGCTGGTGGGTCTGGGATGCACGGCTGACGTCGATGCTGATCCTGCTGTTCCTGTACTTCGGCATCATTGCCCTGGGCCAGGCCATCAGTAACCGCGACAGCGCGGCCAAGGCCTGCGCGGTGCTGGCCATCGTCGGCGTGATCAACATCCCGATCATCAAGTATTCGGTGGAGTGGTGGAACACGCTGCATCAGGGCGCGACCTTCACCCTCACCGAAAAACCGGCGATGCCGGCCGAGATGTGGCTGCCGCTGCTGTGCACGGCGCTGGGCTTCTACTGTTTCTTCGGTGCCGTGCTGCTGCTGCGCATGCGCCTTGAAGTGCTCAAGCGCGAGGCACGCGCCAGTTGGGTCAAGGATGAAGTGTTGAACAGCCTTGGGCGGAGGGCCGCGCGATGAGTTTCGCTTCCTTCGGCGATTTTCTCGCCATGGGCCACCATGCCCTGTACGTCTGGTCGGCCTACGGCATCTGCCTGGCGGTGCTGGCGCTGAATGTCGCTGCACCGGTGCTGGCCCGCCGTCGCTACCTGCAAGATGAGGCGCGCCGTTTGCGCCGGGAGAACAACCAGTGAATCCGCAGCGCAAGAAACGCCTGTTCATCATCCTCGGCCTGCTGGCCGGGGTAGCGGTTGCCGTCGGCTTTGCCTTGAGCGCGCTGCAGCAGAACATCAACCTGTTCTACACACCGACCCAGATCGCCAACGGCGAAGCGCCGCTGGACACGCGCATTCGTGCCGGTGGCATGGTCGAAAAGGGGTCGGTGCAGCGTTCCTCCGATTCGCTCGACGTGCGTTTCGTGGTCACTGATTTCAACAAGTCGGTGCCAATCACTTACCGCGGCATCCTGCCTGACCTGTTCCGTGAAGGGCAGGGCATCGTCGCCCTTGGCAAGCTCAACGGCGACGGCGTGGTAGTGGCCGACGAAGTGCTGGCCAAGCACGACGAGAAGTACATGCCACCGGAGGTCACCAAGGCCTTGAAGGAAAGCGGCCAGGCGGCCAGCGGTGCGGAGGCCAGGCCATGAATGCAGCCCTGGTGATCCCCGAGCTCGGCCAGCTGGCGATGATCCTGGCAATCTGCTTCGCTGCCGTGCAGGCCACGCTGCCGCTGCTCGGTGCCTGGCGTGGTGACAGCCTGTGGATGAGCCTGGCACGCCCGGCCGCCTGGGGCCAGTTCAGCTTCCTGGCCTTTGCCTTTGCCTGCCTGACCCATGCGTTCATGACCGACAACTTCTCGGTCGCCTACGTGGCCAGCAACTCCAACAGCGCCTTGCCGTGGTACTACAAGTTCAGTGCGGTGTGGGGTGCCCACGAAGGCTCGCTGCTGCTATGGGCGCTGATCCTCGGTGGCTGGACCTTTGCCGTGTCAATCTTCTCGCGCCAGTTGCCGCAGGTGATGCTGGCCCGCGTGCTGGCGGTGATGGGCATGATCAGCGTCGGTTTCCTGAGCTTCCTGATCATCACTTCCAACCCGTTCCAGCGCCTGCTGCCGCAGGTGCCGACCGATGGCCGTGACCTCAACCCGTTGTTGCAGGACTTCGGCCTGATCGTCCACCCACCGATGCTGTACATGGGTTATGTGGGCTTCTCGGTGGCCTTCGCCTTTGCCATTGCTGCGCTGCTCGGCGGGCGGCTGGACGCAGCCTGGGCGCGCTGGTCGCGGCCCTGGACCATCGTCGCCTGGGCCTTCCTCGGCGTGGGTATCACCCTGGGTTCGTGGTGGGCCTATTACGAACTGGGCTGGGGTGGCTGGTGGTTCTGGGACCCGGTGGAGAACGCCTCGTTCATGCCTTGGCTGGTGGGTACCGCGCTGATCCACTCGCTGGCAGTGACGGAAAAACGCGGGGTGTTCAAGAGCTGGACCGTGCTGCTGGCGATTGCCGCGTTCTCGCTGAGCCTGCTGGGGACCTTCCTGGTGCGCTCCGGGGTGCTGACCTCGGTGCATGCGTTCGCTGCCGACCCTGCGCGTGGCGTGTTCATCCTGATCTTCCTGCTGTTCGTGGTCGGTGGCTCGCTGACCCTGTTCGCCCTGCGCGCCCCGGTGGTCAAGAGCCAGGTCGGCTTTGCCCTGTGGTCGCGGGAGACACTGCTGCTGGCCAACAACCTGATCCTGGTGGTGGCCGCTTCGATGATCCTGCTGGGCACCTTGTATCCGCTGGTGCTCGATGCCCTGACCGGTGCCAAGCTGTCGGTCGGCCCACCTTACTTCGATGCCCTGTTCCTGCCGCTGATGGCGCTGCTGATGGGGGTGCTGAGCGTGGGTGTGGTGGTGCGCTGGAAGGACACCCCCGGCAAATGGCTGGCGAACATGATGACCCCGGTGCTGATCGGCAGCGCGGTGCTGGCGCCGATCGCTGGCTTGATCGTCGACGATCTCGACTGGCCGGTCCTGAGCGCCTTCGCCCTCGCGGCCTGGGTGGTGCTGGGCGGGCTGCGCGACATCGTCGACAAGACCCGCCACAAGGGCCTGGCCAAGGGTGTGCGTGGCCTGACCCGCAGCTACTGGGGCATGCAATTGGCGCACCTGGGCCTGGCGGTGTGTGCCCTGGGCGTGGTGCTGTCGAGCAACAACAGCGCCGAGCGTGACCTGCGCATGGCGCCGGGCGAGAGCGTCGAGCTGGGCGGTTACCACTTCCTGTTCGAGGGCGCCAAGCACTTCGAGGGGCCGAACTTCATTTCTGACAAGGGCACCATCGTCGTCACCCGCGATGGCCGTGAAGTGACGACATTGCACCCGGAGAAACGCCTGTACACCGTGCAGCAGTCGATGATGACCGAGGCCGGCATCGATGCCGGCTTCACCCGTGACCTGTACGTTGCCTTGGGCGAGCCATTGGAAAACGGCGCCTGGGCAGTGCGCGTACACATCAAGCCTTACGTCCGCTGGATCTGGCTGGGCGGTCTGCTGACCGGCCTGGGTGGGTTGCTGGCGGCCTTCGACCGGCGCTACCGCGTCAAGGTCAAGACCCGGGTGCGTGAAGCCCTGGGCGTGTCTGGAGCTGCTGCATGAAGCGTTGGATCATGGTCGTACCACTGGCGGTATTCCTGCTGATGGCGGTTTTCCTCTACAAGGGGCTGTTCCTCAAGCCCGACGAGCTGCCGTCGGCGATGATCGGCAAACCGTTCCCGGCGTTCGCCCTGGCGTCGACCCAGGGGGACCGCAACCTGACCCAGGCCGACCTGCATGGCCGGCCGGCGTTGGTCAACGTGTGGGCCACCTGGTGCCCGTCGTGCAAGATCGAGCACCCGTACCTGAACCAGCTGGCCCAGCAGGGCGTGGTGATCCACGGCATCAACTACAAGGATGACAACGCGGCCGCGCAGAAGTGGCTGGCCGAGTTCCACAACCCCTACCAGCTGGATATCCGTGACGAGCAGGGCAGCCTGGGGCTGGACCTGGGCGTGTACGGTGCACCGGAAACCTTCCTCATCGACGCCAAGGGCATCATCCGCTACAAGCACGTCGGCATCGTCGACGCCGACGTCTGGCGCCAGCAGCTGGCGCCGCTGTACCAGGGGCTGGTCGACGAGGCCACGCCATGAGGCGCTGGGTGGCAGCCGCCGTGCTGGGCATGAGCCTGGCCGGTGTGGCCAAGGCGGCTATCGATACCTACCAGTTCCGTGATGACGCCGAGCGCGAGCGTTACCAGCAACTGACCAAGGAACTGCGCTGCCCCAAGTGCCAGAACCAGGACATCGCCGATTCCAACGCACCGATCGCCGCCGACCTGCGCCGCGAGATCTTCCGCATGCTCGGCGAAGGCAAGAGCAACCAGCAGATCGTCGATTTCATGGTCGACCGCTATGGTGACTTCGTGCGCTACAAGCCGGCACTCAGTGGCCGCACCTGGCTGCTGTGGTTCGGCCCGGGCATCTTGTTGGCCGGTGGTTTCGTGGTGCTGGCGGTGATTGTCCGCCGTCGCCGTGGCCCGGCGGCCCAGGCTGCCGAGGAACTGTCCGTCGAAGAACGCGAGCGTCTCGCCAAACTGCTGGAAAAAGAACAGACCCATGACTGAATTCTGGCTTAGCGCGGGCCTGCTGCTGCTCGCCGCCCTCGGCTTCTTGCTGATCCCGATCCTGCGCGGCCGTCGCCAGCAGCAGGAAGAAGACCGCACCGCATTGAATGTCGCGCTGTATCAGGAACGCGTCGCAGAGCTGGCCGCCCAGCAGGCGGCCGGCGTGCTCGACGAGGGGCAGATGGCCAAGGGCCGCGATGAGGCTGCCCGTGAGCTGCTGGCTGACACAGAGGGTGCGGAACCCGTGCGTCAGGGCCACCTGGGCAAGGCCCTGCCATTGCTGGCGGCAGTGCTGGTGCCTTTGCTGGCACTGGGGCTGTACCTGCACTTCGGTGCGGCGGACAAGGTCGAGCTGACCCAGGAATTCGCCGCCGCACCGAAGACGATGGACGAAATGACCACGCGCCTGGAGCGTGCCGTGGAGGCGCAGCCCGACTCGGCTGAAGGCCTGTACTTCCTTGGCCGGGCCTATATGGCCCAGCAACGTCCGGCCGACGCGGCACGCGCCTACGAGCGCGCTGTCGCCCTGGCCGGTCGCCAGCCCGAGCTGCTGGGCCAGTGGGCCCAGGCACTGTATTTCGCGGCAGACAAGAAATGGAGCCCGCAGGTGCAGGCGCTGACCGACGAAGCACTCAAGGCCGACCCGAATGAAGTCACCAGCCTTGGCCTGCGCGGTATCGCCGCCTTCGAAGGCGAGCGCTACCAGGCAGCCATCGACTACTGGAACCGCCTGCTGGCGCAGCTGCCAGAGGGCGATGCCTCGCGGGCGGCACTGCAAGGCGGCATCGACCGCGCGGCAGAGCGGCTGGGCAGCACCGGGGGCAAACCGCAGGCCACAGCGGCAGCCCGGCTGAAGGTGCGGGTGGAGCTGGCGGCGGCGCTCAAGGACAAGGTCAAGCCTGACGACACCGTGTTCATCTTCGCCCGTGCCAGCAACGGCCCGCCCATGCCGCTGGCGGCCAAGCGGGTCACCGTGGCGCAGTTGCCGCTGGAAGTGGAATTGTCCGACGCTGACGCTATGCTGCCGCAGATGAAACTGTCACAGTTCGCCGAAGTCCAACTGGTCGCACGTGTATCCCGCGCCGGCCAGCCGACCCGCGGCGAATGGGTCGGCCAGGGCGCACCCCTGGCCAATACCACCCAGGCCACCCAGCACTTGACCATCGACAGCCCCGACCAGTAAGAGAACAACACCATGCATAGCACCGTCCGCCTGACCCTGATTACCCTGGCCCTGGGTTTGTCCGCGTGTACGGTGCAGCAGCCGTACGAGCAGCCGTCGCCGCCGGTCGAGAGCGTGCCACCGCACCAGGGGCCAGCGGTGAAACCGCTGCCGGGTGGCCAGCCGTCGAAGCCGAGCAAGCCAGCGGCGATTCCCAAGCCAATGCCAAGGACCTCCGCCAGCTTTGCACCACCGCCGGGTGGCGCCAGCCACTGGGACCCGAAGCTTGGGGTGTATGTGCTGGAGAACAAGACCAATGTCTTTTACCGGCAGCGTACCTACTACCGCTATGACAACGGCTGGAGCTGGTCGCTGAACCCGGATGGGCCATGGCAGGAGACTGACAGCAGTGGTGTGCCGGGTGGGTTGGGGCGAGCCTACGGGCAGTAACTTTTAGGCCGGTACAGTACAGTTTCAGCTGGATATTTCAGTTGACTGTACTGGCTGGTGACTCCGCATAATGCCCCTTCGAATTGACTCGGAGGTGGCATGCGCAAGACTGTCCTGGTACTGGTAGAAACCGTCGACGATTATCTGCCGTTGCTCGAACAGGCCGGCTACCGCCTGATTCGTGCCCCCTCCCCGCAGATGCGCAGCGACGCCATCCAGCGCCATGCCGGCGAGATTGACGCCGTGCTGACCCGGGGGCCGTTGGGCCTGACCGCCGCTGAAATCGCCGCCTTGCCCAAGCTACAGATCATCTGCGTGATCGGTGCTGGTTACGAGCAGGTCGACCTGGCCGCCGCTGCCGCCCGTGGCATCACCGTCACCAATGGCGCTGGCGCCAATGCCGCGGCTGTTGCCGACCACACCATGGCCATGCTGCTGGCGCTGTTGCGCGATATTCCTCGCGCCGACGCCAGCACCCGTCGTGGCGAGTGGAACCGGGTGATCAGCCCTTCGGTCAGCGGCAAACGCCTGGGCCTGCTGGGCCTCGGTGCGGTTGGCCAGGCCATCGCCAAGCGCGCCAGCCTGGGCTTCGACATGAACATCAGCTACCACAGCCGCACCCCACGTACGGACGTGCCTTACACCTGGTACGACAGCCCGTTGCACCTGGCCGAGGCCATCGACATCCTGGTCGTGGCCACCCCCGGTGGCGCCAATACCCGCCATCTGGTCGATGCCCCGGTGCTCGAGGCGCTGGGCGCGCAGGGGTACCTGGTGAATATCGCCCGGGCCAGCGTAGTCGACACCCAGGCCCTGGTATCAGCCCTTGAACAAGGCCGCCTGGCGGGCGCCGCGCTCGATGTGTTCGATGACGAGCCGGCCGTGCCAGATGCCCTCAAGGCCCTCGGCAATACCGTGCTCACGCCCCATGTGGCCGGCCAGTCGCCCGAGGCCGCACGCGACACCGTGACCTTGGTGTTGCGCAACCTGCAGGCCTTCTTTGCCGGCGAACCGGTACTCACGCCAGTCCGCGCATAACCCTTCAATACCCCGGCATGGCCGGACCACAAGGAGCGTTTGATGCAACTCGAAATTTTCCAGGTCGATGCCTTCTCCGCCGA
Organism: Pseudomonas vlassakiae; assembly: GCF_014269035.2. Lineage (GTDB taxonomy): Bacteria > Pseudomonadota > Gammaproteobacteria > Pseudomonadales > Pseudomonadaceae > Aquipseudomonas > Aquipseudomonas vlassakiae. Next base: position 96,518 of record NZ_JABWRP020000017.1, read on the forward strand.
GCCTTTTGGTGGCAACCCGGCGGCGGTGATCCCGTTGCAAAGCTGGCTGCCGGACGATGTGCTGCAACGCATCGCCGAAGAAAACAACCTGTCTGAAACAGCCTACTTCGTACGCAATGGCGCCACCTTCGACCTGCGCTGGTTCACCCCTGCCGTCGAAGTCGACCTGTGCGGCCATGCCACGCTGGCCGCGGCCTACGTACTGTTCGAGCAGCTGGGTGAGCAAGCCGAAGTGCTGCGCTTCAACACCCGCAGTGGCGAGCTGCGGGTCAGCCGCGGCGCCGACGGGCTGCTGGCGATGGACTTCCCGGCCAAGCAGCCGCAAGCCGTGGACGTTCCAGCCGGGTTGCTGGAGGCGCTTGGCCTGAGTACGGCCAAGGCGGTGTATCGCTCCGACGACTATGTGGTGGTGGTCGATGACGCCACGCTGCTCGCGCCGCTGAAGCCCGATTTCGTTGCCTTGTCGGCATTCGACGTGCGTGGCATCGCGGTCACTGCCGCTGGCCGTGGTTTCGACTTCGTCACCCGCTGGTTCGGCCCGCGGGTCGGCGTCAATGAAGACCCGGTTACCGGCTCGGCACACACCTCGCTGGCGCCGGTGTGGGCCGAGCGGCTGGGCAAGACGTCGCTGAGCTGCGAACAGGGTGGGGCACGCAAGGGGCAGCTGCACTGTGAGGTGCCTGGCAATGGCCGGGTGATCATCAGCGGGCGTGCGGCGCTGTACCTGCGCGGCAGCGTGTTCATCTGATCGAACGCGTGGGGCTGCTCGCTCTGGGGCATGGGGCCCGATCTATACTTGCAGGCCCAACCTGCAAGGAGCCCCAACATGACCCTGGAAAAAAGCGGTAGCTGCCTCTGTGGTGAGACCCGCCTGCGCGCCACAGTCGACAATACCCATATCAGCGCCTGCCATTGCAGCATGTGCCGCAAGTGGACCGGCGGTCCGCTGCTGGTCGTGGACTGCAGCCAGGCGCCGTTCTTCGAGGGGCGGGCGCCGGCAGTCTACGACTCGTCCGAATGGGCCCAGCGTGGATTTTGCAGCCGTTGCGGCACGCACCTGTATTACCGCCTCAAGCACAAGGACCATTATGCGGTCCCGGTAGGCCTGCTGGACGGCGACGAGGCCTGGGATTTCGACCTGCAGATCTTCGTCGAGCAGAAGCCCGCCTGGTATTGCTTCGCCAACCAGACCAAGGAGCTGACCGGCGAGCAGGCGTTCGAGCAGCTTGGCTGAGCCATTCCCCACGGGCATAGCTGCATGCGCAAAGATCCTTTGCCGCCAGCCCCGCACAGCGGTAGCCTGCGCGCATCGACGAACAGGAGCGAACAGCGTGAAGCGCGGTGTGATGTATGCCGGTGGGGCCGGTGCATTGTGGGGCATGGTACTGATGGTTCCGGAGCTGTTGCCGGAGTTCAACCCGATGCTGCTGAGCAGCGTGCGCTATGCGCTGGTCGGCCTGATCTCGCTGCTGCTGGCGGTGCCGATGACCCGTCAGCTGCGCCAGCTGACCCTGGCGGACGGCTGGATGCTGCTGCGTCTGGCAGTGGTCGGCAACCTGGTGTACTTCATCTGCCTGGTGGCAGCGATCCAGCGCCTGGGCGTGGCACCGGCCTCGCTGATCGTCGGCGTATTGCCGCTGACCATCACGCTATATGGCCGCAACGACAGGGGCGCCGTGCCGATCCGGCGCCTGATCGGCCCGTTGGCGCTGATCCTTGCCGGTATGCTGTGCATCAACCTGGAGACTTTCGCCTTCGCCCCGGGTGATATCGGCGACAAGCTCATGGGTCTGTTTTATGCCCTGGCCGCGCTGGCCTGCTGGACCTGGTACGCGGTGCAGAACAGCCGCTGTCTCAAGCAGAGCGGGCATTTCGACAGCCACCAGTGGTCGGTGCTGATCGGCGTGCTGACCGGCCTGAGCAGCCTGGTGATGTTGGCCGTCCTGGCGATGTGGCAGCCACAGCAGCTGCAGGTCGAGGCGCCGATGGCACGCTGGTGGCTGTTCTGGGCCGCGTGCCTGGGCTGCGCCGTGTTAGGTTCTTGGTTGGCCACGGCGCTGTGGAACGCTGCGTCCAAACGCCTGCCGTTGACCTTGAGCGGGCAGCTGATCGTGTTCGAGACCCTGTTCGCGTTGTTATATGCTTTCCTCTGGCGACAGGCCGGGCCGAGCCTGCTGGAAGCGGCGGCGATCATTCTGGTGATCGGCGGCGTGCTGTGGTCGATGCGTCAGCACGGCACGCCACGCGAACTTGCCAAACCCGTGCATTCCTGAGAAAAGGGCGCCCTTGAATTTCAGTATTGGAGCCTGCCCATGAGCAGCGAACTGCAGATCACCGACCTCGTCGAAGGCGACGGCAAGGCCGCCGTCAAAGGCGCTCTGATCACCACCCAGTACACCGGCTGGCTGGCCGACGGCAGCGAGTTCGACTCGTCCTGGTCACGCGGCAAACCCTTCCAGTGCGTGATTGGCACTGGTCGTGTCATCAAAGGCTGGGACCAGGGGCTGATGGGCATGCGCGTGGGTGGCAAGCGCAAGCTGCAGGTGCCGGCGCACCTGGGGTATGGCGAGCGCAGCGTAGGGACGATTCCGCCGAATTCGGACCTGACCTTTGAAATCGAATTGCTGGAAGTGCTGACGCGGGATGACTGAGGCGTCCGAGTCCTACAGCGGGCGGAAAAGGACTACACAATTTGTCGGCTTGCATCTGATTGTGGTGTTTTCAGCTGACGACTACCCTTGCAGCTCTCAACGAGTCAAGAGGGTGGCATGCCCATGAAATCGCATTTTTCCTCAAAGGTTATTCGCGAAGCGAACGCTCTGCTGGTGGCTTCGGGTGGACGATTGGAAATCCCCTTGCCAAGGGAGCTTGCAGGCGTCGTAACCAGTACCCGGAAAACCCGTTCAGAGCTGAATGCTGCATTTGAAAGCGCATACATGCGATTACGCAAGGACTAGCAGCCTTCATGGCCGATGGCTGCTACAACCACATCTACTCGGTCCTTGTGGAGAATGACCAGGATACGCTCGGGATCATTGCCTACTCGCTGTACAAGCGGCAGAAAATCGAGTTTATCCAGTCGTTCAAGGTCAAGCATGACAGAGAACCCAAAGACACAGACCTGGCTCCGTTTCACGATGTCAGTAACAGCCCTACACAGCTGGAAAGCTATCGCAATCAGGCGAGCCAGCTTGTTCAGGGGTTCCTGGACGCATCGATTGCCACCCAGGCTGCTGAACTCGATCGCTACTACTCCGAAAAGGCCAGCAATGAAATCAGAAATGCCAAGCCTGGATTTTGGTTGGGCGTCGCTCAGAGTCTCGTCGGCTCTGTACTCTTCGTCTTCTTGCTCGGGTTTCTCGTGTTCTTTACCTGGAGTCTGAACCAAGGGGCGAAACAAGTGATCGAGCAGGTCTTCGATGTGGTCATCACCGATTCGCACTCGACATAATTCCGCAACATGCCTGCTCTAACGTAATCCTTGCCTAGGGAACGGCATCCACACTCAGGGAGGAACCAAACGGGTTGAGGACACTCTGAGTCCTGCTCGTTGCCAGGGATGGCAATCACCAACATGGATGCCCTGCGGCATGGGCCGAGGGGCAATGTGGCGGGTACCCAGATACCTTTTGCCACAAGAGCCTCCTACATGAAGTTGCCATCTTTCATTCGACGTCGCCGCCGCCTGATGCTCGGCCTGGCCCTCGTCGCCGCGGCTGTACCGCTGGCACTGGAAGTGGTCGAAAGCCGCGCGCAACCGGTCGATGGCACCCAGACGCTGGTATTCCTGCGCCATGCCGAGAAGCCTGGTGAAGGCCTGGGGCAATTGAACTGCCAGGGGCTCAACCGCGCGCTGGACCTGGCCACCTTGTTGCCAGAGCGTTTCGGCAAGGCGGATTACGTGTTTGCGGCCAACCCCTCGCGGCATGTCGAGGAAGGCAGCCAGGACCAGAGCTACAGCTACATTCGCCCGCTGATGACCATCACCCCGAGCGCCATCCGCCTGGGTTTGCCAGTCAACATCGACTTCGCTGCCAACGACACCGACGAACTGGCCGATGAACTGCTCAGCGACAAGTACCGCAATGCCACGGTCTATACCGCCTGGTCCCATGGCTATCTGCCGGAATTGATCAACACCGTGGCCGGCAAGGCGTTGGGCGATGAGCGGGTGATCACCGAAGACTGGAATGGCGACGATTTCGACACCCTCTACGTCCTGACCCTGACCTGGCATGACGGCAAGGCCAGCCTGCTCAGCCGTAACGTTCGTCAGGGCCTGGATGGCGGTGCCCATAGCTGCCCGACCTGATCCGCTGTTACTGTCGTGGCAGGGCAGTCAGACAGGGATGAACAATGACCCAGCGGGTGACGGTGATTGGCGGTGGCGTGGTCGGCCTGGCGACGGCTTATGCGCTGGTGCGCGAAGGCATGTCGGTGGTGCTGGTCGAGGCGCGAGACCAGTTGGCCTCGGCGACCAGCTTCGCCAATGGCGGGCAGCTTTCCTATCGGTATGTAGCGCCGTTGGCCGATGCCGGTGTGCCGTGGCAGGCACTTGGCTGGCTCTTGCGCGGCGACTCGCCGCTGCGCCTGCGCTTGCGCCTGGACCCTGCCCAATGGCGCTGGTTGCTGCAGTTCGTGATGGCTTGCCGCAGCAGTGTCAATCGGCGTAACGCGGCGCAGCTGCTGGACTTGGCCTTGCACAGCCAGGCCACCCTGGAACGCTGGCGTGAAGACGACGGGCTGAGTGACTTCGCCTGGCGGCAGAACGGCAAGCTGGTGGCATTTCGCAGTGAGCGGGCGTTCGCCCATGGCCGGGCGCATCTGCTCGACCCCGATCGTCAACGGGTGCTCGGTGCCAGCGAAGTCAGGGCGTTGGAGCCGGCGTTGGCCGATGCGCCCTTTGTTGGCGGCGTGCTGACTGCGGATGAAGAAGTCGCCGACTGCCATCGCTTCTGCGAGCGGCTGGCAGAGCGTCTGCGCGCATCCGGGCAGTGCCGGTTCCTGCTCGGCAGCCCGGTCACGCGCCTGATCAGCCGTGATGACCAGGTGGTGGCAGTGCAACTGGGGCGTGAGCAGGTGGACGTCGAGCGCCTGGTACTGTGCGCCGGCCATCGAAGTGCCGGGTTGGCACTACCGGGGTTGCGGCTGCCGGTCTACCCGCTCAAGGGCTACAGCCTGACGGCACCGATCGCCACGGCGCACCGGGCGCCGGAGATCAGCATCACGGACTACGAGCGCAAGATCGTCTATGCACGGCTTGACCAGCGGCTGCGGGTGGCGGCGATGGTGGATATCGTTGGCTATGACGAATCAGTGGATGCGCGCCGGCTCGACAGCATGCGGCGACAGGCGCTGGAGACCTTGCCACAGGCAGCGGACTACACCAAGGCGGTGGAGTGGGCGGGAATGCGGCCGGCGACGCCGACCGGGGTGCCCATCATCGGGGCTTCAGCTTATCGCAACCTGTGGTTGAACCTCGGGCATGGGGCCTTGGGCTTTACCTTGGCGTGTGGCAGCGGGGAGCGACTGGCTCGGATGCTTTGTTGACGGGGCCGGCCTCTTCGCGGGTAAACCCGCTCCTACAGGTATCGTGTACCACTGTAGGAGCGGGTTTACCCGCGAAGAGACCGGCACAGTCAACACAGCACTAGCGCCCGAATTTCATCGGCCAGCCCACCACTTTCTTCGTCCGCGGAGTTGCATAGGTTCGCACCTTGGAGGTGCTGAGCCCCATCCGTACCAGCGACTCGGCAATGGTCACCGCGGCGCTCACCCCATCGACCACCGGCACCCCGGTGCGCTGGCGGATCTGTTCATCCAGCCCGGCCATGCCGCCACAGCCCAGGCAGATCACCTCGGCCTTGTCGTCACGCACGGCACGCTCGGCCTGCTCGACGATGGCCGCCACGGCACGTTGCGGGTCTGCTTCGAGCTCCAGCACGGCCAGGCCACTGGCGCGCACCGAGGCACAACGGTCATACAGCCCGGACAGCTTCAGGCGGTCTTCGATCAACGGCACGGTGCGGTCCAGGGTGGTCACTACCGAATAGGCGTGGCCCAGGTACAGGGCGGTACTGGCGGCGGCATCGGTGATGTCGATCACCGGCACGTCGAGCAGCTCCTGCAGGCCTTCGCGGCCATGTTCGCCGTAGCCGGCCTGGATCACCGCATCGTACGGGCCTTCATAGGCCAGCACGCGGTCCATCACGGCGATGGCAGCCAGGTAGCTCTCGAAATTGCCCTCCACCGACTCGGCGCCGAACCAAGGGGTCAAGCCGATGATTTGCGTGCCCGGCGCGGCGACGCTGCGCGCCTGTTCGGCAATGGCTTCGGTGATGGCTTCGGTGGTATTGACGTTGGCAATCAGAATACGCATGGGCAATCCTCCTTGATCAATGGCTGCTGTGGTCGACGGCGATGCACTCGCCGCTGATATCGTGGTATTGGCGGTTACGCGGGGCGATCAGCAGGTATACCGCGGCCGCGATGCCGGCGCCGATCAGCCAGGAAAACGGCGCAATGCCGTGGAAGTTCGGCACCAAGGCCAGGATGATGGCCAGCAGTGCTGCCGGCACGGAGGCGGCCACGGCTCGCAGGTTGATGCCTTTGCTGTAGTGGTAGGCGCCGGCCGGGTTCTCGGTGTACAGCTCCGGCACGTTGATGCGGCCTTTGCGCAGCAACCAGTAGTCGGCCATGATCACCCCGTACAGCGGGCCGAGCAGGGCGCCCAGGCCAGACAGGAAGTACACGATCACCAGCGGGCTGTTGTAGAGGTTCCACGGCAGGATCAGCACCGCCAGGGTCGCGCTGATCAGCCCGGCGCGGCGGAAGTTGAGGTGGCGTGGCGCCAGGTTGCTGAGCACGAAGGCGGGCGCGACGAAATTGGCCATGATGTTCACCGCCACGGTGACGATCAGGAACGCCAGGCAGCCAAGCACCAGGAATGGCGTGCTGGGGATGCTGGCGACGATCTGGGTCGGGCTGTCGATGATCTGGCCGTTGATCTGGAACTGCGCACCGCACAGCACCACGGTGATCATGGCGAACACCAGGATGTTCACCGGCAGGCCCCAGAAGTTGCCGACACGGATGGTCTTGCGGCACGGCGAGGAGCGGGCGAAATCACAGAAATTCAGCACCAGGGTGCCGTAGATCGCCAGCCACAGGGCGCCACCGGCGAAGATGTTGCGCCGCATCTCATAGCCGGACAACGGTTCGGCTACCGACCAGGCGATGTGTGCGTCGGCCTGGACGAACATGAACACTGCCAGGCTGGCCACGGTCAGCAGGATCACCGGGCCGGCGAAGGCCTCGTAACGGCGCACCATCTCCATGCCGTAAGCGAGGATCACCAACTGCACCAGCCAGATCGCCACGAAACACACCCAGCCCAGGCTCGACAGGCCGAGGATGCTGTCGTGGTCGTAGGCGGCCACTTGCGGCCACACGGCGGTGAGCAGCACGCGCAGTACCACCGATGCCAGGTAGGTCTGGATACCGAACCAGGCGATGGCGATCACCGCGCGGATCAACGCCGGAATCTGTGCGCCATGGATGCCGAAGGCGATGCGGCTGATGACCGGGAACGGCACGCCGGTCTTCTGCCCCATGTAGCCGGACAGGTTCATGAAGAAGTACACCAGTGCCGCGCCGATCGCCAGCGACAGCAGGATCTGCCAGCCACCCAGGCCAAGGGCGTACAAGCCCATGGCGAAGGAGTAGTTGGCAATGTTGTGCACATCGTTGGTCCACAGCGCAAAGATGCTGTAGCGGCCCCAGCGGCGGCCTTCGATACGGGTGGGTGCGAGGTCGCGGTTATGCAGGCGTGGGCTGAGGCCCAGTGGCGGCATATCGCCTGCAAGGGTGGAAGACGGGCTGGTGCTGGCGACGGATAGTTCAGGGGCAAGGTCGAGGCTGGTACTCATTCCGGCAGGCTCCTGATGCACGTAGACTGCGATGAGCGGGCATGCGCACGGGCTCGCCATCTCGTCGGTGCAGCTTGGCATCACTGGGTTCTGGGCGCGGCGGCCGGCGCTGGGCCGGCGTCGCGAGTTCTTGTGTATTTATGTTTCGTATAATTTGTATACAAACCACGAACACACAAAAGCGAGTTCCATGCCAGAGAAAAACGAAATTCAGAGGGCCACTAATTTGAATCTAAGCAGTTGAAAATTAAGTTTCTGAAATGAAGGAAATATAAGTTGACCAATTGAACAGGTTTAATTTTTAGCTGGATGATTAGTTGATCATATGGTCAGAATTAGTGGCGCGGGATGTGTAACGTATTGGGGCATTGCCGGTAAAAGTGCACACAAAAATGGCACCTATGGTGACATTCTTGTGTACAAAAAATAGCCAATAAGCCATGTGAGTGGATACATTCAACCCATCGGCGGTAACCGCCGCTTCACCGGGCTTTTTTTGATGATTGCAGTGTTGGTTTCGGCCAGCACATTGATCCGGTCGAGCAAGGTGTCGAGTTGCTCCATCGAGCGCACATGCAGCCGCGCGATGAAACAGTCCTCGCCCGTGACCTTGTCGCATTCGGTGAACTCAGGGATGGCGATGATCTGTCGCTCCACTTCCTGCAACTGCCCCGGCAGCGGGCGAATGCGCACGATCGCCTGCAGCTGGTAGCCGAAGCTGCGCGGATCGATCTCCACCGTGTAGCCGCGCAACACACCGCGTTCCTCCAGGCGGCGCAGGCGCTCGCTGACGCTGGGGGCTGAAAGGCCGCTGATCTGCGCCAACGCCTTGAGCGAGCGGCGGGAGTCTTCCATCAAGGCATTGATCAGCAGCTGGTCGATAGCGTCGGTCATGCGTACCTCGTCAGGCAAATCGGGAATGTTGCCTTGATAGTAAAGGCGAACTGGCTGATCTGCCTTCGATATCCGCTGGAAGGCCTGCGGCGACCCTCCGCATACTATGACCATCATCCAAAAAGGAGGTGTGAGATGGACAGTTCACTACGCCGGGGCTCGCTGGAAATGATCGCGGCCATGCTGATTTCCGGGACCATTGGCTGGTTCGTGCTGGTGTCGGGGCAGCCGGTGCTGGAAGTGGTGTTCTGGCGCTGCGTGTTCGGTACCGGCACGCTGCTGGCGATCTGCGCGGCGTTCGGTTTTCTCAAGCCAGGCGTGATAACCCGTAGCGCATTGCTGCTGGCCATTGCCAGTGGCGTGGCCATCGTCGGCAACTGGGTATTGCTGTTCGCCTCGTATTCGAAGGCATCGATCGCCATCGGCACAGCGGTGTACAACGTTCAGCCGTTCATGCTGGTGGGGCTGGCGGCGCTGTTTCTGGGCGAGAAGATCACTCTGGCCAAGGTCACCTGGCTCAGTGTGGCGTTTCTGGGCATGCTGGCGATCGTCAGTGCCCATGGCGCGGGGCAGGCCAGTGGCGAGGACTACCTGCAAGGCATCGCCCTGGCGCTGGGCGCGGCGTTTCTCTATGCGATTGCGGCATTGATCATCAAACGCCTGAAAGGCACGCCACCCCACCTGATCGCACTGGTCCAGGTCGCCACCGGGGTAGTGCTGCTGGCGCCCTGGGTGAAGCTGGGCGGGCTGCCCGGCGAGCCGTCGGCGCTGGCCAGCCTGGTGACCCTGGGCATGGTCCACACCGGGTTGATGTATGTGCTGCTGTACAGCGCCATCCAGCGCCTGCCCACGGCATTGACCGGTGCGTTGTCGTTCATCTACCCGATTGCCGCGATCCTGGTCGACTGGGTGGCCTTCGGGCACCGCCTGGCGCCGTTGCAGTGGCTGGGGGTCGTGTTGATCCTGCTGGCGGCAGCAGGCATGCAGCAAGGCTGGTGGTTCCGATCTGCACAAGTACCGGCCAAGGGGTAGAATGGCGGCCTTTTCACTTGCTTGCGACCCGCCATGACCTCGCCGATGCACACCCTCGAACAGCACCTGCTCGCTGCCCTTGACCCTGCTCCTGCCGAAACCCGCCGCTTGTTCCACGGCCGCGGCCGCTGCTGGGAGGGCCTGGAGCAGGTCACGGTGGACTGGCTGCAGGGTGTGCTGTCGGTGGCGCTGTTCCGCGAACCGCCAGAGGGCCAACTGGCCGAACTGCAAGCCATGCTGCGCAACCTGGCCGAACGCCCGCAATGGACTGGCCAGGCGATCCTCATCCAGCACCGTTACCTGCCTGACAGTCCGGGCCAGTGGCTACTGGGCGAGCCCTGCCAGCAGCGCGAGGTGGTCGAGGACGGCCTGACTTATCTGCTCGACCTGGGGGTGCGCCAGAACAACGGCCTGTTCCTCGACATGCGCTACGGCCGGCGCTGGGTGCGCGAGCAGGCGACGGGCAAGCGGGTATTGAACCTGTTCGCCTACACCTGCGGCTTCTCGGTCGCGGCGATTGCTGGCGGTGCCGAGCAGGTAGTGAACCTCGACATGGCCAAGGCAGCGCTGTCGCGCGGGCGCGATAACCACCGGCTGAACGGGCACGATGCCTCGCGGGTCGCCTACCTGGGGCATGAGCTGTTCAAGTCCTGGGGCAAGGTGCGCAAGTACGGGCCGTATGACCTGATCATCATCGACCCGCCGACCTTCCAGCGCGGCAGCTTCGTACTGACCCAGGACTACGCCAGGATCCTGCGGCGCTTGCCGGAGTTGCTCAGTGACGGCGGGACGGTTTTGGCGTGCGTCAACGACCCGGGGATCGGGCCGGAGTTTCTGATCGAGGGGATGGCGGAGCAGGCGCCTGAGCTGGCGTTTGTCGAGCGGCTGGAGAATCCGCCGGAGTTTCCTGATGTGGACCCGGTGGGCGGGCTGAAGGCCCTGGTGTTCCGCCAGCTGTGATGTCACCTGTGCCGGCCTCTGCGCGGCTGTAGGAGCGGATTTATCCGCGAGAGGCCGGTCCTGCCTACATCAATTACTGTTGATTGGTGTAGATCTGGTCGAACACCCCGCCATCGTTGAAGTGGGTCTTCTGCACGGTGCGCCAGTCACCAAAGGTTTTCTCCACCGACAGGAAGTCAACTTTCGGGAAGCGGTCAGTGTACTTGGCCAGCACTGTCGCATCACGCGGGCGCAGGTAGTTCTGCGCGGCGATTTCCTGGGCCGCCGGCGACCACAGGTATTTCAGGTATTCCTCGGCCACGGCCTGGGTACCTTTCTTGGCCACCACCTTGTCGACCACGCTCACCGGCGGTTCAGCCTCGGCGGAAACGCTCGGGTAGACCACTTCGAACTGGTCGCGGCCGAACTCGCGGGCAATCATCTCGGCTTCGTTCTCGAAGGTCACCAGCACGTCGCCGATCTGGTTGGTCATGAAGGTGGTGGTGGCGGCACGGCCACCGGTATCGAGCACCGGCGCCTGCTTGAACAGTTTGCCGACGAATTCGCGGGCCTTGGTTTCATCGCCACCTTGCTTGAGCACATAGCCCCAGGCCGACAGGTAGGTGTAGCGGCCGTTGCCCGAGGTCTTGGGGTTGGGCACGATCACCTGCACGCCGTCCTTGAGCAGGTCAGGCCAGTCCTTCAGGGCCTTGGGGTTGCCCTTGCGCACGATGAACACGGTGGCCGAGGTGAACGGCGCGCTGTTGTTCGGCAGGCGGGTCACCCAGTTGTCCGGCACCAGCTTGCCGTTGTCGGCCAGGGCGTTGATGTCGGTGGCCATGTTCATGGTGATGACATCGGCCGGCAGGCCATCGATCACCGCACGCGCCTGCTTGCTCGAGCCGCCGAAGGACATCTGCACATTGACCTTCTCGTTGTGCTCGGCTTCCCAGTGCTTCTGGAATGCCGGGTTGTAGTCCTTGTAGAAATCGCGCATCACGTCGTAGGAAACGTTCAGCAGGGTCGGGGCAGCCTGGGCCAGGTTGCCGAGGGCCAGGCCGGCGGCGAGCAGCGAGGCGGTGAAGAGTTTTTTCACGTTGCGTCCTTGTTATGTTTCAAATGTTTGGCAATCTGCCAGCGACTATAACGTTTGGGTATTGGCCGATTAAAGACCAAATGGCACTTTGCTTATTCGGTTTTTGCAAAGAGCGCACTGCCGCAGCGCGAGCAGAATGCTGCGCCAGGTTCATGCGTCTTCTTGTGGCAGGTCGGACAGGCATGTTGCAGCTGCTCGCCGCGCATTGCATTGGCCAATTCTGCAGTAAAGATCCCGGTCGGTACGGCAATGATCGAATAACCGGTGATCATCACCAGCGATGACAGCACCTGGCCCAGCGGCGTCTTCGGCACGATGTCGCCGAAGCCCACCGTGGTCAGCGTGACGATCGCCCAGTAGATGCCTTTGGGGATGCTGGTAAAGCCATGCTCGGGGCCTTCTATGACGTACATCAAGGTACCGAACACGGTGACCAGGGTCGACACGCTGACCAGGAACACGATGATCTTCTGCTTGCTGCCGCGCAATGCGTCCAGCAGGTAATGCGCCTGCTTGAGGTAGGGGCTGAGCTTGAGCACGCGGAAGATCCGCAGCATCCGGATCACCCGGATCATCAGCAGGTACTGGGCGTCGCTGTAGTACAGGGCGATGATCCCCGGCACGATCGCCAGCAGGTCGACCAGGCCGTAGAAGCTGAACGCGTAGCGCAACGGCTTGGGCGAGCAGTACAGGCGGGTGAGGTATTCGGCCAGGAATATCGCGGTGAAGCCCCACTCGATGGCGGCCAGCAGGCCGGCGTAGCCCTGGTGGACCTCGTCGATGCTGTCGAGGATCACCGTGACCAGGCTGGCCAGGATGATCAGCAGCAGGATCTTGTCGAAGCGCCGGCCGGCTACGGTGTCGGTCTGGAAGACGACGATGTAGAGGCTTTCGCGAAGAGATTGCGGGGTGGACATGGACTCAGCTTCCGCGAACAGGAAATAGCAAGCCTAGAGCGTCTTGGTCGGTAACGGGAAGGGGCAGATGCCCGACCTGATAAAACTGATAGTTATCCGTTGCAACGGCAGGGGCCACTATTGGGTGCCAGACCAGTTGAAATGGAGTGAATAACATGCCTGAAATCCTGACTTCGCCGATGCGCGACGGCAAGACCGTTCTCCTGCAGGTTGATGGCCTCGGTAGCATTGTCGCCGAGCGAGGTTTTCGCCAGGGGGAATGGTCTTTCCCGCCCTATGGACAGCTTCCCCCACAGCGGGTCGTCGGTGCGCTGCGGTTCGCGGGGCAATGGTTCGACCCTGTAGTGCGGAGTTATCTGCTGGGCAATGGGCATAGATTGTATAGCCCGGCCATCATGCGGTTCCTGAGCCCAGACAGCTTGAGCCCATTTGGTGCGGGCGGAATCAATGTCTATGCATACTGTTCTGGCGATCCTGTCAATTCGCACGATCCTTCGGGCCGTTCCAAATTTGGTCTCACCAAGTTGTTGCAAGATCACGGGCTGCCGAAGCCACCGCTGAGAGACTATCTCAAGCCACTGGGTCGATTGAAGAATATTGGGCAAAGGCGAGAGGTATATCGACTGAATGGCGATAACTTTGAAAAGTTCGAGTTTATGGGGGCGGGGGAGAAGATCATCGGAGCAAAACGTAATGATCGTTCAGTCCTGTCAGTTGCCTTAAACTCCGAGGATTTTTATCGGTCTGGCGAGTTGTATATTCCGGAGTCGACTGTTCCCGAGAGAGCAATCGAAGGGCTTTTGAACGCTGGTTTTCAACGAGTACGGTTTGATACGGATTTCCTCGCAGAGCTGATTTTCCGTGAAGGAGCAAGTTCCCAAACAGGGGAAATTGCCAATTCCACCCTGCATCGCCAGAACAACCTCTATACCGAAGATCCGGTCGGTGCAGTGGCGCGCACCAGAACACGCAACTGAACTAGGTGATCTTTCGCTACGTTGCGTCAGACGCTTGATGTGATTGATGTTGCTTTATTTGGGCCAGAACTACACCAAGGATCCAGCAGGCGACGACGAAGGGCGCGGTCAGTCCGGTTACTGGCAGCAACTTGAACAACGGCTGTAGCAGCAGTGCCAGAACTATTGCTAGCAAGGTCACCCAAGGCTTTTCACCCTGGCGGCTGAACGCCAGCGCTGCCAGCGCGGCATTGAAGCCGGACAAACCTAGCCATGCGGCTTGCGCCTGGTCGGCGAGCAATGCCACACCACCGCCAATGGCCGAACCGAGCACTGCCCACATAGCGGCATAGGGGTTGGCAATGAACATTCCGACAATGATCAGCAAACCGGCCAGCGGTTGGTCGAGCAGGAAGATCTGCCCCACGCCACGCGCCAGGGCATACGCCGGTTCTGCCTCGACGAAGCCGCTGGGCGTGGGGCTGGCAAACAGCAGGGCAACCCAGCCGAGCAGCACGAACGGTGCAGTATAGGCGACCAGCAGCTTGCCGCCGCGCTTGCGCCATTGGTGGGTGATGATGCTCGACAGGCCGCCGGCCGCGATGATCAGCGGTGGCAGGATGACCGACCAGGGCAGAACGGCGCTGATCAGGATGCCGATCAACACGCCGTTGTAGCAGTACAGCCCGGCCTGGCGGTCGGCGCGGTCGTAGCCGCGGCGTTGGGCGGTGAGCAGGCCGGCGAGGGCGCCAAGCAGGGCGCCGCCGACCAGGTTGGGGGCGGTCAGCAGGATGGCCAGCAGGCAGCACAGGCCGCACAGGGGGTTGCGCAGCAGCAGCACCTGGCTGAAGCCGTTGAGCAGCGCCGTGGCCCAGTCGGGGCACGGGTTGACGAAATTCTTGGTGTACATGGGCAGTCAGCAAGGTTGATGGGGGAGCGGTGGGCCTCTTTGGGCCTCGGTTTTCCGCAAGTGTATTGGGAGGGCTTTGCCCTCCTATCGCGACACAAGGCCGCTCCCACAAGGGACCGCGGTCTACTGTGGGAGCGGCCTTGTGTCGCGATAGGGGCGCAGAGCGCCCCCGGCGATCTCAGACCAGGGTCTCGATCCGCAAGGTATTAGTCGAACCCGGCTTGCCGAAAGGCACACCGGCAGTGATCAGCAGCGTGTCGCCACGGCTGGCCATGCCTTGCGCCTGGGCGATCTCCAGGGCGGTGGACACCACCTCGTCGACCTGGCGCAGGCGGTCGTTGACCACCGAGTGCACGCCCCATGCCACGCTCAGGCGGCGGGCAGTGGCCAGGTTCGGCGTCAGGTTGAGGATCGGCGCCCGTGGCCGCTCACGCGCGGCACGCAGGGTCGATGCGCCTGACTCGCTGTAGTTGACCAGCACCGCCACCGGCAGGATGCCGCTGATACGGCGGATCGCGCAGCTGATGGCGTCCGACACTGTGGCCTCGGCCTTTGGCCGGCCGACGTCGAGCTGGGCCTGGTAGTCCGGGCCGTTCTCCACCTGGCGGATGATCTTGCTCATCATCTGCACGGCTTCCAGCGGGTAGTCACCGGAGGCGGTCTCCGCCGACAACATCACCGCATCGGCGCCTTCGGCCACCGCATTGGCCACGTCGGTGACTTCGGCACGGGTCGGCGCTGGCGAGAAGCGCATGGATTCGAGCATCTGGGTGGCCACCACCACCGGTTTGCCCAGCTGGCGGCAGGTGCCGATGATGCGCTTCTGGATCTGCGGCACGCTTTCGGCCGGCACTTCCACGCCCAGGTCGCCTCGGGCCACCATGATCGCATCGGCCAGTTCCGCGATGGCTTGCAGTTGTTCGACGGCCGATGGCTTCTCGATCTTGGCCATCAGGTAGGCGCGGTCACCGATCAGCTGGCGCGCTTCGACGATGTCTTCCGGGCGCTGCACGAACGACAGGGCCACACAGTCCACACCCAGCTCCAGGCCGAAGGCCAGGTCGCGGCGGTCTTTCTCGGTGAGCGGGGAGAGGTCGAGCACCGCTTGCGGCACGTTGACGCCCTTGCGGTCGGACAGCTCGCCACCGTTGAGCACTTCGGTATCGATGGCGTCTGCGTGCTTGGCGGTTACCCGCAGGCGCAGCTTGCCGTCGTCGAGCAGCAGGTCCATGCCCGGCTCCAGCGCCGCGATGATTTCCGGGTGGGGCAGGTTGACCCGGCGGCTGTCACCTGGGGCCTTGTCCAGGTCCAGGCGCAGGGCCTGGCCGCGCTGCAGCTGGACCTTGCCGTCAGCGAAGCGGCCGACGCGCAGCTTTGGCCCTTGCAGGTCCATGAGGATGCCCAGTGGGTAATTGAGCTGTTGTTCGACCTCGCGGATCCACTGGTAACGCAGGGCGTGGTCGGCGTGTTCGCCGTGGCTGAAGTTGAGGCGGAAGATGTTCACCCCGGCTTCGACCAGCTGGCGAATATCGTCGATGCCTTTGATCGCAGGGCCGAGGGTGGCGAGGATCTTTACTTTTTTATCAGGCGTCATGGTTGGGCAGTCTCGAGGATCAGGATGGCGCGGAAGTCGTTGACGTTGGTACGGGTCGGCTCGGTGACGATCAGGGCATCGAGCGCGGCGAAGTAGCCATAGCCGTTGTTGTTGTCCAGCTCATCGCTGGCCGACAGACCCAGGGCTTCGGCGCGTGCGTAGCTGCTCGGGGTCATGTAGGCGCCGGCATTTTCCTCTGAACCGTCGATGCCGTCGGTATCACCGGCCAGGGCATACACGCCGGGCAGGCCTTTGAGGCTTTCGGTGAGGCTGAGCAGGAACTCGGCATTACGCCCGCCACGGCCATTGCCGCGCACGGTGACGGTGGTTTCACCGCCCGAGAGGATCACGCAGGGCGCCTTCAGCGGCTGGCCGTGCAGCACGATCTGCCGGGCAATGCCGGCGTGCACCTTGGCCACTTCGCGCGATTCACCTTCCAGGTCACCGAGGATCAACGGGCTGAAGCCGGCCTGGCGGGCTTTGACCGCCGCGGTTTCGAGCGACTGCTGCGGTTTGGCGATCAGCTGGAAGTGGCTGCGGGCCAAAGCCGGGTCATCGGCCTTGACGGTTTCCGAAGCGGGGTTGTTGAGCCAGTCGATGACGGCTTTCGGCGCTTCGATGTCGTAGCGCTTGAGGATTGCCAGGGCATCGGCCGAGGTGCTCGGGTCGGCCACGGTCGGGCCGGAGGCGATGACGGTGGCCAGGTCGCCAGGCACGTCGGAAATGGCATAGGTGTAGACGGTGGCAGGCCAGCAGGCCTTGGCCAGGCGGCCGCCCTTGATCGCCGAGAGGTGCTTGCGCACGCAGTTCATCTCGCCGATGGTGGCGCCGGATTTGAGCAGCGCCTTGTTGATCTGTTGCTTGTCAGCCAGGGTCAGGCCTGCGGCTGGCAGTGCCAGCAGGGCGGACCCACCGCCGGACAGCAGGAAGATGACGCGGTCGTCTTCATTGAGGTTGCTGACCAGCTCCAGCACGCGCTTGGCCACGGCCAGGCCGGCGGCGTCGGGGACCGGGTGAGCGGCTTCGACCACCTCGATCTTCTGGCAGTTGGCGCCGTGACCGTAGCGGGTCACGACCAGCCCGGAGACGTCGCCTTGCCAGCTTTTTTCGACCACTTCGGCCATGGCGGCTGCGGCCTTGCCGGCGCCGATGACGATGACCCGGCCGCTACGGTCGGCGGGCAGGTAGGGTTCGAGCACCTGACGTGGGTGGGCGGCGGCGATGGCTGTGTCGAACAGGTCGCGGAGAAGTTTTTGCGGATCGACCGACATGGCAGGCTCCCATTTATTGTTGTTCTGCAGAATCAAAAACGCCCCTGGAACTGCCTCCGTGCAGGCCGAACCAGGGGCGGGTGTTGCTCGGGGTCACGCTCGAGCCTGTGGTCGCAGGCTCAAGGGTGTGGACGTCTTACTTGTCGTCGCGGATCGAGAAGTTGGCCATGTGCTCCAGGCCTTTGATCAGCGCCGAGTGGTCCCAGTTGCCGCCGCCCAGGGCCTGGCAGGTGTTGAACACTTGCTGGGCATTGGAGGTGTTGGGCAGGTTGATGCCCAGTTCCTTGGCGCCTTGCAGGGCCAGGTTGAGGTCCTTCTGGTGCAGGTTGATGCGGAAACCTGGGTCGAAAGTGCCTTTGATCATGCGCTCGGCGTGCACTTCGAGGATCTTCGACGACGCGAAGCCGCCCATCAGCGCTTCACGCACCTTGGCTGGGTCGGCGCCGTTCTTGGCGGCGAACAGCAGGGCTTCGGCAACGGCCTGGATGTTCAGGGCGACGATGATCTGGTTGGCAACCTTGGCGGTCTGGCCGTCACCGTTGCCACCGACGCGGGTGATGTTCTTGCCCATGGCTTCGAACAGCGGCAGGGTGCGCTCGAAGGCTTTCGGGCAGCCGCCGACCATGATGCTCAGGGTCGCGGCCTTGGCCCCGACTTCGCCGCCGGACACTGGGGCGTCCAGGTAGGCAGCGCCAGTGGCCTTGATCTTCTCGGCGAAGGCTTTGGTGGCGGTAGGGGAGATCGAACTCATGTCGATCACCACCTTGTTCGGGCCCACGCCTTCGGCGACGCCGTTTTCACCGAACAGGACGCTTTCGACCTGTGGGGTATCCGGCACCATGATGATGATGAACTCGGCTTCCTGGGCCACTTCCTTCGGGTTGGCCAGGGCCACGGCGCCAGCGGCGATCAGGTCGGCCGGTGCCGCGTCGTGGTGGGTGGAAACGAAGATGCTGTGGCCTGCTTTCTGCAGGTTCTGCGCCATGGGCTTGCCCATGATGCCAGTGCCGAGGAAACCGATTTTAGCCATGAGAAATTACCTCTTTTGTATTTGTTGAATCTCGATTGAGCAAGCGGTGCAGGCGCTTTGTGGGAGCGGGTGTCCCACAGAGGCTGTCGCTTGGTCCTCAGATTGCGTTGTGCGTTTTCAGCCAGCCCAGGCCCGCTTCGGTGGTGGTCAGCGGCTTGTATTCCGCGCCCACCCAGCCTTGGTAGCCGATGCGGTCCAGGTGCTCGAAGAGGAAGCGGTAGTTGATCTCGCCGGTGCCGGGTTCGTTGCGGCCCGGGTTATCGGCCAGCTGGATGTGGTTGATCAGTTTCAGGTTGGCTTCCATGGTGCGAGCCAGGTCACCTTCCATGATCTGCATGTGGTAGATGTCGTATTGCAGGAACAGGTTGTCGCTGCCGACTTCGGCCTGGATTTCCAGCGCCTGTTTCGTGGTGTTCAGGTAGAAGCCAGGGATGTCGCGGGTGTTGATCATTTCCATGACCAGGCGTATCCCGGCAGCTTTCAGCTTGTCGGCGGCGTAGCGCAGGTTTTCCACGAAGGTCTTGCGCACGTCGGCGCACTGCAGGCCTTGTGGACGAATGCCGGCCAGGGCGTTGACCTGGGTGTTTCCCAGGACCTTGGCGTATTCGATGGCCTTGTCTACGCCGGCGCGGAACTCTTCGACGCGGTCTGGGTGGCAGGTGATACCACGCTCACCTTTCGACCAATCGCCGGCCGGCAGGTTGAACAGCACCTGAGTCAGGCCATTGGCGTCCAGTTGCTGCTTGATTTCGGCAGCACTGAAATCGTATGGGAAGAGGTATTCGACACCGCTGAAACCAGCGTCGGCGGCAGCCTTGAAGCGGGCCAGGAAGTCCTGTTCGGTGAACAGCATGGACAGGTTGGCAGCGAAGCGAGGCATGGGTTGTCTCCTTGCGATGAAGGCCCCCGGGGCAAGCCTGGGGGCGTCAGGCGATCAGTCCAGCAGCGAGATGGCGGTTGGCGCGTCGTTACCGACCAGGGCCAGGTCTTCGAACTCGTTGACCGCATTGATCTCGGTGCCCATGGAAATGTTGGTCACACGTTCGAGGATCACTTCGACCACGACCGGTACGCGGAACTCTTCGGCCATCTTCTGTGCCTTGAGCAGGGCTGGGGCGATCTCAGCCGGCTCGAACACACGGATGGCCTTGCAGCCCAGGCCTTCGACCACGGCGACGTGGTCGACACCGTAGGTGGCAGCGTCGGTCGAGTTGATGTTCTCGAACGCCAGTTGTACACAGTAATCCATGTCGAAGCCACGCTGTGCCTGACGGATCAGGCCCAGGTAGGCGTTGTTCACCAGCACGTGGACGTACGGCAGGTTGAATTGCGCACCGACGGCCAGTTCTTCGATCATGAACTGGAAGTCATAGTCACCCGACAGCGCGACCACCTTGCGCTTTGGATCGGCTTTGACCACGCCCAGCGCGGCAGGGATGGTCCAGCCCAGCGGGCCGGCCTGGCCGCAGTTGATCCAGTGGCGTGGCTTGTACACGTGCAGGAACTGCGCACCGGCAATCTGCGACAGGCCGATGGTGCTGACGTAGCAGGTGTCCTTGCCGAACACCTGGTTCATCTCTTCGTACACGCGCTGCGGCTTGACCGGCACGTTGTCGAAGTGGGTCTTGCGCTGCAGGCTCGCCTTGCGCTGCTGGCAGTCTTCCAGCCAGGCCTTGCGGCACTTCAGCTTGCCAGCGGCTTTCCATTCGCGGGCCACTTCGAGGAACACGTCCAGGGCCTTGCCAGCGTCGGAAACGATACCCAGGTCCGGCGTGAACACGCGGCCAATCTGGGTCGGTTCGATGTCCACGTGCACGAACTTGCGGCCTTCGGTGTAGACGTCGACGGAACCGGTGTGGCGGTTGGCCCAGCGGTTACCGATACCGAACACCAGGTCGGATTTCAGCAGGGTGGCGTTGCCGTAGCGGTGCGAGGTCTGCAGGCCGACCATGCCGACCATCTGTGCGTGGTCGTCGGGGATGGTGCCCCAGCCCATCAGGGTCGGGATTACCGGTACGCCGGTCAGTTCGGCGAACTCGACCAGCTTGTCGCTGGCGTCGGCATTGATGATGCCACCACCGGCTACCAGCAGCGGGCGCTCGGCGTCATTGAGCAGGGCCAGGGCTTTTTCGGCCTGTACGCGGGTGGCGGACGGCTTGTTGATTGCCAGTGGCTCGTAGGCGTCGATGTCGAATTCGATTTCGGCCATCTGCACGTCGAACGGCAGGTCGATCAGCACCGGGCCTGGGCGGCCGGTGCGCATTTCATAGAAGGCCTTCTGGAAGGCGTAGGGCACTTGGCCCGGCTCCAGAACGGTGGTGGCCCATTTGGTGACTGGCTTGACGATATTGGTGATATCGACCGCCTGGAAGTCTTCCTTGTGCAGGCGGGCACGGGGTGCCTGGCCAGTGATGCAAAGGATCGGGATGGAGTCGGCCGAGGCGCTGTACAGGCCGGTGACCATGTCGGTGCCGGCTGGGCCGGAGGTACCGATGCACACGCCGATGTTGCCTGGGTTGGCCCGGGTGTAGCCCTCGGCCATGTGCGAGGCGCCTTCGACGTGACGAGCGAGGACGTGATCGATGCCACCGACTTTCTTCAGGGCCGAATACAGCGGGTTGATGGCAGCCCCCGGGATGCCGAACGCGGTATCTACACCTTCACGGCGCATGACCAGAACGGCTGCATCGATTGCTCTCATTTTGCTCATGGTTTGTGCCTCATTGATTTTGTAATTGTATACAACTTGCTTTGTGCCAGAGTGTATTCATGGCTGGCCGCTCAGGTCAACGGGTTTTCGTCGGACACGATCCCTTTCGTTCGAGCGCCCGTGAAAACGGGGGTTTGCGGTCTCGCATACGATCGTTTCAATTTATTGTATACAAAAAATAGTCCAGTTGTGTTCTATTGGCTCATCGATTTTTCACCTGCCCTCAGGGCTTCTCACAACAAGAAGAGGACCTTTCCATGAACGCTTTGAACCTGAAAGTCGCTGTCAGCCTGGTGAACGCCGCGTTGGCGGCGGGCCGCACGATCAATGCCGCACCCCTGACCGTGGCCGTGCTGGATGCTGGCGGGCACCTGCTGGCCTTGCAGCGCGAGGACGGCGCCAGCTTGATTCGCCCGGA
Source organism: Pseudomonas vlassakiae (assembly GCF_014269035.2). Classification (GTDB taxonomy): domain Bacteria; phylum Pseudomonadota; class Gammaproteobacteria; order Pseudomonadales; family Pseudomonadaceae; genus Aquipseudomonas; species Aquipseudomonas vlassakiae. Next base: position 118,213 of record NZ_JABWRP020000017.1, read on the forward strand.
AGTGGCCACCGGCAAGGCCTGGGGTGCGATTGCCCTGGGCAAGGGCTCGCGCCTGCTGGCGCTGGATGCGCAGCAACGGCCGGCGTTTTTCGCCGCGTTGAACGGCTTGGGCGAGCGGCCGGTGGTGCCGGCGCCGGGTGGTGTGCTGATTCGTGATCAGGATGGCAAGGTGCTGGGCGCTGTGGGGATCAGCGGCGATACATCGGATATCGACGAGCAATGCGCGATCAGTGCGATCGAAGAGCTGGGGCTGAAGGCGGATGCGGGGGTAGCGGCTTAATTCTCTGCTGCCTGTTCCGGCGTATCGCGGATAAATCCGCTCCTACAGGCCTGCTCGGGCGTATCGCGGATGAATCCGCTCCTACAGGCCTGCTGGGGCATATTGCGGATAAATCCGCACCTACAGGCTGTGGTGATTCTTGTAGGAGCGGATTTATCCGCGATGAATCCAGCGCCGTCTTTCAGGCTGCCTCAGGCTCACAGCCCTTGAGCACCATGCGAATGATGGTATCGGCCGCAGCATCGTAATCGCTGTCGGCCAGCCTGGCCTTGCCGGTCACCGCCGAAATCTGCCAATCGAAATCGGCATAGGTCTGGGTCGCGGCCCAGATGCTGAACATCAGGTGGTGGGCATCGACATGGGCGATCTGCCCGCGGTCAATCCAGCGCTGGATGCACTCGATGTTGTGCCGGGCTTGCTCGTTCAACTGTTCCACCTGGCTTGGCGACAGGTGCGGTGCGCCATGCATGATTTCGCTGGCGAACACCTTCGAGGCATGGGGCAGGTCACGCGAAATGCGGATCTTCGAGCGGATGTACGCACTCAATACTTCTTTCGGATCACCGTCGGCGTTGAACGGCGTCGATGCCTGCATGATCGGCGCGATGATGCTCTCCAGGACCTCGCGGTAGAGGTTGTCCTTGGATTTGAAGTAGTAATACACGTTCGGCTTGGGCAGGCCGGCCTTGGCGGCGATGTCACTGGTCTTGGTGGCGGCGAAGCCCTTGTCGGCGAATTCTTCACTGGCTGCGCGCAGGATCAGTTCCTTGTTGCGCTCGCGAATGGTGCTCATGGTCAGGGATCTTCCTCGTGTCTGGCCACCTCTAAGAGGGATCGGGCATGGTAGCACCGCGCCCGACGGGCGCTCAAGGCAGGGGCTTTGGGCTAGAATCCGGCAAATCGACTCATTCGGATGCAAAAAAAAATGGCAGGAAGCAGTTTACTGGTACTGATCGACGATATCGCCACGGTGCTCGACGATGTGTCGGTGATGACCAAGGTTGCGGCGAAGAAGACCGCAGGCGTGCTGGGCGACGACCTGGCCCTCAATGCCCAGCAGGTTACCGGTGTGCGCGCCGATCGCGAGCTTCCGGTGGTTTGGGCGGTGGCCAAGGGCTCGTTGGTGAACAAGGCGATTCTGGTGCCGGCGGCGCTGTTGATCAGCGCGTTCATCCCTTGGGCGGTGACGCCACTGCTGATGCTTGGCGGCGCCTACCTGTGCTTCGAAGGCTTCGAGAAGCTGGCGCACAAGTTTCTGCACAGCAAGGAAGAGGACGAACTGCATCACGAGGCACGCAAGGAGGCTGTGGCCGATGCCGCTGTCGACCTCGTAGCGTTCGAGAAAGCCAAGGTCAAGGGCGCGGTGCGTACCGACTTCATCCTCTCCGCCGAAATCATCGCCATTACCCTGGGTATCGTCGCCGACACGCCGCTGACGCAGCAAATCATCGTGCTGTCGGGCATCGCGGTGGTCATGACCATCGGTGTGTATGGCCTGGTGGGTGGGATCGTCAAGCTTGACGACCTGGGACTGTGGATGACCCAGAAGTCTTCAGCGCTGTCTCGTTCGATCGGCAATGGCATCCTGCGAGCCGCGCCCTACATGATGAAGAGCCTCTCGGTGATCGGTACTGCGGCGATGTTCCTGGTCGGCGGCGGGATTCTGGTACACGGCGTGGTGCCCCTGCATCATGCGATCGAGGCCTTCAGCGAGGGGCGCGGTGGGTCGCTGACCAGCGGTTTGCTCAACGGCCTGGCCGGTGTGCTGGCCGGGGGTGTGGTGCTGGCGGTGGTGGCTGTTGCGGGTAAACTGTGGCGGGCGTTGCGGCCCGCCACATGAGGGCTCACTTGCCGGCAGCGATGCCTTGCTCTTCGGGTTTCCAGGCCAGCAGGCCCTGGCTGAAGCCGTAGGCCGCACTCTGGTAATAGGCGATTGCCCGGCGGATCAGCGGGTTGTCGCTGGCAACCGTGGTTTCCCGGCTCTTGCCAAGCGCGTCTTCATGCACACGCATGCCGCCACGCGGGCTGAGAATGGCCAGGTCGTTGCCGTCGAACAGCCCCAGGTGCTGGTAGTTGCCGATCAGCACCCGTGGTGGCAGGTCATCTTGCTTGAGCAGGTCGCGGCCGAAGAAGGTCGAGGTGTAGTCGAAGTTAAGCAGGCCCAGCAGGGTCGGGGCCAGGTCGATCTGGCTGGCCAGCTTGCTGTCTTCGCGGGGCTCGATCATTTTTGGCGCATAGATCCACAGCGGGATCTGGTAGTTGTTCACCGGCAGGTCCTCGACCCCGGCACTGCCGGCCGTGTGGTCGGCGACAAACACGAACAAGGTGTTGTCGAACCATGGCTTGCCCTTGGCTTCCTTGAGGAACTGAGCGATGGCATGGTCGGTGTACTTCACCGCGCCTTCGCGGCCGTCGCCTGACGGAATGTCGATGCGGCCGTCCGGGTAGGTGTAGGGGCGGTGGTTCGAAGTGGTCATCAGCTGCAGGAAGAACGGCTTCTGCCGGGCGTAATCGGCATCGGCCAGCTTGAGGGTCTGCCGGTACAGGTCCTCGTCGGCCATGCCCCAGGCATTCTTGAAACTGATTTCGCTTTCATCGACGCTGCTCTGGTCGACGATGCGGTAGCCGTTGCCGCTGAAAAACGCATTCATGTTGTCGAAGTAGCCGCGCCCGCCGTAGACGAATACTGCGTCATAGCCTTTGGCGGTCAGTTGCTGGCCAAGACTGGCGTAGCCGCTTTCGCGGCCGATGCGCTTGACGATCGAGCGGCCCGGGGTAGGCGGGATCGACAGGGTGATGGCTTCCAGGCCGCGGTCGGTACGGGTGCCAGTTGCATAGAAATTGTTGAAGTACAGGCTCTCGCGGCGCAGGGCATCGAGGTTCGGCGTGAGGTTGCGTGCATCACCGTTGCTGCCCATGTACTTGGCGCTGAAGCTTTCGATGGTCACCAGGATGATGTTGGGCGTGCGCTGCTCACCGTTGGCAGTGATGTGGCGGCGGATGTCCTGGGGTTCCTGGCCCTGGAACTGTGCATGGGGTTCGGCCAGCTCCTGGTGCATCTGCGCGCCGACTTCGCCGGCACCGAGGCTGACGTAGAACTGGGTGTAGTCCAGTTCGTTGTTACGGAAGGCGGCGAAGAACTGGTACGGGCCGTTGCTGGCCAGCTCGCGCTGATAGGCATTGCCGCCCTGGCCGCGTGGGAACTGCTGGTCGATCACCACGATGTTCAGGCCGACCAGTACGGCCAGCACAGCCAGCCCGGACATGCGCTGGCGCGAGGTGGCGGCGGGGCCGGCGAGGGCTTGGGCCAATGGCTTGCGCAACACCAGGGCAAGCAGGACCGCAGCCACCGCGATGCCGCTGAGCAATGCGGGCAGTGGGTAGGACTCGCGGATGTTGTCCAGCACTTCCTTGGAATAGACCAGGTAGTCGACAGCGATGAAGTTGAAGCGTACGCCGAATTCGTCCCAGAACAGCCACTCGGCCACGGCAACGAACAGCATCACGAACAGGCTGACCGCCAGCAAGCCGCCAAGCAGCCAATGGTGGGCACGTGAGCGCCACAATCTGTTTGGGCACAGCGCCAGGTACAGGCCCAGCGGCAATGCTGTGTAGATGAGGAAGCTCAGGTCGTAGATCGCCCCTTCAAAGAAGATCGAAAAATAGTTGCCGCTGAACTCATTCATATGAGTGAACAGCAATAACAAGCGTGTCAGCAGGAAGATGCCGAACCAGGTTGAGCAAAGCAACAGCAGATAGCGCCAGGGCGCAGGTAGGGGAGTACGCATCTAGTTGGCCTGTTTTCTTTCTTGGGTGTGCGAGGCCAACTAGTTTAGTAGAAAAATTGCAAAAATATTGTCAAAAATTCCCCGTGCAGGCGAAGGCGATGGCTTTATAGTCGTAACTTGCGATTTCAGAGTTGGTGGGAAGGAAATCACATGTTCGGTGTGCTGACTTACGACGCCTATCACCTGGCCCTGTACCTGCTCACAGCGCTTGCCTGGGGGGGGCTGGGGCTTGGCCTCGTGCTGCGCGGCGCGGACGTTCAGGGGCTCTGGAAGTGTTGCGCGATGCTCGGATTGGTCTTGGCGATCAAGTCGATAGTGCTGGTACTGGATATCTCCAGGGTCATACCGCACCACCACGTGGAGTTGGTATTGCTGGTATTTGGAATCGTGCTGCCGGTGGGAATTTTTCTGACCTGTAAGGCAATTTCTATTTTAAGTAAGACAGTGCTGAAAAGATTGTAAGTTAAAGCTTACAAATCAGGAATATGACGGCGCCGCCAGGTAACGGCGCGGTCACGTTTCAGCCGATCAGAAGTGCACTTTCACCAGGAAACTCATGGTGTTCTGGTCGGTGGTGAAGCCATCACTGTCCTTGATGCCGTACTTGTCTTTCCAGTAATCGTATTCGACACCGACATACAGCTGCTTCTCGCCCAGGTGCAGGGCCTTGCCCAGGTCGTACTTGATCTGCGGGTTGAAGTGCAGGTTGGCGTGATAAGTACCGTGACGGTTCTCGTCGTTGTCGACGACCCAGTCCATGAAACCGTCGATCAGCACATCGGAGTCACCGACCGGAATGGTGTAGGACCAGACCGGAGTGATCTGCCAGACATTGTTACCCGCGCGGCTGCCTTCAGGCATGCGGTTGTAGAAGTTGAGCTGGAAATAGTCGAAGCCCGGAATGTTCAGGTCGAAGCCCGGGCCGATCAGGTACGACTCGACGTCACCCTCACCAAACTCGTAGGTCGCGGCCAGCAGCACGTCCTTGACCGGGCCGAACTCAAGCTTCTGGTCGAAAATCTTGCCAAACGACAGGCGCGGGCTGAATTCGCCGTAGTAGCTGTTGGGGCCGTTGTTGGCGTCCTTCTTGCCCTGGTAGAAAATCTTGTCGACGAAGAAGAAGTTGTCGCCGTACTTCCAGCCATCGGCATGCTCGAAGGTGAAGGTTTGCTGGATCTCTGGGTTGACCTTGAAGTTCTTGCCCCACAGGTAGGTCAGGCTGTTGTTCTGCCACTGCAGCAGGTCGCCGGCGAAGGTGGTGCCGCAGGCCAGCAGGCCGCCCGCGAGAATCAGGCTGTTGATGGTACGCATTGCGAGTGTCGCTCCCTTGATTGATCTGTTGTCAGCGCTCGTCGGCGCTTTTTTGTCTTTTGAGTCAGCTTTTTTCGATTGGCCACAACTGTTTGGCAAGAGCTGCGCCAACTTTTCGGGGTTAGCTGCTACCTTCCTGCTCGACTCGTTCTGAACGGATGAAAATGGGTATTCCAGGCTGGCAACACGTCGGCCAACCGCCCGAATTCATTGACTGAGCGGTCAGTAAACGCCGGCACAATCCATTGTGCCGTGATCGAGGGGGCGCGCAGATTACTGGCTTGCGCGCCGCGCCTCAAGTGCTCCGTCCTGGAGCACGGTGATTCAAACTTGGGCGTTTGGTCAGATTTTCAGAAGTGTACTTTGATCAGCGCGCTGGCGACACTTTGATTACTGTCCAGATTGCCGCGGCTGTCGATGCCGTACTTGTCTTTCCAGTAGCTGTATTCGAAGCCGACGTAGAGCTGTTTGGCACCGATATTCAGGGCCTTGCCCAGGTCATACTTGACCTGCGGGTTGAAGTGCAGGTTGGCATGGTAGGTGCCACGTTTGTTCTGGTCGTTGTCGGTGACCCAGTCCATGTAACCGTCGATCAGAATGTCGGATTTGCCCACAGGGATGGTGTAGGACCAGCCGGGGGTAATCTGCCAGACGTTGTCACCGGGGCGGCTGCCTTCGGTGTTGCGCACATAGAAATTCAGGGTGAAGTAGTTGAAGCCGGGAATGTCCAGGTCGAAGCCGGGGCCGATCAGGTAGGCCTCGTTGTCGCCTTCGCCGCGTTCGTAGGTCATGGCCAGCAGCACGTCCTTGACCGGGCCGAAGGCGAGCTTCTGGTCGAAGATCTTGCCGAACGACAGGCGCGGGCTGAACTCACCGTAGTAGGTGGTCACGCCTTTGCCGGGGTCGGGTTTGCCGTTGTAGAAGATCTTGTCGACGAACATGAACGTGTCGCCGTACTTCCATTTGTTGGCATGCTCGAAGGTGACGGTCTGCTGGATGCTCGGGTTGACCTTGAAATCCTTGCCATACAGGTAGGTCAGGCTTTCGCCGTGCCACAGCAGCCAATCGCCTGCATGGGCGGGGAGGGTGGCCAGCAGGCTGCTGCCCAGCAGCAGGCTTGATGCGATGCGCTTCATGTCGTGATTCCCGGACTTATTGTTTTTGTTGGCGGTTTATTCGGCGCGCAGGCGCCCCGAGCGGCCCATTCCGGCGGGCCGACGGTGAAACGGTTACTACGGAATGTGAGCAGGGGCGGCACACTGCGCCGCCCCGCTCAGGGCTCAATGCTGGTGGCAGGCGTCGTTATGCACGGCGCGCTCGGCACCACCCAGGATGTTGAACAGCACGTTGAGCACCAGGGCACTGACCGTGGCCATGGCGATCCCGCTGTGGGTGATGGGTTCCATCCACTGCGGCATTTGCGCGAAGAACTCCGGCTTGACCACGGGGATCAGGCCAAAGCCGACGCTCACCGCCACCAGCAGCTGGTTGCGGCGGTCGCCGATGTCGGCTTCCTGGAGGATCTTGATCCCGGTGGCGGTGACCATGCCGAACATGGCGATGGACGCGCCGCCCAGCACTGCAGGCGGGATCGAGGCGATCAGGAAGGCCGCCTTGGGCAGCAGGCTGAGCATGATCAGCAGGGCACCGGCCATTACCGTGACGTAACGGCAACGCACGCCAGTCATCTGCACCAGGCCGATGTTCTGGGCGAACGATGAGTGGGTGAAGGTGTTGAAGAAACCGGCGACGAACGACGCACCGGCATCGCACAACAGGCCGCGGCGCAGCATGCCTGGTGTTACTTCACGGTCTGTCACCTTGCCCAGGGCGAGGAACATGCCCGTCGACTCGACGAAGATGATCACCACCACCAGGCACATCGACAGGATCGGCGCCAGGCTGAAGGTCGGCATGCCGAAGTGCAGTGGCGTCACCACTTGCAGCCACGGCGTGTCGCCCAGGCCCGACAGGTCGACCATGCCGATGGAGCCGGCCAGGATGTAGCCAAGGCCCATGCCCACCAGCACCGACACGTTGACCCAGAAGCCGCGCATGAAGCGGTTGATCAACAGGATGACTGCCAGCACCAGGCCAGCCACCAGCAGGTAGATCGGCGAACCGAAGGTGGTGGCGTCCTGGCCACCACCGGCCCAGTTGACCGCTACGGGGAACAGCGACAGGCCAATCGAGGTGATCACCGTACCGGTGACCAGGGGCGGGAAGAAGCGTACGACCTTGGACATGAACGGCGCGATCAGCATGCCGAAGAACCCGGCAGCGATGGTCGCGCCGAAGATCCCTTGCAGGCCGACGCCCGGCATGCCGGCCATGGCCACCATGCTGCCGACGGCAGCAAAACTGGCACCCATCATCACCGGCATGCGGATCCCCACCGGGCCGATACCGAACGACTGGATGATGGTAGCGACACCGGCCACCAACAGGTCGGCGTTGATCAGGAAAGCAACTTCTTCACGGGACAAACCTGCGGCCTGGCCGATGATCAGAGGGACGGCGATCGCCCCCCCGTACATCAGCAACACATGTTGCAGGCCAACCAGGATCAGTTGGAACAGGGGCAGAGGCTGTCGCGGCGGCGCAACTGGGATGTACGCCTTGCGTGACTCGGACATGCAGCACCTCGAGTTTTGTTTTTATTCTCGGATCCAAGCGCCGATCGCAAGCGGCGGGCCAAGGCAGCCCGGGTTTCCCGCCAGCAGTCGAACGCTCGATGCTTGCTTGTTGCGTATGTCTTGAAGCGGAGGCCGGATTTACCGGCCTCTTCGCGGGCAAGCCACTCCCACAGCGAGAGCGGGGTGCCCGATGGATCAGTTGACCTGAGCGCCTTTGGCGATCCAGTCACCGACGAGCTTGCGCTCTTCGGCGGTCATCTGGGTGATGTTGCCCAGCGGCATGATCTGGCTGGCGACCGCTTGCGCCTGAATGCGCGCGGCCTGGGCCTGGATCTGCTGCGGAGTGTCGAACATCACGCCGGCCGGTGCTGCGCTGAACAGTGGGCTGGTCGGTTTCGACGAGTGGCACACGCTGCAGCGTTCCTGAATGACCTTATGGATCTTCTCAAAGTCGCCACCGGCGGCCTGAGCCGTTGCCTGGGCCGGGGCCTCGGCGGGTGCGGCTGGCGCTTCGGCGGCCTTGGCGGCTTCCTCGGCACGCAGTTCGGCGGCGGTCTTGCCCCCGACGGCGGTGGCTGGCAGTGGCTGGTACTCGACCTTCGCTGCGGCCTGCTCAGGGCTGACGGCCATCGGCTTGGGACCGGTGACGTAGGCCAGGCAGATCATCGCCAGGGCACCGACCGGCAGGGTCCAGGCGTACTTGTTGCTGTCGTGACGGGTGTTGAAGTAGTGGCGGATCAGAACCGCGGCTACTGCGATACCGGCCAGGATCAGCCAGTTGTACTGGCTACCGTAGGTGCTCGGGAAGTGGTTGCTGATCATGATGAACAGCACCGGCAGGGTGAAGTAGTTGTTGTGACGCGAGCGCAGCAGGCCCTTGGCCGGCAGTACCGGGTCCGGTGTCTGGTTGTTCTCGATCGCCGCTACCAGCTGGCGCTGGGCCGGCATGATGATGCGGAACACGTTGCCGACCATGATGGTGCCGATGATCGCGCCGGTGTGCAGGTACGCACCACGGCCGCTGAACACCAGGCTGAAGCCGAAGCAGGCGGCAATGATCAGGACGAACAGCACGGCGCCGAGCAGGGCAGGGTGCTTGCCCAGCGGCGAGTCGCACAGGAAGTCGTAGATGAACCAGCCGGCGACCAGCGAACCGATACCGATGGCCACGCCTTCGGCACCGCTCAGGGTGCTGCCGGGTGCCAGCAGGTACAGGCTCGGGTTCCAGTAGAACACCACGCACAGCAGGGCGATACCGGACATCCAGGTGAAGTAGGCTTCCCATTTGAACCAGTGCAGGTTCTCGGGCATTTTCGGGGGGGCGAGCTTGTATTTCTCCAGGTGGTAGATACCACCGCCGTGAATTGCCCAGAGATCACCCGACAACCCATCGCGCGGGTTGCTTCGGTTCAGGTGGTTCTCCAGCCAGACGAAGTAGAACGATGCACCGATCCAGGCCACGCCGGTGATCATGTGAACCCAGCGAATGCTCAGGTTCAGCCATTCGTGAAGGTGTGCTTCCACAGTATGTACCTCTGCCGATCACCGTGAACGATGACCGACCTTTTCTTATTGGTGGGGATTGAGGATCAGCATCTGTTCCTCGGTGAAGTAATGCTCATCGCAGTTGTTGCCAGAACCGCTGCGATCAACCACCAGGAAGTCATCCCGCTTTTCGATCGTCAGCACCGGGTGGTGCCAGACGCCGCGATGGTAATTAACGCCCTGCCTGCCGTTACTACGGAAGGCTCGGACCAAGCCTGATACAGGTGCATCGCCAACGGGCGCGACCACGATCAGAAAGGGGTTGCCGAGCAGCGGGATGAAAGCCTGGCTGCCCAGCGGATGGCGTTCCAGCATGCGCACGGTCAGCGGCATGTCCTGCGCGTCGGCGCGGAAGATGCTGATGATCGCCTTGTCTTCGGGCTCGGCGGTCTCGACCGTGGCGAGCTTGTGAAAGCGCATGGTCGAGCCGTTGTTGATCATGAAGTGATCGCTGCCATCGGTTTCGATCACGTCTCCGAATTCGGCGAAGGCTTCTTTGGTCAGGGGCTCGATCATCAGGGTGCGCATGCGGATATCTCTTCTATTGTTCGATGTGCTGAATAAGGTTCGGCGGTTGCTTACAGCTGCAACAGGCGGAACAGGGCGATCAGGTTGATCTGCGCCAGGGCTTCCTTGAATTCGGCATCGGCATCGTTATGGATGCGTTTCTCGAAGGAGGCGAGGATCTGGTGCCGGTTGCTGCCTTTCACTGCCATGATGAACGGGAACTGGAACTTGGCTTTGTAGGCGTCATTCAGCTCGGTGAAACGGGCGAACTCTTCGGCGGTGCACTGGTGGATACCGGCGCCGGCCTGCTCATTGGTGCTCGATTCGGTCAGCTCGCCCTGGATGGCGGCCTTGCCGGCCAGGTCCGGGTGAGCGTTGATCAGCGCCAGCTGATCAGCGTGGTTGGCGCTGAGCAGGATGTCGCTCATGCGCTGGTGCAGCGCCTCGATCTCGTCCAGTTCGCCCAACTGGCCCAGGTCGTAGGCTTTTTCGGCGACCCATGGCGAGTGCTCATAGATATCGGCGAACGCCGCGACGAAGGCATCACGGGACAGCGTGGAGGGCTTGAGGGTCTTGAAGGCGGTCATCAGGCGTTCTCTTTCTTGTACGGGTGGGTTGCGTGCCAGTGGCGGGCGATGTCCACGCGGCGGGCGAACCAGACCTGGTCGTGGCTCTTGGCGTAGTCGACGAAGCGCTTGAGCGCAGCCAGGCGCGCCGGGCGGCCGACCAGCCGGCAGTGCAGGCCGATGGACAGCATCTTCGGCGCTTCGGCGCCTTCGGCGTACAGCACGTCGAAGGCGTCCTTCAGGTACTGGAAGAACTGCTCGCCGCAGTTGAAACCCTGTACCTGGGTGAAGCGCATGTCGTTGGTGTCCAGGGTGTACGGGATCACCAGGTGCGGCTTGCCGGTCGGGTTGTTCGGCTCCCAGTACGGCAGGTCGTCGTCATAGGTGTCGCTGTCATAAAGGAAGCCACCTTCCTCCATGACCAGCCGGCGGGTGTTCGGGCCGGTGCGGCCGGTGTACCAGCCCAGAGGGCGCTCGCCGGTGATTTCGGTGAGGATGCGGATGGCTTCGAGCATGTGCTCGCGCTCCTGGGCCTCGTCCATGTTCTGGTAGTCGATCCAGCGGTAGCCGTGGCTGCAGATCTCGTGGCCGGCTTCGGCCATGGCGCGAATCACATCGGGGTGGCGCTGGGCGGCCATGGCCACGGCGAAGATGGTCAGCGGTACCCCACTGTCCTTGAACAGCTTGAGCAGGCGCCAGACGCCGGCGCGGCTGCCGTACTCGTACAGCGATTCCATGCTCATGTTGCGCTGGCCCTGCAACGGCTGGGCAGCGACCATTTCGGAGAGGAAGGCTTCGGACTCTTTGTCACCGTGCAGAATGTTGCGTTCGCCACCTTCCTCGTAATTGAGGACGAAAGACAGCGCGATGCGAGCGTTGCCCGGCCATTGCGGGTGAGGAGGGTTGTTGCCGTAACCGATCAGGTCGCGAGGATAGTCAGCGCTCACTGCAGTCTTCCTTCTTGTGTGTTGGTGCGGGGTGGGCGGGCCGCGTCGGGATGTCGCACCACCGGATGGGCTGATTGTATACAACTTCTGAAATCTTTTGTAAGCCTGTTTTTCCGCATTTCTTCCCTTTTGTCGCATGGGAATGCGTTGCAAGAAACCTGCCTGTTTGGTCAGTTAATGACATTAGGCTCTGCACAGCGCCTGTATTTGCTACTGATGGCTGGTTTGCCGGGGCTGCGACAGAAGGGATTAAAAAATTGTGTACAATCTGACGGTGAAATGTCTTAATGGCGTCATTCCCGCACATCGCAGGCCCTATGCCGGGGCGTTGGCTGTGTATTTTTTGCCCATAGAGTGAACAAGAGGCGACAAGCAGATGGGACGTTTGACCACACACGTACTGGATGCCGCACATGGCTGCCCAGGCAGCTCGATCAAGGTCGAGCTGTACCGCGTCGAAGGCCAGCAGCTGGAGCTGGTGAACACTGCCCTGACCAACAGCGACGGCCGCGTCGACGCCCCGCTGCTGCAAGGTGACGATTACCGTACCGGCGTCTACCAGCTGCAGTTCAGTGCTGGCGCCTACTACCGTGCTCGCGGCGTGCAGCTGCCGGACACAGCGTTTTTGGATGTTGTCGTGCTGCGGTTCGGCATCGATGAAAAGCAGGAGCACTACCACGTGCCGCTGCTGATCTCGCCGTACAGCTATTCGACCTATCGCGGAAGCTAGTTGGTCGCTAGAAGAATCTTCGTAGGTCCTTTGGCCCGCTCTCACACTGGCGGGCTTTTTTTCGTCTGCTGTTTTTGTAATGCCTGCACCGGCCTCCTCGCGGAAGAACCCGCTCCCACAGGATCTGCGCTGCCCTTGGAAGGGGGCGCCCGCGAAGAGGCAGGATCAGAGTGAATGAAGAAAGGGCGCCGAAGCGCCCTTGGTTGGTGCGGTGAGAGTCAGAGGAACACGAACTTGGCAATGAAGATCGCGCACAGCACCCACAGGCTGGCGGAGATTTCCTTGTACTTGCCGGTACCCGCCTTCAACGCCACGTAGCTGATGAAGCCCAGGGCAATACCATCGGCTACCGAAAAGGTCAGCGGCATCATGATCACCGTGACGATCGCTGGAATGCTGTCGGTGGCTTCGTCCCAATGAATGTGCGCCATGCTGCCCATCATCAGCATCGCCACATAGATCAGCGCACCGGCAGTTGCGTAAGCCGGAATCATGCCGGCCAGTGGCGCGAAGAACATCGCCGCCACGAACAGAATGCCCACCACCACAGCCGTCAAGCCGGTTCGGCCACCCGCAGCCACACCAGCAGCGCTCTCTACATAGCTCGTTACCGGTGGTACGCCGACCACCGCGCCAAACACGCTCGACGCACTATCGGCCTTCAGCGCCCGCGACAGGTTCTCGATGCGCCCGTCCGGTGCCACCAGGTTGGCCCGCTGGGCCACGCCCATCAAGGTGCCGGCGGTGTCGAACATGTGCACGAACAGGAACGCCAGCACCACGCTGATCATGCTGACGTTGAACACGCCTGCAACATCCATGGCCATCCAGGTCGGTGCCAGGCTCGGCGGCATCGACATCACCCCGCCGAACTTGACCAGGCCCAGGCCCCAGCCCGCCACGGTGACGCCGATGATGCTGATCAGGATCGCACCGAATACCCGCTTGTAGCTGAGGATGGCAATCAGCAGGAAGCACAGCGCGGCCAGCAGTGGCCCTGGTTCATGCAGCGAGCCCAGCTTGATCAGGGTGGCCGGGCTATCAACGATGATGCCGGCCGTCTTCAGGCCGATCAGCCCGAGAAACAATCCGACGCCGGCCCCCATGGCATGGCGCAGGCTCACCGGGATGCTGTTGAGCAGCCACTCGCGCACGCGGGACAAGGTCAGGAACATGAACAGCACACCGGAGACGAACACGGCCCCCAGCGCGGTTTCCCAGTTGTAGCCCATGGTGCCGACCACGGTGTAGGTAAAGAAGGCGTTCAGCCCCATGCCCGGCGCCAGGCCCACCGGCCAGTTGGCGTACAGGCCCATCAGCAGGCAGCCCAGCGCGGCGGCGATGCAGGTGGCGACGAAGGCGGCACCGTGGTCGATGCCGGCGTCGGCCATGATGTTGGGGTTGACGAAAATGATGTAGGCCATGGTGATAAAGGTGGTCACCCCGGCGATCAGTTCGGTTTTGACGGTGCTGCCGTGTTGCTTGAGTTTGAAAATCCGCTCCAGCCAACTCGTTTCGAGCGGTGGCGCGAGATCCAGCGTAGGGGCTTCGGATTTGCGGCTTTCCACAGCGAGTACTCCTCAAGTCTTTCTTGTTGTTGTGGGAGCCAGGGTCCTGAGCAATGCACTTGGTGGCTCCTCGAGGGAAGGCAGACGTCTGACGCGTTTGTTGACTTACGGGTCAAGAAGTTGCTCGGTGGATTATGCTTTTGTGTACAAAGAATGCAAATAATGTTTTATGTTTTGTGCGCGCAATGCGTCGTACAACGGCTATATAGGTAAAACGCCCCCTGCGGAATCGCCTCAGCCTGTGTACAATGGCGCCATACTTTCTCTTCGTGCCTCGAGAGCCCATGAACGAACAGCTGCAACCTCTGAAAAAACCTGCGCGCACTGGCAAGGCCGGCCGCAGTGGTACCCAGGACGACATCGTCTACGCGCATATCTTCGAGGCTATCCTCGAGCAGCGATTGGCGCCGGGCACCAAGTTGAGCGAGGAAGCGCTGGGCGAGATCTTTGGCGTCAGCCGCACCATCATCCGCCGCGCCCTGTCGCGCCTTGCCCACGAAAGCGTGGTGCTGCTGCGGCCCAATCGCGGTGCGGTGGTGGCCAGCCCGACGGTGGAAGAGGCCCGCCAGGTGTTCTTCTCGCGGCGCATGGTCGAACGTGCCATCACCGAGCTGGCGGTGCAGCATGCCACCCTTGAGCAACTCAACGAACTGCGCCAGATGGTGCGCGAGGAGCGTGACAGCTTCTCCCGTGGCGACCGCGGTGCCGGTATCCGCCTTTCCGGCGAGTTCCACCTCAAGCTGGCCGAGGCAGCTGGCAATGCACCCTTGGTGAGCTTCCAGCGCAGCCTGGTCTCACAGACCTCGCTGATCATTGCCCAGTACGAAACCGGTACCCGTTCGCATTGCTCGTATGACGAGCACATGCAGCTGATCGATGCCATCGAAGCGCGTGATGCCGAGCAGGCAGTCAGCTTGATGATGCACCACATGGACCACATCGACAGCAAGCTGAACCTTGACGAGGAAAGCGCCTCGGACGACCTGCACGCGGTGTTCTCGCACCTGCTGAAGAAACCAAAGGTGTCGGCCAAGGGCTGATCCTGTCCAAGATTGAAAGGGCCGCTCTGCGGCCCTGCTTGGTTACTGGCCAATAGCCAAACCTCTGCTAAATTCTTGTGAGCAAACCTTCATCAAGCAGTTGGGCTTGCGCATCCATTGCGTTCCACTTCTTGAGGATAGGTCGATGACCATGTCTCTGGGTACACGGATGGGGGCCGAACTGGTCGGCACCTTCTGGTTGGTTCTGGGTGGTTGTGGCAGTGCCGTACTCGCAGCCAGTTCTCCGGTCGGCATCGGTGTGCTCGGTGTCGCCTTCGCCTTCGGTCTCACTGTACTGACCATGGCCTTCGCCATCGGTCATATCTCCGGTTGTCATCTCAACCCCGCCGTGTCGTTCGGGCTGGTGGTCGGTGGCCGCTTCCCAGCCAAAGAGCTGTTGCCCTACGTGATTGCCCAGGTGATCGGTGCCATCCTTGCTGCGGGCGTCATCTACCTGATCGCCAGCGGCAAGGCCGGCTTCGAGCTGTCCTCGGGCCTTGCCTCCAACGGCTACGCCGACCATTCGCCCGGTGGCTACACACTGGGCGCGGGCTTCATCAGTGAAGTGGTGATGACCGCCATGTTCCTGGTGGTGATCATGGGGGCCACCGATGCGCGCGCCCCGGCAGGCTTCGCGCCGATTGCCATCGGCCTGGCCCTGACCCTGATCCACCTGATCTCGATCCCGGTGACCAATACCTCGGTCAACCCCGCGCGCAGCACGGGGCCGGCCCTGTTCGTCGGTGGTTGGGCCCTGCAGCAGCTGTGGCTGTTCTGGGTGGCGCCGCTGATCGGGGCTGCGATCGGCGGCGCGCTGTACCGGGGCCTGGCGAAAGAGCCTTAGCGCTGATGCACGCAACGCCCGGCGGCGTAGGTTTCGCGTACGGTGCGGTCGTCGCCCAGGGTGGTCAGCACGAACAGGGTTTCCTCGATGCTGTTGGACTGCTGAATGCGGTAGTCCAGCAGCGGCGTGGCCTTGTAGTCGAGCACCACGAAGTCGGCATCGTTGCCTGGGCGCAGGCTGCCGATACGGTCGTCCAGGCTCAAGGCGCGAGCGCCACCGAGGGTGGCCAGGTACAGCGATTTGAACGGGTGCAGGCGCGCGCCTTGCAGCTGCATCACTTTGTAGGCCTCGTTCAAGGTGTTTAGCAGCGAGAAGCTGGTGCCGGCGCCGACGTCGGTGCCCAGGCCCACGTTGACCTTGAAACGCTCAGCCTGGGGCAGGTTGAACAGGCCGCTGCCGAGGAACAGGTTGGAGGTCGGGCAGAAAGCCACGGCCGAACCGGTTTCGGCCAGGCGCTGGCATTCGCTGTCGCACAGGTGCACGCCATGGGCGAACACCGAGCGCTCGCTGAGCAGCTCGAAGTGGTCGTAGACGTCCAGGTAGCCCTTCTGCTCGGGGAACAGCGCTTTCACCCAGTCGATTTCCTTGAGGTTCTCGGACAGGTGGGTGTGCAGGTACAGGCCCGGGTACTCCTTGAGCAACTGCCCGGCCAGGGTCAGCTGCTCCGGCGTACTGGTCGGGGCGAAGCGTGGGGTCACGGCGTAGTGCAGGCGGCCCTTGCCGTGCCAGCGCTCGATCAGCTGCTTGCTCTCGGTGTAGCCGGACTCGGCGGTGTCGGTCAGGTAGTCCGGGGCGTTGCGGTCCATCATCACCTTGCCGGCAACCATCCGCAGGTCCAGGCGCTCGGCTTCTTCGAACAGGGCATTGACCGACTGCGGGTGCACGCTGCCGAACACCAGGGCAGTGGTGGTGCCGTTGCGCAGCAGTTCCTTGAGGAAGATCTTCGCCACCTTGTCGGCGTGATCCTTGTCGGCGAACTGCTTTTCGCAAGGGAAAGTGTAGGTATTGAGCCAGTCCAGCAGTTGCTCGCCGTAGGAGCCGATCATGCCGGTCTGCGGGAAGTGGATATGGGTATCGATAAAGCCTGGGGTGATCAGCGCGTCCTGGTAATGCACCACTTCGATGTCGGCTGCCAGGCTCGGCAGCAGCTCGCTGGCTGGGCCGACGGCGCTGATGCGGCCATCGTCGATCACCAGCAGGCCATCCTCGAAATACTCATGGGAAGCGTCCAGGCCTACCTCGGCCGGGTCGGCGATGCTGTGCAGGATGGCGGCACGGTAGGCTTTGCGGGTCACGGTCATAACATACTCGTCAAATGGCTTGGCTGCGCCGGGAGGGCGGCAGCAACTGGGCAATGGGGCCGGCATTGGCGGCAGCGTCGTGCTGGCCGAAGCAGGCGTTGTAGGTGGCAATGATTTCGCCAGCGATGGACACGGCAATCTCGATCGGCAGCTTGCCCTTGACCTCGGGCAGGCCCATCGGGCAGCGCATGCGAGCCAGCTGCGCATCGTCGTAGCCGCGCTCGCGCAGGCGGTGCTCGAACTTGACCCGCTTGGTCTTCGAGCCGATCAGGCCGAACCAGGCGAAGTCGTTGCGCTTGAGAATGGCGGCGGTCAGTTCCAGGTCGAGCTGGTGGTTGTGGGTCATGACGATGCAGTAGCTGCCCGGCGGCAGGTCTGCGACTTCGTCGACCGGTTCCTCACTGACGACCTTGCTCACCCCGTTGGGGATGAGTTCGGGGAATTCCTGTTCACGCGAGTCGATCCAGCGCACCCGGCAGGGCAGCGCGGCGAGCAAGGGTACCAGAGCGCGGCCGACATGGCCTGCGCCGAACACGGCGATCTGCGCCTGTACAGCAGCCATGGGCTCGAACAGCAGCACGGTGGCGCCACCGCAGCACTGGCCGAGGCTGGCACCGAGGCTGAAGCGCTCCAGGTGCGGGGTGTTGCGGTGCTCCTCCAGCATCTGCCGGGCGATGTGCAGGGCCTTGTATTCGAGGTGGCCGCCGCCGATGGTGTCGAACAGGCCTGTGGCGCTGACGACCATCTTCGAACCGGCGTTGCGCGGGGTCGAGCCGCGCTCCTCGATGATGGTCACCAGCACGCAGGCTTCGCCACGAGACTGGTGGTCGGCGAGGGCGTTGATCCATTGGTGCATGATTCAGATCCTCCTCAGATCAACCCGGTCCGCTTTCTGTGGAAGCGGCCTTGCGTCGCGAAAGGGCTGCGCAGCAGCCCCAAAACTCTATGTTGCAGCACAGATCCTGGGGCCGCTTCGCGACCCTTTCGCGACACAAGGCCGCTCCCACAAAAGAGCGGCCTTGCGTTGTTACTGGGTGACGGTTTCCAGTTCCTGTTCAGTCGGTTGCTGCTGGGCCACTGCCTTGCGCATCTGTTCACAACCCCACAACACCCGCTCCGGCGTTGCCGGCGCATCCACCTGGGGCTGCACACGGTAGTCGGCGATGCTGGCCACGGCGTCCTTGAGCGCGCACCAGGCGGCAATGCCGAGCATGAACGGCGGCTCGCCCACGGCCTTGGAGTGGAACACGGTGTCTTCCGGGTTCTTGCGGTTCTCCACCAGCTTCACCCGCAGGTCCAGCGGCATGTCGGCCACTGCCGGGATCTTGTAGCTGGCCGGGCCGTTGGTCATCAGTTTGCCCTTGGCGTTCCACACCAGTTCTTCGGTGGTCAGCCAGCCCATGCCCTGGATGAAGCCGCCTTCGACCTGGCCAATGTCGATGGCCGGGTTCAGCGAGTCGCCCACGTCATGCAGGATGTCGGCGCGCAGCATCTTGTACTCGCCGGTCAGGGTGTCGACGATCACTTCCACGCAGGCAGCGCCGAAGGCGAAATAGTAGAACGGCCGGCCACGTGCCTGGCTGCGGTCGTAGTAGATCTTCGGCGTGCGGTAGAAACCGGTGGTCGACAGCGATACCTGGGCGAAATAAGCCTGCTGCACCAGCTGCTCGAAGCTGACGATCTGGTCGCGCACGCGCACATGGCCGTTGCGGAACTCGACATCTTCCTCGGTCACCTGGTAGTGCCGCGCAGCAAATTCGGTGAGGCGCTTCTTGAGGATTTCGGCGGCGTTCTGGGCGGCCTTGCCATTCAGGTCGGCGCCACTCGAAGCTGCGGTTGGCGAGGTATTGGGTACCTTGTCGGTATTGGTGGCGGTGATCTGGATGCGGCTGAAGTCGACCTGGAATACTTGCGCCACCACTTGTGCCACCTTGGTGTTAAGGCCCTGGCCCATCTCGGTGCCGCCGTGGTTCAGGTGAATGCTGCCGTCGGTATAGATGTGGATCAGCGCACCGGCCTGGTTGAGGAACGTGGCGGTGAACGAAATACCGAACTTGACCGGGGTCAGCGCCAGGCCCTTCTTCAGGACCGGACTGTTGGCATTGAAGCGGCGGATCGACTCGCGGCGCTCGGCGTAGTCGCTGCTGGCTTCGAGTTCGGCAGTCATCTCTTCGAGCATGTTGTGCTCGACGGTCTGGTAGTAGTGGGTGACGTTGCGCTCGGTCTTGCCGTAATAGTTGGCCTTGCGCACGGCCAGCGGGTCGCGGCCGAGGTGGCGGGCGATGTGGTCCATCACCTGCTCGATGGCGACCATCCCCTGCGGGCCACCGAAGCCCCGGTAAGCGGTGTTGGAGGCGGTGTTGGTCTTGCAACGGTGGCCGTGCACGGTGGCATCGCCCAGGTAGTAGGCGTTGTCGGCGTGGAACATGGCGCGGTCGACGATCGAACCGGACAGGTCGGGCGAATAGCCGCAATTGCCGGCCAGGTCGAGGTTGATGCCGTGCAGCCGGCCGTCGTCATCGAAGCCGACGTCGTATTCCACGTAGAACGGGTGGCGCTTGCCGGTCATGGTCATGTCTTCGACCCGGGGCAGGCGCATCTTGGTCGGTTGACCCGTCAGGCGGGCGATCACCGCGCACAGGCAGGCCGGGCTGGCCGCCTGGGTCTCCTTGCCGCCGAAGCCGCCGCCCATGCGGCGCATGTCCAGTACTACCTTGTTCATTGGCACGTCGAGCACTTCGGCGACCAGCTTCTGCACTTCGGTGGGGTTCTGCGTGGAGCAGTAGACGATCATGCCGCCGTCCTCGGTGGGCATCACCGAGGAAATCTGGGTTTCCAGGTAGAAATGCTCCTGGCCGCCGATGTGCAGGGTGCCTTGCAGGCGGTGCGGGGCGCTGGCCAGGGCCGCGGCCGAGTCGCCGCGCTGGTGGGTATGGCTGTCGAGCACGAAGTGCTTCCTGCGCAAGGCATCGACCACGTCCAGTACCGGCTCCAGGTCTTCGTATTCGACGATGGCGGCCATGGCCGCTCGGCGGGCGGTGTCGAGATCGCGGGCCGCCACGGCGAGCACCGGCTGGCCGAAGAACTCGACCTTGTCGATGGCCAGCAGCGGGTCGCCGGCCACCACCGGGCCGATGTCCTTCAACCCTGGAATGTCTTCGTGGGTAATGGCGATGCGCACGCCTTCGAAGGCGTAGCAGGGCGAGGTGTCGATGCGCAGGATGCGCGCATGGGCACGGTCTGCGGTGCGCGCATAGACGTGCAATTGATTGGGGAATTCCAGGCGGTCGTCGATGTACAGCGCTTCGCCCGACACATGCTTGTCGGCACTGTCGTGCTTGACGCTGCGGCCGACCCCGGTGGTCAGGTCCTGGCTGAACAGTTCGGCCATCTCGGCCTGGCTCTTGGCTGCGTGATGGTTAGACATAGTCGGTCACCCGGGTCTCGATGTAGGGCGTTTGCTGTTCGATGAAGTACTTGCGCAACAGGTTCTGCGCGGTCAGCAGGCGGTATTCCTTGCTGGCGCGGAAGTCGCTGAGCGGGGTGAAGTCTTCGGCCAGGGCCTGGCAGGCACGCTCGATGCTGGCCTGGTTCCACGGCTTGCCGCGCAGGGCGGCTTCGCAGGCGCGGGCGCGCTTGGGGGTGGCCGCCATGCCGCCGAAGGCGATACGCACGCCGCTGACCACACCGTCTTCGATGCTCAGGTTGAAGGCGCCGCATACGGCGGAAATGTCATCGTCCAGGCGTTTGGACACTTTATAGGCGCGGAAGGCCCAGTCGTTGCTGGCGCGTGGCACGATGATCTTCTCGATGAACTCGCTTTCCTGGCGGGCAGTGATGCGGTAGTCGATGAAGTAGTCTTCCAGTGGTATCACCCGCTGGCGCTCGCCCTGGCGCAGCACTACCTGCGCATCCAGAGCGATCAGCAGGGGCGGCGAATCGCCGATCGGCGAGGCGTTGCCGATGTTGCCGCCGAGGGTGCCCTGGTTACGGATTTGCAGCGAGGCGAAGCGGTGCAGCAGGGCGCCGAAGTCGGGGTATTCCTCGTTGAGTGCGCCGTAGCAGTCGGTGAGCGGGGTGGCGGCGCCGATTTCCAGGTGGCTGGCGGTCTTGTCGATGCGCTTGAGTTCGGCGACGTGGCCAACGTAGATCATCACCGGCAGGGTCTTGTGGAACTGGGTGACCTCCAGCGCCAGGTCGGTGCCACCGGCCAGCAGGCGGGCTTCCGGGTGCGAGCTGTACAGGTCGGCCAGGTCGGCCACGGTCAGCGGAACCAGGCAGCGTTTGTCGCCACTGTTGAGTTCGCCGGTCTGGGTCGGCGCAATAGCCTTGAGACGGGCGATGGTCTGCTCTTGCTGGGCGTCGAACTGGTCGCGGCAGGGCTGGCGGCAGCTTTGCTCGGCGGCGTCGAGGATCGGGCGATAGCCAGTGCAGCGGCACAGGTTGCCGGCCAGGGCTTCCTGGGCCTGATGCAGGTCGGCGCCCTGGCTGTTCTTCTGCAGGGCGAACAGCGACATGACGAAACCAGGGGTGCAGAAGCCGCATTGCGAGCCATGGCAATCAGCCATGGCCTGCTGCACGCTGTGCAGCTGGCCGTTGTGCTTGAGGTCTTCAACGCTGATCAGTTGCTTGCCGTGCAGGGATGAAACGAAGGTCAGGCAGGCGTTCAGGCTGCGGTAGCGCAGGCTGTCCTCGCCCTGTTCGTCCTGGACGAGTTCGCCAACCACCACGGTGCAGGCGCCGCAGTCGCCACTGGCGCAGCCCTCCTTGGTGCCGGGTTTGCCCAGGTGCTCACGCAGGTACTGCAGCACCGTCATGTTTGGGTCCAGGGCATGCTCACTACGCAGCTCCTGGTTGACGAGAAACTGGATCACGGGGATGGCCTCGCAATGGTTTTATTGTTGTTGGGCGGACAATAAGCAGACCTGTCGCAGTGGTCAATATTTTTCTGACTCAAAGGTCAGGAAATTGCGCATGTCAACGCCCAGCCGAACGCAGCGCCCATATCACAAGCATAGATCGCGCCGTGTCACTGACGGCCTGGCAGGGTAAATAAAGCGCCGCGCCCCTCTGCGCGTGCGCCGGGCAAGTGCGCTACAATCGCTCCCTTGTGCCCAGTTCAATGATTTTGAAGGAAAACCATGACGTTCAAGGCGCCGGACAGCCTCTCCGAGCAGATTGCCGACTACCTGGCCGAACGCATCATCCGCGGCGAACTTGCGCCGGGTGAGCGTGTCCAGGAGCAGAAGGTCACCCAGGCCCTCAGCGTCAGCCGCGGCTCGGTGCGCGAAGCGTTGTTGATCCTCGAACGTCGCCATCTGGTGGCGATCCTGCCGCGACGTGGTGCTCATGTGACTAAGCTGGACGAGCGCAGCGTGCGCAGCCTGTGCACCTTGATGGGCGAGTTCTACATCCTGCTGGGCAACGCTGTTGCCCAGCAATGGCGCCTGGAAGCCGACCTGCGCCCGTTTCTGGACATCCAGCAACGCCTGCAGCAGGCTCGCGAGCGCCAGGACATCAAGGTGTTCGTCGCCGAGAGCTTCGCGGTGATGCGTGCTGCCTATCCTTTTGCTGACAACCCCTATCTGCAGGAAACCGTAGAAAATCTTCAGCCGGCCATGAGCCGTGCCTACTACCTGGCCCTGGATCAGCGCCAGGCCAGCATGGATGACTACCTCGACCTGTTCGCCCGCCTGCTGGAAGCCGTGGTGGCGCGTGACCTGCCGCGCATCCGCGAGGTGCTCACCGCCTATGGCCAGCGCAGCTGCGAACTGGTGCTGGCGGCGTTGGCCCGAGGCTGACCGATGCGCCTGAAGTGCATTCGCCTGGCCGGGTTCAAGTCGTTCGTCGACCCGACCACGGTCAACTTCCCCAGCAACATGGCGGCCGTGGTCGGCCCCAACGGCTGCGGCAAGTCCAATATCATCGACGCAGTGCGTTGGGTGATGGGCGAAAGTTCGGCGAAGAACCTGCGTGGCGAGTCGATGACCGACGTCATCTTCAACGGCTCCACCAGCCGCAAGCCGGTGAGCCAGGCGAGCATCGAGCTGGTGTTCGACAACAGTGAAACCACCTTGGTTGGCGAATATGCCGCCTACGCCGAAATTTCCATCCGCCGCAAGGTCACCCGCGACGGGCAGAACAGTTATTACCTGAACGGCACCAAGTGTCGCCGTCGGGACATCACCGACATTTTCCTCGGCACCGGCCTGGGGCCGCGCAGCTACTCGATCATCGAGCAGGGCATGATCTCCAAGCTGATCGAGGCCAAGCCCGAAGAGCTGCGCAACTTCATCGAAGAGGCGGCCGGCATCTCCAAGTACAAAGAGCGCCGCCGCGAGACCGAAAGCCGCATCCGCCGCACCCAGGAGAACCTGGCGCGTCTGACCGACCTGCGCGAAGAGCTGGAACGCCAGCTCGAGCGCCTGCACCGCCAGGCCCAGGCCGCCGAGAAGTATCGCGAATACAAGGCTCAGGAACGCCAGCTCAAGGCGCGCCTGTCGGCCTTGCGCTGGCGTGACCTGGACGAGCGTGTGCGCCAGCGCGAGGCCGTGATCGGCGATCAGGAGGTCGCTCATGAGGCGCTGGTTGCCGAGCAGCGCAATGCCGATGCCAGCATCGAGCGGCTGCGCGACGGCCATCATGAGTTGTCCGAGCGTTTCAACCAGGTGCAGGGCCGCTTCTATTCGGTGGCGGGTGACATCGCTCGGGTAGAGCAGAGTATCCAGCACGGCCAGCAGCGCCTGCGCCAGTTGCAGGACGACCTCATGGAAGCCGAGCGCACGCGCCAGGAAACCGAATCGCACCTGGGCCATGACCGCACGCTGCTGGCCACGCTGGGTGAGGAGCTGGCCATGCTCGAACCGGAGCAGGCGTTGACCCTGGCCGCCGCCGAAGAGGCTGCCGCCACCCTCGAAGAGGCCGAGCTGGGCATGCACGGCTGGCAAGAGCAATGGGACAGTTTCAATACCCGCTCTGCCGAGCCGCGGCGCCAGGCCGAAGTGCAGCAGGCGCGCCTGCTGCAGCTGGAGGCCAGCCTGGAACGCATTGCCGAGCGCCAGCGCAAGCTGGTCGAGGAGGGCGAGCAGTTGGATGCAGAACCACAGGATGCCTCCCAGCTTGAACTCTCCGAGCGACTGGCCAGCAGCGAGATGCTGCTGGAAGAGTTGCAGTTATCGGAAGAACAGGTGGTCGAGCGCCTGGAAAGCGTGCGTGAGCAACTGCAGCAGGCGACCAGTGCCCAGCAACAGCAGCAGGGCGACCTGCAGCGCCTCGGCGGCCGCCTGGCCTCGTTGGAGGCGCTGCAGCAGGCCGCGCTGGAGCCGGCGGGCGGTGCCGCCGACTGGCTGCACGAGCAAGGCCTGCAGCAACGCCCGCGCCTGGCTGAGGGCCTGCGCGTGGAGCCGGGTTGGGAGCTGGCAGTGGAAACCGTGCTGGGTGCCGACTTGCAGGCTGTGCTGCTGGACGATTTTGCCGGGCTGGACTTTGCCGGCCTGGAGCAGGGCGAGCTACGGCTGTTGCTGGCGGCTGGTGGTCGTGAGCGTCACCCCGGCAGCTTGCTCGACAAGGTCGAGGGGAGTACCGATCTGAGTCCGTGGCTGGGCAGGGTACAGCCGGTCGAAGACCTCGCCGAGGCCCTGGCACGGCGCGCCGCACTGGGCGAAGGGCAAAGCCTGGTCAGCCGCGATGGCTACTGGGTTGGCCGCCATTTCCTGCGCGTCAGCCGCGGTGGCGAGGCGCAGGGAGGGGTGCTCGCCCGTGGCCAGGAAATCGAACGCCTTGGGCAGCAGCAGCTAGAGCTTGAGGCCGCGCTGGAGCATCTGGAGCAGCAGCTTCAGGCCGCCCGCGAGCAGCAGCTGGGCCTGGAAGAACAGCGTGAGCAGCTGCGTCGGCGCAGCCAGGAAGAAAACCGTCAGCAGGGTGAACTCAAGGCCAGCCTCTCCGCCAATCGTGCCCGCGCCGAGCAGGTAGCGCTGCGTCGCGGCCGCTTGCAGGAGGAGCTGGCCGAGCTTCTGGAGCAGCGTGCTCTGGAGCAGGAGCAGTTGGGTGAGGCGCGGCTGGTGCTGCAGCAAGCCCTGGACCTGATGGCCCATGACACCGAACAGCGCGAACAGCTGATGGCGCGCCGCGACACCCTGCGCGAAGGCCTTGACCGTATCCGTCAGGAAGCCCGTCAGCACAAAGACCACGCCCACCAGCTGGCTGTGCGTCTTGGGTCGTTGCGTGCCCAGCACGACTCCACTCATCAGGCCCTGGAGCGCCTGGAACAGCAGGCCGCACGCCTGAGCGAGCGCCAGGAGCAGCTGAGCCTGAACCTCGAAGAAGGTGAGGCGCCGCTCGAAGAATTGCGCCTGAAGCTCGAGGAGCTGCTGGAGCGGCGCATGAGCGTCGATGAGGAAATGCGCCTGGCGCGCCTGCACATGGATGAAGCCGACCGCGCACTGCGCGATGCCGAAAAGCGCCGCACCCAGGCCGAGCAGCAAGCCCAGTTGCTGCGCGGCCAGCTGGAGCAGATGCGCCTGGAAAACCAGGGCCTGGACATTCGCCGCAAGACCTTGCAGGAACAATTGCTGGCCGACGGCTACGATTTGCAGGGGGGGCTCGCCACTGTCGAGGCCGATGCCAGCGAGCAGGGCACCGAGCAGGAACTGGAGCAGATGGAAGGCCGCATCCAGCGCTTGGGTGCAATCAACCTGGCGGCCATCGAGGAGTACGAGCAGCAGTCCGAGCGCAAGCGTTACCTCGACGCCCAGGACGCCGATCTGGTCGAGGCCCTGGACACCCTGGAAAACGTCATCCGCAAGATCGACAAGGAAACCCGCAACCGCTTCAAGGATACCTTTGATCAGATAAATGCCGGATTACAGGCACTTTTTCCAAAAGTTTTCGGTGGTGGCAGCGCTTATCTGGAACTGACGGGCGAAGATCTACTCGATACAGGGGTGACGATCATGGCGCGCCCGCCGGGCAAGAAGAACAGCACCATCCATCTGCTGTCCGGCGGCGAGAAGGCACTGACCGCATTGGCGCTGGTGTTTGCCATCTTCAAGTTGAACCCCGCACCGTTCTGCATGCTCGACGAGGTCGATGCGCCGCTGGACGATGCCAACGTCGGGCGGTACGCCCGTCTGGTCAAGGAAATGAGTGAAAGCGTGCAGTTCATCTACATCACCCATAACAAGATTGCCATGGAGATGGCGGATCAATTGATGGGGGTGACCATGCATGAGCCCGGTTGTTCACGTCTTGTTGCAGTCGATGTGGAGGAGGCCCTGGCCATGGTGGAGGCCTGATGAGCGATGATGGGGCGAAAACAACAGGCAAATGCCCCTGTCATGTGCGACAGACGGTGTAAAGTTGTCTTTGGTCGTGCTAGCTTAATGTCACTCGTTTTTTGCGTGGGTAAAACGCCTGTCAGAACATAGAGTTGGCGCCACGTGTTAAAGGGCTTTGAACCCTTTGTTTTCAAGCATATTTTTATAGAGGCACGGGATTACATGGAAATCGGTCTGCGCGAGTGGCTGATCGTCATCGGCGTCATTGTCATCGCCGGTATTCTTTTCGACGGCTGGCGCCGCATGCGCGGCGGAAAAGGCAAGCTGAAATTCCGTCTGGATCGCAGTTATTCCAACCTGCCGGACGAAGAAGGCAGCGCTGAAGTGCTCGGCCCATCGCGGGTGCTGGAAACCCACAAGGAGCCTGAACTGGACGAAACCGACCTGCCTTCGGTCAGTGCGCCAGCACGTGAGCGTGAGCGTGAGCCCAAGCCGGCCAAGGCCAGCAAGCGCGGCAAACGTGTGGCAGAAGCGCAGCAGCAGGGTGACTTGAACCTGGCAGCCGAGCCGCGTGAGCCCGACCTGTTCGCCGATGCCGACGAAGATCTCGCCGCCGACACCACCCGCAACAGTGGCTTCGCTGCCACCGGCAACGCAGCCAAGGAGCTGCCACCGGTCGAGGAAGTGCTGGTGATCAGCGTGATTTCCCGCGACGAAGGTGGTTTCAAAGGCCCGGCCCTGCTGCAGAACATCCTTGAAAGCGGCCTGCGTTTTGGCGAAATGGATATCTTCCATCGTCACGAAAGCATGGCCGGTCATGGTGAAGTCCTGTTCTCCATGGCCAATGCGGTCAAGCCGGGCATCTTCGACCTGGACGACATCGACCATTTCAGCACCCGTGCGGTGAGCTTCTTCCTCGGCCTGCCAGGCCCGCGTCATCCGAAGCAAGCCTTCGACGTGATGGTGGCGGCAGCGCGCAAGCTGGCCCACGAGCTCAATGGCGAACTGAAGGACGACCAGCGCAGCGTGCTGACCGCCCAGACCATCGAGCACTACCGCCAGCGCATCGTCGAATTCGAGCGCCGTGCGCTGACCCAGAAGCGCTGATATGCCCAAGTGGGCGGACCTGGCCTCGGTCTCGCCCACCCTGTTTCAAGTGCAAGAGCAGCCCTGGGCTGCTCTTTTGCTTTGCAAGAGAACCTGAAAATGACCGCCGAAACCCGAATCCACGAACTGCGCGCCGAGCTGGACCAGCACAACTATCGCTACTACGTGCTCGACGAGCCGAGCGTGCCCGATGCCGAGTACGACCGCCTGTTCAATGAGCTCAAGGCGCTCGAGGCCGAGCACCCGCATCTGGTAACCCCTGACTCGCCTACCCAACGTGTCGGCGGCGCTGCCCTGGCTGCCTTCAGCCAGGTTCGTCACGAAGTGCCGATGCTCAGCCTTGGTAACGCTTTCGAAGAGGCCGACCTGCGTGAATTCGGTCGCCGTGTGGTGGACGGGCTCGACCAGCCCGGCACGGTGGACTTCAGTTGCGAGCCGAAGCTCGATGGCCTGGCGGTGAGCCTGCTCTACCGTGACGGCCAGCTGGTGCAGGGTGCCACCCGTGGTGACGGCACCACTGGCGAGGACATCAGCGCCAACGTGCGCACCGTGCGCAACATCCCGCTCAGGCTGCAGGGCGAGGGCTGGCCTGCCGTGCTCGAAGTGCGTGGCGAGGTATACATGAGCAAGGCCGGCTTCGACCGCCTCAATGCTGCCCAGGCGCAAGCTGGCGGCAAGACTTTCGCCAACCCGCGCAACGCCGCTGCCGGCAGCCTGCGCCAGCTCGATTCGAAGATCACTGCCGGGCGCCCGCTGGAGTTCTGCTGCTACGGCGTCGGGCAGGTTTCCGCGAGCATCGGCGAGAGCCACATCGGCATCCTTGAACAGCTCAAGCAGTGGGGCCTGCCGATCAGCCGCGAGCTCAGGCATGCGGCCGGTATCGAAGAATGCCTGG
This sequence comes from Pseudomonas vlassakiae, assembly GCF_014269035.2. Lineage (GTDB taxonomy): Bacteria > Pseudomonadota > Gammaproteobacteria > Pseudomonadales > Pseudomonadaceae > Aquipseudomonas > Aquipseudomonas vlassakiae. Next base: position 146,553 of record NZ_JABWRP020000017.1, read on the forward strand.
CCTACTACCGCGACATCGGCGAGCGCCGCAACAGCCTGCCGTATGAAATCGACGGCGTGGTATTCAAGGTCAACAGCCTGGCTGCCCAGCGCGAGCTGGGCTTCCGCGCACGTGAGCCACGCTGGGCCATCGCCCACAAGTTCCCGGCCATGGAAGAACTCACCGAAGTGCTGGACGTGGAATTCCAGGTCGGCCGAACCGGCGCGGTCACGCCGGTGGCTCGCCTGAGGCCGGTCAAGGTGGCGGGCGTGACAGTGTCCAACGCCACCCTTCACAACATGGACGAAATCGCCCGGCTGGGGCTGCGCATCGGTGACACGGTGATCATCCGCCGTGCCGGTGATGTGATCCCGCAGGTCATGCAAGTGGTGCTCGAGCGCCGCCCCGAAGATGCGCGCCCGGTGCATGTGCCGAGCGAATGCCCGGTGTGCGGTTCACAGGTCGAGCGTACCCAGCTGGTCAAGCGCAGCAAGGGCAAGGAAACCACCAGCGAAGGTGCGGTGTACCGCTGCGTCGGCCGCCTGGCCTGCGCTGCCCAGCTCAAGCAGGCGATCATTCACTATGTCTCCCGTCGTGCCATGGACATCGATGGCCTGGGCGAGAAGAGTGTCGAGCAGCTGGTGGATGAAGGGCTGATCAGCTCGCCGGCCGATTTGTACCAGCTGGAATTCGATCAGATCGTCGGCCTGGAGGGCTTTGCCGAAGTTTCCAGCAAGAAACTGCTGGACGCCATCGAAGCCAGCAAGCGCCCGAGCCTGGCGCGCTTCATCTATGCCCTGGGCATTCCGGATGTCGGCGAGGAAACCGCCAAGGTCCTGGCTCGCTCGTTGGGCAGCCTGGATCGTGTGCGACAGGCGCTGCCCCAGGTGCTGACTTATCTGCCGGACATCGGCCTGGAAGTCGCCCACGAGATCCACAACTTTTTCCAAGACGAGCACAACCGCAAGGTCATCGAGCAGTTGTTGGCCTGCGGCATGCAGCTGCAGGATGAAGGCGAGCTGGCTGCCGAGTTCGCCGCCAGCACCACCCTTGCCGGCATGATCGCCAAGCTGGATATCGCTTCGGTCGGCCCGACCGGTGCCGAGAAGCTGGTGGCCAAACTTAATAGCCTGGACAAGATCATCGCCGCTGACGGCATCGACCTGCGCCAGGCCCTGGCGGCGAAACAGGCAGACGCGGTGCGCGAATTCTTCAAGGATGAGGCCAACCAGAAGCTGGCCCGTGATATCGAGGCCCAGTTGTTGGCTTTCGGCATGCACTGGAGCAGCGAGAAGAAGGTGGCTGAAGGCCTGCCGCTCGCCGGCCAGACGTGGGTGCTGACGGGGTCCCTGGAGCGTTTCAGTCGCGACATCGCCAAAGAGAAGCTGGAGGGCTTGGGTGCCAAGGTGGCCGGCTCGGTGTCTGGCAAGACCCACTGCGTGGTCGCCGGCCCTGGTGCTGGCTCCAAGCTCGCCAAGGCCAGTGAGTTGGGCGTGAAGGTACTGGATGAGGAAGCCTTCGTGGCCTTCCTGGCGGAGCAGGGCATCACAGTCTGACCCTGTGCGGTGCTTGCAGGGGCGGATTTATCCGCGAAGAGGCCGGCCCTGCCACGCTCAATCCGGACAAGTCATTGAGAAATGATGACTTTTTCTTCCGCAGAGGTTGTATCTTCGCCCCAGACCGGTACAATGACGCGGCTCGCTGCTTGGCGAGCCGCGTAGTGGTGGCCCCATCGGTCCCCCCGCATTGATTACCCGTTAACCTGGTCAGGCCCGGAAGGGAGCAGCCATAGCGGGAACATCGAGTGCCGGGGTGTGGCTGGTGGGGCTGCCTCCATTTCCGGGGTCGGAAAATTGTAGTCGGCCCTGCGCATCACCTCCCCCATCTTTTGATCATTGTTACAGCTGTCGCATGATCCAGGTGCCGACAACGATCACGATCAACGAAAACCCCGCTCCCATGCCAAGCGGTATCAGCACTTCCCAAGGGGAGGCGTTCCTGGCTTTACGCATGTCTTCTTGCAGCGCCTCGATCTCAAGGTACATTTCCTCGCGGATTTCCTGAATGGAGCGTCGCATGGTTGTTCCTCTGCGTGATTATTTGACCAGAAGGCTGATGATTCCGCTCAGGGCTGCCAATGTGGTAGAGCCGACGATAAAGGGATAGCAGAATGTCTCGCGGTTGAGCTTGTTCACTTCAGCGGAAAATTTTCGGGCTTCAGCGCTGAGTCTTTGCTTTTCGATCAGCAGTTTATCGAGTTCGAGGTTGTCGCGTTCGTCCTGACGCATGAGGCTTCCTTGTGCGATAGCGAAAACGTCTGTGCGGCTATTTTGTTCCGTTTCCTGGTCTATGGAAATCGTTCGCTTCGAATGTTGTTGTAGTCTCGGTGGCTTTAATTTTCCGATATTTCAAGGGCTGCAGCGTGTGCCTGGAATTCTCCTTGGTTAAAAAGAGAAATCTCCTACACGCATTCATTTGCTGAAGAATTATCCTACGCAACCTGTCGCCACCCGTCTGATTGTCCCTAGGAAGCCTGCCCTTTAGCATTTTGTGGTCGCTGTCGGTTCAGCGATCGGGTGTGGAAGCCCAGCGGTGTGGCGTATGTCGTTATGACAGTTGTGCGCGGGAGGCTCTCAAGCCTGCCGGGCTCGCCGTACCCTGGTCTTCCACCTCGCGTACAACTGTCACCCTATCGCGTGGAAGCGAAAAGGGGGGCACCAACTCGGTACGGTGACCTATGAAAAAGATTGTTCCAGATCCACCCCACAACCTCGATCCTCAGCCAGGCAAGGTCCTGTCTCGCGCCATCAGCGAGGGCATTGTCCCGATGGAATACGTGCTGATGAACGTCTCCCATTATCTGATGTTCGCCTACAGCGACAGTCGGCGTGCGCTGGAGCGCATCGAGGATGAAGAGACGAGGCAATTGCTCCAGCACGGCTTGCGGGCGATGCAGATTGCCTGTGGGCAGGCGGATGCGTTGGTGGCGGCTGTGGAGCGGAAGTGATTGTGTGAGGGCTGGCAGGTGCTTGGCGGGC
>NZ_JABWRP020000018.1 GCF_014269035.2 Pseudomonas vlassakiae
ATGCCGGGGCTGTCAGTTTTTGCCGTCATTGTGTCGATCGCGCCAATCCTCAAGTCGATGGCCACAGCCTATAACTATCGTCATCCAACGACTACTGCCACAGGAGGCAGCATGAGCAAGCAGGCCCTGATCATCATCGACATCCAGAACGACTATTTCCCAGGCGGCAAATGGGCCCTCGAGGGGGCCGACCAGGCAGCTGACAACGCCGCACGCCTGCTCGCTGCAGCACGCGCCAAGGGTGATCTGGTGGTGCATGTGAAGCATGAGTTCGAGAGCGCCGATGCGCCCTTCTTCGCGCCAGGCTCCGAGGGCGCAGCCATCCACGACAAGGTGGCCCCTGCAGCAGGCGAGCCGGTCGTGCTCAAGCACAAGGTCAACGCGTTCCTCGGTACCGATCTCAAGCAGACGCTGGACCGGCATCAGGTCAAGGCTGTGACCATCGTCGGCAGCATGAGCCACATGTGCATCGATGCCGCCTCCCGCGCCGCCGCCGACTTCGGCTTCGACGTCACCGTGGCCCACGATGCCTGCGCCACCTTGCCGCTGGAGTTCGAGGGCAAGCAGGTCCCGGCCGCCCATGTGCACGACTCGGCCATGGCGGCGTTGGCGTTCGCCTATGCCAAGGTGGTGAAGACCGACGAATTGCTCAACGGTTGACCTTCAAAGGCATCAGATCACCACATTACGCACAAAGCGCACGGGCACTGTCCCATCATTGCGATAGGCATAGCGGCAGTTGCTGGGGAACACATGGAACTGCCCGACCTGCAGGCAGTGCTCGGCGCCCTCGATAATCAGCGTCAACTGGCCTTCGGCGACATAGATCTGCTCACTCCAGCCCTCGGCATCGGCTTCGCTGGTGTAGCACTCGCCAGGCGCGAGGGTCCATTCCCAGATTTCCACTTCGCGCCGGGCACTGCTGCTGGCCAGCAGCACGGCCTTGCTCTGCGGGTGCTTGCCCGTCCAGGCGAGTTCGTCGATGCGGCTGGGGTCGCGCTGACCGGGAGCCTGGATCAGGGTGCTGAAGGCGACACCCAGGGCTTCGGCAATCAGGTCGAGTGTCGTCAGGCTCACATTCTTCTCGCCCGCCTCGATCGCCACGAGCATTCGCCGGCTCACCCCGGAGCGTTCGGCCAGGGAGCTCTGGCTCAGCCCGGTCGCATTGCGCAGGCTGCGGACATTAAGGCTGACATGCTGCAGCACCGAGGCACGGTGCGTGGAATCTTTGTGCACTATATTGCTCACCTGTACGAATTTGCGCAGTATACTGCCCACTTTGCGGCGATTGTGCGCCGCTCCCTCCGAGTGCGCAAGACCATGAGCCGACCGACCAGCAGCCCACAAACCGCAGTCTCTTTTCGCCTGAGCAAGGCCGAAATGGTGCTGGTGTTCATCACCATGCTGTGGGGCGGTACCTTCCTGCTGGTGCACAACGTCATGACCGTGAGCGGCCCGATGTTCTTCGTCGGCCTGCGCTTCGCCGCAGCGGCGCTGTTCGTCGGCCTGGCATCGGCGCGTGCATTGTCCGGCCTGACCTTCACCGAATTGAAAGCCGGCGTGCTGATCGGCGTCTCCATCATGCTGGGCTACGGCCTGCAGACCATGGGCTTGCAAACCATCAGCAGCAGCCAGTCGGCCTTCATCACGGCGCTTTATGTGCCGTTCGTGCCATTGCTCCAATGGCTGGTGCTGGGCCGCCGTCCAGGGCTGATGCCGAGCATCGGCATCTGCCTGGCGTTCGTCGGCCTGATGCTGCTGGCCGGCCCGGAAGGCGGCGCGCTGCACTTCAGCGAAGGTGAAGTGGTGACCCTGGTGAGCGCCGTGGCCATCGCCGCCGAGATCATCCTGATCAGCCGCTTCGCCGGCCAGGTCGATGTGCGCCGGGTCACCGTGGTGCAGTTGGCGACCGCTTCGCTGCTGGCGTTCTTGATGATCGTGCCGACCCAGGAGCGTCTGCCCGACTTTTCCTGGTTGCTGTTGCTCAGCGCGTTGGGCCTTGGCGCCATGAGCGCAGTGATCCAGGTGGCGATGAACTGGGCACAGAAGTCGGTTTCACCCACCCGCGCCACGCTGATCTACGCGGGCGAGCCGGTGTGGGCCGGCATCGTTGGGCGCATCGCTGGCGAGCGCTTGCCAGGCATCGCACTGATCGGTGGGTTGCTGATCGTCATTGCCGTGGTGGTGAGCGAATTGAAGATCCGGCGCAGCCGCGAAAGCAGCGATACCCTCGAGGCGCCAGCCCCGCGCGAGACTGAAGCCGGCCTGTGAAGCGCCCGGCAGCGTCTATGCTGTGTAAAAAACTGTTATAAAAAAACAGCTTGTCACAGCGCTTTTGTAGGATTCTGCGACAGCTTGCGTGTTGGTGATCAACGGCCCGGCACGTATGATCCTTGCAAACCTTTCCAGAATAGAACGCTATGTCATTGATAGTGCTACTGCTTCTGCCGTTCCTGGGCAGTTGCCTGGCAGCTGCGCTGCCGCACAACGCACGTAACGCCGAGTCCATCCTGGCTGGGCTCGTGGCCCTGGTCGGCACCGTCCAGGTAGCACTGCTGTACCCTCAGGTTGTCGATGGCGGGGTTATCCGCGAAGAACTGCTGTGGCTGCCCAGCCTGGGCCTGAACCTGGTCCTGCGCATGGACGGTTTCGCCTGGCTGTTCTCACTGCTGGTACTGGGTATCGGCGCGCTGGTGTCGCTGTATGCCCGGTACTACATGTCGCCGCAAGATCCGGTGCCGCGCTTCTTCGCCTTCTTCCTGGCATTCATGGGGGCCATGCTCGGCCTGGTGATCTCCGGCAACCTGATCCAGCTGGTGTTCTTCTGGGAACTGACCAGTCTGTTCTCGTTCCTGCTGATCGGTTACTGGCATCACCGCGCCGACGCCCGCCGCGGCGCCTACATGGCCTTGATGGTCACCGGGGCCGGTGGCCTGTGCCTGCTGGTCGGGGCCCTGCTGCTTGGCCATGTGGTCGGCAGCTACGACCTGGACAAGGTCCTGGCTGCCGGCGAAACCATCCGCCAGCACGCCCTGTACCCGGTGTTGCTGCCCCTTGTCCTGATCGGCGCATTGAGCAAGAGTGCGCAATTCCCCTTCCAGTTCTGGCTGCCCCATGCCATGGCAGCACCCACTCCGGTTTCCGCCTACCTGCACTCGGCGACCATGGTCAAGGCCGGCGTGTTCCTGCTGGCACGCCTCTGGCCAGTGCTGTCGGGCACCGAAGAATGGTTCTGGATAGTGGGCGGCGCGGGTGCCATTTCCCTGTTGCTCGGCGCATTTGCCGCGATGTTCCAGAACGACCTCAAGGGCCTGCTGGCCTATTCGACCATCAGCCACCTGGGCCTGATCACCCTGCTGCTGGGCCTCAACAGCCCGCTGGCAGCGGTCGCCGCCGTGTTCCACATTCTCAACCACGCCACCTTCAAGGCCTCGTTGTTCATGGCCGCCGGCATCATCGACCATGAAAGCGGCACCCGTGACATCCGCCGCCTGAGCGGCCTGGTCCGCCTGGTGCCCTATACCGCGACCCTGGCCATGGTGGCCAGCGCCTCGATGGCCGGCGTACCGCTGATGAACGGCTTCCTGTCCAAGGAAATGTTCTTCGCCGAAACCGTGTTCATCAGTTCCACCGCCTGGGTCGAAGCGATCCTGCCGGTGATCGCCACCCTCGCCGGGACCTTCAGCGTCGCCTATGCCCTGCGCTTCACTGTCGATGTATTTTTCGGGCCTACGGCAGAGGACCTGCCACACACGCCGCACGAACCACCTCGCTGGATGCGCGCACCGGTCGAACTGCTGGTACTCACCTGCCTGGTAGTGGGCATCTTCCCGGCCCGGTCGGTCGGCCCGCTGCTGGCCGCCGCTGCACTGCCGGTGGTGGGTGGCACGCTGCCGGAATACAGCCTGGCCATCTGGCACGGCTGGAATGCCCCGCTGATCATGAGCCTGATGGCCATGTGCGGCGGTATCGTGCTCTACCTGCTGTTGCGCAACCAGCTGCGTCTCGGGCGCTTCCCCTATCCACCGCTGATCGAGCGCTTCAATGGCAAGCGCCTGTTCGAACACGGACAGGTCCGGCTGATGCTGCTGGCGCGGCGTATCGAGCGGTTGCTGACCAGCCGCCGCCTGCAGTCGCAACTGTTCATGCTGGTACTGGCCGCCTTCATCGCCGGCCTCTCGCCGCTGCTGTACAGCGGCCTGAGCTGGGGTGACCGGCCGAAGATCCCGGGCTCCGGGGTGTTCGTCGCGCTGTGGCTGATCGCTATCGCCTGTGCCATCGGGGCTGCCTATCAGGCCAAGTACCATCGCCTGGCCGCGCTGATCATGGTCGGCGTCTGCGGCCTGATGACCTGCATCACCTTCGTCTGGTTCTCCGCCCCTGACCTGGCCCTGACCCAACTCGTGGTCGAAGTGGTCACCACGGTGCTGATCCTGCTTGGCCTGCGCTGGTTGCCACGGCGGATCGAAGGTGTGTCGCCGCTACCTGGCAGCCTCGACCGTGCCCGTGTTCGCCGCCTGCGCGACCTGCTGCTGGCGATACTGGTCGGCGGCGGCATGGCCGTGCTGTCCTACTCCATGCTGACCCGGCCGACACCCAACGACATCTCTTCGTTCTACCTCAGCCGCGCCCTGCCACAAGGCGGTGGCACCAATGTGGTCAACGTGATGCTGGTGGATTTCCGCGGCTTCGACACCCTCGGCGAGATCACCGTGCTGGTGGCCGTGGCGCTGACGGTGTTCGCCCTGCTGCGGCGCTTCCGCCCGCCGAAAGAGAGCATGCAGTTACCCGCGCAGCAGCGTCAGCTGGCGCCAGACGTGGTCACCGACCTGATCAACCCGCGGCATGCCACCGACACCGCTCTGGGCTTCATGATGGTGCCGGCGGTGCTGGTGCGCCTGCTGCTGCCGATCGCCCTGCTGGTATCGATGTACCTGTTCATGCGTGGCCATAACCAGCCGGGCGGCGGTTTCGTCGCTGGCCTGGTAATGTCGGTGGCGTTCATCCTTCAGTACATGGTGGCCGGCACCCAGTGGGTCGAGGCGCAAATGAGCCTGCGGCCGCTGCGCTGGATGGGCACCGGGCTACTCTGTGCAACCCTGACCGGGGCTGGCGCCATGCTGCTCGGCTATCCGTTCCTCACCACCCATACCGCCCACCTGCACCTGCCCCTGCTCGGCGATGTGCACGTGGCCAGCGCGCTGTTCTTCGACATCGGCGTGTTCACCGTGGTGGTCGGCTCGACCCTGCTGATCCTCACCGCCCTCGCGCACCAGTCGGTGCGCGCCTACCGCCCGGGCAGCCCGTCGAAATCCAGCCAAGCAGGAGCCGCCTGATGGAAGAAGTCATCGCAGTCGCCATCGGTGTACTGGCCGCCTCGGGGGTGTGGTTGATCCTGCGCCCTCGGACCTACCAGGTGATCATGGGCCTGTGCCTGCTGTCGTATGGGGTCAACCTGTTCATCTTCAGCATGGGCAGCCTGTTCATCGGCAAGGAGCCGATCATCAAGCAAGGCGTGACTCAGGACCTGCTGCACTACACCGATCCGCTGCCACAGGCGCTGGTGCTCACCGCCATTGTCATCAGCTTTGCCATGACCGCACTGTTCCTGGTAGTGCTGCTGGCATCGCGTGGCCTGACCGGCACCGACCATGTGGATGGCCGGGAGCGTGACGAATGAGTGGCATGAGTCAATTGATCGTCGCCCCCATCCTGCTACCGCTGCTGACTGCCGCAGTGATGCTGCTGCTTGGCGAAAAGCATCGGCGGATCAAGGCGCGCCTGAACCTGCTGTCGACCTTCACCGGCCTGGCCATCGCCGTGAGCCTGCTGCTATGGGTACGCACCCAGGGGCAGGCCGAATCGATCGGCGTCTACCTCCCAGGCAACTGGCCCGCGCCCTTTGGCATCGTGCTGGTGGTGGACCATCTTTCCGCACTGCTGCTGACCCTGACGGGTGTCATCGGCATCAGCGCCCTGCTGTTCGCCCGCGCCCGCTGGGATGGCGCCGGCGCCAGCTTCCACGCGTTGTTCCAGATTCAGCTGATGGGCCTGTATGGCGCCTTCCTCACCGCCGACCTGTTCAATCTGTTCGTGTTCTTCGAAGTCTTGCTGGCCGCCTCCTACGGCCTGCTACTGCATGGCTCGGGCCGTGCTCGGGTGCGTGCCGGGCTGCACTACATCGCCATAAACCTGTTCGCCTCATCGCTGTTCCTGGTCGGGGCAGCGATGCTGTATGGCGTCACCGGCACCCTCAACATGGCCGACCTCGCCCTGAAGATCCCTCTGGTGCCGGAAGCCGACCGTGGCCTGCTGCATGCAGGTGCAGCGATCCTGGCCATGGCCTTCCTGGCCAAGGCCGGCATCTGGCCGCTGAATTTCTGGCTGGTGCCCGCCTACGCCTCGGCCAGTGCGCCAGTCGCGGCGCTGTTTGCGATCATGACCAAGGTCGGCCTGTACGCCGTACTGCGCCTGTGGACCCTGCTGTTCTCCGGGCAGGCAGGGGCCTCGGCGCACTTTGGCGGGCAATGGCTGATCTACGGCGGCCTGGCGACCCTCGCCGTGGCAGCGGTGTCGATACTGGCCGCACAGCGCCTGGAGCGCATGGCCGCACTGAGCATCCTGGTTTCCGCCGGCACCTTGCTCGGCGCGGTCGGTTTCGCCCAGCCGGCGCTTACGGGCGCTGCGCTGTTCTACCTGGTCAACTCGACCCTGGCGCTGTGCGCGCTGTTCCTGCTGGCCGAACTGGTCGAGCGCTCGCGCTCGGCCAACGAAGCGCCACTGGATGAAGAAGAAGACGCCATGCCTTCACCGCTCGAGTCGCTGCACCCACCCAAGGGCATCAACCTCGACGACGAGCAGAAAGTGGTCATCGGCCAGATCATTCCCTGGACCATGGCGTTCCTTGGCCTGAGCTTCATCGCCTGCGCCCTGCTGATCATCGGCATGCCGCCGCTATCCGGGTTCGTTGGCAAGCTCAACCTGATCAGCGCGCTGTTCAATCCACAAGGCCTGGGCATGCCCGCCGAACAACCGCTATCGGTGGCAGGCTGGGTGCTGGTGGCCTTGCTCATTGTCTCGGGCATGGCCTCGCTGATCGCCTTTGGCCGGGTCGGCATCCAGCGTTTCTGGAAGCCCGAAGAGCGCCCATCGCCCGTACTGCGCGGCTACGAGTGCCTGCCGATCGTGATCCTGCTCGGCCTGTGCATCATCCTCAGTTTCAGGGCCGAACCGCTGCTGCGCTATACCCAGGACACGGCGGCCAGCCTCCAGGCACCGGAAGCCTACATCGAAGCGGTGATGGCGGCCCGGCCCATTCCCGGCCCGACCACACTCGACGTACAGGTGCAGCCATGAGCCGACTGTTCCCCGCACCTCTGCTGTCCATGGCCTTGTTCGTGCTGTGGCTGCTGTTGAACCTGTCGGTCAGTCCCGGCAACCTGTTGCTGGGCGCAGCGCTTGGCGTGCTGGCCCCGCTGCTGATGGCACCGTTGCGCCCGCAGTACGCGCATGTGCGCAAACCCTGGGTGGTGGCAAGGCTGATTGGCCGGGTCGGCATTGATGTCATCCAATCCAACCTGCTGGTGGCCATCGGCGTGCTGCGCGCCGGGCAACGCCCACCTCGCTCGGCATTCGTGCACATCCCACTGGACCTGCGCGACGCCCACGGCCTCGCGGCACTGTCGATGATCACCACGGTGGTACCCGGCACCGTATGGTCGGAGCTGGCCCTGGACCGCAGCGTACTGCTGCTGCATGTGTTCGACCTCGACGACGAAGCCGCCTTCATCGAGCACTTCAAGCTCACCTACGAACGCCCGCTGATGGAGATTTTCGAATGACAGGCCTGCTCGCCAACGCAGTCCTCGCCAGCCTGTTCATCTTCGCCCTGGCCATGGGCCTGGCGTTGATCCGGCTGTTCCGCGGCCCCTCTGCACAGGACCGGGTGCTGGCACTGGACTACCTGTACATCCTGGGGATGCTGACGATGCTGGTATTGGGGATCCGCTATGCCAGCGACACCTATTTCGAAGGTGCACTGCTGATTGCCCTGTTCGGCTTTGTCGGGTCGTTCGCCTTGGCCAAGTTCCTGTTGCGCGGTGAGGTGATCGAATGACCGAAACCCTTGAACTGCCGTTCTGGCTGGAGCTGGTGACTGCAGTCCTGCTGCTGATCGGCAGCCTCTTCGCGCTGATCGGCGCCATTGGCCTGCTGCGCCTGAAAGACTACTTCCAGCGCATGCACCCACCGGCCCTGGCATCGACCATCGGCGCCTGGTGCGTGGCCCTGGCATCGATCATCTACTTTTCCTGGCTAAAGGACAGCCCGGTGCTGCACGCCTGGCTGATTCCGATCCTGCTGTCGATCACCGTGCCGGTCACTACCCTGTTGCTGGCCAGGGCGGCGCTGTTCCGCAAACGCATGGCGAACGAAGCCGTACCGGAAGAAGTCAGCAGCGGCCGGGATCGCGGCAACTGAAGCGGCTGTGCTCAGCCTTGGGTCAGGCGCTGCAACTCGCGACGTACCATGGCGGCATACGGCGGAGGGCTCAGCTGATACAACTGGGCCGCCACCCAGGTCAGCCAGCCCAAGCCCATCGCCTCTCGTTGCGCCAGCAGGCGCCGGGCCTCGGCCATGGCTTGCGCCTGGTATTGCCGATGAAACTCGGCACGGGTTCCTGGCGCTTCGTCACCTTCGTTCATTCACTGGCCTTGAAGGTGGTCAGCTCGCCTTTGCGCCACTTCGCGACCTTGCCGGTCACCGCCTTGAGCAGTTTGCCCAGGCCTTCCTGAACCTGTTGTTGCGCGGCGAACACCAGCATCACACCGTGGCCCTCGCGGAATACGATGCCCTCACCTTCCGGCACCGAAACAAATGCGTAGTCGCCTACACCGTAGACATTCAGCTTGATGTCGCGAAAGCGCATTTCCAGTTTGCCGCCTTCGCGGCTAGGCAACACTGCGGCACGGAAGTGATCGCCGACCTTCAGTTCCAGGCGTTGCTTGTCATCGACTACCAAGGCGCTCTCGGTATCGATCTCGGCCATGTAAAGGCCTTCGGGGTTCTGTTCGGTGACATAGATGAAACGGCCCTGAAACAGCTTGGCCAATTTGCCGCGCAAATCGCCCAGGGCAAACAAGGCGTGGGTATCCAGTGTACTGACTGCCAATGAAGTAATCCTCAAACCGGTGACATCCGCCCTCACTCGGAGTCGGTGAGGCGCGGCCATTTCAATTCGATAGGCGAAAAGAATAATAAAGTGATGCGCGAAACGTCTGTGCCTGCTGGCGATGTAGCTCGCAGGAAACTTTACTCTGGCTTGCCAGACGTGGCCTCAAAACAGGCTTTCGGCATATTCCCTGTCAGGGAAGCGTAATGTCTGACAACAAACCCGCCAGAAAAGATGCAATAGATAACTGCAAGCCCCTTGGCACGATGGGCTCAGCTATCCAATCAACGCATTACCGGGGAATGAATATGCACGAAAACACCGAAATCCGTCGAGAGGTAAAGAGCATTTCTTACCACGCATACGTCAGCAGCAGGCCACGCTACGTCGTCATACCCGCAGGTATCGAATTCTTCCACGTGACCGAAAGTGCCACTGGCAGGGTCAAGGGTTTTCGCCGCCTGCACCGCGATGCCTGCGCACTGGCCCGCAGCCTGGAAGCCTGAATGACCTCAAGCGGCGTGGCCATCCTGCAGGATCTGCAACCAGGCGGCTTGGCATTCCATGGCCTCGCGACGGGTGGCGAACGCCGTACCACGGCGCTCGCCATTGACCAAAACCACCCAGCACACCCGCTTGCCCAGCGCCTGCAAGCCTGCTGGCACACCTGAACCGATCATCACGGCGACATCGACTCGGCTGTTCATCATTCCCTCCGGCACTTTGATAGCACCCTAACGATGGGGTCATGATACGCCCGCCGACTGCCCTGAAACAGCACATCCCGGTACAGCAGTGTTACGTTCCGAGCAACAAAACCTGCCAGCGCCTTCGACGCAAAAACGCAAAAAGCCCCAGGGATTACTCCATGGGGCTGGCGCAAGCCGGCCGGTCAGACCTGACGCTGGTGGCGGTCGAGTTGCTCGTGGCGCTCCTGGGCTTCGATGCAATATTTGGTGGTCGGGCTGATGAGCAGGCGCTTCAGGCCAATCGGCTCACCGCTATCATCACACCAGCCAAAGCTTTCGTCGGCGATGCGGTCCAGCGCCATTTCCAGCTGCGGCAGCAAGCGCTGATCGCGGTCGATGGCATTCACCAGCCAGCTGCGCTCTTCCTCGACCGATGCCACGTCGGCAGGGTCCGACGGGGTGTCCAGGCCTTCGATGGTGGCACGGCTCAGCTCGATGCGCTCATGGGTTTCGACTTTCATCGCCTGCAGCAGGCCAGCAAAGAAAGCCAGCTGGTCAGCGTTCATGTAGTCATCGGCCGACATGGCCAGCAACTGTTCCTTGGTCATCGAATTCTCTATGAAAAAATGTGCATTTGGGCGATTCGGGTGCCGCCGACGCCTTCGCATCGGCAGCGGAATTCTTCAAGCGCCAACCGGCACTCTTTTACAGGGGGCGGCAGTCTAAGGCGCCAAGCCGTCATGAGCAACAGCAATCAGGGGAGAAATTGCCCGAAATGGCTTGGAATCCGCCCGCTGGCACCCTTGCCCGCCATAAATGCGAACGCGCCACGGTATCCCGAGGGATGCCGTGGCGACATTTAACTCAACCTTGCAGCAGGACGTGCCCTGCCCCTGTCAACGGTCTTTGAACTGTGCCTCGCGTTTGGCGATGAAAGCCGCCATCCCTTCCTTCTGGTCCTCGGTGGCAAACGCAGCATGGAACACTCGGCGTTCGAAGCGCACGCCTTCGCTGAGGGTGACCTCGAACGCTCGGTTGACGCTTTCCTTGACCATCATGCTGACCGGCACCGACTTGCTGGCGATGATCGCTGCTACCTTCAATGCCTCTTCCACCAGCTCGGCCTGCGGCACGATACGCGCCACCAAGCCGGCACGCTCGGCTTCCTCAGCCCCCATCAGGCGGCCGGTCAGGCACAGTTCCATGGCCTTGGCCTTGCCCACGGCCCGCGTCAGGCGCTGGGTGCCACCCATGCCTGGCAGCACGCCGAGGTTGATTTCCGGCTGGCCGAACTTGGCGTTGTCGGCTGCCAGGATGAAGTCACACATCATCGCCAGCTCACAGCCACCGCCCAGGGCAAAACCGGACACGGCAGCGATGATCGGCTTGCGTCGGTTGGCGATGCGGTCCGAATCGCTGAACAGGTCCTCGACGTAGATCTGCGGATACTGCAGCTCGGCCATTTCCTTGATGTCGGCGCCAGCGGCAAAGGCCTTGGCGGAACCTGTCAGCACCACGCAGCCGATGTTTGGGTCGCGCTCGAGCTGGTCCAAGGCCTGGTTGATCTCGCTGACGATCTGCGCGTTGAGTGCGTTCAGCGCCTGCGGGCGGTTGAGGGTGATCAGGCCGACCTTGCCGTGGATGTCCAACAGGATGGTTTCGAATGCCATGCAGTCTGCTCCTTCAAAGATTGCGCGCAATGACCATGCGCTGAATGTCGCTGGTGCCTTCGTAGATCTGGCAGACCCGAACGTCGCGGTAGATCCGCTCCAGCGGGAAGTCACTCAGATAGCCATATCCGCCCAGGGTCTGCAAGGCATCCGAACAGACCTTTTCGGCCATTTCCGAGGCAAAAAGCTTGGCCATCGACGCTTCCACCAGCGCCGGGCGCCCGGCATCGCGCAGTGCGGCGGCATGCAGCACCATCTGCCGGGCCACGGCAATCCTGGTCGCCATGTCGGCCAGGCGGAAGGCCACCGCCTGGTGTTCGATCAGCGGTTTACCGAAGCTCTGACGCTCATGGGCGTAGTCGCGTGCCACTTCGAAGGCCGCACGGGCCATGCCCACTGCCTGCGAAGCGATACCGATCCGGCCACCTTCGAGGTTGGCCAGCGCGATCTTGTAGCCCTCGCCTTCCGCGCCCAGGCGGTTGGCCACCGGCACGCGCACATTGTCGAAGACGATCTGGCAGGTGTCGGAGGCGTGCTGGCCGAGCTTGTCTTCGACCCTCGCCACCTGGTAGCCCGCCGAATCGGTAGGCACGATGAAGGCACTGATGCCGCGCTTGCCGGCATCCGGGTCGGTCACGGCGAAGACGATCACGACACCGGCATTCTGCCCAGAGGTAATGAACTGCTTGCTGCCATTGAGCACATAGTGCTCCCCCTCAAGCCTTGCCCGGGCCTTCAGGCTGCTGGCGTCGGAACCGGCTTGCGGTTCGGTCAGGGCGAATGCGCCGAGCATCGAGCCCATGGCCAGGGGCCTGAGGAACTGCTCCTTCTGCTGTTCGTTGCCAAAGCGCAGGATCGGCACGCAACCTACCGAGTTGTGCACGCTCATGATGGTCGAGCAGGCGCCATCACCCGCAGCGATTTCTTCCAGTGCCATGGCATACGCCACGTAACCGGTGTCACTGCCGCCCCACTGCTCCGGCACCAGCATGCCGAACAGACCGAGCCCGGCCATTTCCTCGATGGCCTCTTTCGGGAACCGGTGTTCCTTGTCCCATTGCTCGGCGAACGGCTTGAGGCGCTCCTGGGCAAAGGCGCGTACCGCATCGGCGATCTGTTGTTGCTCGTCAGTTACCAGCATGGTTCACCTCAGTACAGGCATTCAATGGCCATGGCCGTGGCCTCACCACCGCCGATGCAGATGGCCGCCACGCCACGGCGCAGGTTGTTCTGGCGCAAGGCCGACAGCAGGGTCACCAGGATGCGCGCACCCGAAGCACCGATCGGGTGGCCCAGGGCGCAGGCGCCGCCGTGGATGTTGACCTTGTCGTGCGCCAGGTCGAGGTGCTTCATGGCCGCCAGGGTAACCACGGCAAATGCTTCGTTGATCTCGAACAGGTCGACATCAGCAAGGTTCCAGCCCGTGCGTTTCATCAGCTTGTCGATGGCACCGATCGGCGCCGTCGGGAACAGCGCGGGAGTATCGGCGAAGGCAGCATGGCCGTGGATCACCGCCAGCGGCTTGAGGCCCCGCTTTTCAGCCTCGGAGCGGCGCATCAACACCAGGGCTGCGGCACCGTCGGAGATGGAACTGGAGTTGGCGGCCGTCACCGTGCCGCCTTCGCGGAAGGCCGGCTTGAGCTGCGGGATCTTGTCCAGACGCGCCTTGGGCGGCTGCTCATCGTCCTTGATGACGCGCGTCTCCTTGCCCTCGGTGACCTCCACCGGCACGATCTCGGCGGCGAAACGGCCGCGCTTGATCGCGTCCTGGGCGCGGGTCAGCGAGGCGATGGCGAACTGGTCCTGCGCTTCGCGACTGAAGGCGTTGGCCTGGGCACAATCTTCGGCGAAGGTACCCATCAGACGCCCCTTGTCGTAAGCGTCCTCCAGGCCATCCATGAACATATGGTCGATGATCTTGCCGTGGCCCATGCGGTAGCCGCCACGGGCCTTGTCCAGCAGGTAAGGCGCGTTGGTCATGCTTTCCATGCCGCCGGCCACTACCACGTCGGCAGTACCTGCCAGCAGCAGGTCATGGGCCATGATCGCCGCCTGCATGCCCGAGCCGCACATCTTGTTCAGGGTGGTGCAGGTGGTGTGCTTGTCCAGCCCGGCACCCAGTGCCGCCTGGCGGGCCGGGGCCTGGCCGAGGCCTGCGGGCAACACGCAGCCGAACAGCACCTGCTCGACACTGGCGGCATCGATCCCGGCACGCTCGACGGCACCACGGATCGCGGCGCTGCCCAGTTGTGGCGCGGTCAGGCTCTTGAGGTCGCCCTGCAGGCCGCCCATGGGCGTGCGCACAGCGCTGACGATAACGATCGGGTCATTGGCGAAGGTCATGATCGGTCTCCTTACTTGGCAGCCATGCGCAGTGCGCCGTCGAGGCGGATCACCTCGCCGTTGAGCATGCTGTTCTCGATAATGTGGCGGGCCAGAGCGGCGTATTCCTGCGGGCGGCCCAGGCGCGGCGGGAACGGTACGCCAGCCGACAGCGATGCACGCACTTCCTCGGTCATGCCGGCCATCATCGGCGTTTCGAAAATGCCTGGGGCAATGGTCATCACGCGAATACCGAACCGCGCCAGTTCGCGCGCGGCTGGCAAGGTCAGGCTGGCAATCGCGCCCTTGGATGCCGCGTAGGCGGCCTGGCCAATCTGGCCGTCATAGGCGGCGATGGACGCGGTATTGATGATGACCCCACGCTCCCCGCCCTCATCGGCCGGCCCTTCAGCCATGGCTGCCGCTGCCAGACGCAACAGGTTGAAGCTGCCGACCAGATTCACGTTGATGACCTTGGCGAAGCTGGCCAGACCGTGCGGACCTTGCTTGCCCAACACTTTCTCGGCGCCGACGATGCCGGCGCAGTTGACCAGCCCGTGAAGGCTGCCGAAGGCCGTAACAGCCGCATCGACCGCCGCCTGGGCGGCCTGCTCGTCGCTGATGTCGGCCACCGCGAAGCGGGCGTTGTCACCCAGTTCGCGGGCCTTGGCCTCGACGGCCTGGGCATTGAGATCGACCAGCATGACCTTGGCGCCGGCCTCGATCAGCATCTGCGCGGTGGCAGCGCCCAGCCCGGAGGCAGCGCCGCTGACGATGAAGTGTTTGTTGGCTATCTGCATGATCTGCTTCCTTTTCAGGCGCTGACAGGGGTGGCCTGTTGCGCTTGTTGTTTGGCGACTTCCTGATTGCGCAGGATGAAGCGTTGCAGCTTGCCGCTCGGGGTCTTGGGCAGCTCGCTGACGAATTCGATTTCTCGGGGGTAGGCATGCGCGTAGAGGCGCTGGCGTACGTGCTGACGCAGGGCTTCCTCCAGATCGGCGCTGCCCTGGTATCCGTCGGCCAGTACGACGAAGGCCTTGATCAGCTCGGTGCGCTCGGGGTCCGGCTTGCCGACAACTGCCGCTTCGATCACCGCCGGGTGCTCGATCAACGCGCTTTCCACATCGAATGGCCCTACGCGGTAACCGGACGTGGTGATCACGTCATCGCTGCGGCCAACGAAGCTGATACTGCCGTCCTGGTTCAGTTCGACGGTGTCGCCACTGAGGTAGTACTTGCCGACGAAGGCCTTGGTCGGCGCGCCAAGGTAGCCGCCAAACCAGCACAGCGGTGACTGCTCGCGGTCCACCGCCAGGATGCCCGGCTGGCCAGCCGGCAATTCGTTGCCCTGCTCACCCAGTACGACAATGCGATGACCGGGGATGGCGAAGCCGGCCGAACCCGGGTGCACCGGGTGTCGCAGGCCATGATGGTTGCACAGCACCATGCCCAGTTCGGTCTGGCCGTAATGGTCGTGGATGGTCACGCCCAGTTCGTCGGCGAACCAGCGGATCACTTCGGGGTTGAGTGGTTCGCCGGCGCTGCTGACGACCCGCAGACGGCCTTTGATCGGTGCCGAGAAGCCTTTGCCAGCGGCGATCAGCAAACGGTACGCCGTAGGTGAACCCGCGAGGTTGGTGATTCCCAGCTTGTCGATCACCCGCGCGCAGCTGTCGACGCTGAACGGGCCATCGTAGAAGGTGGTAGCGTGGCCCAACGCCAGCGGCCCGGTGACCGCGTAGTACAGGCCATAGGCCCAACCCGGATCGGCCAGGTTCCAGAAGTGATCATCGGGACGCAGGTCGATGGCGTCGCGCATGTACCCCTGGAACGCAACGATGGCGCGCAGCGGCACTTCCAGCGGCTTGGCGGGGCCTGTGGTACCGGAGGTGAACATGAGCAGGAAAGGGTCGTCGCCGCAGCGCATCACCGGCTCACACCCATCTGCCGCCGCATCCAGGCACTGCTGGAAATCCAGTTCGCCGTCGCGCGCCTTGACCGTGATGATCGTCGGGCAGCCGTGCACGTCGTCGAGCTTGGCGCGGTTCTGCGCGTCGGTGACGACAACGCGGGCGCCGGACTGCTCCAGGCGGTGCTCGATGGCCTTGGGACCGAAGGCGGTGAACAGCGGCTGGTACACCGCGCCCAGGCGCCAGGTGGCGAGAATCGTCACCAGCAATTCGGCGGTGCGTGGCATCAGGCCGGCCACCCGGTCACCCGGCTGCACACCCTGCGCCCTGAGTACATTGGCAAAGCGGGCGGCCTGAGTTTTAAGCTGGTCGAAACTGTAGCGGGCACTGTTGCCATCACGGTCTTCGCAGACCAACGCCAGCTTGCCGGCTCCGGCATGGCGGTCACAGCATTCGACACAAGCATTGAGGGCGGTGAGTTCGCCATGCAGCGCCGCAGCGGCGGCCTGGGCATGGTCGAACGCACGAACGGCCTCGACGTAATCGCGCATCGTCGGACTCCTGGTTTCTTGTTTTTGGAGTTGAACCATCGGTCCGACGATGTTCGCGCCGCCAAAGCACGGCGGCAATGGCCTAAGTCGTCAATCTGGATGACTGGTTTGGCCGGTTTCCAGCACTTGCGTGGTCAGCAGTATCCTCAGGCGCGACAGACGGGCAGCCCGATCGGCTGTCAACGCGTCCCATTGGTCCTTGTATTGCCCGTCGCTGAGCGTTTCCCGAGACTCATCCAGTTCAACCCCAAGCGTGTCGAATTCATCGGTCAAGGCCGCGAATTCGTCTGGATACTGGGACTGCAGCCAGGCGGTCCAGAATGCCTGCTCACTGAGGAAACGTGCCTTGGCTTCGACGGTTTCGGCGGCGTTTACATAGGCGAGCGCTTTGGCGAGCTGGTACGCGTTACCGCCACTGAGATTCGAAAACCTCATCGACGCCGGCTGGCCAGGGAGTTGCAGCTCCGCTGCGAGGTTGACGATGTAGTACAGCCTGGCTTCGATCTGATCCAGGTCGGGCGTTGCTTGCAGGCGTTGCTCGATATCCTCGTGAATGAAGGCCTCGAGCGTCTGCAGGCGAAACATGCCTGAACCAAGCTTCAGCAGCTCATCACGCTGACCTGGCGCCGCACGTTCAGCGTTCGCCACCAGCACCCGCAGTTGCAAGTCGGCGAAACGCTCGGCAACACTGTCTGCGCAGGTGACAGGATCGTCGGCAATCGAATGCAGCTCCTGCGCCAGCTGCGCATCAGCATCCATGGCATCGAGCACGCTCCATACCTGGCGGGTCAGCACCTCTCGGTAAGCCATGTTGCGGAAGTCGGCACTTTCCCGCAGATCGCTCAGAATGCGCAGAACACTGTCTTGTTGCTCAGCATCTGCGTGATCTGGAAACAAACGGTCCCAACGCGCTCCGCGCGCTTCAGCCTGCTCCCCCGTCACCCACAGTGCCCTGGCAGCGGGTACCAAGCCTTCCGCCACGTTCGGGCCATGCATCGGATGTGCCGGGCGCGCGTAAAGAAGCTCCAGGCGCCTACGCTGAATGGCATTGCGTTCCAGCTGGATGGACGCGCGAAATTCATACGGCATCTGCATGATCGCATCGGGAATGCCGCTCAGTACATTGGAATTCAGGTTGACGAGGCGAAGCTGGCTGCACAGCTGCAATCCTTCAGGCCATTCCAGCAGGCCACAATGCATCAGCTGCAGCCGCCGCAACGCAGGCACCCTGGCAAAGCGCAGCGCCATTGTGCGCAGTGGGTTGAAGCTCAAGTCCAGCGAGACGAGGTTGTGCAGTTCCCCCAGAATACGGGTCGCCGCATCATTCCACCGGATGCGGTTGTAGGACAGTTGCAGACGCCTTAGCTGACCCAGCTGGCGGATGCCTTCAGGTAACGCCTGAAGGGCGTTCCTCGAAAGATTCAGCCGTTGCAGCCCGGCGAAGCAGCTGAAGAACGATGCTGGCACCTCCTGCAGGGGTGTGTTGACCATCAACATTGAAGTCACGAAATGGAAGTCAAGCTCCCGGGTCAGTTCAGGCAATGTACTTACCTGGCAACCACTCAGATCGAGGATGCGCCCCTGCAAAGCCAGATGCTCCATGTCGATATCCAGTTGCCTGCGCCAGGCCGCTCGCAGCCGCTGTGACACCTGGCGGCGCGCAGCCAGCTCAGCCTCTGGTGCAGCAGAAACCCATTGGTCCAGGCGGCTGTCGAGCATTTGCAGGTTCTGCTCTTCGTAGACCAGTTGCTCGAAAGGGTCCTCGGTATCCAGCACTCTGTCCATGTGATCCTGGATCCGTTCAGGCGAGTCGCCGTGGTAAAGCGCGGCCAGTCGACGCCTCAGTTGCCGATATGCCCCGCTCTGGTTCGAAGTGCCACCCCCGAGCGGATAGCCGACACGGCCGTCGGGCAGACGTTGGCCAGGATTGAACCAGCCTTTGCTCTCAACCTGCCCCAGCACGGCCATGAGCCGCTGACGCTCGCCTGGCAGTTTGCTCAATACCCGTTGCCGCAAGGCATCGACAGGGTGCGCCTGGTCAAGCTCAAGACGATCGCGCTGCGAGGGTGTCAGCAGGTCATGGATGGCCTGGAAGAAATCGTCAGGCTCTGCCGGTTGCGCCTCCAGCTCCAGGCCACGGTGGTCATAAAGGTGAAACTGGCCGTCGAGATGCACCAGGATCTGCTGAGTCGCTTCAGGCGATTGCGGGTTGAGCACCGCCAGCAATCGCCCCGACGAAGAGCCCTTGCGCAGCTCCAGGCGCGTATTCAACGGCCAATGATCGACCTGCGCAAACAGGTTGAATGCCAGCTCACCCGCCCCGTCGACGTAGGCATTGCGCAACATCAGACCTTGCTGGGCTCGGTTGAGCCTGGCCAACTGCAGCAATGAGCGGGCTCTTTGCGACACGCTCAATGGCAACCGCCCCCGTATCTCGATCACCTCCCGTTCGGAGGCGCTAAGCGTAGTCACCAGATCGCTGACATAGTCATGTGGCAAACCGGAAAAGTCACGCCGGATCACCTGCGCAGCTTTATCGGTGGATGGCTCGATCTCGGTCAGATGCCTGAACAGCTCCGAACGCAGGTGGCTTGCGTTTTCCTCAAGCGCACCATGCAGACGCTCGCCGTCCATCCCCGCAAACTGCGGGCGCTGTCTGCACCACTCAAGCAGTTCCTGATCATCGAAAGGCGCCAAAACGGGAGGCTTGCCGAAGAAGCGCTCGATACGCTCGTCAGCCTCGAAACGGCGCAACGTATCACGCAAGTTGGCTGGCAGGGCACGGTTTTCCACCGCAATGCCACGCAACTCATCGACATCAGTGCAGGCCGCTTGCAGCACTCGCCGCGCTTGCAGAGGATCAAGTGGACGCTCCTGGGGCCACAGCCGATCGAGCAACTTTGCTTCATCGTTCCAGGCTTGCGGAAGCTCGCCACGCACTCGCCAGAAGCGCTCACCGTTACCTTCGACCACGGGGCCATAGGCGGTCGGGCGCAACGGATGACGGAGGCGCCAGGGCCCCTGCTCCTCAACCTGACAAACCTCGTAATAGTGCTCGTCAACACGCAACAGGCGCCGTGCCCCGCTGTGGTAGAGGCCATCATCCTCCAGCCTGGCTCCCTGCGCCGAGGTCCGGTAGGGCGTCAGGTCATCACTCCACAAACGCTGGGTGTGCGGCCCGACACCAACAGGTTCAAGGCCATCGACAAAAGCACTGCGTTCGAATGCGCTGGCGGCAGCGCCTGCTCCTGCCGCTACCGCCGTGGTGACTGCAGCCGCCGCCACCGTCTCGGCAACGTTCAGGACATGCTGCAACGCTTCGTGATCGTGCCCCTCTGCCCAATCCTCGACACCCTCGAACACTTCTGTGCACACATGCGTGACCAGGTGGGCGAGCAACAGCGCCCCAACCACAGGTATGAAGAACCCGGCCAGGCTGGCCAAGCCCCATCCCAGCGAAGACCAGGCTTCCAGACGTTCACGGCTGGCCTTGGCATCGGCATCGGCGGTAGGCACCAGAAGTAGCCTGGCATCGGCCTTGACGCGCTCGATCTGCTCGTCGACCCAACGTTTGAAAACTGGCTCGTGGTGCGTATCACCCTCCACTTCCAGGTCTGGTTCGTCATCCTTGAGCCGCAATTGCAATGTAGCGAAGAATGCCGCACGGTCCTCCAGGGCGATCAACTGAATGAAGGCTGCGAGCTGGTCATCGTGCTTGAGCGAACCGGCCATTTCCTTGACCCAGTCCAGCTTCGAGGCGAACCAGCGCAGCGGTTCTGGCTGGCCGGGCAAGTAGACGACAATGCCGTCGTCCTGGTCATCGACGCCGCGGAGCTGGACAAACAATGCTTCATGCACGCGGACGCCCAACATCGACATCAGCCCAGGATAGGCCGTGAGCACTGGCGCATCGCCTGGCCGAGCGGGCACGGCTGTGGCGGCAGGTGTGGTCTCGCCATTGGCTTGTGCAGAGCCGCTGACACTCGCAAGCAAGGCATCCCTGACATCAGCCTTGATGGCACCTTTGAGGAACGCCATCTGCACAGCCAGCTTGAAGCCCGCCAGCTTGTCTTCCATGAGCAGAGCAGCGTTTTTTTCAAAGATGCTGTCCTGCTGGGTCTGATAGCGGGCCCCCACATCCAGCCGGCGGCAGGTTGCGATAAAGGTCCCCACGTCGCCCGACAATACCGTGTTGCTACCCACAGCGACCAGGCCACTGCCATCCAGCGGCGTGGCATTTTCGGCAAAGTTCTGCATCAGACGCGCCAGCGCAGGCTGTGTTTTGTCTTCGGGCTCCAGACGAGGCACCGAGAAGCCTTCCAGCTTGTACACCTTGTCCTGCCACAACAACTGCTTCAACGGCTGATCGTCTGGCAGAAGATTGGCAAAGGCTTCAGAAAACGCAGTGTCTGCAAACGCATGGGGGGTCACGGCGGCGGCCGTCGCGGCACTCACCTGTTGCTGGGTGGTCTTGTGCTGGAGGTACAGCTTTCGCAACGTGCGGATATCTGCCACTGAGGCCGCCTTGATCCATTGCGGCGTCCGCTGATGGATGAAGGTATCGGTTATCTTCTGGCTGAGTGCAGATTCGCTGACAGGCGGATCTGCCGCGACTTCATGCGGGGCTTGAACGTTGGGAAATTTACGATTGAGCACGGGCGTCTCCTATGCGATGGAAGCGCACACTCTTTCATTGCCTGCCTGCCCGATTCAGAGGGAACTGACCTACCCCTGTTCGCGCGCATGAGCCAGCGCGCGATAATGCCCAGGGTTGCAACCGAACCATTTGCGAAACGCCTTGTAGAAAGAGCTGCTGTCGGCAAAGCCCAGCCGCGCCGCAATTTCGCCCATGCCAGGCTCTGCCTGGCTCAGCCAGGCGATTGCCAGCTCTCGCCGCACGCTGTCCTTGAGCCCTTGATAGGTCTGCCCCTCTTCTGCCAGGCGCCGACGCAGGGTGGAAGGCGACAGGCATAATTGCCGCGCCAACGCATCGCCATCAGGCCAGTGATTGGGGTCCTGATGAAGCAAGTCGTGGCGGATGCGCCGCCCCAGGCTAGCGGCATCACGGTATTTGACCAGGATGTTACCAGGTGCCTCGGCCAGGAAGCGCTGCAGTTCCTCCGGTGTGCGCCGCAGTGGCAGGTCGAGGCTATCAGCACTGATGATCATGCGTGTACGCGGGCGCTCGAACTGCAGGTTTTGCGAAAACATCACCCGGTAGTCGTCGCAAAACAAGGGTTCGGCGCAGCGCAGCTCGATGGCCAGGATCGGGATGCGCCGCCCTGCCAGCCAGCAGGCCAGGCCATGGACGATCATCCAGAAGGTGAAATAGGTGAAGGCGCGACGCGGTTGGTCGCGAGGTTCGTTGATGACGATTTCGGCCAGCTCGTACTGGCGCACCAGGCTCGGTTGCAGGTCTTCAAGCATCAGCGACAGGAACTCCAGGGCCGTGTCCAGCCCTGCCCCCAGGGTCGGCTGGGCCATGCTCGCCCGGCACATGAAGGCCAGGCTGCCGCTGCGCAGGCCGCGCGGGTCCATGGCGAAGAACTCGTCGTTGCAGCGGCGCGCCAACAGCCGCCACAGCCGTGCATAGGCCCCGGCGCTGACCCGCGCTGCAGGCGCCTGCAATTGCCCGGCATCGATCCCGGCACGGACCAGCAGTGCGGCATCCGGCTCGCCCGCCGGGCAGGTCTGCAACAGGGCTTCGCGCACCAGTTGCATGGAGATGGTGTCTTTCTCGCTCATTGCCAATCCATTCGCTGATGCAGGCATCTTAGGCTGGCTCAAAGGCTCGACGCCAGGCCGAAGAAAGCCTGGATCAAGCGCAGCTCGCGGCGCCGTTCCAGGCAGCCAACCATATGCTGGTTGCGCAGGCCCTGGCCAGCCAGGGGCCGCGCCACCACCCGCGGGTCGTTGGCCACCTCGGTCGACGACACCACGCCGATGCCCAGCTCGGACGCCACCGCCTCGGTCACTGCTTCGCGGCTGTCCAGCTCCAGCAACACCCGCGGCTGCACGCCGGCCATGCTGCAGGCCTTGTCGAAGGTGCGCCGGGTGGTGGAGCTGGGCTCGCGCAGCACCATGATCTGCTGGTGCAACTCGGCCAACGGCAGGTCTTGCCCAGCCTGCGCCCAGGCGTGGCCCGCTGGCAGCAGCGCGCACAGGCGCGATTCGCAGAGGCTCTGCAGGTGCAGCCCTTTGCGCGGCGCGATCTCGGTCAGCACGGCGACGTCGGCGTGCTCGCTGAGCAACGCCGCCAGGGTTTCCTGGGCATTGCCCAGGCGCAGGTTGACGGTGATGCCCGGGTAGCGCTCGCGCAGCAGCGCCAGCATCGGCATGACCCGGTGCGGGCCATCGGCCGCCACCTCCAGGCGCCCGGTCAGCAACTGCCGATTGGCCTCGAGCATGGCCTGCGCCTCTTCGGCCAGGCCGAACATGGCCCGCGTGATCGCCGCCAGGCGGATGCCCTCTTCGGTCAGCTCCACCCGCCGTGCAGTGCGCCGCAGCAAAGTGATCTGGTAGTGCTCCTCCAGTGCCTTGACGTGCCCGGTCACTGCCGGCTGGCTGATGAACAGCCGCGCGGCAGCGCGGGTGAAGCTGCCTTCACGGGCAACGGCATCGAAGGCGCGCAGTTGAAACAGGTTCATGAGTATCGGCCTGACTTATAGCTCGGATAACAACAAACAATTTGATTGATGGCAGCGCCAATTGCAACCTAGGCCCGGTAGTTTCAGCCCACTGCTTGTGAGGAATAACGGAATGAGCAATGCCCCGATCTTGCTGACCCCTGGCCCACTGACCACTTCACTCCGCACCCGCCAAGCCATGCTGGTGGACTGGGGCTCGTGGGACCGCGACTTCAACCAGCTGACCGCCAGTGTCTGCGAGCAACTGCTGGCGATCATCGACGGCAGCGCCAGCCACCACTGCGTGCCCCTGCAAGGCAGCGGCACCTTCGCCGTGGAGGCAGCCATTGGCACCCTCGTGCCGCGTGACGGCAAGGTCCTGGTATTGATCAATGGCGCTTATGGTCAGCGCCTGGCGAAGATCTGCAAAGTGCTGGGCCGCACCTACAGCACCTTCGAGACCGCCGAAGACCAACCGACCACCGCCGCCGATGTCGACCGCCTGCTGGCCGCCGACCCGGCCGTCACCCACGTGGCGCTGATCCACTGTGAAACCAGCACCGGCATCCTCAACCCCCTAGCGGAAATCGCCCAGGTGGTCAAAGGCCACGGCAAGCGCCTGATCATCGATGCCATGAGTTCGTTCGGCGCACTGCCCATCGATGCCCGCCAGATTCCTTTCGAAGCGCTGATCGCTGCGTCCGGCAAATGCCTCGAAGGCGTGCCCGGCATGGGCTTCGTGTTTGCCGAGAAACGCGCCCTGGCCGCCGCCGAAGGCAACGCCCACTCGCTGGCCATGGACCTGCACGACCAGCACGCCTACATGGCCAAGACCGGCCAGTGGCGCTTCACCCCGCCGACCCACGTGGTCGCCGCCCTGCACGAAGCGCTGCAACAGTACGGTGAGGAAGGCGGCCTGCCCGCCCGCCACCAGCGCTACGCCGACAACTGCAAGACCCTGCTCGCCGGCATGGCCGCCATCGGCCTGCGCAGCTTCCTGCCGGCCGACATCCAGGCGCCGATCATCGTCACTTTCCATGCGCCGAACGATGCCCGCTACCAGTTCAAGGACTTCTACGAGCGGGTCAAGGCCAAGGGCTTCATCCTTTACCCGGGCAAACTGACCCAGGTCGAAACGTTCCGCGTCGGCTGCATCGGCGTGGTCGGTGCCGACGGCATGCAAGCTGCCGTCAATGCCGTGGCCGAAGTGCTGCGGGAAATGGAAGTGCTGGACATCTAACCCTTTGCCCACCCAATTTCAGGAACCCGCTCACATGAACTACAGCAATCCTACCCAGCTGCAAGCCGCCATCCTCGACTGGGCTGGCACCGTGGTCGACTTCGGCTCCTTCGCCCCGACCCAGATCTTCGTCGAGGCCTTCGCCGAGTTCGATGTGCAGGTCTCCATCGAGGAAGCCCGGGGCCCGATGGGGATGGGCAAGTGGGACCACATCCGCACCCTGTGCGATGTGCCAGAGATCGCCGAGCGCTACCGCAAGGTGTTCGGCCGCACCCCGACCGACGATGACGTTACCGCCATCTACAACCGCTTCATGCCACTGCAGATCGAGAAAATCGCCGTGCACTCGGCATTGATACCCGGCGCCCTGGACACCCTCACCGGCCTGCGCCAGGGCGGCCTGAGGATCGGTTCGTGCTCGGGCTACCCGAAGGTGGTGATGGACAAAGTGGTGGAACTGGCGGCGCAGAACGGCTACGTCGCCGACCACGTGGTGGCCACCGACGAAACCCCGAATGGCCGCCCGTGGCCGGCCCAGGCCCTGGCCAACGTGATTGCCCTGGGGATCGATGATGTGGCGGCGTGCGTGAAGGTCGACGACACCGTGCCGGGCATTCTCGAAGGCCGCCGCGCCGGGATGTGGACCGTGGCCCTGGTGTGCTCGGGCAACGCTCTGGGGCTGACCTGGGAGGATTATCAGGCGTTGAGCTCAGAAAAACTGGAAAGCGAGCGCAAGCGCATTCACCAACTGTTTGCCGGCTCGCGGCCGCACTA
This sequence comes from Pseudomonas vlassakiae, assembly GCF_014269035.2. Taxonomy (GTDB): domain Bacteria; phylum Pseudomonadota; class Gammaproteobacteria; order Pseudomonadales; family Pseudomonadaceae; genus Aquipseudomonas; species Aquipseudomonas vlassakiae. Next base: position 24,952 of record NZ_JABWRP020000018.1, read on the forward strand.
CCTGATCGACACCATCAACCAACTGCCGGAGGTGGTAGCCGATATCAACCGCCGCCTGGCCAAGGGTGAGATGCCGCAGGCCTTCTGACGGATCAGTTCCTGGCCATTCGCGGGTAAACCCGCTTCCACAGGTTTATGCATTCCCCTGTAGGAGCGGGTTTACCCGCGAATGCGTCATACATCATGCAACAGCAATGGATCAGACCGCGCGGTTCAACTTCACCCAGGACGCGAACTTGTCGATGAAGCCCTGCAGGAATGGCCGGGTCTTGTCACTGAGCTTGCCCGCCTCATCGAACAGGCTCGCCGCCCCGCCGATATACGCCTCGGGCATCTGCATGCACGGCATGTCGAGGAACACCAGCGACTGGCGCACCGCATGATTGGCACCAAACCCGCCAATGGCCCCGGGCGACACACTGGCCACCGCCGTCGGCTTGCCGCTCCACGCGCTTTGCCCATACGGCCGCGAACCCACGTCGATGGCATTCTTCAAACAGCCTGGCACCGAACGGTTGTATTCCGGGGTGACGAACAGCACCGCATCGCTGCGGCGGATCTCATCGCGAAACCGCTTCCACGCCTCGGGCACGCCCTCGGCCTCGACGTCCTCGTTGTACAGCGGCAGGTCGCCGATCTCGACAATCTTAAGGGCAAGGCTGGACGGTGCCAGCTCCGAAAGTGCGCGGGCAACCTTGCGGTTGTAGGAGTCCTTGCGCAAGCTGCCGACGACAACCGCTACCGAATACACCTGGCTCATGGCGTTATCCATCCGTTGCTGGAGAAAGGGACGTCTGTAGTTATAGATGACCGTTCCTCGGCGGCCCGGTTTTTTTTCCAGACTGTGAAAACTTCCAAGTACCTTTTACGGTCTATCCCTGCAGACATTTCCTACGTAATTCAGAGGTTTTCACCCAAATGGCAGCAGTAATGGTCGGCCAGTTCCACGCCCGTGACGCCGAAGGCCGTATCTACCCCGTGCACGAGTTCCAGGAGTCCACCCTCCAGGCGGACGGCAGCGCACTGGGTGCCCCGATCACCACCTACCGCCTGGCGATCGGCGATCGCGTCAACCACTTGGGTGAGAACCGCTTCGAACTGGCACAGACCGGCGTCGAGATCATTCGCATTCCTTGATGCAGTCGACCGTGTATTGGCCGCTCTCATTCTGCAGGCCATGCACATCAGCGACGAAGCCCGGGAAACCGCTGTTGAACGCCCGGGCAAACGCCAGATAGTCGAGGATCGAGCGGGTTGCTTCGGTGAACCGCTCACCCGGCATGATCAGCGCGATTCCCGGTGGGTACGGCACCAGCATCACTGCTGCCACACGACCCAGCAGGGCCTCTATCGGCACTGCCTCTACCTCCCCGCGCACCATCTGGTCATAAGCCCGCGCCGGGCTCACGGCCACCTCCGGCAACCGCGTGAACAACCGCTTGAGCTGCTTGGCCGTGGCATTGGCGCGGTAGCAGTCATGCAGCTGGTCGCACAGGTCGCGCAGGCCCAGCCCCTGGTAACGAGCGGCATCGACCGCAACGATGCTCGGCAGGCAGCGACTCAGCGCTGTGTTGCCGTCGTAATGGCGTTTGAACTCCAGCAGCTCGGTGAGCAACGTGCTCCACTTGCCCTTGGTGATTCCCATCGAGAACAGCACCAGAAAGCTGTACAGGCCGGTCTTCTCCACCACCAGCCCGCGCTCCCAAAGAAACTTGCTGACCACCGCCGCCGGAATACCGTGCTCGCCCAATACGCCGTCCGCGCTCAGCCCAGGCATCACCAAGGTCACCTTCAGCGGGTCGAGCAGGACATAGTCGTCCGCCACGTCGCCAAAGCCATGCCACTCGGCGCCTGGTTGCAGCAGCCAGTCCTGCGCCGACAGGCGCTGGATGCCCTCCGCCGCTGGCGGCTGCCAGATGCTGAACCACCAGTCTTCGGCGGCGATGTGCTCGCGCAGATTGGCCAGCGCACGGCGGAAACTCAAGGCTTCGTCAAACATCTCCTGCAGCAGCGAGTGGCCAGCCGGGCCCTCCATCATGGCCGAAGCCACATCCAGCGAGGCGAGCATGCTGTATTGCGGCGAGGTGGAGATATGCATCATGAACGCTTCGTTGAAGCGGTCGCGATCCAGCTGACGCTGGGCACCATCTTGCACGTGAATCATCGAGGCCTGGCTGAAGGCGGCCAGCAGCTTGTGAGTGGAATGGGTACTGAACACCAGCGGGCTGCCCTCGCTGCACACGGTACCCATGGCGTAGCGGCCCTCGAAGAATGTGTGAAACGCCGCATAGGCGAACCAGGCCTCGTCGAAATGCAGCACCTCGACGCTGGCGCCCAGTGCCATCTTGATCAGCCCGGCGTTGTAACACAGACCGTCGTAGGTGGAGTTGGTCACCACCGCCAGCTTGATCCGCGGCTCACGCCCCTTGGCCAGGGGATTGGCCAGCACCTTGGCCTTGATCGACTCGGGGCTGAACTCGCTGAGCGGTATCGGGCCAATGATGCCCAGCTCGTTGCGTTCGGGGCATAGGTAGAGGGGGATGGCGCCGGTCATGATGATGGCGTGGACCACCGACTTGTGGCAGTTGCGGTCCACCAGCACGAGGTCATCGCGGCCGACCATCGCGTGCCAGACAATCTTGTTGGCGGTGGAAGTGCCATTGATGACGAAGAACGTGTGGTCGGCGCCAAAGTTGCGCGCGGCCCGCGCCTCGGCCTCGGCCAAGGGGCCGGTGTGGTCGAGCAGCGAGCCTAGCTCCGGCACCGACACGGACAAGTCCGAGCGCAGGGTATTTTCGCCGAAGAACTGGTGGAATGCCTGGCCAACCGGGCTCTTGCGGTAGGCCACCCCGCCGCCGTGGCCGGGGGTGTGCCAGGAATAGTTGGATTGTGCAGTGTGCTGCACCAGGGCCTTGAAGAACGGCGGCAACAGGCCATCAAGGTAGTTGTGCGCGGCACGCGCCACCTGACGGGCGAGAAACGGCACGGTGTCCTCGAACAGGTAGAGAATGCCGCGCAGCTGGTTGAGTTCGCCCATGGCCTCGGCCGGCGCGTTTTCCAGGGTGACCTGCTCGCCCAGGGCGAAGATCGGCAAGTTGGGCGCACGCAACCGGGCCAGGCGTATCAGCTCAGCCATGTTCTGCAGCAAGTGGGTGTTGTCGCCGACGCCCTCGGCGGCGATCAGCATGCAGGCCAGCCCATGGTGGGTGGTGGCGACCAGCCGCGCTTCGGTGTGATCGGCAGCCTTGATGATGGCGAAACCGTCCTGGCTCAGTTCCTCGGCAATGCCGCGGATGCGCTCGCCGGCGACGCTGTCGGCCTTGATCGCACGGTGGACGATGAGGATCGGGAACTTGAGGTCCTTGTACATCCGGCAACTACCTCCGCTGGACTTGTTGTCCTATTGAGGGTAGTAGGCCTTGTGCTGCCTGTGCCGGCCTGTTAGCTGGCAGGTGCCTCGGTCAGCGTCTGCCACAGCGAAGGCCCGCCCGCCGATTTGGCCACGGCCGCCAGCCGTTCGGCGTGGGCTTCCAGTTCTGCGGCATTGGCCATGATCACCCGCCCCGGTGCCCGCCCGACGATGCGGCGGATCTCGCTGCCGCCAGCGCCCTGTCCATCACCGTCACTGTCGGCGCCGTGCCCGGCCAGCGACAGGCTGGTCTGGCCGCCGGTCATCGCCAGGTAGACGTCGGCCAGCAATTCGGCGTCGAGCAATGCGCCGTGCAATTCACGGCCAGAGTTGTCGATGTCGTAGCGTTTGCACAACGCATCGAGGCTGTTGCGTTGCCCCGGGTGGCGGGCACGGGCCAACAGCAGGGTGTCGAGGACGGTGCAATGGTTGGCGATGTCGGCGCGGTCGCTCTGCCCCAGCAGCGCGAACTCGTTGTTGATGAAACCGACGTCGAACGCGGCGTTGTGGATGACCAGGGTGGCGCCCTGGATGAATTCGAAGAACTCTTCGGCCACATCGGCGAAGCGCGGTTTGCCGACCAGGAACGCATCGGTGATGCCGTGGACGTTGATCGCGCCCTCGTCACTCTCCCGGTCGGGCTGCAGGTAGACGTGGAAGTGCCGCCCGGTCAGGCGCCGGCCAACGACCTCGACACAGCCGATCTCGATGATGCGGTGGCCTTCGGTGACCGGCATACCGGTGGTTTCGGTATCGAGAATGACCAGGCGTTTATCTTGCTGCTGCTCCACGCGGGGCGCTCCAACTTGCATCAGTGACAAAGGCGGCGATTGTACCGCAGCTCAACGCGTGGCGCGCACTTCCTCGACGCCACGGTTGGCCAGCTGGTCGGCGCGTTCGTTGCCGGGGTGGCCGATATGCCCGCGCACCCACTTCCAGGTGACCTTGTGGCGGTTGACCTGCTCGTCGAGCAATTGCCACAGGTCGGCGTTCTTCACCGGTTCCTTGGACGCCGTCTTCCAGCCGCGCTTCTTCCAGTTGGCCATCCACTCGTTGATGCCCTTCATCACATACTGCGAGTCGGTGGTCAGCACCACATCGCACTCACGCTTGAGCGCCATGAGCCCCTGGATCGCGGCCATCAGTTCCATGCGGTTGTTGGTGGTTTCGCGCTCGCCGCCCCACAGTTCCTTTTCGACGCCCTTGAAGACCAGCAGGACGCCCCAGCCACCGGGGCCAGGGTTGCCCTTGCAGGCGCCATCGGTATACATCTCGACGCTATCGCTCATGTACCACTCATGTTCAGTGCTTTTCGGTATTTGGCCTGACGGCGGTGCGGTTGACCTTGGCCAGTGGCAGCGGCAGCAGCTTGCCCATCGGTTCGCGGCGCACCTGGCGCAACGGCCTCAGGCCAACCACCATCTTGCGCGCCACCAGCAGGTAGACCCCGCCGCCGGCACTCTGCCAGCCACCCGCCATGCGTTCCCAGCCTGCCAGGCGTTGCTGCCAGGCCGGCGAAGTGAGCGGCGGACGATAGCACCCGAAGCGGCGTTTCTCCAGCGCAAAGCCCAGCAGGTTGAGCCAGTCGCCGACCCGTGACGGCGAGATGCAGCGGGCCTTGCGCAGGGCACCCTGGCTGAAGAAATGGCGCAGGCCCCAACCGCTCCAGGGGTTGATGCCGACAATGAGCAGGTGCCCACCGGGGCGCACCGCGCTGGCCGCCTCACGCAGCAGGCCGTGTGGCGAAAGGCTGAAGTCCAGCCCATGTTGCAGCACCACCACGTCGGCGGCGTGCTCGCCCAATGGCCAGGCCTGCTCCTCGCAGACGATCTCCACCCCCGGCAACGGCGCGCCAAGGCGCACGTTGCGCTGCACCTGCGGCGCGCTGGGCGGCGCCTCGGCACAAGGGCCATAGTGCACGAGGTAGCCACCGAAGAAGCGCCCGAGCTCTTCTTCCAGCAGTTTCTCCTCTTCCTTCAGCATCAGTTGGCCGAGTGGGCCGTTGAACCACTCACGGGCCAGGCTGATCAGTTCGACCCATTCCGGGTCGGCCTGGGCAAAGGCTTGGTCGGTCATTGCGCTCTCCCTCGAAGGTTCCCGCACCGCGCCATCGTGGCTAAGATGCCCTCATGTGCCACCCATGGCGATACGGATCCGCACCATGATACAGATCGACGCTCTCCCCGCTTTCTCCGACAACTACATCTGGTTGTTACAGGATACTGCCAAACGCCGCTGCGCGGTGGTCGACCCGGGTGATGCCGGCCCGGTGGAAGCCTGGCTGGCTGCCAACCCCGGCTGGGCGCTGGACACCATCATGGTGACCCACCACCACGACGACCATGTCGGGGGTGTCGAACGCCTCAAGCAACAGACCGGTGCCCGCGTCTGCGGCCCGGCCCACGAGCAGATCCCGGGCCGCGACCTGGCGCTGGACGAGGGCGATCAGGTCAGCGTCCTGGGCGTGGCCTTCCGGGTTCTGGCCGTGCCCGGCCACACCCTGGGGCATATCGCCTACTTCAGTGACCAGCCAGCGACACCCCTCCTGTTCTGTGGCGACACCTTGTTCGCCGCCGGTTGCGGGCGCATGTTCGAAGGCACTCCAGAGCAGATGCAGCCTGCCCTCGCCCGCCTGGCAGCACTGCCGGAGCAGACCGAAGTCTATTGTGCCCACGAATACACCCTCAGCAACCTGCGCTTCGCCAAGGCGGTGGAACCGGCAAACCCCCACGTTCTGCAGCGTTTCGAAGACGTTACCCGGTTGCGCGCCGAAAATCGCATCAGCCTGCCTTCAACGATCGGCCTCGAGCGCCTGACCAACCCATTCCTGCGTACCGCTGAAACATTAGTTAAACAAAAAGCAGACGAATGGAAGGGACATTCAAACGACTCGCAGGTCACTGTTTTTGCTGCCTTGAGGTCTTGGAAGGACCGCTTCTGATAACCTCAAGATATATCGCAGAGGGTTCGCAACGGTTGACCCAGGCGGGAGCGGTTTCTAGAATCGCCGAAATTTTTCGCTCGGAAACCTGTGTCAGCCGATGTCTTCCCGTAGCCGCAGAATCGCTCATTCAGTCGCCCTGACGCGCCTGGCCCAAATCAGTGCGCTGGCGCTGGCCGCCACACTGGTGGGTTGCCAGAGCACCCGTCAGCTCGATGAAACCGACAGCGTTCGCGCGCACAACTACCAGGCCCGGATCAAGCACAAGCCCTCGCCGCTGGCGGTCAAGCCTGCCGAACCGCCGCAGGATGTGTGGGAGCGCATGCGTCAAGGTTTCGCCCTGCAGGACAACATCGACGTCAACCCGCGCATCGAGCAGCAACGCCTGTGGTTTGCCAGCAACCCGACGTTCCTCGAAAGCGCCGGCGAGCGCGGCAGCCTGTACCTGCACTACATCGTCGAACGCCTCGAAGAACGCGACATGCCGCTGGAGCTCGCTCTGCTGCCGGCGATCGAGAGCGCCTACAACCCCATGGCCTACTCGCGCGCCAGTGCAGCGGGCATGTGGCAGTTCATGCCCGCCACCGGTCGTCATTTCAACCTGCGCCAGACCAACTTCTATGACGGCCGTCGCGACATCACCGCGTCGACCAACGCCGCGCTGGACTACCTGACCCGTCTGCACGACATGTTCAACGGTGACTGGCTGCTGGCACTGGCGGCCTACAACGCCGGCGAAGGCACCGTCAGCCGCGCCATCGAGCGCAACGAGAAGCTTGGCCTGCCCACCGATTACTGGAACCTGCCATTGCCGCAGGAAACCCGTGACTACGTGCCCAAGCTGCTGGCACTGTCGCAGGTGGTCTCCACACCTGAAGCCTATGGCGTGAACCTTACGCCGATCGCCAACGAACCCTACTTCGAAGCCGTGGCGATCAACGACCGCCTCGACCTGTCGCGGGTCGCCGCCTTCGCCAACATCGACGAAGACGAACTGATCCAGCTCAACCCGGCCTTCAAGAAACGCATGACCGTCGATGGCCCCAAGCAGCTGCTGGTTCCGACCGCCAAGGCGCAACTGCTCAGCGACAGCCTGTCCAACCTCAAGCCCGAGCAACTGGTCAGCCTGCAACCGAACAAGGCCGTGTTCGCCGCCGCCGTGGCCGAAGCCAACGCACCTGCCGCGCGCAGCTACCGGGTCAAGCGTGGCGACAGCCTGAGCAGCATCGCCAAGGCCAATCGCGTTGCGGTCAAGGACATCCAGCGCTGGAACAAACTGCCGGGCAACCGTGTGAAAGCGGGCCAGGTCCTGGCCCTGCGCGGCGGCAGCGCCCCGAGCGCTGCAGGCAACCGCGTGGCAGCCTCGGGGCAGCGCTCCACCCAGTACAAGGTACGCAAGGGTGATTCGCTGTATCTTGTAGCCAAACGTTTCAATGTCGAGATGCAGCACCTCAAGCGCTGGAACCCGCGTAGCGGGCATGCACTCAAGCCGGGCCAAACCCTGACCGTCTACCTCTCGCATTGATGAGATGCCGGGGCCGCATGGCGGCTCCGACAACCACCTGCAAAAGCTCTCTTTTTCCATACCGGCCAAGCTGTTACTGTACCCCGACCAAAGCCCAACGCCTCTGGATCGGATGCCGAATTGATACGTCCCCTCCTGCTGTCACTCAGCCTGGCCTTGAGCTTCCCCGCCGTCGCGATGGTGAGCGAAAGCCACGGATACGCGCAGTTCGGCACGCTCAAGTACCCAGCCACATTCACCCACTTCGACTGGGTCAACCCGCAAGCGCCCAAGGGCGGCACCTTGCGGGCCATGGCATTCGGCACCTTCGATACGCTCAACCCCTATACCTTCAAGGGCACCAGCCCGGTCACCACGCCGAACTTCCTGCAATACGGCGTCAGCGAGCTGAACGAAACGCTGATGGTCGGCACCGGCCAGTACGACCCGTCCGGTGACGAACCCACCTCCAGCTATGGCCTGATCGCCCGCTCGGTGGAGTACAGCGAAGACCGCAGCTGGGTAGTGTTCAATCTACGCCCGGAGGCGCGCTGGCACGACGGCGTGCCGATCACCGCAGCCGATGTGGCCTTCTCGTACCGCACCCTGCTCAAGCAAGGCCACCCGATCTACCGCACCAACCTGCAGGAAGTGCAGCGGGTCGATATCCTCGGCCCGCTGCGCATCCGCTTCGTCTTCAAGCGTGCCGGCAACCCGCTGTTGATCCTGCGCCTGGGTGAGATGCCGGTGTTGCCCAAGCACTACTGGCAACAGCGTGCCTTCGAGGCCACCACCTTTGAGCCGCCGCTGGGCAGCGGGCCGTATCGCATCACCCAGGTCGAGCCTGGCCGCCGCCTGGTGTTCGAGCGGGTGAAGCACTACTGGGGCAAGGACTTGGCGGTAAACCGCGGCAAGTACAACTTCAACCGCGTCGAATTCGAGTTCTACCGCGATGCCACCGTGGCCTTCGAAGCGTTCAAGGCCGGTGAGTTCGACATCTATATCGAGCACCAGGCCAAGAACTGGGCCAACGGTTACAACTTCCCGGCGGTGCGCCGTGGCGAAGTGATCAAGGCGCAGATCCCGCACCGTATCCCCACCCAGACCCAAGGCCTGTTCATGAACAGCCGCCGGGCTACCTTCAGCGACCCCAGGGTGCGCCAGGCGCTGGGCCTGATGCTCGACTTCGAGTGGACCAACCGTGCGCTGTTCAGCAGCGCCTACCGCCGCGCCAGCAGCTACTACCCCAACAGCGAGTTCGCGGCCAGCGGCGTACCCACCGGCAAGGAATGGCTGCTGCTGGCGCCGTTCCGCGACCAGTTGCCCGACAAGCTGTTCACCCAGCCCTTTCAGGTCAGCCACACCGATGGGCGCGGCATCGGCCGCCAGACATTGCGCCAGGCCTTGGGCCTGCTGAACCAGGCCGGCTGGAAGCTCGACGGCCAGCGCCTGGTCAACGCCAAGGGCCAGCCATTGCGCATGGAACTGCTGCTGGTGAACCCGAGCCTCGAACGCATCCTGCAACCCTATGTCGAAAACCTGGCCAGCATCGGCATCGAGGCGCGCTTGCGCACCGTGGACCGTGCCCAGTACAAACAACGCCTGGACCAGTTCGACTTCGACATGATCCTGATGACCCTGAACCAGACCTTGAGCCCGGGCCTGGAGCAGTGGCTGTACTTCCATTCCAGCCAGGCCTCGACCAAGGGCAGCAAGAACTATGCGGGGGTCAAGGACCCGGTGGTCGACCACCTGCTCGACACCCTGCTGGCAGCGCGCACCCGTGATGACCAGGTCGCCGCCGCCCGCGCCCTGGACCGCGTGCTCTCATGGCAGTACTACATGATTCCCAACTGGTACCTCGACAATCACCGCCTGGCCTACCGTAACCGGTTCGCCTTCGTCACCACACCGCCCTATACCCTCGGGCTGAATAGCTGGTGGCTAAAGCCTTCGGAGAAAGCCCAATGAAGCCGACGCATCGCCTGGCCTGCAGCCTGCTGTTCGCCTGCCTGAGCCTGCCCGCGCTGGCGGCGCCGCAACACGCGCTGACCCTGTATGACGAGCCGCCGAAATACCCGGCCGACTTCAAGCACTTCGACTACGTCAACCCCGACGCGCCCAAAGGCGGCACCTTCCGCCAGTCCAGCTTCGGTGGCTTCGACAGCCTCAACCCGTTCATCAACAAAGGCGTGTCAGCCGAAAACATCAGCATCATCTACGACACCCTGATGCGTCAGAGCCAGGACGAGCCGTTCACCGAGTACGGCCTGGTCGCCGGCAAGATCGAGAAAGCCCCGGACAATAGCTGGGTGCGTTTCTACCTGCGCCCCGAAGCGCGCTTCCACGATGGCCACCCGATGCGCGCCGAGGATGTGGTGTTCACCTTCAACGCCCTGATCAAGGATGGCGCCCCGCTCTACCGCCAATACTACGGCGACGTCGCCGAAGTGGTTGCCGAAGACCCGCTGCGGGTGCTTTTCAGGTTCAAGCACAAGAACAACCGCGAGCTGCCGTTGATCCTCGGCCAGCTGCCAGTGCTGCCCAAGCACTGGTACGAAAACCGCGAATTCAACCGCGGCAACCTGGAAATCCCGCTGGGCAGCGGGCCTTACAAGGTCGCCGAGGTCAAGGCCGGGCGCAGCATCCGTTACGAGCGGGTCAAGGACTACTGGGCCAAGGACCTGCCGATCAACCGCGGTTTCTATAACTTCGACGCCATGACTTTCGACGCCTACCGCGACACCGCCGTCGCCCTGGAAGCCTTGAAGGCCGGTGCCTTCGACTATGCCCTTGAAGTCAGCGCAAAGAACTGGGCCAGCGCCTACAACGTGCCGGCCGTTCGTGAAGGCCGCCTGATCAAGGAAGAGCTGCCCAACGGTAACCCCACCGGGATGCAGGGCTTCGTCTTCAACATCCGCCGCCCGCTGTTCCAGGACGTGCGCGTGCGCGAGGCGCTGAGCCAGTTGCTGGACTACGAATGGACCAACAAGCAGTTGTTCAACGGCGCCTACACCCGCACCGGCAGCTTCTTCGAGAACTCGGAAATGGCTGCCCGCGGCCTGCCCAGCGCCAATGAGCTGAAGATCCTCGAGCCGCTGCGCGGCAAGGTTCCTGATCAGGTCTTCAGCGAGGCCTTCCACAACCCGGTCAGCGATGGCAGCGGCATGATCCGCGAGCAACAGCGCAAGGCCTACAAGCTGCTGCAGGAAGCCGGCTGGAAGATCGTCGACGACAAGATGGTCGACGCCCAGGGCAAGCCGGTGGTGATCGAGTTCCTGCTCGCGCAGACCGAGTTCGAGCGCATCCTGCTGCCATTCAAGCGGAACCTTGCCGACCTGGGCATCGACCTCAACATTCGCCGCGTCGATGTCTCGCAGTACATCACCCGCCTGCGCTCGCGTGATTACGACATGATCGTCAGCGGCTTCGCACAGTCCAACTCGCCGGGCAACGAGCAGCGCGAGTACTGGAGCAGCAGCGCCGCCGACAACCCGGGCAGCCGCAACTTCATCGGCCTGCGCGACCCGGCCATCGACCAGCTGGTGGAGCAGCTGATCAACGCCGATTCGCGCCAGAGCCTGATCGACCATTGCCGGGCGCTGGACCGCGTGTTGCTGTGGGGTTACTACGTGATCCCCAACTGGCACATCAAGACCTGGCGCGTGGCCTACTGGAACCACATCGGCCATCCCAAGGTTTCGCCCAAGTACGACGTCGGCATCGACACCTGGTGGATCAAGCCCAACGTCACCCCTGCCGTGAGCGAAACCCCTGCAGACGAGGCCAACTGACATGCTGGCCTACATCCTGCGTCGCCTGCTGCTGATCATTCCGACCCTGTTCGGCATCCTCATCATCAACTTCATCATCGTCCAGGCTGCCCCCGGCGGCCCGGTGGAACAGATGATCGCCAAGCTCGAAGGTTTCGAGGGCGCCACCAGCCGCATTGCCGGCGGCGGCGCCGAGGTCTCGGTGGCCGGTTCCAACTACCGCGGCGCCCAGGGCCTGGACCCGGCGCTGATCGCCGAGATCGAGCACATGTATGGCTTCGACAAATCGGCGCCCGAACGCTTGTGGATCATGATCAAGAACTACGCCACGCTGGACTTCGGTGACAGCTTCTTCCGCGACGCCAAGGTCATCGACCTGATCGCCGAGAAGATGCCAGTGTCGATTTCGCTGGGGCTGTGGAGCACGCTGATCATGTACCTGGTGTCGATTCCGCTGGGCATCGCCAAGGCGGTACGCCACGGCAGCCACTTCGACGTCTGGACCAGCTCGGCGATCATCGTCGGCTACGCCATCCCTGCGTTCCTGTTCGCCATCCTGCTGATCGTGCTGTTCGCCGGCGGCAGCTATTTCGACTGGTTCCCGCTGCGCGGCCTGACCTCCAACAATTTCGACGAGCTGTCCACCACCGGCAAGGTGCTCGACTACTTCTGGCACCTGGTGTTGCCGATCACCGCCCTGGTGATCGGCAACTTCGCCACCATGACCTTGCTGACCAAGAACAGCTTCCTCGACGAGATCAACAAGCAGTACGTGGTCACCGCCAAGGCCAAGGGCCTGAGCCGGCCACGCGTGCTGTACGGGCATGTGTTCCGCAACGCCATGCTGCTGGTGATCGCCGGCTTCCCGTCGGCATTCATTGGCATTTTCTTCACCGGCTCCCTGCTGATCGAGGTGATCTTCAGCCTCGATGGCCTGGGCCTGATGAGTTTCGAAGCGGCGATCAACCGCGACTACCCGGTGGTCTTCGGCACCCTGTTCATCTTCACCCTGCTCGGGTTGGTGGTGAAACTGATCGGCGACCTGACCTATACCCTGGTCGATCCACGCATCGACTTTGCCAGCCGGGAGCACTGACATGGCCCTGTCCCCCCTCAACCGCCGGCGCTTCGAGCGCTTCAAGGCCAACCGCCGAGGCTGGTGGTCGCTGTGGCTGTTCCTGATCCTGTTCGGCCTGAGCCTGGGCGCCGAGCTGATCGCCAACGACAAACCGATTGCCGTGCGCTACGAAGGCTCGTGGTACTTCCCGGCGTTCAAGCGCTACCCGGAAACCACCTTCGGCGGTGAATTCCCGCTGGAGGCCAACTACAAGAGCCCGTATATCCGCGACCTGCTGCAGAAGAGGGACAGCCTGGTGGTCTGGGCGCCGATCCCGTTCAGTTACCAGAGCATCAACTACGACCTGCGCGTACCGGCCCCGGCGCCACCCTCGGCCGACAACTGGCTGGGCACCGACGACCAGGGCCGCGACGTGCTGGCACGGGTGATCTACGGTTTCCGTGTGTCGGTGCTGTTCGCCATCACCCTGACGGTGTTGAGTTCCATCGTCGGCGTCATTGCCGGCGCCCTGCAGGGCTTCTACGGCGGCTGGGTCGACCTGGCCGGGCAGCGCTTCCTGGAAATCTGGTCCGGCCTGCCAGTGCTGTACCTGTTGATCATCCTCGCCAGCTTCGTGCAGCCCAACTTCTGGTGGTTGCTGGGCATCATGCTGTTGTTCTCGTGGATGAGCCTGGTGGACGTGGTACGTGCCGAGTTCCTGCGTGGGCGCAACCTGGAATACGTGCGCGCGGCCCGCGCCCTGGGGATGCGCAACGGCGCGATCATGTATCGGCACATCCTGCCCAACGCGATGATCTCGACCATGACCTTCATGCCGTTCATCCTCACCGGTGCCATCGGTACCCTGACCGCGCTGGACTTCCTCGGCTTCGGCCTGCCCCCTGGCGCGCCGTCGCTGGGTGAACTGGTGGCGCAAGGCAAGTCCAACCTGCAAGCCCCGTGGCTGGGCATCAGCGCCTTTGCCGTGCTGGCGATCATGCTCAGCCTGCTGGTGTTCATCGGCGAATCCGCCCGCGATGCCTTCGACCCGAGGAAGTGAAATGAGCGAACAGAACCTGATCGAAGTGCGTGACCTGGCCGTGGAGTTCGTCACCGGCGAACACGTCAACCGAGTGGTCGACGGCATCAGCTTCGACATCCGCAAGGGCGAGACCCTGGCCCTGGTCGGCGAAAGCGGCTCGGGCAAATCCGTCACCGCTCACTCGATTCTGCGGCTACTGCCCTACCCACTGGCGCGCCACCCCAGTGGCTGCATCCGCTATGAGGGCAAGGACCTGCTGCAGCAGAACGAAAAGGCCCTGCAGCGCATTCGCGGCAACCGCATCGCGATGATCTTCCAGGAACCGATGACCTCGCTGAACCCGTTGCACTGCATCGAGAAACAGATCAATGAAATCCTCCTGCTGCACAAGGGCCTGACTGGCAAGCAAGCCACTGCGCGAACGCTGGAGCTGCTGGAAATGGTCGGCATCCCCGAACCGCGCAAGCGCCTGAAGGCCCTGCCCCATGAGCTGTCCGGCGGCCAGCGCCAACGGGTGATGATCGCCATGGCGCTGGCCAACGAGCCCGAGCTGTTGATCGCCGATGAGCCGACCACGGCGCTGGATGTGACCGTGCAGTTGAAGATCCTCGACCTGCTGAAAAAACTACAGGCGAAGTTAGGCATGGCCCTGCTGCTGATCAGTCACGACCTCAACCTGGTGCGCCGCATCGCCCATCGTGTGTGCGTGATGCAGCGCGGGCAGATCGTCGAACAGGCCGAGTGCACCACGCTGTTCAGTGCACCGCAGCATCACTACACGCAGATGCTGATCAACGCCGAGCCCAGCGGGCTGCCGGCGCATAACCCGGTAGGGGCGCCGCTGCTGGAGGTGAATGACCTGAAGGTGTGGTTCCCGATCAAGAAGGGGCTGCTGCGCAAGACCGTGGACCATGTGAAGGCGGTGGACGGCATCAACTTCAGCCTGCCCCAGGGGCAGACGCTGGGCATCGTCGGCGAGTCCGGGTCGGGCAAATCGACACTGGGCCTGGCGATTCTGCGGTTGATCTCCAGCCAGGGTGGGATCCGCTTTCATGGGCAACAGCTCGAAGGGATGAACCAGAAGCAAGTGCGGCCGCTGCGGCGGGAAATGCAGGTGGTGTTTCAGGACCCTTTCGGCAGCCTGAGCCCGCGCATGTGCGTGGCGGATATCGTTGGCGAGGGGTTGCGGATACACAAGATCGGCACGCCGGCGGAACAAGAGGCAGCGATCATTGCGGCGCTGGAGGAAGTGGGGCTGGACCCGCGCACCCGCCATCGCTACCCCCATGAGTTTTCCGGTGGCCAGCGCCAGCGCATCGCCATTGCCCGGGCGCTGGTGTTGAAGCCTGCACTGATCCTGCTGGATGAACCGACCTCGGCGCTCGACCGCACGGTGCAGCGGCAGGTGGTGGAGTTGCTGCGCAATCTGCAGGCCAAGTACAACCTGACGTACCTGTTCATCAGCCATGACCTTGCAGTGGTGAAAGCGCTGAGCCACCAGTTGATGGTGATCAAGCATGGGCATGTGGTGGAGCAAGGGGAAGCGCGGGAGATCTTTCATGCGCCGCAACATGTTTATACGAAACAACTGTTGGAGGCGGCGTTTTTGGGGGCGTGATTCCCGGTGCCTGCCAAGCGCTTTGCAGTGCCAGTGAGATCGAGCGCCGCCCGCGCGGCGCTCGATTTCAGCCCCCCTGCAAAAACCACGTCATACACCTGTCGACCCAGCTGCGACTCCAAACAGTCCCGGTCACCGGACCTGAGCCAATCATCAGAAATTCTGATCACGATTGTCTTTCATCATCAACCAGATCGGGCATAGATTCTCTTCCGTCAACCCCGGCAACAACGGTAGAGCTCATGTCCAGCCCACAACAAATACCCGCCTCCCCTGTCCTCGACACGCTGATCCAGCGCTCCGCCCTGCCCAGCCCTGCGCTCAGCGAAGCCCAGGCGCATGCGCTGCTGCAGACGCATTACGGCCTGGATGGCGACTTGACGGCGCTGGGCAGCCAGCAGGACCTGAACTTGCGCGTGGACGCCGCGCAAGGGCGCTTCGTGCTCAAGGCCTGCCACGGCAGCTACGCCGAGGTCGAACTGCAGGCGCAGCACGCCGCCCTCGCCTACCTGCGCGAGCAGGACGTGCCAGTGCCCGCCGTGCAGGCTGCGCGAAATGGCGACACCTTGCTGGCAGAGGCCATCGACGGGCAGCCCTTGCGTGTACGCTTGCTCGACTACATTGACGGCCAGCCAGTGACCCGCCTCAAGCACATGCCGCCGCGCCTGATGGCCGAACTGGGCGGGCTGTGCGCACGGCTCGACAAGGCCTTGGTCGACTTTGACCATCCGGGCCTGGTGCGTACCCTGCAATGGGACCCGCAGCATGCCCAGGCGCTGATCACACACCTGCTGCCGGTGCTGCAGGACGCCGGGCAGCGCACCCGCATCGAGCAGGCCACGCGCCTGGCCAGCGAGCGCCTCGCGCCCTTGGCAGAGCGGCTGCCAACCCAGGCCGTGCACCTGGACATCACCGACGACAACACCGTCTGGGCCCGCGACGACCAGCGCCAATGGCAACTGCAAGGTGTCATTGACTTCGGCGACCTGTCGCGCACCTGGCGCATCGCCGACCTCTCGGTGACCTGCGCTGCGCTGCTGCACCATGCCGAAGGCGACCCGCTGCGCATCCTGCCGGCGGTCAGCGCCTACCAGGCCCTCAACCCGCTGACCGAAGCAGAACTGCGTGCCCTGTGGCCGTTGGTACTCAACCGTGCAGCGGTGCTGGTGCTGAGCAGCGCGCAGCAATTGGCCGTGGACCCGGACAACCAGTACACCCGCGACAACGTCGCCCATGAGTGGGAAATCTTCGATACCGCCACGGCCGTGCCATTCGCCTTGATGGAGGCGGCCATCCTCCAGGCGGCCGGCCTGTCAGCCGACGCAGCCGAGCTGACGGGCTGTGCGCCGCTACTACCCGAGTTGGCAGGGCTGCCGGTCAAGCGCGTCGACCTGGGCGTGCTCAGCGTGCATTGCGAAGCCGGCAACTGGGAACAGCCGGGCTTCGACCAGCGCCTGCTGAGCGCACAACCGGCGCCGGCCTGCAGCCTGCATGGCCAGTACCGGCTGTCACAGACCCATATCGATCGCCCCGAAGAACCGGCAACCTGCGCGTTGGGCGTAGAGCTGCATGTGCCCAATGGCAGTACGGTCCAGGCGCCCGACGCGGGCATCTGGCACGGCGATGGCGACGGCCGCGGCTGCCTGCGCACGCCCCATTGGGCCTTGTGGTTGCAAGGCCTGGAAGATGCCCCGGCCGATGGCCAGGCGTTGGCAAAAGGGCAATCACTGGGCAGCAGCTGCGGCTACCTCAGTGTCCAGCTGTGCCTGGACACCCGCATCCAGCCGCCATTCTTCGCCACACCGTCCCAGGCTGCCGCCTGGCTGGCCCTGTGCCCGTCGCCTTCAGCGCTGCTGGGGTTCGATTGCGATGCCGAACCATTACCCGACCCGCAGGCCCTGCTGGCCCGTCGCGACGCCAGCTTCGCCCGGTCGCAGAAGCACTACTACGCACAGCCGCCGCAGATCGAACGCGGCTGGCGCAACTACCTGATCGACCTGCAGGGCCGGTCATACCTGGACATGCTCAACAACGTCGCCGTGCTGGGCCACGGCCACCCGCGCATGGTCGCCGAGTCGGCGCGCCAGTGGTCGCTGCTCAACACCAACTCACGCTTCCATTACGCCGCCATCACCGAGTTCTCCGAGCGCCTGCTCGCCCTCGCGCCCGAAGGCTTCGACCGGGTTTTCATGGTCAACAGCGGCACCGAGGCCAACGACCTGGCGATCCGCCTGGCCTGGGCCTACAGCGGTGGCCGTGACCTGCTCAGCGTGCTGGAGGCCTACCACGGCTGGTCGGTGGCCACCGATGCCATTTCCACCTCCATCGCCGACAACCCGCAGGCCCTGGAAACCCGCCCGGACTGGGTGCACCCGGTGGAGGCACCGAACACCTTCCGCGGCCGCTTCCGCGGTGCCGACACGGCCGCCGACTACCTGCGCGACGTCGACACCAAGCTGGCCGACCTCGATGCCCGCGGGCGCCAGCTGGCCGGCATCATCTGCGAGCCGGTGTACGGCAACGCCGGGGGTATTTCGCTGCCGGCCGGTTACCTGCGCGAGGCGTATGCCAAGGTCCGTGCCCGCGGCGGCGTGTGCATCGCCGACGAGGTGCAGGTCGGTTATGGCCGCCTGGGCGAGTACTTCTGGGGCTTCGAGGAACAGGGCGTGGTGCCTGACATCATCACCATGGCCAAGGGCATGGGCAACGGCCAGCCGCTGGGGGTAGTGATTACCCGCCGCGAGATCGCCGAGGCCCTGGAAGCCGAGGGTTACTTCTTCTCCTCGGCCGGTGGCAGCCCGGTCAGCTGCCGCATCGGCATGGCGGTGCTGGACGTGATGCAGGAGGAAGGCCTGTGGGACAACGCTCGCGACACCGGGCGCTATTTCAAGGCGCGCCTGCAGGCACTGGTCGACAAACACCCACTGGCTGGCGCGGCACATGGCTCGGGCTTCTACCTGGGGCTGGAGCTGGTGCGCGACCGCGCGACCCTGGAGCCGGCCACCGAGGAAACCATGCTGCTGTGCGACCGCTTGCGTGAGCTGGGGATCTTCATGCAGCCAACTGGCGACTACCTGAACATCCTCAAGATCAAGCCGCCGATGTGCACCACCCGGGCCAGCGTCGATTACTTCGTCGACAGCATTGACCGGGTGCTTGGCGAAGGCTTGTAAGGGCTATCAACCGGGCCGGCGAGTGTTCATACTTTCCGGCCTCTTCCTCAGGTTTGCGGACATGGCCTTCAGCAGCGACTCCCTGGCAATTTTCCTCGCGGTGCTGGAAGCGGGTTCGTTCTCTGCCGCCGCCCGCAAGCTGGGGCGTGTGCCGTCTGCCGTGAGCATGGCCATCGCGCAACTGGAGGCCGAACTGGACCTGGCCCTGTTCGACCGCGCCACCCGCAAGGCCTTGCCAACCAGCGCCGCCCTGGCCCTGGAGCCCCAGGCGCGGCAGGTGATCTGCCAGCTCAACCTGCTCGACGCCCAGGCCCTGCAGTTGCACCAAGGGCTGGAAAAGCGCCTGAGCATCGCCATGGCCCCGGAACTGCAGACCGGCCGCTGGAGCCAGCCGCTGGAAACCCTGGCGAAGGAATTTCCCAGCCTGGAGATCGAAGTGCGCTCGGCGACCCAGACCGAGGCGGTGCGCTTGCTGCATGAAGGCAGCGTGCAACTGGCGCTGGTGTTCGAACGCCCGGGGATCGATGAGCGCGAGTCCTTTCTCGAAGCAGGCAGCCAGTTGCTGGTGGCCGTCGCGTCACCGCGTCATCCGGCTGGCAGCAACAGTGGCACGCCGCTGCCTGAGGAAGCGTTTGCCGAACAGCGGCAGATCATCGTCGCCTCTGGCAAGGCCACCGGTTCGGACCCACGCATGGTGCTGTCGCGGCGGATCTGGTTGACCGACAGCTACC
Organism: Pseudomonas vlassakiae; assembly: GCF_014269035.2. Lineage (GTDB taxonomy): Bacteria > Pseudomonadota > Gammaproteobacteria > Pseudomonadales > Pseudomonadaceae > Aquipseudomonas > Aquipseudomonas vlassakiae. Next base: position 44,200 of record NZ_JABWRP020000018.1, read on the forward strand.
TGGCAACGCTCGACCTGGTGCAGTCCGGCCTGGGCTGGGCCTACTTGCCGCAGCCGCTGGTGGAGCCCCTTATTGCCTCGGGTGCGCTGGCCGAGGTGCGCTTTGACAACATGGCCAGTCGGTTGCGGTTGTGGGTAGACATCATCTGGCTGAAGCCCAGGCCGTTGGGTTTGGGCGCCAGGCGCTACCTGGAAGTCATGCGCCAGCTGTTCGAAAAGGAACCCCCAAGAGCCTGAAACACAGGCTCCCATAGAGTGCCCTGCCCGGCTTCAGTTCAGGGCTGCGGTGCCACCAGGCGGTAGCCGACCCCGGCCTCGGTAATGATGAACCGCGGCGCGGTCGGGTCATCGCCAAGCTTCTGCCTTAAATGCCCCACCACGATGCGCAGGTAATGGGTGTCGTCGACATGCGTCGGCCCCCAGATGTCCTTGAGCAATTGCTGCTGGGTAATCACCCGGCCCGGATGCCCGGCCAGTTGCGCCAGCAGGGCATACTCCTTGCGCGTCAGCGCGATCTCCACCCCCGCCAGGGTCACTTTGCGAAAGGCGAAATCCACCACCAGCGGCCCGAAGCTTGCCGTCACTTCGCTACCACCGGACTGCGGCACCTGACGCAACAACGCGCGCACCCGGGCCAGGAATTCCTGGATGCCGAAAGGCTTGGTCACGTAGTCATTGGCGCCGCCATCCAGCGCGTCGACCTTCTGCACCTCACTGGCCCGCACCGACAGCACCAGCACCGGTACCGCGCTCCACTCGCGCAACTCGCGCAGCACGTGCTGGCCGTCCATGTCGGGCAGGCCCAGGTCGAGCACCACCAGGTCGGGCTTGGCCAGCGCGGCCTGGGCCAGGCCTTCGCTGCCGGTGGCGGCTTCGATCACCTTGTAGCCTTGGGAACTGAGGCTGATGCGCAGGAACTTGCGGATCTGTGGTTCATCGTCAATGACCAACAGGGTGGCGGACTGGCTCATGGGGTTTCGCTTTCGGCTTCTGGTTGCTGGGGCAGCGGCAAGCATAGAGTGATGCAGGTGCCGTGGCCATCGATGCCTTCGCCGACCAGGATCTGCCCGCCGTGAGCACCGATCATGCCCTGGCAGATCGCCAGGCCCAGGCCGGTGCCCTGCCCGCCGCGATCGCCACGGGCAGCGGTGTAGAACATGTCGAAGATCTTTTCGCGTTCGGCCAGCGGGATGCCGGGGCCCTGGTCGCTGACGGCAAAATGCAGCTGCTCATCGTGTACCGAGACCTGCAGGTCCAGGCGACCTTGGGCGGGCGAGAAGCGTGCGGCGTTTTCCAGCACGTTGATCAGTGCCTGCTCGATCAACGCCGCATGCACGAACAGCAGTGGCAGCTCGCCGGGCACCTCGGTATGTACCTGCAAGGGCGCCAGTACCGCGCGCAGGCGGTTGAGGGCGCTGCCGACAATATCGGCCGGGGCCACCCAGTCGCGGGCCAGCTTGAGGCCGCCGTGGCCGAGGCGGGTCATGTCCAGCAGGTTCTGGATGTAGCGGTCCAGGCGTTCCGCTTCGTTACGCGTGCCTTCGAGCAGCTCGCGGCGGTCTTCGACGGGGATCGCCTCGCCCAGCGCCAGCAGGCTGTCGATGCTGCCGCGCATGGCGGTCAGCGGGGTGCGCAGGTCGTGCGACACCGAGGCCAGCAGGGCGCTGCGCAACTGCTCGGTTTCGCCGTGCAGGCGGGCGGCTTCGAGCTGTTCGGCCAGCCGGGCACGGGCCAGGGCCTGGGCCAGGGGTTGGCCGAGTGCCATCAACAGGCGCCGGCGCTGGGCACTCAGTGGCTCGCCGGAGCGCGGGCGTACACCGAGCAGGGCCAGTGGCCGGTCGTCAACCGCCAACGGCCACCACCACCAGCGGCCATTGGGCAAGGTATCGCTGCCGTGGCCTGCTGCCTGGCCATGCTGCCAGGCCCACTCGGCGGCGGCACGCTCGTTGTCGCTCAACGCCTGGGCTTCGCCACTCGCCACCTGCAGCAGGCCTTCGCTGTTGCGCTCCAGCAGGCAGACCTGTACGTCTTTCCAGCCATTGAGGTGGCGACCGGCAGCGTTGAACACCGCCTGGCGGTCGGTGGCCACGGTCAGCCGACGCGACAGGTCGAGCAGCTGGTTGGTCTGCGCCTGGGTTTCGCGCAGGGCCTGCAACTGGCTGCGCTGGCGGGCCGCGAGGTTGCCGGTGAGGGCTGCCATGAGCAGGAAGAACACCAGCGTCAGCACATCCTCCTCTCGCTGGATGGCAAACGAGAAATTCGGCGGGATGAACAGGAAGTCGTAGGTCAGGAACGACAGCGCCGCACAGGCCAGCGCCGGGCCCAGGCTGCTGCGCACGGCCACCAGCAGCACGGCGGCAAGGAACACCAGCGAGATGTTGGGCAGCGCCAGCACGCTCGACACGCCCCAGGCGAGGCCCGCTGCCAGCACGGTCGCCACCAGCGCCAGCAGGTAATGGCGCCACACCCACACCCGGCTCACCGCCGCACGTGCCGGCCGTGCCTGGCTGTCGCGGTCGAGCACGTTGATTTCCAGGCCATGGCTTTCACGCAGCAGCCGGGTAGCGACACCGGCGCCGAACAGGCGCCGCCGCAGCCGGTCACGGGATTGCCCGACCAGCACCAGGCTGGCACGACGCTCGGCGGCGTGCTGGATCAAGGTCCGCGCCACTTCGCCGGCACGCAGCAGCACCACCTCGCCGCCCAGGCGCTCGGCCAGTTGCTGGGCCGCCTGCAGGCGCTGGCGGGCGGCTTCGTCACGCAGCCGGCCGTTGTCGACGTGCACCAGGCTCCATGGCAGGTGGCGACGCTGGGCAACGCGGCTGGCGTGGCGCACCAGGCGCTCGGCCTGGTCATCGCCATCCACGCCCACCAGCAAGCGCCCGCGCAAGGCCGGAGCCGCTTCGCCGCGCAGGCGGTAACCGTGGGCCAGGTCGGCATCGACCTGGGCGGCGGCGGTCTGCATGGCCAGTTCGCGCAGGGCGGTGAGGTTGGTTTGCGAGAAATAGGCATCGATGGCGGCGCGCGCCTGCTCCGGCACGTACACCTTGCCCTCGCGCAGGCGTTCGAGCAGTTCGCGTGGCGGCAGGTCGATCAGCACCAGTTCGAAGGCTTCCTGCAGCACCCAGTCAGGCAGGGTTTCACGCACCTGTACGCCGGTAATGCCGCGGACTTTGTCATTAAGGCTTTCCAGGTGCTGGACATTGACCGTGGTGTACACGTCGATACCGGCGGCGAGCAGTTCCTGCACGTCCTGCCAGCGTTTGGCGTGGCGGCTGCCGGGGGCGTTGGTGTGGGCCAGTTCGTCGACCAGGGCCAAGGTCGGGGCAGCCTTGAGCAGGCCGTCGAGGTCCATTTCCTCGAGGGTGACACCACGGTATTCGCTGCGCAGCAGCGGTTGCTGGAGCAGGCCGCCGAGCAGCGCTTCGGTTTCGCTGCGGCCGTGGGTTTCGACCACCCCGGCCAACACTCGCACGCCCTGGCGTTGCTGGGCGTGGGCGGCCTGGAGCATGGCGAAGGTCTTGCCCACGCCCGGGGCGGCGCCAAGGAAGACCTTGAGCCGGCCGCGACCGCTGCGTGGGAGGGTGGCCAACAGCGCGTCTGCGCGGGTGGAGTCACTCATTTATCATCCTTCAGAAGTTGCACCATTGCGTATTCCCTGGGCCTGCAGAGCAGACCACGGTCAAAGATGTTCCAGCGCCTGGTTCAGGGCCAGCACATTGACCACCGGTGGCCCGATCAATGGGTGGAGGGTGGCCTCTTCCAGCAAGGCTTGCAAGCGCTCTACCGGCACCTGCCGCGCTGCCGCTACCCGAGGAATCTGGTAGGCCACGGCTTGCGGTGGCAGGTGCGGGTCCAGCCCGCTGCCCGAGGTGGTCAGCAACGCCTGCGGCACCGGCCCCAGCTGCGCCTGGTACAGCACCGCCGCATCGCCCTTGACCCGTTCGGCCAGCGCCGGGTTGCTCGGTGCCAGGTTGCTCGCGCCACTGGCGACAGTGGCAAAGGCACCGGCAGAAGGCCGTGGATGGAACCAGCCATCACCCTGGAAATCCTGGGCGATCAAGGCCGAACCCCGCACCTGCCCGCGCTCATCGCGCACCAGGCTGCCATTGGCCTGCTCGGGGAACGCCAGTTGGGCAACCCCGGTCACCGCCAGCGGGTAAAGGGCGCCGGTGACCACGGTCATCAGCAGGATCAGGCTCAGCGCCGGGCGTACGTAACGATTCATGATGGCCTCCTCAGACCAGGTGCAGGGCAGTGAGCAGCAGGTCGATCAGCTTGATCCCGGCAAACGGCACCAGGATGCCGCCCAGCCCATAGATCAGCAGGTTGCGCCGCAGCAGGTGCGCCGCGCTCGCCGCCTGCACGCGCACGCCGCGCAGGGCCAGCGGGATGAGCGCGATGATGATCAGCGCGTTGAACACGATCGCCGAGAGGATCGCACTCTGCGGGCTGGCCAGCTGCATCAGGTTGAGCACGCCAAGCTGCGGGTAGATGGCGGCGAACAGCGCCGGCAGGATGGCGAAGTACTTGGCCACGTCGTTGGCAATGGAGAAAGTGGTCAGCGCACCGCGGGTCACCAGCAGCTCCTTGCCCACCTGTACCACGTCCAGCAGCTTGGTCGGGTCGCTGTCCAGGTCGACCATGTTGGCCGCCTCGCGCGCGGCCTGGGTGCCATCGTTCATGGCCATGCCGACGTCGGCCTGGGCCAGCGCCGGGGCGTCGTTGGCGCCGTCGCCGCACATCGCCACCAGGCGGCCATCGTTCTGCTCCTGGCGGATACGTGCCAGCTTCTTCTCCGGCGTGGCTTCGGCGAGCACGTCGTCCACCCCGGCCTCGGCCGCGATGGCGGCGGCGGTCAGCGGGTTGTCACCGGTCACCATCACGGTGCGGATGCCCAGCTTGCGCAGCTCGGCGAAACGTTCGCGGATGCCCGGCTTGACCACGTCCTTGAGGTGGATCACGCCGAGCAGGCGTTTGTCCAGGCACACCAGCAGCGGGGTGCCACCGCTCTGGGCGATGCGCTCCACTTCACGGGCCAGCGCGGCAGGCAAGTCCAGGCGCTGCATGCCGACGAAGGCCAACACGGCATCGACGGCACCCTTGCGGTAGCGGCGCTGCTGGAAGTCGATGCCCGACAGGCGGGTCTCGGCACTGAAGGCGATGGCCTGGTACTGCCCGGCTGACGGTTCGACGAAGTCGTGCAACTGGCGCAGGTACTCGACGATCGACTTGCCTTCGGCGGTGTCGTCGGCCAGCGAAGCGAGCAAGGCACCCTCCCCCAGCTCCTTGGCGGTCACGCCCGGGGCCGCATGCAGGGCGCTGCAGCGGCGGTTGCCGAAGGTAATGGTGCCGGTCTTGTCGAGCATCAACGTGTGCACGTCGCCGGCCGCCTCGACCGCGCGGCCGGAGCGGGCGATCACATTCAGGCGCACCAGGCGGTCCATGCCGGCGATGCCGATGGCCGAGAGCAGGCCGCCGATGGTAGTGGGGATCAGCGTCACCAGCAGCGCAGCGAGGAAGATCAGCGGCAGGCTGCCTCCAGCAAAGTGCGCGAACGGTTGCAGGGTCACCACCACGATCAGGAAGATCAGGGTCAGGCCGATCAGCAGGATATCGAGGGCGATTTCGTTGGGGGTCTTCTGCCGTTTGGCGCCTTCGACCAGGGCAATCATGCGGTCCAGGGTCGACTCGCCGGGGTTGCTGGTAATACGGATCAGCAGCCAGTCGGAGACCAGCCGGGTGTTGCCGGTCACGGCCGAGCGGTCGCCGCCGGATTCGCGGATGACCGGTGCGGATTCGCCGGTGATGGCCGCTTCGTTGACCGCCGCGATGCCTTCGAGCACCTCGCCGTCGCCAGGGATCATCTCGCCAGCCACCACCCGCACCACATCGTCCTTGCGCAGCGCGGTGGCGGCGACGCTTTCGAAACTGCCATCGCGCTTGCGGCGCTGTGCCGTCAGCCCCTGGCTACCCGCCTTCAGGCTGTCGGCGCGGGCCTTGCCACGGCCTTCGGCAAGGGCTTCGGCGAAGTTGGCGAACAGCACGGTGAACCACAGCCACAGGGCAATCTGCGCGGCAACGCCGCTGCTGACGCCATTGCCAGGCGCGAAACACAATGCGGTGGTGAGGATGGCCGTCAGGGCGACCACCAGCATCACCGGTGCCCGCTTCAGCTGGCGCGGGTCGAGCTTGACGAAGGCCTGTACCAGCGCCGGGCGCCACAGGGCCGCGAAACGGGTCTGATCCTTGGCGCTGTGTGAGGCTTTCACTTCAGGAATGGGCATGTTCATGGATGATTCCTCAGAAACCCAGGCTCAGTTGTTCGGCGATCGGCCCGAGGGCCAGGGTCGGCAGGAAGGTCAGGCCACCGACCAGCAGGATGGTCACCAGCAACAGGCAGGCGAACAGCGGGCCGTGGGTGGGGAAACTGTTGCTGCCCTGCGGCGCGCTCTTCTTCGCCGCCAGGCTGCCGGCCAGGGCCAGGATCGGCAGGATGTAGCCGAAGCGGCCGATCAGCATGGCCAGGCCGATCATTACGTTGTGGAACACCGTGTTGGCGCCAAACCCGGCGAACGCCGAGCCGTTGTTGGCAGTGGCCGAGGTATAGGCATAAAGCAGCTGGCTGAAGCCATGGGCACCTGGGTTGCTGACCGCGCTGGCAGGCCCTGGCAGGCTGGCGGCGATGGCCGCGAGCACCAGCACGCCGACCGGCATCACCAGCAAGGTAGCCACCAGCAGTTGCACTTCCCGCGCCTGCAGTTTCTTGCCCAGGTATTCTGGCGTCCGACCGATCATCAACCCGGCCAAAAACACAGCGATCAGCACGAACAGCAGCATCCCGTAGAGCCCGGCGCCGACACCGCCGAAGATCACTTCACCAACCATCATGTTGACCATCGCGACCATGCCGGTCAGCGGGTTGAGGCTGTCGTGCATGGCGTTGACCGAGCCATTGGAGGCCGCCGTGGTGGTCACCGTCCACAACACCGAGCCGGTGGTGCCGAAACGGCTTTCCTTGCCCTCCATGGGCGCGCTCTGCTGCACCTGGGCGCTCTCCAGCGCCGGATTCGGCTGGTATTCCGACCACAGCGCCGTGGCGCCGCCAAGCAGGAACAGGCCAAGCATGCAGGCGATGATGGCGCGGCTCTGGCGCAGGTCCTTGACGTAGTGGCCGAAGGTGAACACCAGCGCCACCGGGATCAGGATGATCGAGGCCACCTCGAACAGGTTGCTCCAGGCCGTAGGGTTTTCGAACGGGTGTGCCGAGTTGACGCCGAAGAAGCCACCGCCATTGGTGCCCAGCTGCTTGATGGCGATCTGGCTGGCAGCCGGGCCCAGCGGGATGGTCTGGTCAGCGCCTTGCAGGGTCACGGCGTGGGCGTAGTCGGCGAAGGTCTGCGGCACGCCCTGCCACACCAACAGCAGCGCCAGCAGCAGGCACAGTGGCAGCAGGCCGTAGAGGGTGGCGCGGGTCATGTCGACCCAGAAGTTGCCCAGGTTTGTGGTGGAGCGCCGGGCGATGCCACGGCACAGCGCAACCAGCACGGCCAGGCCAGTGGCGGCACTGACGAAGTTCTGCACGGTCAGGCCGAGCATCTGGCTCAGGTAGCTGACCGAAGCCTCACCGCTGTAGGCCTGCCAGTTGGTGTTGGTGACGAAGCTCACCGCCGTGTTGAATGCCAGCGACCATTCCTGGCCGGGCAGGTGCTGCGGGTTGAGTGGCAGGTAGCCCTGCAGCAGGAGCACGCTGAACAGCAGCAGGAAACCTGCCAGGTTGAAGGCCAGCAGGGCCAGGGTGTACTGCTTCCAGTTCTGCTCTTGATCGGCGCGCACGCCGGCCAGACGATAGCAGCCACGCTCCAACGGCCCGAGCGCGGGGCTCAGCCAGGTGCGCTGCCCTTCCATGACCTTGTAATAAAAGCGCCCGAGCCAGGGTGCTGGCAACAGCACGATGGCGAAAAAGGCCAACAGCAAAAGGTAATCGTAACTGTGCATGGCCGCTCCCTAGCTGCGATCGGCGCGCAGCAGCGCTACCAGCAGGTAAACCGCCAAGGCCACTGCCAGCAGCAGTGACAACCCGTCGAGCATGTACATGAGTGAGACTCCCCCGTGGTGCGGCCTGGGCCGCTTTGAGGGAATTGTCCGAGGGAGGGACGTAAAGGGGCGAGATCAGGGGGTGGGGATGGGAATAAAGAATGCGTAAATATGAGGTGTATCGACTGCCTGCACCGGCCCTTTCGCGGGTAAACCCGCTCCTGCAGGGATCACCTGCCCCTTGTGGGAGCGGGTTTACCCGCGAAGAGGCCCGTGCAGGTTTACTGCGAGGCCTGCCCGGCGTTACGGCTCCAGTCCAGCAGCAGGCTGTAACCGACCGCCAGCAAGGTCGGCCCGATGAACAGGCCGATGAAGCCAAAGGCAAGCAAGCCACCGAACACGCCCAGCAGCACGATCACCAGCGGCAGGTTGCCGCCGCGGCTGATGAGGTACGGTTTGAGCACGTTGTCCACGCCGCTGATCACGAACGTACCCCAGATCCCCAGAAACACGGCCATGCCGTATTCGCCCTTCCACACCAGCCAGCCGGTCGCCGGAATCCACGCCAGCGGTGGCCCCATCGGGATCAGGCTGAGCATGAAGGTTACCAGCCCCAGCACGATCGCCCCGGGTACCCCGGCGATCAGGAAGCCGATCAGTGCCAGCAGGGCTTGGGCCGCCGCCGTGCCGATCACGCCGTTGACCACCCGTTGCACGGTACCGGCCACCAGTTCCAGGTAGTAATCGGCCCGCTCGCCCACCAGCCGGTTCAGCAGCCGCAGCACGAAGGCCGACAGGCGCGGCCCGTCGCGGTAGAAGAAGAACACGAATACCAGGCTCAGGGTCAGCTCCAGCACACCACTGCCGATCTGCGCACTGCGAGCCAGCAGCCAGTTGCCGACCTGCCCCAGATACGGCTTGACTGACGCCAGCAAGGCCGCGCCCTGTTGATCGAGCGATTGCCACCCGCTGACCAGGCGTTCGCCGACGAAGGGAATACCGCCGAGCCAGTCAGGTGCATCGGGCAGGCCATCGACCTGCACGTCACGCACAAAAGCGGTGGCGTCGCGGATGTGGTCGGCCAGGTTGAAGCCCAGCCACACCAGCGGCAAGGCCACGATCAGGATCCAGGCCGTGGTCAGCAGGCTGGCGGCCAGGGTTTCACGCCCGCCCAGCACACGCGTCAACAAGCGCATCAGTGGCCAGCTGGCGAAGGCCAGGATGGCGCCCCACAGCAACGCGGACATGAACGGCGCCATGACCCACAGGGCAGCACCCAGCAGCGTCAGCAACAGAATCTGGATCAGCAGGCGGTCATTGTTGGCCATGGTGGCGCTCACTCAACGGATCAGTTCCAGGTGCAGGCCATCGGTGGCTGCGCTGCCGAGTTCGAGCCGGCCATCACGCACCCCAGCCTTGACCAGTTGCTCGCGCCACGCCTCGGCCTGGGCGCCGCTCAGGCTTGCCCGCAAGGTGCTGTCGAGGTTCAGGCTGCGCGCCAGCAAGGTCACCCAGCTTGCCTGTGGCGCGGCCAGGTCAGGGTAGTCAAGCTTGCCGGTGTCGCGCATTTCACGCAGCACCGTGGCGGCTGTGGGCAGTCTCTCGCCCAGCGGGCTGCTGGCGACGAATTCTTCCACATGCAGGTAGGCACGGCGGTTGCCACGGGTGACGCTGTACAGCGCCACCAGGGTGTCGGCCTCTTCGGCCGAGCGACGCAGCAGGATGAACGCCTGCTGTTCGTCGCCGCCGTTCAGCCGGGCATTGGCGAACACGTCGTTGGCCCACAGGCTGCCTTCGCCGCAATCGCGGCCCTGGCACCAGAACAACGGATAACCGCCATCGTGCTGCAGCGCTTCACGGGCGCTGGTGAAGGCTTCGCGGGCGCTACGCTCGACCGGCAGTTCATAGGTGACCGAGCTGACCTGGCCACGGCTTTCGATCTTGTCTTCGACGCGCAGGCGGCCACTGATCTTGCGCAGCGGGCCCATGGGGTAGACGCGCTCCTGCTCCACGGCCGGGCGCTGGTCGACCACCTTGGCGTCCACGGGTACAGGCAGGCTGCCGGCCCACAGCAAGGGGCTGGCCAGTGCAAGGCAGGCGGCAACGGCGGCACGGATGGAAACGGGCGCGCTCATCGGCGAACCAGGGGGCGCGGCGCGCCGGATTGAAGCTCCAGGATGTCTGGCAGTTGCATGGTTGTCTCCCTGTTCAACCCGCCAAGCCTCGACACTTGTCCGGTGCAAGTCAAGTAAAGCCAAAGAAGCGATTGAAACAGTCTGCGACAAGGGCCGCGCCCTGTTCGTCGTTCAGGTGCAGGTGATGCCCGCCGGGCAGCACCGTCTGCTCAAAGGGTAGCTGCTCCAGCAGTTCGCTGTGACGCACCAGCATGCCGTCGGCCGCCACCACCAGGCTCGCTGGGCAGCTCACCCGCCGCACGTAGGCCATGGCCTGGGCCTGGCTCAGGCGCACGGGCGATGGCAAGGTCAGGCGACTGTCGCTGCGCCAGCTGTAACCGCCGGGCACTGGCATCAGGCCGCGCTGGGCCAGCCGCTCGGCAGCATCGCGGCTGACCGCAACCATGCCTTTCATGCGCGCCTGCACACCCTCCTCCAGGGTCGGGTAAACCGACTTGCGCTTGCCATCGAGGCGCAGCTGAGCCTGCAGGGCCATGCCCAGCCGCTCGGCGGCATCCTGCTCGGCGCCGGTGGGAGGAATGACACCGTCGATCAAAGCCAGGTGGCTGACCCGTTCGGGCAAGGCACCGGCCAGCTGCACCGAAATGATCGCGCCCAACGAATGCCCGAGCAGGGCAAACCGTTGCCAACCCAGCTGTTCGGCCACCCGCAGCACATCATGGGCGTAATCGGCCAAGGCGTAACCCGCACCCACTGGGCGGTGCTCGGAATAACCGTGCCCGGCCAGGTCGAGGGCAACGATGCGCAGCCCCTTCAACTGCGGGGCCAGGCGGGAGAAACTGTTGGCGTTGTCCAGCCAGCCGTGCAGAGCGATCACCGGCAGGCCATCGGCCGGTCCGAACAGGTGCGCAGCCAGCTCGATATGGCCCAGGCTCAGGCGGATTTCCTCGACCTGCGCGCTCATGCCTGGCTCCAGCGGTCGAACAGGCCCTTGATCAGGCTCGCCGTGTCGGTCGGCCGTTCCAGCGGGAACATATGCCCGCCCGGCACACTGTGGTATTCGCCCCGAGCCATGCCACGCACCGCCAGTGCGTGGTGCCGGCGGATGACATTGCTGCGCTCGCCACGCACCATCGCCAAGGGTACCTGCAACTGGCGCGCGGGCGCCGGGCTGGCGTGCGGGATGCTGCGATAGATGCTGATCTCGGTGGCCGGGTCGAAGCGCAGGCGCAAGCCCTGCTCGGCCGGCTGCAGGCCATGCTCGAGGTAGGCCTCCAGGCAATCCGGGTCGAAGTGACGGAACAACGATTTGCTGGCGAAGTAGTCACGTGCGCTGTCACGGTCGGCGAAGGCTTCACGCCGCCCGAGCGTCCGGCCAGCAGGGGTGATGCGGTCGATGAAGCCAAAGCGCTTGGCGGTGCGCAGCAGCCACTGGTCAGCACGGGTCAATACCGGCGAGTCGAGCATTACCACGCCGCGGTACAGCTCAGGCCGGCGCAAGGCGGCGTGCAGGTGCAGCACGCCGCCCAGCGAATGGCCGACACCCCACACCGGCGCCGTCTGCTGCGCCAGGTGATGCAGCAGTTCGTCGACCAGGTTCTGCCAGTTGTCGTTGACCGGAAATCGCGGGTCATGGGCATGCTGGGCCAGGTGACTGACCTGATAATCCGGCGCCAGGGCGGCGAACAGCTTGCCGTAGGTGGCCGAGGGAAAACCGTTGGCATGGGCGAAGAAGATCTGCTGCGACATGGCGCCTGGTCCGGACGGGATGATGGCCCATTGTCGGCATCGCACCGGTTCTCGGCAACGTCTGTAACTGTCATCGCCGATGGCAATCAGGTCATGCCGACTCGTCGAAACTCGCCAGCGAGCGGCGCAGACAGGCTTGCATGTAGGCGATCTGGCTTTCCAACGCCTCACGGGCCAGGCGTTGGTCATGGACATCCAGTTGCAGCCGGCGCAAGGCCAGGCAGCTGGTTTGCAGCAGCTGGGACATGCGCATGCACGACTGTTGCAGTTCAAGCAGGTCCTGTTCGAGTACCAGGTTGTTTTGAGGAGGGGGCACTGCCTGGCTACGGATTTTGCCCCGCAGGTGCCGGAGCTTGGCGTCGGCGGCCTCGCGCAACAGGGCGTGCCGGGCGAAATCGAGTGGTTTGTCACGCTGTACGGCTTCAATCGTGGGTTGCAGATCCAGGGAGCGCAGAAGCTCGTGCATCAAACCACTCATCCAACGCTCCCTGCCCTGTCACCTGCTGAACAACCTGGTGCCAAGCATCCGTCGGCCGCACATGGCTGGCAACTGGCAAAAATGCCAGTTGCTTTCGCTCACTCAGGGGAATTGAGCGCGCGCACGGTCATCAGCCCTGCCAGCGGCCAGTCGCCTTCCAGTTCCGCCAGGCTGGCAGTGCTCATGGGCGCCGGCTGCTGCTGGTGGCCATGCTCGAGCATACCGACCAGCGAACCTACTAATGGCTGGTGGCTGACCAGCAACACATGTTCCAGGCCCAGGCGCTCGATCTCGCCGATCACCAGCCGCACCTCGCTGTCAGGTGTCAGCCACGGCACGGTGCGCACGGGTTCAGCGAAGCCCAGGGTGTCATGCACCAGGGCCGCTGTCTGTTGTGCCCTGACATATGGGCTGGCAATGATCGCCTGCAACGGCTGGCCAAGCAGCCGGGCTGCACTGTGCAGCACCTGCTCGCGGCCATGGCCGGTCAGGCGCCGCTCGGCATCGGTATTGGCGCGTGGCTCGGCCTCACCATGGCGCAGCACCCACAGCTTCACAGCTTGGGCTCCTCGTCACGCACCGGGTGCGGCGCCGGGGCCACGATGTGGGGCGCCTCGCCATCCGGGGCACGCGCGGTCGGCCAATCGGCGAACGGCCAAGGCTTCTGGTCAGTGTGGAAGGTCCCGAAACGGCCGATCTGCGCCAGGTACTGGCTGAGGCTGTCACCGAAGTTCATCAGGCTGGCGCTCGGTGCGCCATAGACCAAGCGGTAGATCAGCTGCACCAGTACCAGGCCGCCGAGCAGCAGCTCGGCCAGTTGCCACACCACCAGGAACACCAGCATCCACAGCACCCGCAGGATGATCGACTCGCGCTGGGCGCGCTCGGGGGTATCGTTCATGTGCTGCTCCTTCGCTTAATTGAAACCACTGATGGAAATGAAATCGACGTCGGTCTTTGGTTCGGCGCGCATCAGGTGCTCGATCACCTGGTTCAGCGTGCGCCCTTCGAAGAGGATGGCGTGCAGGCCGGCCACCAGCGGCATGTAGACCTGCACCTCCTGGGCCTTGGCCTTGAGCACCTTGAGCGTATTGACCCCTTCGGCCACCTCGCCCAGGCGGCTGACGGCCTGCTCCAGGCTCAGGCCCTGGCCCAGGGCGTAACCGACCTGGTAGTTGCGGCTCTTGGGCGAGGAGCAGGTGACGATCAGGTCACCGACACCGGCCAGGCCAAGGAAGGTCATGGGGTTGGCGCCCTGGCTCACGGCAAAGCGGGTCATCTCGGCCAGGGCGCGGGTAATGAGCATGCTCTTGGTGTTTTCGCCCATCCCCAGGGCCACGGCCATGCCGGCGATGATCGCGTAGACGTTCTTCAGCGCGCCACCCAGCTCGACACCGAAGCGATCACTGCTGGCGTAGACCCGGAAGGTGCGCCCATGCAGCACGGCCTGCACCTGCTGGCACAAGTGTTCGTCTTCACTGGCGACCACGGTTGCGGTCAGGGCGTGTTCGGCGATCTCGCGGGCCAGGTTGGGGCCGGAAAGCACGCCGATGCGGGCCTCGGGGGCGATCTCCTCGAGGATCTGGCTCATCAGCTTGAAGCTCTGCGCCTCGATGCCTTTGGTCAGGCTGACCAGGTATTTGCCGCGCAGCAGCTCGGCATGGGGCGCCAGCACACTGCGCAGGGCACTCGACGGCAGCGCGACGAAGATCAGGTCGCTGGCTTGCAAGGTGGCCAGCAGGTCGTTGACCGGTTCGACACCGTCCTGCAGGCGGATACCCTTGAGGTAGCGCGGGTTCTCGCGGTTGACCCGCATCGCCTCGGCCTGCTCGGGGTCGCGCATCCATTGGCGCACCGGCACGCCATTTTCGGCCAGCAGGTTCGCCACGGCGGTGCCGAAGCTGCCGCCTCCCAGAACTGCAACAGGTTGCTGTTCAGTCATAATCAATCCGTTAAAGCCATTAAGTTAAGTGGCGACCTGAACATTATACGGGTCGCTTGCGACAGAGCCAGTGGCGGGCTCCTTTGGGTCCGGCGGGGGATTTTTGGCGCCTGTGAGATCGAGCGCCGCCCGCGCGGCGCATCGCGGATCACTCCGCTCCTACAGTCTGTTTCTGGCCAATCCCTCCTGTGAGGTCACCGCTGTCCGCCTTGTCCGCTTCGCAATGAAAGGCAAATCCACCCGGGATCACTGGCAAAACCTTGTCGGTCAGTTAACATGCCTGTTTCAATCCTGAGACAAGGCAGTCCTGTGTTCCCCGGCCCGCCCCCTTACCCTCGCCTGCTGTTGCTGACTGCCTTGCTCGGCGGCTCGGCCATGGCCGATGACTTGTTCATCGACAACACCGACCTGCCGCAGGTTCTGACCGCCACGCGGCTGAAGCAATCCCCCGCTGCGGTACCGGGCAGCATGACCGTGCTCGACAACGAGCTGATCCGCGCCAGCGGTGCCCGTGACATCCCCGAACTGCTGCGCCTGGTACCGGGCATGATGATCGGCTACGGCGCCGGCAACCAACCGACGGTCAACTACCACGGCAGCAACGTCAACGATGCGCGACGCATGCAGGTACTGATCGACGGCCGCTCGGTGTACCGGGCCGGCCTGGCCACGGTGGACTGGAGCGACATCCCGGTCGCCATCGAAGACATCGAGCGCATCGAGGTGTTCCGCGGCCCCAACACCGTCAGCTACGGTGCCAACGCATTGATGGCGGTGGTCAACATCCTCACCCGCAACCCGGCCGACAGCCACGGCACGCGGATGAAACTGACCCGCGGCCAGGATGGCATCAACGACTATTACCTCAGCCATGGTTTCGGCTGGGATGGCGGCGACCTGCGCCTGTCGGTGTCCGGTCAGCAGGACGATGGCTTCGACGAGAACCAGTTCGGCCAGGATTACCGCGACAGCCGCCGCCTGAACCGCTTCAACCTCAGTGTCAGCCACGTCCTTGCGCCAGACCAGACCCTGGAATGGCAACTGGCAGCCAAGGAGGGCAGCAACCAGCGGCCGTACACCTATCAGCCAGTGTTTGGTAGCTACCAAGCAGGTAAAGATGCAGACGTCAACGCCAAGGATTACGCAGGCTCTATGCGTTGGACCAAAGACTTCAACGCAGAGCACAGCCTTTATATACAGGGTTCGGCACAACAATTTGATCGCCAGCAAGTCTGGCGCGCCTGTGACGCCCTCGAGTCTTTTAGTCCCGAGTTGACACGACTTTGGCAGATCAATCCTGATTACGCGGAAAAGGTCGCCCGCGGAATTGCGCTGGGTCAAACCCCGTCCACCAACGACCCTGTCCTCAAAGAGCTCACTCGACAGGTGGAGGCTCAATGGAACGCTGGTGGCAAGGACCCGGTATGCGGCGACGTAGACCAAAGCACCCGCGAGACCCGATACGACCTCGAAATCCAGGACACCCTGAGCCTGACCGACAGCCTGCGCCTGCTGAGCGGCATGAACTACCGCTATGATCGCGCCGATTCGCAGACCTACTTCAACGGCAGTATCGACGACCAGACCTGGCGTCTGTTCGGCCAACTGGAGTGGCGCGCCGATGAGCACTGGATTGTCCAGGGCGGCGCGATGTTTGAGGACTCGCGCCTGTCCGGCAGCTCGCTGACCCCACGCATGGCGGTCAACTACCTGATCACACCGCGCCACGGCCTGCGCGCGGTGTATTCCGAGGCCGTGCGCTCGCCGGACATGTTCGAGAACAACGTCAACTGGAGCTACACGGTCAAAAACCTGACGCCTAATAAATTTGGGTTGCAAGATGGCGAATACTTCGTCAAGACCCGCGGCCCGGGAGACCTCGAACAGGAACGCATGCGCTCACGCGAGCTGGGCTACAACGGCTACTTCAGCGACTTCGACCTGAACATGGATGTGAAGCTGTTCTACGACGAGATCACCGGAATGATCAGCGAACCCCTGAAGAACAACCAGTACATCGCCAGCAATGCCAACAAGGCCCGCTTCAGCGGTAGCGAGGCGCAACTCGACTGGCGCCTGGCACCGCGTGACCGCCTGCGCCTGACCTATGCCTATGTCGATGCCTGGGCCAGCAACCCTGCCGACCGTCGCCTCAGCGCACGCAACAGTGGCTCGGCCGGGTGGATGCGCGAATGGGGCGAGGGTTGGTCAAGCGCACTGTTCTATTACGGCGACGACGCCCTCAACCAGTATCGCTACGAACGCATCGACCTGCGCGTGGCCAAGCGCTTCCGCATCCAGGGCAGCACCCTGGAGCTGGCCGCACTGTGGCAGCAACGCCTTGACGACCAGCCCACCACGGTCGAACAGAACCGTTATGACAGCCGCCACCGCCTGAGCGTCAGCGCGGAGCTGGAGTTCTGATGGCCCGGCTGCTGCGCCTGCTGCTGTTCTGCCTGTGGCCTGTGGGTACGCTGTCCGCCAGCGAAATCCTGCTGGTCGGCGGCGAAGAGCAGCCCGGCGTGCGCAGCTTCGTCGAAGCCTTGCAAGGCCGCCGCGGCCACGACCAGGTGCGTTTCCAGAGCACCGCCGCGTTGCCCCGCCCCGCTCAGCTCAAGGCTGACGTGCGCCTGGTGCTGCTCGACGCCAGCGCGCTGGACTGGCGCCTGAGCGAAAGCAGCGGGCCGCCTGCGCTGGCCATGCGTATCAGCCGGGTACAGGCTGAACAACGCCTGGGAAAGTCGCGCCCTGCTTACCTGACCCTGCTGTGGAGCGACCCGCCGCTGGCGCGGCAACTGCGCCTGGCCCGCTACCTGTTGCCACAGGCCCAGCGCATCGGCGTACTGTACGGTGAGCACAGCCACTTCCTGCTGGACGAGCTACGCCAGGCGGCGCGCCCACTGGGCCTTGAGATCGTCGCCCAGGACTGGCCAGACCAACGCGACAGCCGGCCCTTGCAACATCTGCTGGCCAACAGCGACGTACTGTTAGGCCTCGATGACCCCGACCTGTACAACTCCAAGACCGCGAAAAACCTCTTGCTCAGCAGCTACGGCCGGCAAATGGCACTGATCGGCCCGAACGCCGGCTTCGTTCGCGCCGGCGCCCTGGCCAGTACCTACAGCGACCAGGACGACTGGCTGGCCGTGCTCGACCAGTTGCTCGACCAGCCGCCAGCACGTTGGCCCCGCAGCCTGTATCCGGCACGCTATGGGGTCAGCGGCAACCAGCAGGTAGCGCGTGCCCTGGGCCTTGAACCGATCGATCCGAACGCCACTGCCAAGGCCCTGGCCGAAGGAGAACCCACCCCATGAGCAAACGCCTGAGCTGGGACATCCACACCCGCACCCAGATCATCAGCCTCGGCCCGGCACTGTTGCTGACCCTGCTGTTGATCAGTTTTTTCACCTTCGTGCGGATCCAGGATCTGCGCCAGGAGCTGAACCACACCGGGCAGCTGATTGCCAACCAGCTGGCCCCGGCATCCGAATACGGCGTCATCTCCGGTAACAATGAAGTCCTCGAAGGCCTGATGCGCGCCACCCTGAGCATCCCGCACGTGCGCTTCCTCGAGGTGCAGGACAGCCGTAACCACATCCTGGTGTACGTCGAGCAGCAGGACGAGAGCAACAACCGGGCACAGCAGGTAGAAGTGTTCCAGGCGCCGATCCGCCTCCAGCAAATCCGCCTGGACAGCGACTTCCTGCAACAGGGCAAGGCGCCGACACCGGCCATCGGTGACGACTACCTGGGGCGGGTGATCGTCGGCATGTCGGACGATGCCTTCAGCCAGCGCCAACAGGAAATCGTGATCAAGGCCGGCATTCTCGCGCTGTTCGCCCTGCTGTTCACCTTTCTCCTGGCCCGCCGCCTGGCCATGAGCCTGGCCAAGCCGATCAGTGACATGGGCCATGCGGTCAAGGCCATCCAGCAGGGCGAATACAACGCTCCGCTGCCGGTCGTCGACGACAGCGAACTCGGCCACCTGGCGCGCCATATCAACAACCTCGCCAATGCCCTGGAGCAGGCCAGCGCCGAACAGAAACGGGCCATCGCCCAGCTGATCCAGGCGCGCGAGGAAGCCGAGCAGGCCAACGGCGCCAAGTCGGAGTTCCTGGCAATGATGAGCCATGAACTGCGCACCCCCATGAACGGCGTGCTGGGAATGCTGCAACTGCTGGAGACCACCCAGCTGACCAGCGAGCAGGCCGACTACACCGCCGTGGCCAGCGAGTCCACCGGGCACTTGCTGAAGGTCATCAATGACATCCTCGATTTCTCGCGGATCGAACGCACTGCGCTGGAACTGGAGCACATCGAGTTCAACCTGGGTGAACTTATCACCAGCAGCGTGCAGTCGTTCCAGCACAGCGCACAGCAGCGCGGCCTGGAACTGCGCCTGCAACTGCCGGCAGACGGCGCACAGCCACACGTGATCGGCGACCCGACGCGCATCCGCCAGATCCTCCTCAACCTGATCGGCAACGCCTTGAAGTTCACCGAGCGCGGTCAGGTTCAGGTCGAAGCGCGCTGGCAGTCGCTGGACCGGCAATCACTGTGGTTCACCTGCAGCGTGCGTGACACCGGCATCGGCATCGACAGCGAACGCCTGGAAATGATGTTCGTTGCCTTCCAGCAGGCCGACAGTTCGATTTCCCGGCGCTATGGCGGCACCGGCCTGGGCCTGTCGATCGCCCGCACCCTGGCCGAACGCATGGGCGGCAAGCTGCGCGGTGAAAGCCGCGAGGGGCTGGGTTCGACCTTTACCCTGGAAATGCCGCTGCCGCTGGCCAGCACCGTGCCCGCAACGCTGCCCGGCAACTCGGCGGCCAGCGCGCCACTTCAGGTGGGCAAGCGCATCCTGTTGGTGGAGGACAATCCGGTCAATCAGAGCGTCATCGAAGCCATGTTGCGCAGCCTGGGGATGGAGGTCAGCGTGGCCCACGACGGGCTTCAAGCGGTGGAGCTGGTCAGCCAGCAGCCGTTCGCCGCCGTGCTGATGGATTGCCGCCTGCCGCAGCTGGATGGCTACGAAGCGACCCGGCGTATCCGCCTGTTGCCGGCTTGCGCGCAGTTACCGATCATCGCCTTGACCGCCAATGCCCTGCAGGGTGACCGCGAGCGCTGCATGGCCGCCGGCATGAATGATTACCTGAGCAAACCGTTCCGCCGCACCGAGTTGCAGCGGGTATTGCAGCGCTGGTTGCCCGGACGGACAGCTGCAACTGGCGATGCGACTGGCGATAAATGCTAAATTGCGGCAGTCTTAAGTACTGGACAGGACCTTGTTCGGACCTGAAAATAGCGTTTCAGTGCACACCTGTACTTCTTTCACCAGGTGCGCTGTGACTTTCACCACAACGCAATAGTCTACCTGTAGGCTGCCGTCCCAGAAGCAGAAGGGTCGGCCGGGAAGATTCATCCCCTGCCACAGGGGGTTATTGAGGAGCTCGCATGACCAAACAACACGCCTTTACTCGGGAAGACCTGCTGCGCTGCAGTCGCGGTGAGCTGTTCGGCCCAGGTAATGCGCAACTGCCCGCGCCGAACATGCTGATGGTCGATCGCATCACCCACATCAGCGAAGAAGGCGGCAAGTACGGCAAAGGTGAATTGGTCGCCGAGCTGGATATCACCCCGGACCTGTGGTTCTTCGCCTGCCACTTCGAAGGCGACCCGGTGATGCCGGGCTGCCTGGGCCTTGACGCCATGTGGCAGCTGGTCGGCTTCTTCCTCGGCTGGCAGGGCCTGCCGGGCCGTGGCCGTGCGCTGGGTTCGGGCGAAGTGAAGTTCTTCGGCCAGGTGCTGCCTGCCGCCAAGAAAGTCACCTACAACATCCACATCAAGCGCGTCCTGAAGGGCAAGCTGAACATGGCCATCGCCGATGGTTCGGTCAGCGTCGACGGCCGCGAGATCTACACCGCCGAGGCCCTGCGGGTCGGCGTGTTCACCTCCACTGACAATTTCTAAGGGTTATTCGCATGCGCCGCGTCGTTATCACTGGTCTGGGCATCGTATCGTGCCTGGGCAATGACAAAGCTACCGTCACCGAAAACCTGCGCAACAGCCGTCCGGGTATCCGTTACAACCCGGAATACAAGGAAATGGGGCTGCGTAGCCAGGTTTCCGGTTCCATCGACCTCAACCTCGAAGAACTGATCGACCGCAAGGTCTACCGCTTCGTCGGCCACGCCGCTGCCTACGCCTACCTGGCGATGCAGGACGCGATCAAGGACGCCGGCCTGACCGAAGAGCAGATTTCCAACCCGCGTACCGGCCTGGTCGCCGGCTCGGGCGGCGCTTCGACCCTGAACCAGATGGAAGCGCTGGATACCCTGCGCGAAAAAGGCGTCAAGCGCGTCGGCCCGTATCGCGTCACCCGGACCATGGGCAGCACCGTTTCGGCGTGCCTGGCGACCCCGTTCAAGATCAAAGGTATCAACTACTCGATCTCGTCGGCCTGCGCCACTTCCGCACACTGCATCGGCACCGCCCTGGAGCAGATCCAGTGGGGCAAGCAGGACATCGTCTTCGCCGGCGGCGGTGAAGAAGAGCACTGGAGCCAGTCGTTCCTGTTCGATGCCATGGGCGCCCTGTCGACCAAGCGCAACGAAACCCCGGAACTGGCTTCGCGCGCCTACGACGCCGACCGTGACGGCTTCGTCATCGCTGGCGGCGGCGGCATGGTGGTGGTCGAGGAACTGGAGCACGCCCTGGCCCGTGGCGCCAAGATCTACGCCGAAATCGTCGGCTACGGCGCCACTTCCGATGGCTACGACATGGTCGCACCAAGCGGCGAAGGCGCCATCCGCTGCATGCAGCAGGCGCTGTCCACCGTCGACACCCCGATCGACTACCTGAACACCCACGGCACCTCGACCCCGGTCGGTGACGTGGCAGAAATGAAGGGTGTTCGCGAAGTGTTCGGCGACAAGGCGCCGAAGATCAGCTCGACCAAGAGCCTGTCGGGCCACTCGCTGGGTGCCGCAGGCGTACACGAGGCGATCTACTGCCTGCTGATGATGGAAAACAACTTCATCGCCGGCTCCGCCAACATCGACGAGCTGGACCCTGAAGTCGCGGACCTGCCGATCGTGCGCAAGACCGAAGACGCCAAGCTCACCACCGTGATGAGCAACAGCTTCGGCTTCGGTGGCACCAACGCCACGCTGGTGCTCAAGCGCTGGGAAGGCAAGTAAGACGCTGCTGCGGTAAGTGAAACGCCCCGACTGGTTCGGGGCGTTTTCATTTGTATTGCTTATACGGGCAGCTACTTCTTCCCCTTGGGCAACACCGCCAGGAAATTATCCCGAGCCACCTTGCTGGCCACTTCTTCAGGCAACGCATCCAGGAACGGCCTGAAGCCATGCATCTGCTCGCCAAGGCTGCCAAACCGCCCCACCACATCCGACCCCAGCATGAACCGGTCCGGATAGCGCTTGACCAGCGCCACCCATTCCTGGCGCGGTACGCCCTGCTCGTCCAGCAGATAGGGTTCCAGCACACTCCACGACAAGTCCACATACAAATTCGCATAGTCCGCCAGCAATCGCGTCAACACAGGCAAGAGGAAGTCCATCCGGGTCTGATGCCGATGGATCTCCGCACTGCTACCCGCATGCGCCCAGATGAAGCGGGTATGCGGATGATTACGCAGGGGCTCTTCGAGTTCGGCGAGGTACAGCGGATTGCGCTCGCGCTTGGAGGTGATGTTCGAATGCAGCAACACCGGCATATCGCGTTCGGCCGCCAGGTGATAGATACGGGTCATCGCTTCGTTGTTGGCGCGCGGTGTATCACCACTGGTCAGCGCGGTCAGGTCGTCATGGCGGGTGAACACCTCACCGATCCCCTGCCACAACCCCGGGTTCAGTTCGAGCATGCGCTCGATATGGCTGACGGCATTCTTGTCCACCGGGTTGAAACCGGTCAGAAACGGATGGAAACGCTTTCGCTGTTCGACCGGTAGTTTTTCCAGCGCCGCAGCCACATAGGTATCGGTCGCGCTGTACCAATAAGCATCGGCGTCGTCTCCTGCGTAATAGCGTGGGCGCTTTGGCTCATCTTCGTGCCATTTCTTGGCCACCGGAATGCCGGAAATCATCGAATGCTCGACACCGGCATCATCCATGGCCTTGATCAGCGCTGACATGCCCTCGGTCTCCTGGAAGAAGTCCACGTAGTGCAGATGGGCATCGCTGTAGCGATAGTCACGGGCCTGGGCCGCCTGGCACAGCCAGCCTGACAACAGCATGCAGGCCAGCGCTCTGGCAATCATGGGCAATCTCCTTTTCCGGGCATCAGCAGGGTAGACCGGGTAGCCAGCGCAACGGTTCAGCATTGCTCGGCAAACCGCTATGCTTGGGGCATTTCCCCCTCGCCTGGAGCCCGCCATGAGCAGCCCCCTGATCATCCGCCCACGCGCCGAATCGGTCGAGGGCCAGCCGATCCTGCGCCCGCTGCCCTCGGCACAGTGCCGCAGTGTCGGCCCCTTCGTGTTCTTCGACCATATGCTCGAAACCGACTATGCGCCGGGCCATGGCATGGATATTCGCCAGCATCCGCATATCGGTCTCTCCACCCTCACCTACCTGTTCGAAGGCGCGATCCTGCACAAGGACAGCCTGGGCTCGGAGCAACGTGTGCTGCCTGGGGATGTGAGCTGGATGACTGCCGGCCGCGGCGTGGCGCATGTCGAGCGCACGCCTGCGGACGCCCTGGCCCATGGCTCACGCTTGCACGGGCTGCAGGTGTGGCTGGCCGCGCCAAAGGCGCTGGAACAGGGCGAGCCGAGCTACAGCCACCATCCAGCGGCAAGCCTGCCGGTCAGCGACAGTTTGGGCGTGCGCATCTGCATGATTGCTGGCAGTGGGTTCTGCCTGAAGTCACCGGTGCCGGTGCTCTCCCCTACCCTCTATGCCCATGTGCTCATGCAGCCCGCTACCACGCTGGTGGTGCCGGCCGAACATGTGCAACGTGCGCTGTATCTGCTCGATGGTGAGCTGCTGATGGACGACGAGGCAGTCGAAGCCTGTAGCCTGGTCGTGCTGCCGGAGGGGGAAGAGGTCACGCTGTATGCGGAGGAAGAATGCCAGCTGGTGCTGATTGGCGGCGAGCCACTGGATGGGCCGCGGCGGATGAACTGGAATTTTGTGGCCAGTGATGGGGAGCTGATCGAGCGGGCCAGGGCCAGGTGGGCTGCCGGGGACTGGCCGACGGTGCCGGGGGAAACCTCAAGAATCGAATTGCCTCGCTGAATCGGGGCCGCGTTGCGGCCCCTCAGAACATCAACGCTGGAACACTTCAGTAAGCAGGTTGTGCATCGCGCGGAACGCCCGCTCCGAGGTGCGACGGTCGTACTGCATCTTGCCCGGCACATTGGCGCTCGGGTCGGTGAACGAATGCACCGCTCCACCGTAGCTCAGCAATTGCCAGTCCACCTTGGCGGCGTTCATTTCGTCCTCGAACGCAGGCAATTGCTCCTTGGGTACCAGCGGGTCGGAGGCACCATGCAAGACCAGCACCGAGCCCTTGATACGCTTGGCATCTTCAGGGTTCGGGGTATCCAGTGTGCCGTGGAAAGACACCGCAGCCTTCAGGTCGGCACCGGTACGGGCCAGCTCCAGCGCACAGCAGCCACCGAAACAGAAGCCGAAGGTGGCTACCTTGCCCGGCTCGAGCAGCGCCTTGGATTGCCCCAACAGTTGATCCAGCGCTTCCTTCATGCGCTTGCGCAGTTCGCCCCGGTCATTTTTCAGCGGCATCATTGCCGCCCCGGCCTCATCGGCATTGGACGGACGCACCGACTGCCCGTACAGGTCGGCAATCAGAACCACATACCCCTTCTCGGCCACTTCCTTGGCGATACGCTCGGCGCCGTCACCGATACCCATCCAGTTCGGCGCCATCACCAGGCCCGGGCGACCCAGCGCACCTGGCTCGTAGACCAGGCGGCTTTCATAGGTCTTGCCGGACAGGTGATAGACCAGCGATTCGACGATTACCTTGCTCATCAAGCACTCCTCAGGCACTGACTATAAAAAAGCCCGCCGAAGCGGGCTTTCCTGTGCATCAACTCAAGCAGACAGCTCGACCAGTAGCTTGTTCAGGCGACGAACGTAAGCTGCCGGATCCTTCAGGCTATCACCGGCCGCCAGCGCGGCCTGATCGAAGAGGATGTGCGACAGTTCGGCAAAGCGGTCTTCGCTCTGCTCGTTGTCCAGCTTCTCGATCAGCGGATGAGTCGGGTTGAATTCGAAGATCGGCTTCGATTCCGGCACCTTCTGGCCGCTGGCCTCGAGAATCTGGCGCATTTGCAGGCCCAGGTCCTGTTCGCCAATGGCAAGGATCGCCGGCGAGTCGGTCAGGCGGTGCGAGACGCGGACTTCGGCGACGCTGTCACCCAAGGCACCTTTCAGACGCTCGACCAGGCCCTCCTTGTCCTTGGCCACTTCTTCCTGGGCTTTCTTGTCCTCTTCCGAGTCCAGCTTGCCCAGGTCGAGATCGCCACGGGCGACGTCGACGAATGCTTTGCCATCGAACTCGTTGAGGTAGCTCATCAGCCACTCGTCGATACGGTCGGTCAGCAGCAGGACCTCGATGCCTTTCTTGCGGAAGACTTCCAGGTGCGGGCTGTTCTTGACCTGAGCGTAGGATTCGCCGGTGAGGTAGTAGATCTTGTCCTGACCTTCCTTGGCGCGTGCCAGGTAATCGGCCAGGGCAACGCTCTGCTCGCCGCTGTCGTCCTGGGTGGAGGCAAAACGCAGCAGGCCGGCGATCTTTTCCTTGTTGGCGAAGTCTTCAGCCGGGCCTTCCTTCAGCACCTGGCCGAAGTTCTTCCAGAAGCTCTTGTACTGCTCAGGCTCGTTCTTGGCCAACTTCTCCAGCATGTCCAGCACGCGCTTGGTCAGCGCGGTTTTCATCGAGTCGATGATCGGGTCTTTCTGCAAGATCTCGCGGGACACGTTCAGCGACAGGTCGTTGGAATCCACCACACCCTTGATGAAGCGCAGGTACAGCGGCAGGAACGACTCGGCCTGGTCCATGATGAACACGCGCTGAACGTACAGCTTCAGGCCACGTGGCGCTTCGCGCTGGTACAGGTCGAACGGCGCACGGGCCGGCACGTACAGCAGCGAGTTGTACTCAAGCTTGCCTTCGACCTTGTTGTGGCTCCAGGCCAGCGGGTTCTCGAAGTCATGGCCGATGTGCTTGTAGAACTCCTGGTATTCCTCGTCCTTCACCTCGGAGCGCGAACGGGTCCACAGGGCGCTGGCGCGGTTGACGGTTTCCCATTCCTGCGCGGGCTTTTCTTCGCCTTCAGCGGCTTGAGCCTGCTCCTTGGGCAGTTCGATCGGCAGGGCAATATGATCGGAGTACTTCTTGACCACATTGCGCAGGCGCCAACCATCGGCGAACTCCAGCTCGCCCTTCTTCAGGTGCAGGACGATACGGGTGCCACGCTGCGGCTTGTCGATGGTGGCAACTTCGAATTCACCTTCGCCCTTCGACGACCAGTGCACGCCTTCGGCGGCTGGCAGGCCAGCGCGGCGGCTGTATACATCGACCTTGTCGGCAACGATGAAGGCCGAGTAGAAGCCGACACCGAACTGACCGATCAGGTGCGAGTCCTTCTTCTGGTCACCGGTGAGGTTCTTCATGAAGTCGGCGGTGCCGGACTTGGCAATGGTGCCCAGGTGGGCGATGACATCCTCACGGCTCATACCGATGCCGTTGTCTTCGAGGGTCACGGTACCGGCGTCCTTGTCGAAGCTCAGGCGGATCTTCAGGTCGGCATCGTTCTCGAGCAGTTCTGGCTTGGCCAGGGCCTCGAAGCGCAGCTTGTCGGCGGCGTCGGAGGCGTTGGAGATCAGCTCACGCAGGAAGATCTCCTTGTTCGAGTACAGCGAATGGATCATGAGGTGCAGCAGCTGCTTTACCTCGGTCTGGAAGCCCAGCGTTTCTTTTTGAGTCTCCACACTCATGGTCTTCAAAACTCCGATCTGATGGCAGTGGCGCCCCGCGGCCGACATGGCCAGCGTTAACGGCGGATGTCATGCAGATGGGGGCTGCCCAGACGATTTCAAGGGCTTTTCCGGTTCGATCTTGAAGTGCGCACGGGCGGTGGCGATCGGTGACTGGCGGTCAGCCTGCCAGGCAGTGATGGCGACGTTGGTGACCCGCCGCCCCTGACGCCAGAGCTGGCACTGGGCGTAGGTGTCGCGCAAGTGCCCGGCGCGCAGGTAGTCGATGGAAAAATCGATGATCTTCGGAATGCTCGCGCTTTCGCTGTAGATCAGTAGGTAGAGCGCCGCGGACAACTCCATGAACCCGGCGATCACGCCGCCATGGATGGCCGGCAGCAAGGGGTTGCCGATGTTGTCCTGGTTGGCCGGCAGGCGAAACAGCAGGTCATCGCCCTCGCGCTCGCACTCGATGCCAATCAGGCCTGCATAAGGGATCAAGGCCAGTAACGGGCGGTAATCACCGACAGCGTGGGCCGCATTCAACTGCTGACGAATGCCCTCAGGAATCATGCCCCGCCCTCCTTCAGGGTGTTGGCGAAACCGATGCCGCCTTTGATCTGCTGGCCCAGACGCATGAAGGTGCCGACCACTTGGCAGATCGGCTGATCCGGGTCGTCCTGGTAGGCGCTACCGCGGGTGAAGATCACATCGCGGGTGACCCGGTAGCATTGGGCATGGCCATAGATGGGCTTACCCGCTTCGGCCGGGTGCATATAGTCGATGCGCAGGTCGAGGGTCGGGCACACCTCGAAGCGCGGCAGCACGCACAGGGTGGCCATGCCGCAGGTGGTATCCATCAGCGTGGTCAGGGCGCCGCCATGTACCGCACCGGTCTGCGGGTTGCCGACAATCGACGCTGACCAAGGCAACATCAGCGTCATGCCGTCGCGGTCGGCATGGACCACACGCATCTGTAACAACTGGCAATGCTTCAATGCTGAAAGAAAGCGTTCGGCCATGGCCTGCAAGCTTGATGCGTTCATATGCAGTTCCCAGGATCACTGCCGTTACGGCACAAAAACAGTAAAAAGTCCATATAGAACACGGCGTTATATATCTGAAAAAACGTGGAACTTATTCCACACCGCCGAACTCGAAGGAACAACTCAGTTATTCACCAAGAGGAAACACCCCCATGCGTAAACCTTTTGCTTTTGCTCTGATGCTGGCTGCTGCCATGGGCCTGGCTGCTTGCGATAAAGCGAGCGAAGACAAAGCCCAGGACGCACAAGAACACCGTGAACAAGCCCAGGAAAAGATGGGTGATGCTCAGGATAAGATGAACGACGCCGCCAAGGAAAACGCCGAAGCCGCCAAAGATCAGGCCGAAGCCGAGCAGAAGGCCGCCGAAGAGGCCGCCCCGACTACTCCGGCACCGACCACCGCGCCTGCCGAACCTGCCAAGCAGTAAACGACAGGCACAAAAAAACCCGACATTGTCGGGTTTTTTTGTGCCTGCGTCTTACGAGTTAATCGTTTCAGTCCTTGTATTGGGCACTTCTGTCGGGACACTTTCGGTGGGGGTGAACACCATGACGTCCAATACGTCGGAATGGAACTCTCGGCGATACAGAATCAGCACTACCCCGACACTCACGATCATGAACAGCCACGGGCTGATAAACCACGTGAGCATGGCCATGCCGAAGTAATAAGAGCGCAGGCCGAAGTTGAACTGGTTGGCCGCCAGCGAAAGCACCCGCGCCGCCCGCGAGGCAAACGCCTTGCGCTCCAGTTCGTTGACCTGGCGTTCACCAATCATTGGCGCGGACCCCACCAATACCGCGGCAAAGTTGTACTGGCGCATGCACCAGCTGAAGGTAAAGAAGGCGTAGACGAAGACCATCGCCAGGCACAGCAGCTTGATTTCCGACATACCCTGGGATGCCTGCTGTACCAGCGGCAGGTCTGCAAGCAGCGACAGGGCGCGATCCGAAGCACCTAGCACGGTGAGAATACCGGCAAGGATGATCAGCGTGCTGGAGGCGAAAAACGAGGCGTTGCGCTCCAGGTTACCAATCACGCTGGCGTCGGCGATGCGGTTGTCGCGCAGCAGCATGCGGCGCATCCAGTCTTCCCGGTATAGATGCAGCACGCTGGCCAGGCAGGCAGTGTCTCGGCCTTTCCAGATGGCATAGCGGGTGTAGCCGCCCCAGCAGAGGGCGAACCAGCAGACGGCCAGGAGGTTGTGTAGATTGCTTTGGATGAAGTTCATGCAGGATTCCCGAGAGCCAGGTGCACAAAGGATAGTGACCGGGTTTCGACGCCCACAAGCGGCAAAAGGCACAACCTGAAACGAAAAAGCCCCGCATCCATACGGATTCGGGGCTTGCGGGTTTCAACCCTTGGCCAGCACCCTGCGGCTCGTGACCGGTGCTGCCCTCAGGCTTCGACCTATGCCATCAGGCCAAGGCTTCGCGCGGCTTGCCGAGCAGGCGGTCGCAGGCCACTGCGCCAACCAGCGTTACCACCGAAGGTACCAGCCAGGCCAGGCCTTGATCGCTCAGCGGCAAATGCGCCAGAACGTCTGGCAAGACATGGGCAATCTCGCTGCCCTTGATCGCGTCGACGATACCGAACACCAGCGACACCAGCATCACCGGGGCCAGGATACGGGTCGGCGAATGCCACAGCTCCTTCACGAAGCTCAGCCCCACCACCACGATGCATGGGGGATAGATGGCGGTCAGTACCGGGATCGAGAACATGATCAACTTGGTCAGGCCCAGGTTGGAGATCAGCAACGAGAAGCCTGCCAGGATCACCACCAGCGCACGGTACGACAGCGGCAGGACCTGGCTGAAGTACTCGGCACAGGCACAGGTCAGGCCGACCGCAGTCACCAGGCACGCCAACGCGATCAGCACGGCGAGGAAGCCACTGCCCAGCGAGCCGAAGGTGTGCTGCACATAGGCATGCAGGACAGCGGCACCGTTGGTGGCACCGGCGGCAATCTCATGGCTGCCGGCACCGAGGCGGAACAGGCTGATGTACACCAGCGCCAGGCCAACACCAGCGATCAGGCCAGCGATGATGGCATACCGAGTGATCAACTTCGGCGACTCGACACCGCGCGAGCGGATGGCATTGACGATGACGATACCGAATACCAGGGCACCGAGGGTGTCCATGGTCAGGTAGCCATCGGAGAAGCCCTTGGAGAACGCAGCGGCCGCATAGGCCGGCTGAGCTTCACCGATGGTTCCGGCCGGCAGCGCGAAGGCAGCGATGCCCAGCACCGCCAGGGCAATGATCTTCAGTGGCGCGAGGAAGCGACCGACGGTGTCGAGCAGTTTGCCCGGATACATGGACACTGCCAGTACCACGGCGAAGTACACCAGGCTATAGATGAACAGCGCTGTCGGGCTTTCACCGGTCAGCGGCGCCACACCCACTTCGAACGACACGGTCGCGGTTCGCGGCGTCGCGAACAGCGGGCCGACCGACAGGTAGCACACGGCCGCCAGCAGGCCACCGAAGAACTTGCCGATCGGGCTGCTCAGGGCATCCATGCCGCCACCGACCTTGGCCAGGGCGACCACGGTAATGACCGGCAGCCCCACGGCGGTGACCAGGAAGCCCAGGGCCGCCATCCACACGTGCGGGCCAGACTGCAGGCCAACGATAGGCGGGAAGATGATGTTGCCCGCGCCTACGAAAAGCGCAAACGTCATAAAGCCAAGCGCCAGGATATCCTGGCCTTTGAGAACTTTCATTTAAGGTAGTACCACACTGCTGAAATCGGGATTCGAGAGGGGATTTCCCTTTTGGATGAGGGGAAATGCTGCCCGGCTTGATAGGCCAGACCCGTTTAGCGTGTCGTTCCCTTTTGGGGTACGGGCACAGAGTGAACGCGTAGATTAACCGTTTTACCCGGCAAACGCACTGGCACAGTGCTGCTTGTCCGATGTGCGTACATGTTTGTCGTCTGTGTGACCGTGAACAGTAGGAATTATCCTCTGATTGAAACATTCGTCTGCGCGAAAATTCCTATCAAAACTATCGAAAAACCTAACTGCCTGTTCGAACCGCAAAAACGACAAAGGCCACCCGAAGGTGGCCTCTGTGCGCGTGGGGGGTATAGCAGGTATTACTTCTTGACTTCCCAGCCAGTCAGCTCGGCCAGGGCCTTGCCGATGTCAGCCAGGGAACGCACGGTCTTCACACCAGCGTCCTGCAGCGCGGCGAACTTCTCGTCCGCAGTGCCTTTGCCGCCGGAAATGATGGCGCCAGCGTGGCCCATGCGCTTGCCCGCCGGGGCAGTAACACCGGCGATGTAGGAAACGACTGGCTTGGTGACGTTGGCCTTGATGTAGGCCGCCGCTTCTTCTTCAGCCGAACCGCCGATTTCACCGATCATGACGATCGCTTCGGTTTTCGGGTCTTCCTGGAACAGCTTCAGGATGTCGATGAAGTTGGAGCCCGGGATCGGGTCGCCGCCGATGCCCACGCAGGTCGACTGGCCGAAGCCGGCGTCGGTGGTCTGCTTGACCGCTTCGTAGGTCAGGGTGCCGGAACGCGAAACGATGCCGACCTTGCCTGGCAGGTGGATGTGGCCTGGCATGATGCCGATCTTGCACTCGCCCGGAGTGATTACGCCTGGGCAGTTAGGGCCGATCAGGGTCACGCCCAGCTCGTCGCACTTGACCTTGGCATCCAGCATGTCCAGGGTAGGAATGCCTTCGGTGATGCAGACGATCAGCTTGATGCCGCCGAAGGCTGCTTCCAGGATCGAGTCCTTGCAGAAAGGAGCCGGAACGTAGATGACCGAAGCGTCAGCGCCGGTGGCTTCCACGGCTTCCTTGACGGTGTTGAACACCGGCAGGCCCAGGTGGGTGGTGCCACCCTTGCCTGGCGTAACGCCGCCGACCATCTTGGTGCCGTAGGCGATGGCCTGTTCGGAGTGGAAAGTACCCTGCGAGCCGGTGAAGCCCTGGCAGATGACTTTGGTATCTTTATTGATCAGGACGCTCATTACTTGCCCTCCGCAGCTTTGACAACTTGTTGAGCAGCGTCGGTCAGGCTGGTGGCCGCAATGATGTTCAAACCGCTTTCTGCCAGTACTTTAGCGCCCAGTTCGGCGTTGTTGCCTTCAAGGCGAACGACAACCGGAACTTTAACGCCGACTTCTTTCACTGCACCGATGATGCCTTCGGCGATCATGTCGCAGCGAACGATGCCGCCGAAGATGTTGACCAGAACGGCCGCGACGTTGGTGTCGGACAGAATGATCTTGAACGCTTCGGTAACGCGCTCTTTGGTAGCGCCGCCGCCCACGTCGAGGAAGTTGGCTGGCTTGCCGCCGTGCAGGTTGACGATGTCCATGGTACCCATGGCCAGGCCGGCACCGTTGACCATGCAGCCGATGTTGCCTTCGAGGGCAACGTAGTTCAGTTCGAACTTGGCAGCGTGGGCTTCACGGGCGTCGTCCTGCGACGGGTCGTGGAAAGTCTTCAGCTTAGGCTGACGGTACATGGCGTTGGCGTCGATGTTGATCTTGGCATCGAGGCAGTGCAGGTCGCCATCGGCCTTGATCACCAGCGGGTTCACTTCCAGCAGGGCCAGATCGTGATCCTTGAACAGCTTGGCCAGGCCCACGAAGATCTTGGCGAACTGTTGAACTTGCTTGCCTTCCAGGCCCAGCTGGAACGCCAGCTCACGACCCTGGAACGGCTGAGCGCCAACCAGTGGGTCGATGGTAGCCTTGAGGATCTTCTCAGGCGTGTCGTGCGCCACTTTCTCGATGTCCACGCCACCTTCGGTGGAAGCCATGAACACGATACGGCGGCTCGAACGATCCACTACAGCGCCGAGGTACAGCTCTTTGGCGATGTCAGTGCAGGATTCGACCAGAATCTTGGAGACGGGTTGACCGTTGGCATCAGTCTGGTAGGTAACCAGATTCTTGCCCAACCACTGTGCAGCGAACGCCTTGGCGTCTTCCTTGCTGCGAACCAGCTTGACGCCGCCCGCCTTGCCGCGACCACCTGCGTGAACCTGGGCTTTGACTACCCACTCGTTCCCGCCGATCTTGTCGCAGGCTTCTGCTGCAGCTTCAGGGGTGTCGACTGCGAAACCCTTGGAAACTGGCAGGCCGTACTCAGCGAACAGCTGCTTACCCTGATACTCGTGAAGATTCATGCTTTTTACCGTCTTCGTTAGGTACTGCGCTTCGGCGCTGCGCCATTGCTGGCGCCGCACCACCTGTGACCATTGACCCCGGGTTTTCCCGTGTTGTCCGGTCCGGCGGACGTTCCGCGGTGAGTCATGCACGCAAGACTCACGACGGGCAGCCCGCCGTGGTTTCTTATAATTAACGCTTCTTACGGTTGGCCACGTGAATGGCGCCGCCATTCACTGCCAGCGCTGCTTCATGCAGCGCTTCGGACAGGGTTGGATGGCTGAAGACCATCATGCCCAGATCCTCGGCACTGGTGCCGAATTCCATTGCGATCGCGCCCTGCTGTACCAGTTCGGCAGCCGATGGGCCAATCACGTGAACACCCAGAACGCGGTCGGTCTTGGCGTCAGCGATGACCTTGACGAAACCACCGGTATCGTTGGCCGCCATCGCACGGCCGCTGGCCGCGAACGGGAAGGTGCCTACGTTAACCTCAACACCCTCGGCCTTCAAGGCTTGTTCGGTCTTGCCGACCCAGGCGATTTCCGGGTGGGTGTAGATGACCGAAGGGATCAGGTCGTAGTTCATCTGGGCCTTGTGGCCCTTAATGCGCTCGACGACCATGATGCCCTCTTCCGAAGCCTTGTGGGCCAGCATCAGACCACGCACCACGTCACCAATGGCGTAGACGCCCGGTACGCTGGTAGCGCAGTAGTCATCGACATAGATGTAGCCACGCTCGTCGATGGTCACGCCGCTGTCTGCAGCCAGCAGATCGGTGGTCACCGGGCGACGGCCGACCGCGACGATCAGCTTGTCGAAGGTGATCTTCTGCTCGCCTTCGGCGTTGGTGTAGGTCACTTCGACTTCGTTGCCGTTGACTTTCGAGCCGGTGACGCGAGCGCCCAGCTTGATGTCCAGGCCTTGCTTGGTCAGGGTCTTCTGGGCTTCTTTCGACACTGCGGTGTCGGCAGCCATCAGGAAGGTGTCCAGGGCTTCCAGGACAGTGACCTCAGCACCCAGGCGAGCCCATACCGAGCCCAGTTCAAGGCCGATGACACCAGCACCGATCACGCCCAGGCGCTTCGGTACGCTCTGGAACTCCAGTGCGCCGGTGGAGTCGACGATGACGTTCTGGTCGACCGGAGCCGGAGGAATGTCGATCGGACGCGAGCCGGAAGCGAGGATCACGTTCTCGGCTTCGATGACTTCAGTGGTGCCGTCGGCTTTGGTGACTTCGACCTTTTTGCCAGCCAGCAGCTTGCCGTGGCCCTGGATCGAGGTCACGCCATTGGCCTTGAACAGGGTGGCGACGCCACCGGTCAGGTTTTTCACGATGCCGGCCTTGCGGCCAACCATCGCGGCGACGTCCATCTTCACTTCGCCAGTGGAGATACCGTGGACGTTGAAGCTCTCCTTGGCTTCCTTGTACTTCCAGGAGCTGTCCAGCAGCGCCTTGGACGGAATGCAGCCTACGTTCAGGCAGGTGCCGCCCAGGGCCAGCTTGCCCTCGGCGTCGGTGTACTTCTCGATACAGGCAGTCTTCAGACCAAGTTGTGCGGCCTTGATGGCAGCAACATAGCCGCCAGGACCTGCACCGATTACCACTACGTCGAATTTCTGGGTCATAAAAGATTCCTTATCAGCTACAAGCTACAGGCCGCGGACCGCGCGGCGTGGCTTCTTGCGAAGCCAGGCCCGGCACGGTACGCAGCCAGAGGGTTAGATGTCCAGCAGCAGGCGAGACGGATCTTCCAGCAGGTTCTTGATGGTGACCAGGAAGGTTACCGCTTCCTTGCCATCGATCAGGCGGTGATCGTAGGACAGTGCCAGGTACATCATCGGGCGGATAACCACCTGGCCGTTGATGGCCATCGGACGCTGGATGATGTTGTGCATGCCCAGGATGGCAGCCTGTGGCGGGTTGACGATCGGGGTCGACATCATCGAGCCGAAGGTACCGCCGTTGGTGATGGTGAAGGTACCACCGGTCATCTCTTCGATCGACAGCTTGCCGTCACGGGCCTTCTTGCCGAAGGTGGCGATGCCGTTTTCGATTTCAGCCAGGCTCATCGACTCGGCGTTACGCAGCACCGGAACCACCAGGCCACGGTCGCTCGACACGGCAACGCCGACGTCGGCGAAGCCGTGGTAGACGATGTCGTTGCCGTCGATCGAGGCGTTGACCGCCGGGAAGCGCTTCAGGGCTTCGGTGGCGGCCTTGACGAAGAACGACATGAAGCCCAGGCGTACGCCGTTGTGGGTCTTCTCGAACAGGTCCTTGTACTTCGAACGCAGGGCCATGACTTCGGTCATGTCGACTTCGTTGAAGGTGGTCAGCATGGCCATGTTCGACTGGGCTTCGACCAGACGCTCGGCGATCTTGGCGCGCAGACGGGTCATCGGCACGCGCTTCTCGGTGCGGTCGCCAGCGGCAACGACAACCGGGGCAGCGGCGGCGGCAGCAGCCGGCTTGGCCGCCGGGGCCGGGGCCGACTTCTTGTTGGCGACGGCGGCGACGACGTCTTCCTTGGTGATGCGCCCGCCTTTGCCGGTGCCGGCAACGGTAGCCAGGTCGATCGCGTTTTCTTCGGCCAGCTTGCGTGCGGCAGGTGCAGCGATCGGGTCATCTTCGCCAGCGTCGGCAGCAGCAGCGGCAGCCGGGGCAGCGGCGGCCGGAGCAGCTGCTGGGGCAGCGGCAGCAGCACCACCTTCAACGATCGAACCCAGCACTTCGTCGGACAGGACGGTGTCGCCCTCGCCCTTGACGATGGCGCCCAGCACGCCATCGGCGGTGGCCAGCACTTCCAGGACGACCTTGTCGGTCTCGATGTCGACGATCAGCTCGTCACGCTTGACGGCCTCGCCCGGCTGCTTGTGCCAGGTGGCAACGGTGCCATCGGCAACCGATTCCGGGAAGGTTGGGGCTTTGATCTCGATAGCCATTATCTGTGTTTCCTTAAATTCGGTTTCAGGTGCGCGAAGGCATTAGACAGTGAAGGCGTCTTGCAGCAGTTTCTCCTGCTGCTCGGCGTGCTTCGATGCGTAACCACAGGCTGGCGCGGCGGAAGCGTCGCGGCCGGCGTATTCCAGGACCAGTGCCTTGTTGTGGCGGCCCAGGATCCGGCGCATGTGGTGCTGACTGCTGTACCAGGCGCCCTGGTTCATCGGTTCTTCCTGGCACCAGACCGCATGCTTGAGGTTGGTGTATTGCGCCAGGATTTCGACCAGATCGTCCTCAGGGAACGGATACAGCTGTTCCAGACGCAGGATCGCGATGTCTTCGCGGCCTTCGGCACGGCGTTTTTCCAGCAGGTCGTAGTAGACCTTGCCGCCGCACAGGATCAGGCGTTCGACCTTGGCCGGATCGAGGCTGTCGATTTCCGGGATCACGGTCTGGAACGAGCCTTCGGCCAGATCTTCCAGGGTCGAGACGGCCAGCTTGTGGCGCAGCAGCGACTTCGGCGTGAGGACAATCAGCGGCTTGCGCAGCGGGCGAATGACCTGACGACGCAGCAGGTGGTAGATCTGTGCCGGGGTGGTCGGTACGCAGACCTGGATGTTGTGCTCGGCGCACAGCTGCAGGTAACGCTCCAGACGCGCGGAGGAGTGCTCCGGCCCCTGCCCTTCATAACCGTGTGGCAGCAGCATGGTCAGACCGCACAGGCGGCCCCACTTGTGCTCGCCGCTGGTGATGAACTGGTCGATCACCACCTGGGCACCGTTGGCGAAGTCGCCGAACTGAGCTTCCCAGATCACCAGCGCGTTCGGCGTGGTGGTCGAGTAGCCGTATTCGAACGCCAATACCGCCTCTTCCGACAGGAAGGAGTCGTACAGTTCGAAACGCGGCTGGCCCGGGAACAGGTTCTTCAGCGGTACGTAGGTGCTGGCGTCCTTCTGGTTGTGCAGCACCGCATGACGGTGCGAGAAGGTGCCACGGCCGATGTCCTGGCCGGTCATGCGGATCGGGTGACCTTCGAACTGCAGCGTGGCGTAAGCCATGGTCTCTGCATAACCCCAGTTGATCGGCAAGCCACCGGCCTGCATCTTCTGGCGATCTTCGTAGATCTTCGCGACCTGACGCTGGACGACGAAGCCTTCCGGCAGTTCCAGCAGCTTGGCCGACAGGTCCTGCAGGGTCTTGAGGTCGAAGCGGGTATCGTGACGCGCAGTCCAGGCATGGCCCAGGTACGGACGCCAGTCGACGAACAGCTCGCGGTTCGGCTCCTTGACCAGGCTCTTCACCACGTGCAGGCCGTTGTCCAGGGCGTTGCGGTACTCATCGATCTTGGCCTGAGCGCGCTCGGCGTCGATGCGACCGGCCTGGATCAGCGAATCGGCATACAGCTCACGGGTGGTGCGCTGCTTGGAGATCTGCTGGTACATCAGCGGCTGGGTGCCGTTCGGCTCGTCGGCCTCGTTGTGGCCGCGACGACGGTAGCAGACCAGGTCGATGACCACGTCACGCTTGAACTGCATGCGGTAATCGATAGCCAGCTGAGTCACGAACAGCACGGCTTCCGGATCGTCACCGTTGACGTGCAGGATCGGCGCCTGAATCATCTTGGCGACGTCGGTTGCATACTCGGTGGAACGTGCGTCCAGCGGGTTGCTGATGGTGAAACCGACCTGGTTGTTGATCACGATGTGCACGGTACCGCCGGTCTTGAAACCGCGGGTCTGCGACATCTGGAAGGTTTCCATGACCACGCCCTGGCCAGCGAACGCGGCGTCGCCGTGGATCGAGATCGGCAGAACCTTGTCACCCACGGTGTCGTTGCGACGGTCCTGACGGGCGCGCACCGAACCTTCCACCACTGGCGAGACGATTTCCAGGTGGGACGGGTTGAACGCCATGGCCAGGTGCACTTCGCCACCCGGGGTCATCACGTTGGAGGAGAAGCCCTGGTGATACTTCACGTCACCGGAGCCCAGCTCGTTCATCTTCTTGCCTTCGAACTCGTCGAACAGCTCGCGCGGGTTCTTGCCGAAGGTGTTGACCAGCACGTTCAGACGGCCGCGGTGGGCCATGCCGATCACGACTTCCTTGGTGCCGTAGGAACCGGAGCGCTGGATCATCTCGTCCAGCATCGGGATCAGGCTTTCGCCGCCCTCGAGGCCGAAACGCTTGGTGCCTGGATACTTGGTGCCCAGGTACTTCTCGAGACCTTCACCGGCGGTCACGCGCTCGAGCAGGTGCGTCTGCACGTCGACCGAGAACTCCGGACGGCCGCGCACGCTTTCCAGACGCTGCTGGAACCAGCTGCGCTGCTCGGAATCGACGATGTGGGTGAACTCGGCGCCAATGGTGCGACAATATGTCTTCTGGAGCGCCTCGAAGATCTCGCGTAGGCTCGCCTCCTCTTTGCCGATGAACAGGTCGCCGGCACGGAAGGTCGTATCAAGATCGGCATTGGTCAAGCCGTAGTGATTGATCGACAGGTCTACAGGCGCAGGTCGCTGCCACAACCCCAACGGGTCGAGCTTGGCAGCCTGATGGCCGCGCATACGATAGGCCTGGATCAGTCGCAGAACTTCAACCTGCTTCTTCTCGTGTTCTGTGCTCACGCTCCCGGCGGAAACCGGTTGTGCGCGGCGCTGGTTCTTTGCCAGCAGTACGAAATGGTCGCGGATCGTCGAGTGCGATACATCGGTAGCGGTGCTGCCGTCGGCTGGCAACTTCTGGAAGTAAGTGCGCCACTCTTCTGGCACAGCGTTAGGGTCGTGCAGGTAGAGCTCGTAGAGCTCTTCCACATATGCAGCGTTACCACCTGAAAGGTGGGCGCTATCCCACATGCGCTGCATCACGCTTTCTTGCATGCTTGGTCACCCTCGGTTAGGGGACTGATCGGCGAGAGCCACAGCAAACCTGGAAAAGTCCGAATAAAGCGACTGAACCACGCCACTTGGATCCTGCTGATTTTCCGGGTACCAGCCCGGAAAGCCCCTGCTGGTCTCATATCTTCATAGGTATCGAGCGCGGGCTTTTTGGGTCCTTGCTCAGGTTTTACCTCAGTGCGGGCTCAGCGCCCGCACCTCGGCTTACTGCAGTTACAACGCTTTGTATCAGGTGCCGCTTTGCAGCAGCATGTTACGTACGTGACCGATTGCCTTGGTCGGGTTCAGACCCTTCGGGCAAACGTTGACGCAGTTCATGATCCCGCGGCAGCGGAATACGCTGAACGGGTCATCCAGGGACGCCAGGCGCTCCTGGGTCTTGGTGTCACGGCTGTCGGCCAGGAAACGGTAGGCTTGCAGCAGAGCGGCCGGGCCCAGGAACTTGTCGGGGTTCCACCAGAACGACGGGCAGGAGGTCGAGCAGCAAGCGCACAGGATGCACTCGTACAGACCGTCCAGCTTGTCGCGGTCTTCCGGCGACTGCAGACGCTCGATGGCCGGAGCCGGCGTATCGTTCTGCAGGAACGGCTTCACCTTCTCGTACTGCTTGTAGAAGATGCTCATGTCGACCACCAGGTCACGAATGACCGGCAGGCCTGGCAGCGGACGCAGGACCAGCTTGTTACCCTTGACCACGCCCGACAGCGGGGTGATGCAGGCCAGGCCGTTCTTGCCGTTCATGTTCATGCCATCGGAACCGCAAACGCCTTCGCGGCAGGAGCGACGGTACGAGAAGCCCTCGTCCTTTTCCTTGATCAGCGCCAGCACGTCCAGCACCATAAGGTCCTTGCCACCGGTATCGACGTCGAACGACTCCATCTTGGGCGCCGAGTCGGTGTCCGGGTTGTAACGATAAACTTCGACTTTCAACATAGCAGCCACCCTTAGTAAGTCCGGACTTTTGGTTCGAAGGCTGGAACAGTCTTCGGCGCAAAGTTGACACCACGCTTGGCGACGCGCTTCTCACCCGGGTAGTACAGGGTGTGGCACAGCCAGTTTTCGTCGTCACGGTCTTCGAAGTCTTCACGGGCGTGAGCGCCGCGGGACTCTTTACGGGCTTCGGCCGCAATGGCGGTAGCTTCGGCGACTTCCAGCAGGTTCTGCAGCTCCAGCGCCTCGATACGCGCGGTGTTGAAGGCCTTGGACTTGTCGTTGATCTTGACGTTGGCGATGCGCTCACGCAGGCCAGCCAGCTGCTCGATACCCTTCTGCATGTATTCGCCAGTACGGAATACACCGAAGTAGTTCTGCATGCAGCTCTGCAGCTCACGCTTCAGGCTGGCAACGTCTTCACCGGAAGTACGCTCGTTGAGCTTGTTCAGGCGGTTCAGGGCGACATCGATATCGGTATCGCTGGCGTCGCGGTATTCCACGCCTTCGCTCAGCGACTTCTCCAGGTGCAGGCCGGCGGCGCGGCCGAACACCACCAGGTCGAGCAGCGAGTTGCCGCCCAGGCGGTTGGCACCGTGTACCGATACGCACGCCACTTCACCTACGGCGAACAGACCTGGAATGATCTGGTCCTTGCCTTCGGCGTCCATGGTGATGGCCTGGCCATGAATGTTGGTGGCAACACCACCCATCATGTAGTGGCAGGTCGGAACGACCGGGACCGGCGCGACGACCGGGTCGACGTGGGCGAAGGTCTTGGACAGTTCGCAGATACCTGGCAGGCGGCTGTGCAGCACTTCCTCGCCCAGGTGGTCCAGCTTCAGCAGCACGTGGTCCTTGTTCGGGCCCACGCCGTTGCCGGCGATGATTTCCTTGACCATGGAACGGGCAACCACGTCGCGGCCAGCCAGGTCCTTCGCGTTCGGCGCGTAACGCTCCATGAAGCGCTCGCCGTGGGCGTTGATCAGGTAGCCACCTTCACCGCGGCAACCTTCGGTGACCAGTACACCGGCGCCGGCAATACCGGTCGGGTGGAACTGCCACATTTCGATGTCCTGTACCGGTACGCCTGCACGCAGGGCCATGCCGATACCGTCACCGGTGTTGATCAGGGCGTTGGTGGTGGAGGCGTAGATACGGCCGGCACCGCCAGTGGCCAGTACGGTGGCCTTGGACTTGATGTACAGGGTTTCGCCGGTTTCGATGCAGATCGCGATCACACCCACGAATGCGCCGTCCTGGTTCTTCACCAGGTCAACGGCGTAGTACTCGTTGAGGAAGGTGGTGCCGGCCTTGAGGTTGCCCTGGTACAGGGTGTGCAGCAACGCGTGACCGGTACGGTCGGATGCAGCACAGGTACGGGCGGCCTGGCCACCTTTACCGAAGTCCTTGGACTGGCCACCGAACGGGCGCTGGTAGATGCGGCCGGTTTCGGTACGCGAGAACGGCAGGCCCATGTGGTCCAGCTCGAAGACCGCAGCCGGGCCTTCCTGACACATGTATTCGATAGCGTCCTGGTCACCGATGTAGTCGGAGCCCTTGACGGTATCGTACATGTGCCAGCGCCAGTCGTCGTTCGGGTCGGCCGAAGCGATGGCGCAAGTGATGCCGCCCTGGGCGGATACAGTGTGCGAACGGGTCGGGAAGACCTTGGTGACTACGGCAGTCTTGTGACCGCCCTGGGCCAGCTGCAGCGCTGCGCGCATGCCGGCACCGCCGCCACCGATGATGATGGCGTCGAAGGAAATGGTTGGAATGCTAGCCATGGATCAGATACCCCAGAGAATCTGCACACCCCAGACGAAGTAAGCGAACATCGCAACGCCGCATACCGCCTGGAACAGGAAACGA
This sequence comes from Pseudomonas vlassakiae, assembly GCF_014269035.2. Taxonomy (GTDB): domain Bacteria; phylum Pseudomonadota; class Gammaproteobacteria; order Pseudomonadales; family Pseudomonadaceae; genus Aquipseudomonas; species Aquipseudomonas vlassakiae. The sequence goes on from NZ_JABWRP020000018.1 coordinate 85,327, forward strand.
ATCGCAGTCGCCGACTTGCCGAACGACATCGGCGTCAGGTAGTCGGTGGCGATGGTCCACATGCCGACCCAGGCGTGAGCGCCAAGGGCAACCAGGGCCAGCAGACTGAAGATCCGCATCGCGTTGTTGGAGAACAGACCATGCCACTGGGTGTAGTCGATGCCTGGGTGGCAGACCACGTAGCCGATCAGGAAAATGAAGTAAGCCGCGAGAACGACCGCCGATACGCGCTGCGCCATCCAGTCATAGAGGCCCGAACGCGACAGGTTCGTGACATTGGTTACCATACCCAAACTCCCACCAGAACGATCAGCACCACGGAGATGACGATCACGATTTTCGAGCCCAGCTTGCCGCCTTCCAGCGTCTCACCGATGCCCATGTCCATGATCAGGTGGCGTACACCTGCCACGAGGTGATAAAGCAGGGCGGACAGCAGGCCCCAGGTCACGAACTTGGCCAGCGGGCTGGTCAGACACGCCTTCACCTCACCGAAGCCTTCCTCGGAACCCAGCGACTTGCCCAGTGCATAAAGCATGATGGCAAGGCCGAGGAACAGGATGACGCCGGAGATACGGTGCAGAATGGACGTGTACGCAGTGACAGGAAGCTTGATGGTCCTTAGGTCTAGGTTTACAGGTCGTTGGCTTTTCACGGCTTTTTTCACACTGAAGAGCCCCTAGCGAATCAGGGCAAAGTTGTTGGTAAGTGTACTGGTCAGGTACCCACCACCCAGGGAACGGCGACCCCAGCAGTTCGGGCTTGCAAGCCCATGGGAGTCGGGTGCCGAGTATAGACAGTTAGGCTGCTTATGACAACGTGACGGGGTAGCCCAAATAGCGGATTGCCTTTAGCGAGCAAAAGGCGTAAATGGGCGAGAATTTCGTGAAAAATCAGGCCTCGAAGGCCGTTTCAACCAGCCTTTAGGCAAATTGACATTCGAATTTACTTCTCTATAGTGGTGCGGGCCCTGCGTGGGGGGCTGTCTGATGATTTCAAGCATTAATAGGAGGCCACATGGCTGACAAAAAAGCGCAGTTGGTCATCGAGGGCGCTGCCCCCGTCGAGCTGCCCATTTTAACCGGCACCGTTGGTCCTGATGTAATCGACGTCCGCGGGTTGGGGGCCACTGGTCACTTCACCTTCGATCCTGGTTTCATGGCGACTGCCTCGTGCGAGTCGAAGATCACCTACATCGACGGCGACAAAGGCGTGCTGCTGCACCGCGGCTACCCGATCGAACAGCTCGCCGAGCAATCGGATTACCTGGAAACCTGCTACCTGCTGCTCAACGGCGAATTGCCGAATGCCGAGCAGAAGGCCCAGTTCGTCAGCACCGTCAAGAACCACACCATGGTTCACGAACAGCTGAAGTCCTTCTTCAACGGTTTCCGCCGCGACGCACACCCGATGGCGGTGATGTGCGGCGTGGTCGGCGCCCTGTCGGCGTTCTACCACGACTCCCTGGACATCAATAACCCGCAACACCGCGAAATCTCCGCGGTGCGCCTGGTCGCCAAGATGCCGACCCTGGCCGCAATGGTTTACAAGTACTCCATGGGCCAGCCGATGATGTACCCGCGCAACGACTTGTCGTACGCGGAAAACTTCCTGCACATGATGTTCAACACCCCGTGCGAGATCAAACCGATCAGTCCGGTACTGGCCAAGGCGATGGACCGGATCTTCATCCTCCACGCCGATCACGAGCAGAACGCCTCCACCTCGACCGTGCGCCTGGCAGGCTCGTCGGGCGCCAACCCGTTCGCCTGTATCGCTGCCGGCATCGCCGCACTGTGGGGCCCGGCCCATGGCGGCGCGAACGAAGCGGTGCTGACCATGCTCGATGAAATTGGCGATGTTTCCAACATCGACAAGTACATCGCCAAGGCCAAGGACAAGAACGACCCGTTCAAGCTGATGGGCTTCGGTCACCGGGTTTACAAGAACCGTGACCCGCGCGCCACCGTGATGAAGAAGACCTGCGACGAAGTCCTGGGCGAGCTGGGCATCAAGAACGATCCGCAGCTGGAACTGGCCATGCGCCTGGAAGAGATCGCCCTCACCGATCCGTACTTCATCGAGCGCTCGCTGTACCCGAACGTCGACTTCTACTCGGGCATCATCCTGAAGGCGATCGGCATTCCGACCAGCATGTTCACCGTGATCTTCGCCCTGGCACGCACCGTCGGCTGGATCTCGCACTGGAAAGAAATGCTCTCCAGCCCGTACAAGATCGGCCGCCCTCGCCAGCTCTACACCGGCGAACTGCAGCGCGACATCGTCGAGCTGAAGGACCGCAAGTAAGCCTTACCCGCCGAACGCAAAAGGCTGCCCTCGGGCAGCCTTTTTTATTGCCTTGCCGGCGAGTCGACCTCAGTTCTTCTCGGCCCGCTCGCGCAACGCCTTGAGGGTATTGAACGGCGAATCGACCACGAACTTGTTGGCGATCATCGAGGGCACGCTGCCGCCCGGCTCGGTGTGCACCTGGTAAGTCACTTCGGTACTGTCACCCTTGGGCACCAGCTTCCAGAAACCTTCCACCTTCGCCACCCGCACAAAGCCCTTTTCTTCCGGGATATACGTTGGCTCTTCTTTGAGGTTTCGCGTCAAGCTGCCATCCGCACCCTTGACCGTGGTCACGCGCAACACCGAGTCCCGGGGCGTCACCGGCCACGGTGTATTGAACTGGGTGTAGGTCCAGCTCTGGTCGCCTTCGTGCTTGAGCAGCTTTTGCGACCTGCATTCGTGAATCCACGAGCAAGCCCCTGCCACATCCTCCTGCAGCGCCTGCACCTTGGCCAATGGCGCCTTGATGACGGTCACGCCCTGGTAGGCCTTGTACTTGGAGCCCGGCACCTCACTGAGCGAGACCTTGATCCCCTCTTCGTCCTTGGCCACCTGCCAGTTCTCGGCCCAGGCCGCCGGCGCCAGCAGGACACCCATGCCACACAGCAGTGCAATACGCTTGAACGATCTCATCATGTTTATCCTTGTTGTCGAAGATCCAGCCTCTCACGCCGCCGTCATCTGCTCCCACCAGCCAAGAATCCTGATTGCCTCGTCGCGGTTACTGCCGCACACCTCGATATCCGCCTTGAATCCACCGCACACCGCCGGCCGCTCGGGCTTGCCGAACAGGTCACAGAGGTTTTCAGGCGTCAGGTGCAGGCAGCGCTCGCCCGCCGGCTTGCCCTGTGGCATGCGCGGCATCGCCGAGCTGATGGATGGGGCGATGCAACAGGCACCACAACCCTCACGACACTTCATGGCTGAATCAGGACTCCCTGGAACAAAACGGGACGAACGTCCCTGGATAGTAACCGCTCAAACATACGTTTGAAATTGCTGGCCCGATGAAATCTGCCGTGACCCAGCAGTCAGTTGAGCCTGCTCAATTGCGGAACTGGAAATCGATTGCCGCACCTTCCACTTCGTGGCGACTGTCGTTGCGCAGCTGCAGCTGCATCTCGTTGCTGATCAAACGGCCGTTGAGCTGGAACGGACTGTCGCTGGATTCCGGTTTTTCGGCGAACATGGCGGGTAGCAACGGCTTGCGACGAGTCGCTGGATCGCCGACTTCAGGCTCGAGATTGTTGACCATGTCAGTCGGCAGGCTCAAGTCCAGCCTGGCCTTGGGCAACGGCTGCGTGACCGCCTTGCTGACCGACTTGGCTTTGACTTTGGCTTTGGCCTTGCTGGCAGCCGGCTTGGCCTTCGCTACCGGCTTCGCTGGCGCCTTGCCTGCTGCCTTGTCATGCCCCGCCTGCACCTGGGCAGCAGGCTGGGCAGCCTGAACCACACCGCAAGGCAGGTAGAACGGGGCAATACAGATAAACAGGGCAGCACTACGCAACAGGTTCATGGACATCGACAGGCAGACGGGGCTGGAAAAGTGCGTATGCTCCCCGTTCCGCCCGCGGCTGGCAAGCCTACAAAAGCGAGGACTGCGATTCTCTGCATAATTGCTGGGCCAACAGGCCAAGCGTGATAACCGCGCGCTCGGCCTCCTTGTTCCATGGAATGCCACAGTTGAGCCGGATGCAGTGGTTGAACTGTTCGGTGTTACTGAAGATCAACCCGGGCGCGATACTGATGCCCTGCTCCAGCGCACGCACATGCAACTCTTGGGTATTGACCCGCCCCGGCAGGCTGACCCAAAGGATGAAACCGCCGGTTGGCCGGGTCATCTGGGTACCTTCCGGGAAGTGCTGCTGCACCGCCAGCTGGTAGGCGCTGAGGTTCTTGCGGTACTCCTGGCGGATATAGCGCAGGTGCCGGTCGTAGCCACCGTTCTCCAGGTACGCCGCCACGCCCATCTGCGTCACGCTGCACGCCGAATGAGTGGTGAAGGTCTGCAGGCGCTGGATTTCATCCTGGTAACGCCCTGCCACCATCCAGCCAACCCGCACCCCGGGCGAAAGGGTCTTGGAAAAGCTCGAGCAATAGATGACCCGGTCCAGCCGGTCGAAGGCCTTGAGCGCCTTGGTCTTGCCCTGCTCGAACATCAATTCGCCATAGATGTCGTCTTCGACGATCTGGATATCGAAGTCCGACGCCAGGCGCAGCAACTGCTTCTGTCGCTCCTCAGGCACCGTGCCACCCAGCGGATTGCTCAGGCGCGTGGTGAGCACCAAGGCCTTGATCGACCACTGATTGGCGGCCAATTGCAAAGCTTCAAGGCTGATCCCAGTGGATGGGTCACTGGGGATTTCGATGACCTTCAGCCCCAGCAGGTCCGCCAATTGCAACAGCCCGTAATAGGTCGGCGACTCGGCTGCGATCAGGTCCCCCGGGCGGGTCAGCACCCGCAGCGACATCTGCAAGGCATCGACACAGCCATGTGTGACGATCACCTCGCGCGGGTCGACCAGCACACCGGCGTCGCGCATGCGGATTGCGATCTGCCTGCGCAGTGGCTCGAAGCCAGGGCTGAACATATAGCTGAAGGCACGTGGGCTGTGAAAGCGGGTGACCTTGGCGATCTGCTGATGCAGCGCACGCACCGGCAGGTAGTCGACGTGCGGCACGGCGGCGCCGAACGGGAACACGCCATCGCGACGCGCCTCGGTCAGCACCTGCTGAATGATGCTGGCCCGCGTAACCAGCCCAGGGCGCTCGACGCGAGCGATATCCGGGGTCTGCGCAGTCAGGGCGGGAGTCTGGTGCACATAGTAGCCCGACTGCGGCCGGGCCCGGATCAAGCCCTGATCCTCGAGATTGGCGTAGGCCTGCAACACCGTGGCATGGCTGACGTTGAGCTGGGCACTCATCTTGCGCACGGACGGTACGCGCTCACCTGGCTGATAGACACCGCGACGGATGTCATCGGCCAGTTGCTGGGCGATACGCTGGTACAGCAGCAGGTTGGTCATGGCGGTATCTCGATGCGCAGGCGGCCTGTTGTTCTTGTACGACTTTACTGACGGTAGAGCATACCGTAACAGTTGCAAAGTGTACTGGGACAGATGGCAAGTTAGTCAACAATACAGTGTGTGACCGCCATCTAACTGATTAACCGCGGGCCGCTCCGCCCTATCGAAAAGGGCCGCTAAGCGGCCCCTGGTGTTTCGAAGTCAGCGTGCCGGGGCAAGCCTGCCCTTATCGTCAGAGAAAACGATTTCCACCCGGCGGTTCTGCGCCCTGCCCCGCTCCGACGCATTGGCCTCGATCGGGTATTGGTCGCCGTAACCCTCGACCTGCATGCGCTTCTCATCGATCCCCAGGTCGACCAGCATGTCAGCCACCGACTGGGCACGATCGCGCGACAGCTTGAGGTTGTCCTCAGGCGCGCCAGTGCTGTCGGTATAGCCCTCGATCCGCACCACGCGGCGCGGATTGAGCTGGAGGAACTGCACCAGCTTGAGCACGGTGCGGCTGGCCGAGTTCTTCAGGTCGGCACTGCCGGTATCGAACAGCACATCGCTCAGGGTCATCACCAGACCTCGGTCGGCCTGCTCCGAAGCCAACGCGGCAATCTGGTTCTCCACCCACTTGCCCTGCTGCTGCACACTGGCCAATTTGGCCTCTCGCAAGGCAAGCTGGAGACGCTGGCGCTCAAGGTCGAGCTTGGTCCGACGCTCCTCGCTCAGCGCCAGCTTGGCGTGCTCGCTGGCGATCTCACTGTAGCGCTGGCTCAGGTAGGCATAGTGGCGCACGTCGCTGCCCGTACCAATGTAGCCGGAGAGGCGCTCGGCGCGGGACAGCGATTCACCGGCACGAAGCACGTCACGCGGGGCGCTGCGCAGTACGTCGGCATCGTCCTTGACCTTCTGGAAGGCCACCGTCGCATCATCCAGTGCCGCCGAACTGCGCTGGCTGGCACAGCCCTGCAAGCCGGCCGATAGCACCAGCAGCGCCAGTACGGTTTTCGCATTGAGGCTGATCATGGCTGCACCTCCAACTGCTTGCGCAGGCGCTTGACCCGCGATTGCAGCAACTGAAGCTGCTCTTCGCTCTTCTGGTTCAGCACCTGGGCCTCGGCCAGGCGGGCGTCCAGTTCGGCCTGCTCGGCACGCATGCGTGCGTCACGGTAGTCTTCGGTCAGCATGTTGGTCTTGGCCCGGGCGAACTTGTCTTCGGCCAGCTTGAGCGCCTCGACCTGGTCGCTGGCACCAACTGCCTTGGCCTGTTCCAGCGCCTGCTCGGTGATTCGCATCTGCTCATTGGGCGCCGGGTCGTTGGCGCAGCCTGCCAGGCCGAGCATGGCCACGGCCAGGATAAGGGATTGGGTTCTCACGCACTCTTCCTAATGTTTTGGGGCGTCCGCCTGCACTTGCATCTGCGCTTTCCAGCGCTCGACATTACGCTGCAGCACGGCTTCGGACGCACCGGAGACCGGCAATTCTGTCAGCTTTTTCGCCAGTTGCCCACGCAACCACGCATCATTGCAAGCCGAATTATGCGACACGGCCAGGTACAGGCCTGGGCGGTCGACCGGCAAGCCGCGGGCGATGAGGTTATTGCTCATGCCCAGGCTCTGGGTCATTGCCATGCCCGAGTAGCGCCCGGCCAGCACATAATCGACCTGGCCCAGCACCAGTTTCTGAAAGGCCTGGGTGAGGTTCTGCGCCGGGTCCAGCTTCAGCTGAGCCTTGGCGAAAGCGGTGAATGCCGGCGTCAGGCGCGCGCGTTCGGAGAGGCTGCCCTGATACTTGGCCAGGTCTGCCGGGCCGTCGAACTCCAGCGTGGCATCGTGACGGGTCCAAACCAGGTATTCATTGAGCTGCAACGGCGGGTGGATGTAGTCCAACGCAGTCAACTGCTGCACTTGCATGGGGGTGTCGAGCAGCAAATCCATGCGCCCGCTGCGCACCTCCTCCAGCGCCTGATCGCGCCGACCGGCACTGAGCACCTCGACTTTCACGCCCAATTCGCCGAGGACCTGGCGCAACAGGTCGACATTGGCGCCAACCAGGTGTTTCGGGTCGAGCGGGTCCTGCCAGGAATAGGGTGGTGCGTCCGGACTGCCAGTGGCCACCAGGCGCTCGCACTTGCCTGCCGCCATCACCGCCGACGACAGCAGCGCCACCATGCATGCCAGCACCCTGCCCGCTTCGCGCATTACCATCCTTCACTCCTTGCCCTGCAACAAAAAAGCCCGGCCCTCAGTGCGAGGGCCGGGCTTCTTTATAAGTGAAGCAGGCGGATCAGACCAGCTTTTCCAGCTCTGGAACGGCCTCGAAGAGGTCGGCAACCAGGCCGTAATCGGCAACCTGGAAGATCGGTGCTTCTTCATCCTTGTTGATCGCGACGATCACCTTGGAGTCCTTCATGCCCGCCAGGTGCTGGATCGCGCCGGAGATACCGACGGCGATGTACAGCTGAGGCGCGACGATCTTGCCGGTCTGGCCGACCTGCATGTCGTTCGGCACGAAGCCTGCGTCGACCGCGGCGCGCGAGGCACCGACGGCAGCGCCGAGCTTGTCGGCCAGGCTGTACAGGTGCTTGAAGTTGTCACCGTTGCCCATGCCACGGCCGCCGGACACGACGATCTTGGCAGCGGTCAGCTCTGGGCGGTCGGACTTGGCCAGCTCTTCGCCAACGAAGGCCGAGATACCCGCGTTGTGCGCAGCGCCGACAGCCTCCACGGCAGCCGAACCACCTTCGGCGGCCACGGCGTCGAAACCAGTGGTACGCACCGTGATGACCTTGATGGCGGCGTTCGATTGCACGGTGGCAATGGCGTTACCGGCGTAGATCGGGCGCTTGAAGGTATCGGCGGACTCGACCGAGATGATCTCGGAGATCTGGTCCACGTCCAGCAGCGCAGCGACGCGTGGCAGGATGTTCTTGCCATTGGTGGTGGCCGGAGCCAGTACGTGGCTGTAACCCTTGGCCAGCTCGACGATCAGCGGCGCGACGTTCTCCGGCAGCACATGGGCGTAGGCGGCGTTATCGGCAACCAGCACCTTGGCTACGCCAGCGATCTTGGCAGCGGCTTCGGCGACACCACCGACGTTGGCGCCTGCGACCAGTACATGGATATCACCACCGATCTTGGCGGCAGCGGCGACGGTGTTCAGGGTGGCCGGGGCTACGGCACCGTTCTCGTATTCAGCGACAACCAGGATAGTCATTTAGATTACCTTCGCTTCGTTCTTCAGCTTCTCGACCAGTTCGGCCACCGATTTGACCTTGATGCCAGCGCTGCGGGCAGCCGGCGCTTCGACTTTCAGGGTCTTGTTGGTGGAGGCGAGGGAAACGCCCAGCGCGTCTGGAGTGAGGGTCTCCAGCGGCTTCTTCTTGGCCTTCATGATATTCGGCAGCGACGCGTAGCGTGGCTCGTTCAGGCGCAGGTCGGTGGTGACGATGGCCGGCAGGTTCAGCGAAACGGTCTGCAGGCCGCCGTCGATCTCGCGAGTGACGTTCAGCTTGTCGCCAGCGACTTCGACCTTGGAGGCGAAGGTGCCCTGGGCGAAGCCGGTCAGCGCGGCCAGCATCTGGCCGGTCTGGTTGTTGTCACTGTCGATGGCTTGCTTGCCGAGGATGACCAGCTGAGGCTGCTCCTTGTCGACAACGGCTTTGAGCGCCTTGGCCACGGCCAGGGAATTCAGCTCGTCAGCGGCTTCGACCAGAATGGCGCGGTCAGCACCCAAGGCCAGGGCAGTACGCAGCTGCTCCTGGGCAGTGGCCGGACCGACGGAGACAACAACGATCTCGGTGGCGACGCCCTTTTCCTTCAGGCGTACGGCTTCTTCCACGGCGATCTCGCAGAAGGGGTTCATGGACATCTTGACGTTAGCAAGGTCGACGCCGGAGTTGTCCGCCTTGACGCGAACCTTGACGTTGTAGTCGACCACTCGTTTGACAGCTACAAGAACCTTCATGGATTCCTCGTTACTCTCCGGTGAATAGATAGTCGCCTGGGGCAGAGCCCTGCGATGCGCGTGGGTACAAGGGCACCTCTAAAAACGTACCGGAAGGGGCATACTTCAGGGTGACCGAACAGTCTTGTCGCGACTGTTGCGGCAAATACCCACGGGTCATTTTCTGTCGTGGCGTGTAAACTCCACTACAAATCGGCATTCATGCCGACAACCCTGCTCCACACCTGGTCTTTAGAGGTGTACCTGCGCCCGGCTGCAAGCCTACGGCGAACGTAAAACCGCTCGTATCTTGACCGTAACACCCAATCCGGTCAATACGGCAAATCGGTCACCTTCCAGCCGCGCTCCTGTGATTTTACTGGGCTCCGGCAAATTCAAACAAACGTTTGTATTGGACCCGCCAAGTGGTGTAGATATAATGCGCGCCAAGACAAAACGGTGTATTCCATCCATTGCGTAGCTACAGTTTCGCGCCAGTAAAGCGCCGCCGCACGCAAGCACCCATAAGACATAGCAACAGCACGAGCCTTGATGAGTAGGAGAGAACCTGTGGAACGCGAATACATGGAATTCGACGTGGTCATCGTCGGCGCAGGCCCTGCCGGCCTGTCCGCCGCCTGCCGACTGAAGCAGAAGGCCGCCGAAGCCGGTAGCGAGATCAGCGTCTGCGTGGTGGAAAAAGGCTCCGAAGTAGGTGCTCATATTCTCTCCGGCGCGGTGTTCGAACCCCGCGCCCTGAACGAGTTGTTCCCCGACTGGAAAGCACTCGGCGCACCGCTCAACACCGAAGTGAAACGCGACGATATCTATGTGCTCAAGGATGCGGGCAGCTCGACCAAGGTCCCTGACCTGTTCGTGCCCAAGACCATGCATAACCAGGGCAACTACATCATCTCCCTGGGCAACCTGTGCCGCTGGCTGGCCCAGCAGGCCGAAAACCTGGGTGTGGAAATCTACCCAGGCTTCGCCGCCCAGGAAGCGTTGTTCGACGAAAACGGCGTGGTCCGCGGCATCATCACCGGCGACCTGGGTGTCGACCGCGAAGGCAACCCGAAGGAAGGCCTGTATACCCCGGGCATGGAACTGCGTGCCAAATACACCCTGTTTGCCGAGGGCTGCCGTGGCCATATCGGCAAGCAACTGATCAAGCGCTTCAACCTCGACAGCGAATCCGACGTCCAACACTATGGCATTGGCCTGAAGGAAATCTGGGAAATCGACCCGGCCAAGCACGAGCAGGGCCTGGTCGTGCACACCGCAGGCTGGCCGCTGGACGTGACCAGCAAGGACAACACCGGCGGATCGTTCCTCTATCACCTGGAAAACAACCAGGTAGTCGTCGGCCTGATCGTCGACCTCTCCTACGCCAACCCGTATCTGTCGCCGTTCGATGAATTCCAGCGCCTCAAGCACCACCCGGTGATGAGCCAGTACCTCGAAGGCGGCAAGCGCATCAGCTACGGCGCCCGTGCCATCTGCAAGGGCGGCCTGAACTCGCTGCCGAAAATGGTGTTCAATGGCGGCGCGCTGATCGGCTGCGACCTCGGCACCCTGAACTTTTCCAAGATCAAGGGCAGCCATACCGCGATGAAGTCCGGCATGCTCGCCGCCGACGCGGTGGCCGATGCACTGATCGCCGGCAGCGAGGGCGGTGACCAGCTCAACGGTTACGTCAGCGCCTTCAAGGCCAGCTGGCTGTATGAAGAACTGTTCGCCAGCCGCAACTTCGGCCCTGCGCTGCACAAGTTCGGGCCACTGCTGGGCGGTGCGTTCAACTATGTCGACCAGAACTGGTTCGGCGGCAAGCTGCCGTTCACCCTGCACGACACCAAGCCGGACTATGCCTGCCTCAAGCTTGCGTCCGAGTCGAAAAAGATCGACTACCCGAAACCGGACGGCAAGCTCAGCTTCGACAAGCTCAGCTCGGTATTCCTCTCCAGCACCAACCACGAAGAGGAACAACCCTGCCACCTGAAACTGACCGACCCGAACGTACCGATCGCCAGCAACCTGCCGCTGTACGACGAACCCGCCCAGCGTTACTGCCCGGCAGGCGTGTACGAAGTGGTCAGCCAGGAAGACGGCAGCAAGCGCTTCCAGATCAACGCCCAGAACTGCGTACACTGCAAGACCTGCGACATCAAGGACCCGGCCCAGAACATCACCTGGGTCACCCCTGAAGGCGCTGGCGGGCCGAACTACCCGAACATGTAAGGCCACCGCCCTTGCAGCAACCCAAAGCCCCCGATTCGTGAGAGTCGGGGGCTTTTTTTGCATCGGCTAGTGCAACTTGTCAGCACACATGATCGGCAGCGGCTCCGCTGCAAACGCCAAGGGTTCACGACGCCCGAAATACACGGCGGTCAGCAGCCCCACCGTGCCCATGATCAGACAAAAGCCGACACACACCCACGGGCTCCACGGCATCAGAGCGATCAGCGCCAGCGGCGTGGTACTGGCCCACAGCGCGTAAGCCACGTTGTATGTAAATGAGATCCCAGATACGCGGATCTCGGCCGGGAACAGCCCGACCATCACCGAGGGCACCACCCCCACTACGCCACAGCCCAGCCCAGCCAGCGCATAAGCCAGCCACGTCATGCCCCACTGCCCCACCAGGCTGGCATACAGCGCACCGATGCCCAGCGGTAGCAGCAGGCTGTAGATCATCAGTGCACGCCAGGCGCCCAGACGGTCGACCAGCAGCCCGGCCAGCACACAGCCGATATTGAGGAAGACGATGCCCACGCTGCTCAAGGCGAAGGTATGCCCCGCCGTCATGCCGAAGCGTTGCTGCATCACTGTCGGGGTAATCACTACCAGAACCACTACCGCAGAGGTCAGTACGCAGGTCAGCAGTGCCGCCGGGATCAACGCCGAGCGGTGCTCGCCCAACACCTGCCGCAGCGGGAACTTGACCGGTTGCTCCTGACGCGTGCGCAAGGCCAGGAACACCGGGGTCTCACTGAGCCAGCGGCGCAGCCACACACCGATCACGCCAAACACCCCACCGAGCAGGAAGGGGTAACGCCAGGCGTAATCGAGAATCTCCTGCGGCGTGAACACTTGCGCCAGGGCTGTCGCCGTCAGCGCCCCCAGCAGGTAGCCAAAGGTCAGCCCCGCCTGCAGGAAGCCCAACGCATAACCACGACGTCCGTTTGGCGCATGCTCGGCGACGAAGGTCCACGCGCTCGGCACCTCACCCCCTACGGCGGCACCCTGCAGGATGCGCAGCGCCAACAGGATCAGCGGTGCCGCATAGCCAATGTCGGCATAGGTCGGCATCACCCCGATCAGCAGGCATGGCAGGGCCATCATCAGGATGCTCAGACTGAACACCCGCTTGCGCCCGAGGTGGTCGGCGAAGTGGGCCATCAGGATGCCGCCCAGCGGCCGTGCCAGGTAACCGGTGACGAAAATGCCGAAGCTCTGCAGCAAGCGCAGCCACTCGGGCATCTGAGGCGGGAAGAACAGCTGGCTGAGGGTCAGGGCAAAGAACACGAAGATGATGAAATCGTAGATTTCCAGCGCGCCGCCCAGCGCCGCCAGGCCCAGGGTCCGGTGGTCGCTACGGCTGAACCGGGGCGGGCGAGCGGTATCGATGGCAGTCATGGCAGGGGTCCGCAGATCGGCAAAGGGCAAGAGGATAGCAAATGCTCGCCGCCTTGCCCCAGCAACGCCACTAACGGCTGAACACGGTGTGGCCGAAGTTCCTCGGCTTGCGCGGCGGTACCGGGCCACCCTTGAGCCCGGAAGGCAGGGCAATCTTGCCGACCAGCACGGGGCTGTCGATGATTGCCATGAAGGATTGCAGTGCCTCGTTATCCGGTACCTGGGGCAGGCTCACACTGACGGCCTGGCGCTCGGTCTGCGGCACGACAGGCACTTTCAGGTGTTGCGAATGGTAAAGCAAGGCATGCTGAATCTGCGCATTGACCCGGCAGAACCGTGCCAGGTCGACGCCGGCGTGGCTGGCCAGCTCGATATTGCCCAGCAGCAGGTTGAACGGTTGCAAGGCGCACTGCACCAGCCGCTGCAACTCTTCAAAGGACTCGACCGGGGCAATCCGGTAGTAGCCAAGGCCATTGAGCAGTTTTTCCAGCTGCAGGCGCTGGTGCGGGTGCTCGTCGGCTATCAGGATGCGCAGGGTCTTGTTTGTCATTGTCGGACCTGGGCCGTCAGGTGAATGAGGGACAGCTCCCTGACCGAACTGCGCCAGCAACAGGCAACTACCAGGGCTGCACCTGGAGGGGTCAATCTAGATAGTTGTCGGGAAACGGGGAGAAATCAAGTGGCCATCACACAGAATTTTCACCTGCCCTTCACTGCGGATTCAGGACTCCCACAGCCGCATGCGCACACGGCAGTGCTTCATGGCGTTGACGATATGCTTCTCCACCAGGCTGCGGGAAATATCCAGGCGCTCGGCTATCTGCTGGTGGGACAGACCATCGAGCTTACGCAACAGAAAGCACTCCCGGCACACGCTGCTCAGCTCATCCAGGGCCTTTTGCATCATGGCCAGGCGCTGGTCGAGCTGCAGGTCCTGCTGCAATTCCGCGCTGAGCAAGCGCCCATCGGTATCCAGCGCATCCAGGGATTCGGCCTGGCGCACCCGGTGGCGCCGGTGCCGGTCGATCACCAGGTTGAGCGCGGTTCGGTAGAGGAACGCTCGCGGATGCTCGATCTGCCCGCTGTCGGTACGTTCCAGCACTCGCAGATAGGCATCGTGGGCAACGTCCTCCGCTGCCTGGCGATTGCCCAGGCGCGCACTCAGGAAGCTCACCAGTTCGCGATAATAATGTTCCACAACAGCACCTGAAATCGTCCTTGCAACCCACGTGCGGGACTGAGTGATACCGGGCTGTGATAGTACAAATTATAACTATTCTCAGCAACACACCCTCTACCCTCTCGTTCAGGCTAAATCCACCCGGCCAGCCTTCGTTTATCTGGGACTTCGGTGCGTGCCACGATTGGCAGCGCGTGACCACTACCCTGGCTGGAAGTCCGCATGAGCCGTTCAACCTCCCCCCGCCGCCAGTTCATTCTCGCTGGCCTGGGCCTGCTTAGCCTGGGCTGCCTGCTGGCCTGGCACACCCTGCCCATGGGGGCGCAACCGCTCGCTACCGTCACGGTCACCCGGGCAGACATCGAAAGCAGCGTCACGGCCCTGGGCACCTTGCAGCCCCGGCGCTATGTAGATGTGGGCGCGCAGGCCTCTGGGCAGATCCGCACCCTGCACGTGGAAGCCGGCGACCCGGTGCGCAAGGGCCAGCTGCTGGTCGAAATCGACCCTTCCACCCAGCAGGCGCGGCTGGACGCCGGGCGCTTCTCCATCGACAACCTCAAGGCCCAGCTCGCCGAACAGCGAGCGCAGTTCGAGCTGGCCGACCGACAGCTCAAGCGCCAGCGCGAGCTTGCCGCCGCCGGCGCCACCCGCGATGAGGACATCCAGGCCGCTGCCGCCCAGCTCAAGGTCACCCAGGCACGAATCGACATGTTTCAGGCGCAGATCCGCCAGGCTCAGGCCAGCCTGCGCAGCGCCGAGGCGGAACTGGGCTACACGCGTATCTATGCGCCGATGGATGGCACGGTGGTCGCCGTCAACGCCCGCGAAGGCCAGACCCTCAACGCCCAGCAACAGACCCCCTTGATCCTGCGCATTGCCAAGTTGTCGCCCATGACCGTGTGGGCGCAGGTCTCGGAAGCGGATATCGGCAAGGTGAAACCCGGCATGACCGCCTACTTCACCACGCTGTCCGGAGGCAAACGCCGCTGGAACAGCAAGGTGCGGCAAATCCTGCCGATTCCACCCAAACCACTGGAACAGACCAGTCAGGGTGGCGGCAGCCCGTTGAATGCTGCCAATCAAGTGGTGCAATACACCGTGTTGCTCGACGTCGACAACCCGGATGGCGCGCTGATGGCTGACATGACCACCCAGGTATTCTTCGTTGCCGGCCAGGCCAGCCAGGTCCTGACCGTGCCACTGGCCGCGCTGGACGACAACGGCGGCCTGTCCATCGCGCGCGTGCTCGACCCGCACGGCAAGGTGGTGCAGCGCCAGGTGCGCACCGGTCTCAGCGACCGCCTGCGCGTCCAGGTGCTGGACGGGCTCAGCGAAGGTGAGCAACTGCTGATGGGCGCCCCCAGCGCCAGCGGAGGCTGAATGACTGCGCCGCTGATCGAGCTGGTCGATATCCGCAAATCCTACGGCGGCCAGGACAGCCCCAAGGTCGATGTGCTGCGCGGCATCAGCCTGAGCATCCAGCCGGGCGAGTTCGTTGCCATCGTGGGTGCGTCCGGGTCCGGGAAGTCGACATTGATGAACATACTTGGCTGCCTCGATCGCCCGACGTCGGGCATCTACCGCTTCGCTGGCAAGCACGTGGCCGAGCTGGGTAACGACGAACTGGCCTGGTTGCGCCGCGAGGCGTTCGGCTTCGTGTTCCAGGGCTACCACCTGATCCCCTCCGGCTCGGCCCAGGAAAACGTCGAGATGCCGGCCATCTATGCCGGTACGCCCGCCAGCGAGCGGCACGCCCGTGCCGCCGCCCTGCTCGCCCGCCTGGGCCTGGCCAGCCGCAGCGCCAACCGCCCGCACCAGCTCTCGGGCGGCCAGCAGCAACGGGTGTCGATCGCCCGGGCACTGATGAACGGCGGCCATATCATCCTCGCCGACGAACCCACGGGGGCGCTCGACAGCCACAGCGGCACCGAAGTCATGGCGCTGCTCGACGAACTGGCCAGCCAGGGCCATGTGATCATCCTGATCACCCACGACCACAAGGTGGCGGCGCGTGCCCAGCGGGTGATCGAGATACGCGACGGCCGGATGATCAGCGACAGCGCGACCGACCAGGCGCCTTGCCCTGCCCGCCAGACATTGCAAGCCGACGACCTGCGTCAGCGCCTGGACCGAGGCGCGACCCTGCGCGGGGCCTGGAAAGGCGAGCTGCTCGAAGCCCTGCAGGCTGCCTGGAGGGTGATGTGGGTGAACCGCTTTCGCACCGCCCTGACCCTGCTCGGTATCGTCATCGGGGTCGCGTCGGTGGTGGTCATGCTGGCCGTCGGCGAAGGCAGCAAGCGCCAGGTCATGGCGCAGATGGCCGCCTTCGGCTCGAACATCCTCTACCTCAACAGCAAGCCCGCCACACTGGGCGAACCTGCCGGCACGATCACCCTCGACGACGTCGACGCCATTGCCCAGCTACCGCAGGTCCGGCAGATCATGCCGGTGCTGGGCGAAAAGGTGATGGTGCGCCATGACAACAACAGCCAGCAGTTCTACGTGGGCGGCAACAACAACCAGTTCCCGCTGATCTTCAACTGGCCGGCGGTGGAAGGGGCGTTCTTCACTGATGCCGACGAAGCCAGTGGCGCAGCGGTGGCAGTGATCGGCCAGAAAGTCCGGGAGAAAATGCTCGAGCCAGACCGCGACCCGCTTGGCCAGTACCTGCTGATAGGCAACGTACCCTTCCAGGTCATTGGCATACTCGCCGGCAAAGGCGCGAGTTCCGGCGACCAGGATGCCGACGGACGCATCGTGGTGCCCTACTCGGCCGCGGCGATCCGCCTGTTCGGCCAGCGGGCCCCCGACTACATCACCGTCGCCGCCGCCGACGCGGCGCGGGTCGATGAAACCGAAGCTGCCGTCGACCGCCTGCTGCGCCAGCGTCACCAGGGCCGTCACGATTTCGAACTGACCAACTCGGCCGCGCTGATCCAGGCCGAGGCACGCACCCAGAACAGCCTGTCGCTGATGCTCGGGGCGATTGCCGCGATCTCGCTGCTGGTCGGTGGCATCGGGGTGATGAACATCATGCTCATGACCGTGCGCGAACGCACCCGCGAAATCGGCATCCGCATGGCCACCGGCGCACGCCAGCACGACATCCTGCGCCAGTTCCTCAGCGAAGCGGTGATGCTGTCGATGGTCGGCGGCATGGCCGGCATCGGCTTGGCCCTGCTGATCGGCGGCGCCTTGATGCTGGGCCAGGTTGCCGTGGCCTTCACCCTGCCCGCCATGCTCGGTGCGTTCTCCTGCGCCGTTCTCACCGGCATCGTGTTCGGCTTCATGCCGGCCCGCAAAGCCGCCCGACTCGACCCGGTCAAAGCCCTCACCAGCGAATAACCCATGACCCTGCCAAGCCGCATCAGCCTGTTGTCCCTGAGCCTGGGCCTCGCCGCCTGCAGCCTGCCGCCCGTACCACCCAGCGGCATCGCTGCACCTTCGGTCTGGCAAAGCACAACTCTCCAACCTGCTGCCAGCCTGCCCTCGGCACAATGGTGGCAGGGCTTTGACAGCGCCGAGCTGGGCCGCCTGGTCGAACGCGCCCGGTCCAATGCCCACGACCTTGCCGCCGCCACGGCGCGCGTGCGCCAGGCTCAGGCACGGGCGGTGATCGCCGGAGCGCCGCTGCTGCCGGAACTCAAGTTCGAGCTCGACGGCAGCCGCCAGCGCCTGCTGCACGGCGAGGGCTATGACCAGCTCGATGTCAGCCAATACGAACGGACCAGCACGTCGTTCGGCATGCAATTGGTCGCCAGCTACGAGATCGACTTCTGGGGCGGCCTGCGTGCGGCCCGCGCAAGTGCCCTGCACAGTCTCGACGCCAGCCGCTTCGATCGCCAGACGGTCGAGTTGACGCTGGTCAGCAGCGTGGCCAACAGTTACCTGCAGGGCCTGGCCCTGGAAGAACAACTGCGCATTGCCCGCCTCAACCTGCGTAACGCCCGTGATGTCCTGGTGCTGGTCGAAACGCGTCAGCGCGCCGGCTCGGCGACACGCCTGGAACTGGCCCAGCAGCGCAGCCTGGTCGCCGCCCAGGAACGGCAAGTGCCGCTGCTTGAGCAACAGTGGCAAGACAACCGCGTTACCCTGGCTACACTGCTGGGCGACCCGGTCCAGGCCCTGCCCACCGCCCGCGAAACGTTGGCCACCGTGAACTGGCCGCCCGTTGGCAGCGGCGTGCCCAGCGAACTGCTTGCCCGGCGCCCGGACATCGCCGCCGCCGAAGCTCGCCTGGCCGCCGCCAGCGCCAATGTGCAAGTCGCCAGGGCAGCCCTGCTACCGAAAGTGACCTTGGGCGCCAACCTCGGCACCGGCGCACGCACCCTGCCCGAGGTCTTCGACAGTACCTATTACACGTTGACTGCCGGCCTGGTCGCGCCGATCTTCAACAACGGCCGGCTGCGGGCGGCTCAGCAGTTGGCCGAAGCCGAGCAGGACGAGCTGCTGGAAAGCTACCGCAACAGCATCCTGGCCGGCTTCGCCGATGTCGAAAAGGCCCTCAATGCCGTCCACGGCGTTGAACAGCAACGCCAGTGGCAGGACCGGGAGGTCGAGCAAGCACAGCTAGCCTTCGACCTGGCTCAACGGCGCTACGCGGCCGGGGCCGAGACCCTGCTGAGCGTGCTCGAAACCCAGCGCACGCTTTATCTCGCCCAGGACCAGCAAGCGCGGCTGCGCCTGGCTCGCCTGCAGGGCAGCGTGGCGTTGTACAAGGCACTCGGGGGTGGTTGGCAGTTGACGCATGCGGACAAGGGCTGATTCAGCCTGGGCATGACGAGGCCTGACAGGAGGGCCGCAACGCGGCCCTTCCGGATTCACACAGCGGCGGCCACGGCCTCGGCAAAGCGCTGCGCCACCTCGTCGATCTGCTGGGCGCTGATGATCAGCGGCGGCAGGAAGCGCACCACGGCGCCATGGCGCCCGCCCAGTTCAAGGATCAAGCCACGCTTGAGGCATTCGCGCTGGACCTTCGGTGCCAGCACCCGGTTGGCAGGCGGATGGCCCAATGCATCGGTCTGCCCCTGTGGATCGACCAGCTCCACCCCAAGCATCAGGCCCCGGCCACGGATATCACCCAGTTGCGGATAATCCCGCTGCAGCCGCTGCAGATGCCCTCGCAAGCGCAGGCCCATGGCCTCGGCGTGTTCGGCCAGACGGTGCTCGACCAGGTAGTCGATCACCGCCGAACCGGCCGCCATGGCCATCTGATTGCCGCGGAAGGTGCCAGCGTGGGCACCTGGCTTCCAGGTATCCAGCCAGTCGCGGTACACCACCACCGCCAGCGGCAGGCTGCCACCGATGGCCTTGGACAGCGTGACCACGTCCGGCACGATGCCGGCATGTTCGAAGGCGAACATCCGCCCGGTACGGGCAAAGCCGCTCTGGATTTCGTCGACGATCAGCGCCACACCAGCCGTTTCAGTGATACACCGCACACCCTTGAGCCATTCGATATCGGCCGGGATCACCCCGCCTTCGCCCTGCACCACTTCAAGGATCACCGCCGCTGGCAGCGGTACGCCGCTTTCCGGGTCCAGCAGGAGGTTTTCCAGATAATGCAGGTTGGCCTTGACCCCGGCTTCTCCGCCCAGGCCGAACGGGCAACGGTAGTCATAGGGGTACGGCATGAACTGCACGCCGTTGCTCAGCAATGCCCCCAGTGGCTGCTTGGGGCCGTGGCTGCCCATCAGGCTCAGCGCGCCTTGGCTCATGCCGTGGTAGGCACCCTGGAACGCCAGCACCGTGCTGCGCCCGGTGGCGCCGCGCACCAGCTTGAGCGCTGCCTCCACCGCGTCGGTGCCGGTCGGGCCGCAGAATTGCACCTTGGCCTCGCGGCGCAAGGCGTCAGGCAGGATGCCAAACAGGTCCTGGACGAAGCGGTCTTTCACCGGCGTGGTCAGATCCAGCGTGTGCAGCGGCAGTTCGTCAGCCAGCACGCGCTGGATCGCTTCGATCACCACCGGGTGGTTGTGACCCAGGGCCAGCGTTCCAGCACCGGCCAGGCAGTCGATGAACTGACGGCCCTCGACGTCCTCGACGTAGATGCCACGGGCACGCTTGAGCGCCAGCGGGATGCGCCGGGGGTAGCTGCGGGCATTGGATTCCTGTTGCTGCTGGCGCTGCAGCAAGGGCGAGTCAGTGAATTCGTACAATGGTTGCGGCGCGCTGGCCGGCGGGACCTGGGCAAGGCTGGTAGCGGTGGACATGGGTGAATCCTCGCAAGCAAGCGAATGGGCAGTTATCGCTTGGAAAACGCTTGAGTGCGGGGAGGATTTAGCGGTTGTTGCGGGAAATTCGCTAGCCTGTACCGGCCCTTTCGCGGGTTTACCCGGGAAAGGACCGGTACAGGCAATAAAGATCAGCTTGCCCCACGCGCTGGCACCTGTAGCACCACCCGCAGCCCATCACTGCGGCTGTCGAACCTGAGGCTGCCAGCACAGCGCTGCACGATCGCCTGAACGATCGCCAGCCCCAACCCACAGCCACCGCTCTGCCCGTTGCGCCAGAAACGCTCGGTCAGGTGCTGCAGATCGGCTTCGGCAATCCCCGGACCATGGTCGCGCACCATGAACCCCACCTGCCCATCGGCCATCTGCACTTCCAGCTCCACCTCGGTATCGCCGCCATGGCGCAGGGCGTTGTCCAGCAGGTTGCGCAAGGCCGCCACCGCCAGCGGCGCAGGCATGCCCAGGTAGATCTGTGCAGCCTCCTGCGGCAGGTGCAAAACGATACGCCGGTTGTCGCCGCCGCCGGCGTCCTGCACTGCCTGACGGGCAACCTGCTCGGCGCTGCACTGCACGCCGTCGTCGAACGACAGGCTGCCCTCGACCCGCGCCAGCATCAACAACTGCTCCAGGGTCCGATGCATGCGGTCGGCGCCTTGTTCAGCATGCTCCAGCGCCTGCTCGCGCACCGCACCGTCGGTCATGCGCGCCACCTGCAGGTGGGTCTTGATCGCCGTCAGCGGGCTGCGCAGTTCGTGCGCGGCATCATCCGTCAGGCGCCGTTCACGCTCGATGGTCTGGGCGATACGCAGGAACAGCTGGTTCTGCGTATCGAGCAAGGGTTGCAGCTCGCTGGGCAAGCCGGCCACCTGCAACGGCTCGACACTGTCGGCACGCCGTCGGCGCAAAGCGTCGCGCATCCGATTGAGCGGTTCCAGGCCTTTGCCCAAGCCGATCCACAGCAGCCCGAGGCTGCCGAGCAAGGCCATCAGCACCGGCGCCGAGGCGGCCAGCAGAATCGACTGGTTCAGCGCCTCACGCTCCATGTGCCGATCGGCGGTGGTGATGCGCACGTCACCGTGGTTGTAGGTGAAGGTGCGCCACAACGCACCATCGATGGTCTGATCGCGGAAGCCGCTGCGCTGGTCATCCATGGCGCCGTCGTGCTTGTGGTTGCTGGCAAGGATCTCGCCGCGCAGGGAAGTCACCTGGCAGGCCATACCGTCGGGCACACTCAACTGGTCGGCGGAAAAATGAGCATCCTCGCCCTTGGCTGCCAACGGTTGCGGCAGCTGGTCGATCAGCCCGGCGACCATGCGCGCCGACGCCACCAGGCGCTGGTCCAGGGAGAACATCATCTGTTGGCGCAGGTCGCGCAACATCCACGCGGCTGCCAGCGCCCAGATGATGATGAAGGCGGTGCCGAGAATCAGGCTGAGGCGTACCCGCAGGCTCATGAAGCGGCTTCCTCTGGCGCCTGTGCCGGCCCCAGGCGATAACCCAGACCGCGCACGGTTTCGACAATGCTGTTGCCAAGCTTGCGGCGCAGGTGGTGGATATGGACGTTCAATGCGTTGCTCTCGACCTCGTCGCTGAAGCCGTACACACAGTCCTTGAGTTGTTCGCTGGACAGCACCCGGCCGGGGTTCTGCAACAGCGCCTGGAGCAGCGCCTGCTCGCGCCGCGACAGGTCTACCGGCTGGCCGGCCAGGGACGCTTCGCAGCTGCTCGGGTCGTAGCGCAGCGGGCCGTGCTCGATCACATTGACCGCCCGCCCCGCCACCCGGCGCAGCAGGGTATGCAGACGCGCAGCCAGTTCGCGCAGGTCGAAGGGTTTGAGCAGGTAGTCGTCGGCACCGGCCTGCAGGCCGTCGACGCGATCGGTGACGGCGTCGCGCGCGGTCAGCACCAGCACGGGCAGGTCCACACCTTGCTGGCGAAGGCGGCGCAGCAGTTTCAGGCCGTCTTCGTCGGGCAGGCCGAGGTCGAGGATCATCACGTCGAACTGCGCTGCCTGCAGCAGAGCCCGGGCGCTGGCGGCATTGGCCACGCGATCGACGGTCAGGCCCTGGGCGGTGAGGCCGGCGCAGATGCCGCTGGCGATCAGGTCGTCGTCCTCGCAGAGCAGAACGTGCATGGTGGTGGCTCCCGGAGTGGTGTGGCGGCATTGCACTATGGGGGGATTAAGGGGGGATTATGGACCTTTTTGTGTTTGCCTTGCTGCTTTCAGCGCCTATGCGATCGAGCGCCGCGCGGGCGGCGCTCGATCTCAAAGGCAACAAATCCCTCAAGCCCTACCCATCGCAAAAACACCTCAATCCCGCCCCGTCTCCCCCATCAACAACGAAATAGACT
>NZ_JABWRP020000019.1 GCF_014269035.2 Pseudomonas vlassakiae
TCATCCGTGCATGGTCTTGATCAACTCCCACAGCGCTGGATCATTGAAATCCTCCACCACCAGCCTGGCCCCTGCAGCCAGCAATCGCTCCGGCGTCTGCGTCGTGGCAACCCCCACGGTAAAGATCCCGGCCCTACTCGCAGCCGTCACCCCCGGCAACGAATCCTCGAACGCCAGCGCCTCGCCAGCCACCGCTTCCAGGCGCTGCAGCCCGGTCAGATAAGGCAGCGGATCAGGCTTGGGCCGCTCCAGCTCCTCCGCCACCAATACATGTTCGAAGCGATCGCCAAGTCCCATGGCCGTGAGCATATGCTCGGCATTCAGCCGCGGTGCATTGGTCACCACGCACATGCCGATGTTCCAGGCCCGCGCATGGTCCATCAGCCGCAGCAGGCCGGGCATGGGTTGCAGCGCCGGTGACAGGTCGCGGAAAAGCGCTTCCTTGCGGTCGGCCAGCGCCTGGCGCTCGGACGCACCAGCAAGTGGAAACAGTTCGGCAAACAGTTCGCCATTGGCTCGGCCGCTGACCTGGGCATCGAATTGTTCCTGGGTCAGCTCGCGGCCGTCATGGTCGTGCAGCAGTTGACGGAAGGCTTGCAAGTGCAGGGTATCGGTGTCGGTCAAGGTGCCATCGAGATCGAACAGCAGGGCAGTCAGCATCAGGTATCCAGGGATTGAAGAACAAACGCCAGGGGATGATAACCAAACCTGACGACAAAGGGGGCTGTTCAGCGCACATCGAAAAGAGTACAAATGTGCTCCATGGACAATCTCACCCCAAAACGCCGTGCAATCCTCGATTTCATTCGCGAGCGCATTGCCGACCACGGCCAGCCACCGAGCCTGGCCGATATCGCCAGCCGCTTCGGTTTTGCCTCGCGTAGCGTCGCGCGCAAACACATCACCGCGTTGTGCCAGGCCGGCTACATCGACGTCACCCCCAACCAGGCGCGGGGCATTCGCCTGGCCGAGCCCTTGCGCCGGCCGGAAATCCTCGAAATCCCCGTGCTCGGGCAAGTGGCTGCCGGCGCGCCGATCGGCCCGGACCTGGGCATTCACGAACAACTGCTGCTCGACCCCAGCCTGTTTCGCCGTACGCCAGATTACCTGCTCAAGGTGCGCGGCGATTCGATGATCGAGGACGGCATCTTCGACGGTGACCTGGTGGGCATCCTCCAGCAGGGCGAGGCACGTGATGGCCAGATCGTGGTTGCGCGGCTGGACGGCGAGGTGACCATCAAGCGCCTGCAACGCCAGCCCGGCGGTTACCGGCTGTTGCCGCGCAACCCGGCCTATGCGCCAATCGATGTGGGGCCTGAGCGCGAATTCTTCATCGAAGGCGTGTTCTGTGGCCTGTTGAGGCGCGACTGATGGGCGCGGTGGTCGATCTCGATCGGCTGCTCGACCAGCGCCAGGTCTGGCGGGGGCGGCAGGGCCAGGTGCGCCCGGCCGGTTTGCAGCCCACCGGCCATGCGCTGCTCGATCAGTGCCTGCCCGACGGCGGCTGGCCAGCCGCAGCCCTCAGCGAGCTGCTGCTGGCCAGCCCGGGCTGCGGCGAGTTGCAGCTGCTCTGGCCAGCCCTGTCACGCCTGACGGCTGAGGGCGGGCGGGTGGTGTTGGTGGCGCCGCCGTTCATTCCCTATGCACCGGCCTGGCAGGCAGCAGGTGTAGACCTGCGCTGGCTGGTGCAGGTCGATGCCGGTCAGGCCGATGCCCTGTGGGCGGCCGAACAGTGCTTGCGCTCCGGCAGCTGCGCGGCAGTGCTGTGCTGGCCGGAGCGCGCCGATGACCGTGCCTTGCGCCGCCTGCAGGTGGCCGCCGAAACAGGGCAGGCACTGGCCTTCGCCTGTCGGCCGCAACAGGCTGCGCACAACCCGTCGCCCGCTGCGCTGCGTATTGCCGTGGATACGCGCCCGGCACAATGGCGTGTACTCAAGTGCCGTGGCGGCATGCCCCCGGCCCTGCCCATCGCCTGCCCAGGGCGGGGCTGATGCAGCATGCTCTGGGCCTGCATCCTCCTGCCCCAGCTGGCGCTGGACTCGATCCTGCGCGAACGGGACGACGCCGATACGCCACTGGTGCTGATCGGCGGCCCTGTTCAGCGTCGCCTGCTGCAAGCCGTCAACCCGGCGGCGGCGGCGCTTGGCCTGCGGGCGGGGCAGACGCTGACGGCAGCACGGGCCCTGGCCGATGGCTTCCACTGTGTCGAGGCCGACCCGGCCCGCATCGAGCGGTTGCAGCAATTGCTCGCGGCCTGGGCCTACCGGTTCAGTGCCCAGGTCAGTCTGCATTACCCGCGCGCCTTGCTGCTTGAAGTCGGCTCCAGCTTGCAGCTGTTCGGCCCATGGCCACTGTTCGAGGCCCGCTTGCGCGAAGAGCTGACTGCCCTGGGCTTGCGCCAGCGCATCGTGCTCGCGACCAACCCGGTCGCGGCTCGCATGCTTGCCAACGGCCATGATGGCTTGGCTTTGACCTGCGCCGAGCAAACCCGGTCGGCACTGGCGCGCATGCCTGTCGACCGGGTGGGGTTGCCAGCGGACGCTGCCCAGGCCTTTGCGCGCATGGGCCTGCGCCAGTTGGGCCAAGTGCTGGCCTTGCCGCGCGATGCGCTGGCCAGGCGGTTTTCCGCCGATGTGCAGTTGCACCTGGACCGATTGCTCGGGCTGCGCTCCATGGGGTTGGACTTCTATCAGCCGCCGGACCGCTTCGAATCGCGCCTGGAACTGAACTTCGACGTTGAATCACATCAGGCCTTGCTGTTCCCGTTGCGGCGCATGCTCAATGACCTGGCGGCCTTCCTGGCCGGGCGCGATTGCGGTGTGCAGCGCTTCAGCCTGCACCTGGAGCACGTCGAAGGGCCGGACACCCTGCTGCACGTTGGGCTGCTGTCTGCCGAGCGGGATGCCGGCCTGCTGTTCGAACTGGCCCGCGGGCGCCTTGAGCCACTGCGCATCCCGGCACCGGTGCGCAACCTGCGGCTGGTCGCCGATGACCTGCCTGCCTTCGTGCCCCAGCATCAGGCACTGTTCGACCCCCGCGCCAAGCAGGCCCAGCCCTGGGAGCAACTGCGCGAACGCCTGCGCGCTCGCCTCGGTGATGAAGCCGTCAATGGGTTGCGTGCCGAGGCTGACCACCGCCCCGAGTGCGCCTGGCAGCAGGCGGAGCAGGGCGCCCAGGGTAACCTGCCGGTGATGCCGGGTAGCCGCCCAGGCTGGTTGTTGCCCACACCGCAGGCCTTGGATACGGCTGACCACAAGTTGCTGGGCCCGGCCGAACGGATCGAGTCAGGTTGGTGGGACGGTGGCGACGTACGCCGTGACTACTACCGCATCGAAACCCGCGATGGCCTGCGTGGCTGGGCCTATCGCGACCTGGCTCAACCCGGCCCGCTGTGGCTGCAGGGCTGGTTCGCATGAGTACTGTGGGCTACGCCGAGTTGCATTGCCTGTCCAACTTCAGTTTTCAGCGCGGTGCATCCAGCGCCGAAGAGCTGTTCCGCCGCGCCCGCGAGCAGGGTTACCAGGCGCTGGCGATCACCGACGAGTGCACCCTGGCCGGTATCGTGCGCGCCTGGCAAGCTGCAAAAGACCAGCAGATGCGCCTGATCGTCGGCAGCGAAGTGCGCCTGCAGGATGGCCCCAAACTGGTGTTGCTGGCGCAGAACCTCACGGGTTACCAGAACCTCTGTGCCTTGATCACCCGTGCCCGACGGCGGGCCGAAAAGGGTGGCTACCAATTGTTCGCTGACGATCTTGAGCTACACCACGAAGGGTTGCTGGCGCTGTGGATCGCTGATGATGCCGACGATCAGGCGACAGGCCGATGGCTGTGCGAGATGTTCGTCGAGCGCCTGTGGCTGGGCGTGCACCTGCACCGGGGCAGCGATGATGCCCGGCGCCTGGCCCGCTTGCGTGAACGGGCGGCGCAGCTGGGTGTCCGCGCTGTGGCCTGTGGTGACGTGCATATGCACGTGCGGGGCCGGCGCGCCCTGCAGGACTGCATGACCGCCATTCGCCATCACTGCAACGTGGCCGAGGCAGGGCGCCACCTGTTCGCCAATGGCGAGCGTCACCTGCGTTCGCTGGAGCAGCTGGGCGAGCTGTACCCGGCAGATCTGCTGGCCGAGAGCCTGACCATCGCCGAACGTTGCCAGTTCGACCTGGCCGAACTGCGCTACCAGTACCCACGCGAACTGGTGCCCGAGGGCCAGACACCCGCCAGCTGGCTGCGCGCATTGTGCGAGCGGGGCTTGCCGCAGCGCTGGCCGTCAGGGCCGAGCAGCAAGGTCCGTGCGGTGCTGGACAAAGAACTGACGCTGATCGAGGAACTGGGCTACGAAAGCTATTTCCTGACCGTGCACGACATCGTCGCCTTTGCCCGCAGCCAGCATATTCTCTGCCAGGGCCGTGGCTCGGCAGCCAACTCGGTGGTGTGCTTCGTATTGGGCATCACCGAGCTTGACCCGATGGAGCATCGGCTGTTGTTCGAGCGCTTCTTGTCGCGCGAGCGCAACGAGCCTCCCGATATCGACGTGGACTTCGAACATGACCGGCGCGAAGAGGTGATCCAGTACGTGTTCCGCCGTTACGGCCGGCATCGCGCTGCGCTGACCGCCGTGGTCAATACCTACCATGCTGCCGGTGCTGTTCGCGATGTGGCCAGGGTGCTGGGCCTGCCGGCCGACCAGGTGGATGCCCTGGCCAAGTGCTGCGGCCGCTGGAGCGACCGTATCCCGGACGAGCAACGGCTGGCCGAGGCCGGTTTCGAGCCCGGCAGCCCTTCACTGCGGCGCATTCTGGTGCTGGCCGGTGAACTGATCGGCTTTCCACGCCACCTGTCCCAGCACCCGGGTGGCTTCGTCATTTCCGAACAGCCGCTGGCCCACCTGGTGCCGGTGGAAAACGCCGCCATGGCCGAGCGCACGGTGATCCAGTGGGACAAGGACGACCTGGACATGGTCGGCCTGCTCAAGGTCGATGTCCTGGCCTTGGGCATGCTCAGCGCCCTGCGCCGCTGTTTCGACCTGCTGCAGCGGCACCGCGGTCGGCAGCTGACCCTGGCGACCATCCCCGGCGAAGACCCGGCGACCTATGCGATGATCAGCCGCGCCGAAACCATGGGCGTGTTCCAGATCGAGTCGCGGGCACAGATGGCCATGCTGCCGCGGCTCAAGCCCGAGACCTTCTATGACCTGGTGATCGAGGTCGCCATCGTGCGCCCCGGGCCAATCCAGGGGGACATGGTTCACCCTTACCTGCGCCGGCGCCTCAAGCAGGAGCCGGTGACCTACCCCTCGGCAAAGCTCAAGGAAGTCTTCGAGCGCACCCTGGGCGTGCCGTTGTTCCAGGAACAGGTGATGGAGCTGGCCATGGTCGCTGCCGACTACAGCCCCGGCGAGGCCGACCAGCTGCGCCGCAGCATGGCGGCCTGGAAGCGCCATGGCGGGCTCGAGCCCCATCGCCAGCGGCTGGTGGAGGGTATGCTGCGCAACGGCTACGACCTGGCGTTCGCCGAGCGCATCTTCGAACAGATCAAAGGCTTTGGCAGTTACGGCTTCCCTGAATCGCACGCGGCCAGCTTCGCCTTGCTGTGCTATGCCAGCAGCTGGCTCAAGTGCCATGAACCGGCGATCTTCACCTGTGCCCTGGTCAACAGTTGGCCGATGGGCTTCTACAGCCCGGATCAGCTGCTGCAGGAGGCGCGGCGACAAGGCATCGAAGTACGTCCGGTGGATGTGTTCCATAGCGAATGGGACTGCACGCTGGAGCCCGATCAGCACGGGGTCCTGGCCATTCGCCTTGGGCTGCGACAGATCCGTGGTTTCAGCGAGGCGGATGCCCGCCGGCTGGAGCAGGCGAGGGCGCAACGCCCCTGGCGGGATGTCGAAGACGTGTGCCTGCGCGCAGGGCTCGACAGCCGTGCCCGTGCCCGGCTGGCCGATGCGGGGGCACTGCGAGCCCTGGCCCGCGACCGTCACCAGGCGCGCTGGCAGGTGGCGGCGGTGCAGGCGCAGTTGCCGCTGTTCGCCGAGGTGCAGGCAGTGCCGGAAGTACAGGTAGCATTGCCCGCTCCCACGGTCGGCGAAGACCTGGTTGCTGACTACACCACCTTGGGGACCACCTTGGGCCCGCATCCGCTCAGGCTGTTGCGCTCACGGCTGCGGGCGTTGGGGTGTCGCAGTTGCGGCGAGCTGGCGGGGCTCGAGCATGGCGATGCGATTGCCGTGGCCGGGCTGGTGGTGGGGCGGCAGCGGCCGCAGACCGCCAGCGGGGTGACATTCGTTACGCTGGAGGATGAGTTCGGCATGGTCAACGTGGTGGTCTGGCGTGACCTGGCCGAGCGGCAGCGGCGGGCGCTGGTGGGGTCGCAGTTGCTCAAGGTGAGTGGGCGGCTTGAGCAGGACAACGGGGTGCGGCATCTGATTGCCCGGCGCCTGGAAGACATCAGCCCTTTGCTGCAAGGGCTGGATGTCAAGAGCCGGGACTTCCACTGACGTGAATGGTGTCCGTCAGACCATCGCCAGAGGCTGCTTGCGCGTCGGTGCCGGGAAAGCGCGGTCGATCGCCCGCAAGTCCTCGCTGGTCAAGGTCAACGCTCCGGCAGCTGCATTCAGCCGCACATGTTCCGACGACACTGCCTTGGGAATGGCAATCACATCATTCTCCCGCGTCACCCAGGCCAGGCTGACCTGCGCCGGCGTTGCGCCATGGCGCTCGGCGATTTCGCTCAGCACCGGGTGCTGCAACAGCCGCCCGGCCTGGGCCAGCGGGCAATAGGCCATGGTCGGCAAGCCGCGCTGGCGGCTCCACGGCAACAGGTCGAACTCGATACCCCGCTGCGCCGGGTTGTACAACACCTGATTGGTGGCGCAATCCGGGTTGTGCAGTTCGCGCAGGTCGTCGACATCGAAGTTGGACACCCCCCAGCGGCCGATCTTGCCTTGCTCGCGCAAGCGCTCGAAGGCTTCGACCGTTTCCTCCAGCGGATACTGGCCGCGCCAGTGCAACAGATACAGGTCGATCATATCGCTGCCCAGGCGCTTCAGGCTGCGCTCGCAGGCTTCAGCCACACCGCGGCGGCTGGCGTTGTGCGGATAGACCTTGCTGACCAGAAACACCTGGTCACGGCGCCCGGCAATGGCTTGGCCGACCACGGCTTCGGCGCCGCCTTCGGCATACATCTCGGCGGTGTCGATCAGGGTCAGGCCCTGTTCGATGCCTTGTTGCAAGGCCGCCACTTCGGCGGCCCTGTGCGCCGGGTCTTCGCCCATGTACCAGGTACCCTGGCCAATGGCCGGCACGCTGCAACCTGCCAGTTTCACGTAACGCATGTCACCTCCGGAGTCTGGGTATGGGAAAGCAATACGTCGAGCAGCGCCTGGGCTGCAGTGGAAAGCTTGTGGTCGGCCAGGGCGATCACGCTGATGCGCCGTTCGACCGTGGGTTCTACCAGCGTCACGCAACGTGCGCCGAGTTCCTGCATCTGGTTGATGCACAGCGCAGGCACAGCGCTCACGCCAAGGCCACTGGCAACCATGCGGCCGATGGTCGAAAGCTGATGGCTTTCAAAGGCCACCGCCAGCTTGCCGTGGTGCGCCGCGACGTTCTGCTCCAGCAGCAGACGCACTGCCGACGGGCGTTGCAAGGCAATGAAGTCTTCGGCCAGCAACTGCGCCCAGGTGACCTCGGCCTGCAAGGCCAGTGGCGAGTCTGCCGGCACCACGGCGACGAAGCGGTCCATGTATAGCGGGTGGAAATTCAGGCCTTCGCTGTTATCCGGCTCGAAACCGATGCCCAGTTCGACGCGGCGATGGCGCACCAGTTCCAGCACTTGTTCGTTGATCACGTCGTGCACCGTGACGTTGACCTTGGGATAACGCTGGCGGAACACCTTGAGCGATTGCGGCAGCAGGTTGCCGGCAAAGGCTGGCATCGCCGCCACCGAGACGCGGCCAAGCTGCAGGGTGAAGCGCTGGCGCAGCATCTCTTCGGTGTCGTCCCAGTCGGCCAGCAGGCGCCGGGCCAGCGGCAGCAGCACCTCGCCCTCGGCAGTCAGGCTGACGCTGCGTGTGGTGCGGGTGAGCAGGGCGCCGCCGAGGTTGTCCTCCAGCGCCTTGATGGTCAGGCTCAGGGCCGGTTGCGACACATGCAAGTGTTCACCGGCCTGGGCGAAGCTCTGGTACTTGGCGACGGTGACGAAGGCACGCAGTTGCTTGACGTTCATGACAGCCTCGCGCGCTGTTTTGGAAAAGTTATCAATCGATGATGAAAACAAAATTAACAAATCAGTCGCCAGCGGTGAAGATGGCTTCACACGCTCACCGACAGCCTCGTCGGTTCAACAACTACAAAAGGCGGATCAGCATGGCCGGACTGGACAAGCGCGTAGCAACCTATGAAGAGGCCCTGGCAGGCCTGACCGACAACATGACGGTACTGGCCGGCGGCTTCGGCCTGTGCGGTATCCCCGAAAACCTGATTGCCGAAATCAAGCGCCTTGGCGTCAAGGGCCTGACCGTGGTCTCCAACAACTGCGGTGTCGACGGCTTCGGCCTGGGCGTGCTGCTGGAAGACCGGCAGATCCGCAAGATGATTGCCTCCTACGTTGGCGAGAACGCCGAATTCGAACGCCAGTTGCTCAGTGGCGAGCTGGAAGTCGAACTGACCCCGCAAGGCACCCTGGCCGAGAAGATGCGCGCCGGCGGTGCCGGTATCCCGGCCTTCTTTACCGCGACCGGTTACGGCACCCCGGTTGCCGACGGCAAGGAAGTGCGCGAGTTCAAGGGCCGCAAGTACATCCTCGAAGAGTCCATCACCGGCGACTTCGCCATCGTCAAGGGCTGGAAGGCCGACCACTACGGCAACGTGGTGTACCGCAACACCGCGCAGAACTTCAACCCGCTGGCGGCCACCGCTGGCAAGATCACCGTGGTCGAAGTGGAAGAAATCGTCGAGCCTGGCGTGCTGCTGCCCAGCGAAATCCACACCCCGGGCATCTATGTCGACCGGGTGATCGTCGGCACCTTCGAAAAACGCATCGAAAAGCGCACCGTCAAGGCCTGAGCGCCGTCCATCAGAACAACAAAGAGATCCTGACCATGGCACTGACCCGCGAACAGATGGCGCAACGCGTCGCCCGTGAACTGAAGGACGGCTACTACGTCAACCTCGGCATTGGCATCCCGACCCTGGTGGCCAACTATGTACCGGCCGACATGGACGTGATGCTGCAGTCCGAAAACGGCTTGCTCGGCATGGGCGAATTTCCCACCGAAAGCACCCTCGATGCCGACATGATCAACGCCGGCAAGCAGACCGTCACCGCCCGCCGTGGCGCGTCGATCTTCGACTCGGCGCAATCGTTCGCCATGATCCGTGGCGGCCACGTCGACCTGACCGTACTGGGCGCTTTCGAAGTGGATGTGGAAGGCAACATCGCCTCGTGGATGATCCCTGGCAAACTGGTCAAGGGCATGGGCGGCGCCATGGACCTGGTCGCCGGTGCCGAGAACATCATCGTCACCATGACCCACGCCTCGAAGGATGGCGAGTCCAAGCTGCTGCCACGCTGCAGCCTGCCGCTGACCGGTGCCGGCTGCATCCGCAAGGTGCTGACCGACCTGGCCTACCTGGAGATCGAAGACGGCGCTTTCATCCTGCGCGAGACCGCGCCGGGGGTGAGCGTTGAAGAAATCATCGAGAAAACCGCCGGCAAGCTGATCGTGCCGGACGATGTAAAGGAAATGACCTTCTAGAACGTCACACTGTCCCTCACCCTGTGGGAGCGGCCTTGTGTCGCGAAAGGGCCGCGAAGCGGCCCCACAATCTCAGTGTCGGTGCTGAAATCGTGGGGTTGCCAGGCAGCCCTATCGCGATACAAGGCCGCTCCCACAGGGATTTTGTGTTTCTGCTGATTTATCCGATAAAACCAATAAAAGGAAGTAACCGTGGCCGCTGAAATCCAAGACAGCCGCTCCGCCCGCTTTGCCCTGCGTTGTTCCAACTGGGCCGAACGCTGGTTCCCCGACTCCTGGGTATTTGCCGCCCTCGCCGTGTTGCTGGTGTGCATCGGCGCCCTGGCCATGGGCGCCAAGCCGACCGACACTGCCAAAGCGTTCGGCGATGGCTTCTGGAGCCTGATCCCGTTCACCATGCAAATGGCTTTCGTGGTCATCGGCGGCTACGTGGTGGCCAGCTCGCCACCGGCGGCCCGGTTGATCGACCGGCTGGCGCGCATCCCCGGCAATGGCCGGTCGGCGGTGTGCTGGGTTGCGCTGATCTCGATGCTGGCCTCGCTGCTCAACTGGGGGCTGTCGCTGGTGTTTGGCGGCCTGCTGGTCCGTGCCTTGGCCCGTCGTACCGAGCTGAAGATGGATTATCGCGCCGCAGGTGCAGCCGCCTACCTGGGCCTGGGCGCTGTCTGGGCGCTGGGCCTGTCGTCGTCGGCTGCGCAGTTGCAGGCCAACCCGGCCAGCCTGCCGCCATCGATCCTGTCGATCACTGGCGTGATCCCGTTCACCGAGACCATTTTTCTCTGGCAGTCCGGTGTGATGCTGGCGGCCCTGGTGGTTGTCTCGCTGGTGATCGCCTACGCCACCGCGCCGGGCCCGAACAGTGCGCGCAGCGCCGAAGACTGTGGCGTCGACCCCAGCTTCACCGCGCCACCGGCACCCAAGCGTACCCGCCCGGGTGAGTGGCTGGAGCACAGCCCGATCCTCATCCTGATGCTGGTGGCCCTGGCCGGTGGCTGGCTGTACCAGGAGTTCGCCACCAAGCCGGCGATCACCGCGATTTCCGGGCTGAACACCTACAACCTGCTGTTCATCATGCTCGGTGCCTTGCTCCACTGGCGCCCGCGCAGCTTCCTCGATGCCGTGGCCCGCGCCGTGCCGACCACCACCGGGGTGTTGATCCAGTTCCCGCTGTACGGCTCGATTGCAGCGATCCTCACCCAGGTCAAGGGTGTGGATGAACAGACCCTGGCCCACCACATCTCGCTGTTCTTCACCCAGATCGCCACCCATGACACCTACGCGCTGTTGATGGGCGTGTACTCCGCCGTGCTGGGCTTCTTCATCCCGTCGGGCGGTGGCAAGTGGATCATCGAGGCGCCGTACGTGATGCTGGTGGCCAATGACCTGCAATACCACCTGGGTTGGGCGGTGCAGATCTACAACGCCGCCGAGGCGTTGCCGAACCTGATCAACCCGTTCTACATGCTGCCACTGCTGGGCGTGCTAGGGCTCAAGGCGCGTGACCTGATCGGCTTCTCGTTCGTGCAGTTGCTGGTGCATGTGCCGTTGGTGCTGGTGTTGCTGTGGGCGCTGGGCACTACCTTGCAATACGTGCCGCCAGTAATGCCCTGAAGTCATTGCGTTGCCTGAACCGGCCTCTCGCGGGTAAACCCGCTCCTACAGGTACTCCAGCGCCCTTAGGGTTTACCCGCGAAGAGGCCGGTTCAGGATTTACTCAGCCAGCGTTGCCAACAATGCCGCCAGGGTCGCTCGCCCTGGCTCATCCAGCCCGAACACCGGCCGACGTGGTTCACCCACCGGCAACCCGGTCAGCCCCAGGCCTGCCTTGATGGTCGCTGGCAACCCGCCTTTGAGAATGAAATCGAGCAACGGCAGTTGCCGATAGAACAGTGCCCTGGCGCGCGCCAGGTCTCCCTCGCGTACTGCCTGGTAAAGCGCCTGGTTCAGTGCCGGAATCAGGTTCGGCGCTGCCGTGCACCAGCCTTTTGCACCGGCCACGAACGCTTCCAGCGCCAGCGGGTTGCAGCCGTTGTAGAACGGTACCTGGCCTTCACCCAGCAACCGCAGCTTGTGCATGCGCTGGATGTCGCCGGTGCTTTCCTTGACCATGGTCACGTTGGCCACTTCGCGGACGATACGCAGGATCAGCTCCACCGACATGTCAGTGCCGCTGGTGGCGGGGTTGTTGTAGAGCATGATCGGGATATCGATGGCCTCACCGATCGCGCGGTAGTGCTGGAGGATCTCGGCTTCGCTGAGCTTCCAGTAGGCGGCCGGCAGCACCATCACCGCGTCGGCCCCCTGTGCCTGGGCAAAGCGGGCGCGGCGCACGGCACCGGCAGTGGTCAGGTCGGAGACGCTGACGATGCTGGGCACGCGCTTGTCGATCTGGGCCAGGCTGTATTCCGCCACCTGCTGCCATTCGCTATCGCTGAGGTAGGCGCCTTCGCCAGTACTGCCCAGTGGCGCGATAGCCTGCACGCCGCCGTCGATCAGGCGCTCGATGGATTGGCCCAGTGCGGGCAGGTCAAGCTGTTTGCCGTCGGCGCTGAAGGGGGTGATGGTGTAGCCGATGATGCCGTGGAATTCAGTGGTCATGGTGATAGGCTCCGCAAGCAAGGCATTCAGGGGTCAGTTCAGGCAGTCGGTGTGGGCACGCAGGCTCTGCCGGGCAAAATAGTTGAAGGCAGCGGCGTGGCGCTTGGGCCGGTCAATCCAGTCGTGGGCTTCGCGGCCCAGGGCCGGGGCGATGGGCTTGATGGTGCCAGCCGACATCGCCAGCAGTTGCAGGCGAGCGGCGCGCTCGATCAACTGGGCGTACACGCAGGCCTGCTCGATGCTGATGCCGGTGGACAGCTGGCCATGGTGCGAGAGCAGGATGGCGCGCTTGTCCCCCAGTGCGGCACTGATGATCTCGCCTTCCTCGTTGCCCACCGGCACGCCAGGCCAGGCATCGAGAAAGGCACAATCGTCGTACAGCGGGCACAGGTCCATGTGCGAGACCTGCAGCGGGACTTCCAGCATCGACAGGGCGGCAACGTGGGTCGGGTGGGTATGGATGATGCAGTTCACATCCGGCCGGGCGCGGTACACCCAGCTGTGGAAGCGATTGGCCGGGTTGGGCATGCCCTGGCCTTCGAGCACGTCGAGGTCCTCGTTGACCAGCAACAGGTTGCTGGCGCTGATTTCATCGAAACCCAGGCCCAGCTGCTGGGTGTAGAACGTCCCGGGTTGCGGGCCGCGGGCGCTGATCTGCCCGGCCAGGCCGGAGTCGTGGCCGTGATCGAACAGAATTCGGCAGGTCAGGGCCAGCTTTTCTCGTACAGTCCACGTATTATCGGCAAGCGAGCCTTGCATCTGCGTCAGCGCCTGCTGGACCAGTTGGTCCTTGCTGAGTGTCAGGGTCTTGGCCATGGGGTTTTCCTCTGTGGCGTGATGAGCGATGTCAGCGCTGGCCGGTTCCGAAGCTTTGGTCGGTCGAGGAATCTGCCAGCGTGCGACACAAATAATCCTATATGACACAAAGTGTCATAAGCAAGCCAGTGGACCTGGGAAAATCGCGTCGCATGTCTAACCGATTGAAAGTGTTGAGAAAAAAACTGGGGGTCACACTCGAGGTGCTGGCCGAAAAGTCCGGCATGACCAAGAGCTACCTGTCCAAGGTGGAGCGTGGCCTGAATACGCCGTCGATCGCTGCTGCGCTGAAGCTGGCGCGGGCGCTGAATGTCAACGTCGAAGAACTGTTCGCCGAGGAGCAGGCCGCGCAGAGCCGCTATAGCCTGGTACGCCAGGGCGAGCGTCAGCCGCTGGTGGGCGATGGCCACGGGCCGGGCTACGCAGCCTTGACCCGCCAGTTCGGGCAGCACAGCCTGTTGCCGTTCCTGATCCAGCCGCCGACCGAGTTCAGCGACCCGACCTTCAAGGAGCATGACGGTGAGGAGTTCTTGTTCGTCCACGCCGGCCAGGTGGAGGTCGACTTCATCAATGAGCGGGTGTTGCTGGAGCAGGGCGATGCACTGCACTTCAATGCCCAGACACCGCACCGCCTGCGTTCGGTCGGCGCGCATCCGGCGCAACTGCTGGTAGTGGTGCAGCACAGCGGCGAATGAGGGCCGGGTGATGATCGAGGTGTCGCGGTTCTGGCGGGATCCGGCATTGCCCTTCGTCGAAGCGCGGCGCGTGGGGGATGGGCGCAAGGTCTGTTATGCCGCGCATTCCCATGAGAGCTTTTCCATCGGCGTGATCACTGGCGGGCGCAGTACCTACCTGAGCGGCGCCAGTCAGGTCGAGGTGATGGCCGGTACCACGGTCTTGATGAACCCGGGAGTGGTGCACACTTGCAACCCGATCGCCGGCCAGCCCTGGTCGTACCTGATGCTGTTCGTCGACATGCCGTGGTTGCTGGCTCGGGGCTTCGTCCTGCCTGCGCAGACGTTCAGCGCTTCTGCGGGGTTGTACAGCCGGCTGCTGCAGTTGTTTGCCGACCTGTTCGACGCCGAGCTGGATGATCGAGAAGCACGGCTGGCCGCCTTTTTTGCCGATCTTCCCGGCTATTTGCACCCCAATGCGCACAAGTTGCCAAGCGAGCATCCGCAATTGGATGCTGCTGCGGCATTCATTCGTGCGCACCGGAGCGACCCGCTTGGCCTGGCAGATATCTGCGCGGCGTGCGGCCTGTCCCGGTCCTACCTGATCCGTGCGTTCCGCCAGCGCTTCGGCCTGACCCCTCACGGTTATTTGCTGGATCAGCGGGTGCAGCATGCCCGGGCGCAACTGCGCAAGGGCAGGGCGATCGCCGAAGTGGCACTGGAGGCGGGCTTTGCCGACCAGGCGCATCTTCAGCGGGCGTTCAAGCAGCACCTGGCGGCGACACCCGGGCATTACCGAGATGCAGTGCCGGGCTCTTCGCGGCTTTAACCGCGAAGTGGCCGGCACTGGCGACATCAAACCAGCAGATAGACCGCACTCCCCACCAGCAACACCGCCAGCCCCCGATTCAGCAACCGTAGATACCGCGGCTCCCGCAGATAGTGGCGGATCACACTCCCGGCCCAGGCCCAGCAGGCGACCGAGACGAAACAGATCGGCCCATAGATCCAGGTGAACAACCACAACAGATGCTGTTCGCCACCGGTGTAGGCGCCCACCCCCGCCACCGCAGCCAGCCAGGCCTTGGGGTTCAGCCATTGCATCGCTGCGCCATGCCAGGCCGAGGGAGCACGCGGCTGATCCGAGCCACCCAGCTGACCATCATCGCAGGCCAGCTTCCAGGCCATGTACAGCAGAAACGCCACGCCACCCCAGTGCAGCGCCAGCTCCAGGTGCGGCCAGCGCAACAGCAGTTCATGCAACCCCAGGCCGACCAGCACGAGCAGCAGGCAAAAGCCCAGCGTCGCGCCTGTTACATGCCACATGCTCGCTCGCAAGCCATGGCGGGCACCGCTGCCAAGGGCGACGACATTGACCGGCCCGGGCGAGATCGAAGCGGCGAGGGCGAATGCGGCCATGGAAAGGGACAGGCTCATTTCCGTAACTCCGTGGATGGATGAATGCCGCCATCCTGTAGCCTTGCGCCGCGGTGGTATTGAAGAAAAGTCCCCTGCGAGCTGTTTACAGGTTTTGTAATAGTTTCGCGCTATCAGAAAAACCTGCTGTGCTTGTAGCATCGTCTTTCCTTTTTCAATCAAGGCCCCTATGAGCACCTTCGCGGAACCCCCCAGTCCCTGGCCATCCCGGCCATCCCCCCTCCGTCTACGTGACGCCTTCTTCGTGAGTACCCGCTAATGGAATGGCTAGCCGATCCCACGGCCTGGCTAGGCCTGTTGACGCTGATCGTCCTCGAGTTGGTGCTGGGTATCGACAACCTGGTGTTCATCGCCATCCTCGCCGACAAGCTGCCACCGCATCAGCGCGACCGCGCGCGGGTCATCGGCCTGAGCCTGGCGCTGATCATGCGTCTGGGCCTGTTGGCCAGTATCTCGTGGATGGTCACCCTGACCGCACCGCTGTTCGAGGTGTTCGGCAAAAGCTTCTCTGGCCGTGACCTGATCATGCTGTTCGGCGGTGTGTTCCTGCTGTTCAAGGCGACCATGGAATTGCACGAGCGCCTGGAAGGGCATGCCACCCAGGCTACGGGAGCCGTGCGGCATGCCTTGTTCTGGCCGATCGTGGCGCAGATCGTCGTGCTCGACGCGGTGTTCTCGCTGGACGCGGTGATCACGGCCGTTGGCATGGTCGAAGAATTGTCGGTGATGATGATCGCAGTGATCTTCTCGATCGGCATCATGATCGTCGCCAGCAAACCATTGACCCGTTTCGTCAACGCGCACCCGACGGTGATCATGCTGTGTCTGGGCTTCCTGATGATGATCGGTTTCAGCCTGACCGCCGAAGGCCTGGGCTTCCATATCCCGAAAGGCTACCTGTACGCGGCCATTGGCTTCTCGATCCTCATCGAGCTGTTCAACCAGTTGGCCCGTGCCCGCCGCAAGCGCAGCCTGCAGCAGCACCGGCCACTGCGTGAGCGTACCGCGCATGCGGTACTGCGCCTGCTGGGTGGCCGCCGGGTCGAGGCTGACGAGGTAGGCGAAGAAATCGCCGACCTGGTCGAAGGGGGCGAAGAGCAGGTGCTGTTCGACCGCCGTGAGCGGGTGATGATCAGCGGCGTGCTGAACCTGGCCGAGCGGCCGATCCGCACGGTGATGACCGCGCGTGCCGAGGTCGACGTGCTCGACCTGGCGCAACCCGCGCAGGCCATTACCGAGGCGCTGGCCCACTCGCCTTATTCACGCCTGCCGTTGATTCGCGACGGCCATATCGAGGAACCGCTGGGCTTCGTGCACAAGAAGGAGTTGCTCAAGGAATTCCTGTCTGGCAGCCAGCCGGACCTGGAGCGCATGGCCCGGGCGCCGTTGAACCTGCTGGAGAGTTTCAGCATCCTCAACGCCCTCGAGCAGATGCGTAGCCAGTCGACGCACATTGCCTTCGTGATCAACGAGTTCGGTGATTTCACGGGTCTGCTGACCATGACCGACATCCTCGAGTCGATCGCCGGTGAGTTGCCGGATGCCAGCGAGGTAGAAGGCCCGGCGATCATCGAGGAAGAGGGCAGCTTTGTCGTCAGTGGTGCCCTGAACCTGAGCCAGGTCCAGGCGCGGACAGGCTTCAGCGCCCGCGCCACCGAAGACTACCAGACCCTGGCAGGGCTGGTGATGAGCTTGCTGGATCGCCTGCCGGTGGTGGGTGACCAGCTGGCCTGGAACGGTTGGCGCATGACCGTGGTGGCGGTAGAGGAGCGCCGGGTACGCCAGGTGCGCCTTACACCGAGCGCCGACGCTGACGCAGCAGGTGCTTGAAGCCTTCAAGCACCAGCACCAGCACTGCGGCCCAGATCGGCAGGTAGGTCAGCCACTGATCCGGGCCGATGGTTTCGCCCAGTAGCAGGGCGACCCCCACCAGCAACACCGGCTCGACGTAGCTGAGCAGGCCGAACAGGCTGAACGGCAACAGGCGGCTGGCCAGCACGTAGGCGATCAGTGCGCAGGCGCTGATTGCCCCTAGCAGTGGGATCAGAGCATACAGGCCCGGGTGCTGGTGCAGATCAGCCGTCGTCAACGGCCCCTGGGTGACGAAATACAGTGCCCAGGGCAGCAACAGGCACATGTCGCACCACAGGCCACCCAGGTGGTCGGTGCGGCAGCGTCGCCGCAAGACGAAGTAGATCGGGTAGCCGATCGTCACCAGCAAGGTTTCCCAGGCGAAGCTGCCATTCTGGTACAACTCGTGCCCGACACCCAGCGCGGCGCAGCCGACCGCCACTTGTTGCAGGCGTGACAAGCGCTCGCCATAGACCAGGCGCCCGGTCAGCACCATTGCCAGCGGCAGCAGGAAATAGCCCATCGACACTTCCAGGCTACGCCCGTGCAACGGCGCCCAGAGGAACAGCCACAGCTGCACCCCCATCAACCACGAGGTACCGACCATGCCCAGCAGCAGGGTCGGCGTCTGGCGCACGCGGGCGAGCAGTTCGCCGACGCGCTTCCAGTCTTTGCTGGCCAACATGAACAGGGTGAGGCAGGGCAGGGTCAACAACGTGCGCCAGCCGAAGATCTCTTCGCCATCGAGCGGCGACAGCAAGGAAGTATAGAAATACATCACGGCGAACAGACAGGACGCCATGACCGACGAAATAATGCCTTTTGACACGAATGCCTCGGATAGGGAGTGAGCGGGTGGATCAGCCGCGCATGATCTCAGGGGCCGCGTCTTGCGGCAACCGCGCAACCGCCGGGTGGGTAGCGAGTGCCTTGAGGAAGTCGGCCGCCGGCATCGGCCGGGCAAACAGATAGCCTTGCTGGAAGTCCACCGCGCTGCGTGCCAGGTAGTCACGCTGCACGTCGGTTTCCACCCCTTCGGCAACGATGCCCAGGCCCAGCTTGGCGGACAGCTCGATGATGCTGTCGAGTATGTGTTGCGACAGCGCGTCGCCACCGATCATGGCCACGAAACTCT
Source organism: Pseudomonas vlassakiae (assembly GCF_014269035.2). Lineage (GTDB taxonomy): Bacteria > Pseudomonadota > Gammaproteobacteria > Pseudomonadales > Pseudomonadaceae > Aquipseudomonas > Aquipseudomonas vlassakiae. The sequence continues at coordinate 18,266 of NZ_JABWRP020000019.1, forward strand.
GGTCGATTTTCAGGTAATCGACCTTGAACTGGCGCAGGTAATTGAGGCTCGACTGGCCGGTGCCGAAGTCATCGAGGGCGATCATCACCCCCATGTCATGCAGCTTGGCGAACAGTTCGAGGGCTACCGGTGTGGCTTCAAGCAGCTTGCGCTCGGTCAGCTCCAGGGTCAGCCGGACTCGCCCTGGCGGAAAATGCTGGAGGAAGGTGCGGCAGTCGTCGAGCAGGCTCAGGTCGCGGCAGTGATCGGCGGTAATGTTGATGCCGATGTGGAAACCGTCCTCCAACAGCGCGGTGTAGGGCGCAAGACTTTGCGCAGTGTGCAGCATCAGGGCGCGGGTCATGGCGACGATCTGCCCACTGTGTTCGGCATAGGGGATGAACAGGTCCGGACGCACCAGGCCCTCACGGGGATGGTTCCAGCGCATCAGCACTTCAGCCCCGGCCCAGCGGTAGTCGCCCTTGCGCACCACGGGTTGGAAGTACGGCAGAAACTCGTCCGCCTCCAGGGCCCGGCGCAGTTCGGCACGCGGCGAGCTGGCCCGGCGAATCTGCCAGCGGCAGGCGCAACCGGCCACCACGCCGAGCACCAGCAGCAGGCTGAGCAGGGCGGGGTAGTGGCTGCGTAGCACTTCACCTTGTTTGCCGGCTTCGTAGCCGCCGTGCACGCTGAACGGATAGCGGGTCGAGCCCAACGTCACATTGGCGGCGGCGGCGGCCGGTGGCACGCCGTCATGCACCACGCCGTCCTTGCCCATCCAGGCCTTGCCGACGCGGATCTGCAGGGCTTCCTCCGGGCCAATCAGGCGCAAGGCGGTGAGCAGATGGTCGCCATCCACGGTGGTGATCGCGCCGCGGTCGCCATCGCTGGCGCGATAGACCAGCAGGGGATGGCCAGGCGTTACCGAATTGCCATCCATCAGCCATAGCCGGCCATCGGTGTAGTCATTGGCCTCGACCTGTTCGTCGAAATCGCCGAACAGCGAACTGCAGTACAGGTTATGGTGCTGGAACAGGTTGGTCGAACGCACGAAGGCATTGCGCGTGACCTGGCTGCGCAAGGCCAGCTGGGCATCGGCGCAGGGGGTGCCAGCCAGTGGCAGCAGGGCCAGTGCGGCATTGGCCAGGTTGTCCAGAATGTGGTCGACATGCTCGATCACCTGGCGTGTTGTCGCCTCGCTGCTGGCGCGCAATTAGCGCTCGATCTGCCAGTTCATGACCGCCAGGCCGCAGACAAGCGGCACCACGCCGACGATCCACGGCAGCAGCGTGCGCCAGCTCCAGCGAGCGGGGCGTTTGACGGTGAGCGGCATGCTGGGGTGATCTTCCTGGTGACTGAGCTGATGAGGATAGCCGTTTGTCGGCGCAGGTGGCGAACTAAAGCGCGACAAAGCAATTTACGCACTGTAGAATCGGTTTACGAATACAACAATAAGGTCCTTCGTTGCTGAAGGGTCAACCCTCGCCGAGAATGGGTCCATATGACATACCATGGGTTCAAGCTGATCATTGGTGACTTCCTCGCCCGCAGCGTGCGCGGTATTCCATGCTCTCCACCATTGCCGTTCCACATCCTACGCAATCATCAATTTCCGCTGCAGATGAGGGTACGAACATGGCTGATATCTTTGACAATCCAATGGGCCTGATGGGCTTTGAGTTCATCGAACTGGCTTCGCCGACACCAGGCGTACTGGAGCCGGTGTTCCAGATGCTCGGCTTCACCAAGGTGGCCACTCACCGTTCCAAGGACGTGCACCTGTACCGCCAGGGCGGCATCAACCTGATCCTCAACAATGAGCCAAAGAGCATCGCCTCATACTTTGCCGCCGAGCATGGCCCGTCGGTGTGCGGCATGGCGTTCCGTGTGCGTAACGCCCATGAAGCCTACGCCCGGGCCCTGGAGCTGGGCGCACAGCCAGTCGAAATCGAAACCGGCCCGATGGAACTGCGCCTGCCGGCCATCAAGGGCATTGGTGGAGCGCCGCTTTACCTGATCGACCGTTTCGATGAAGGCAGCTCGATCTACGATATCGACTTCAATTTCATCGAGGGTGTTGATCGCAACCCGGCGGGTGCCGGCCTGAAGATCATCGATCACCTGACCCACAACGTCTATCGCGGGCGCATGGCCTACTGGGCTGGCTTCTACGAGAAGCTGTTCAATTTCCGCGAGATCCGCTATTTCGATATCAAGGGCGAATACACCGGCCTGACCTCCAAGGCCATGACCGCGCCTGACGGCATGATCCGCATTCCGCTCAATGAAGAGTCATCCAAGGGGGCAGGGCAGATCGAAGAGTTCCTGATGCAGTTCAACGGCGAAGGCATCCAGCATGTGGCCTTCCTCACCGATGACCTGCTCAAGACCTGGGATGCACTCAAGGGCTTTGGCATGCGATTCATGACCGCACCGCCAAAGACCTATTACGAAATGCTCGAAGAGCGCCTGCCAGGGCATGGCGAGCCAGTCGACCAGCTGCAGGCCCGTGGCATCCTGCTGGATGGCGCTTCCGAGGCGGGTGACAAGCGCCTGCTGCTGCAGATTTTCTCGGAAACCCTGCTTGGCCCGGTGTTCTTCGAGTTCATTCAGCGTAAAGGGGATGACGGTTTCGGTGAAGGCAACTTCAAAGCCCTCTTCGAGTCCATCGAGCGTGACCAGGTACGCCGCGGCGTGCTCAATGCCGAATAAGTGAATTGTGGCGCCGTCAGCCTTTGCTGGCGGCGCTACGAGCACGCTGGCGACGTTGCCTGAACAGGCCCCAGTACGTGATCGAACCGGTAATGACGCCTATCAGCGCCAAGATAGGGAAAAGCTGTTTCAATGTCTGGTGTGTCTGTTGTGCCGCATAACCTTGGGCATAGCCTGCCTTGACGGCATAGCCATACTTGCTCGAGACCCCCTCCTGGAAAAACTCGACTTGTGATGGGCGCGCTGAATCGCGGCTATCGCCGTCGGCCCAGATGTAGAACTCCTCGAATTCGAGCAATAACGTCAGACCCGTCTGAAACGCGCGCAACTCATTGCGCAGTAACATGCCATAGGATGTGGCAATGACCCCCCTGTTTTGCTCACTGAGCTGGTAGGCGAGCAGCACCGCATTGGGTGTTGCAGGCGTATCCAGCACCAGGCGAAATTGCGATCGAGCATCAGGGAAGATGTCATCGGGTGGAAACGGCGTTTTCAAGGTGTTGCAATAGGTGCGGCGATCAATGGTCAATGCCAACGAGCGCAGATGCGGTGCTTTGGTAACCTGATCGACCAATCGTGGCTGGGCACTCTCGCAGGCAGTTCCTGCCAATTTCATTGCAGCAGACGCGGACGCATGTATGCGATCCAGTGCCAGGTCCACGGAGTAGATCGCTTCCTTCACGGAGATTCGTGCGGTTTCCTCAAGCTTCTTGTCCTGCTGATAAAGCATGACCATCAGCCCGGTGCCGACCGGCAGCAGGCTGATTGCCAAAGTCAGCAACAGTTCTATCAAACCCTGCCCGGCAGTTTTGATTCTCGACATGAATGTTCGGCCCCCAGTTTCCAAGCTGCCCGAGATGGGCAGCCCCAGTGGTGAGCCTATGAATCAATCACGGTGCCTGCTGTAATCCGAAGCCATGCGTGCTTGCTGAACTACGCTGCTGAGGTGTAGGAGTCATCGTCGCGAGAGGGCAGCAATGACCTCCTCGGCCAGCAGGCTCGTCGAGGCTGGGTTCTGCCCGGTAATCAGCCGGTCGTCGCAAACCACGAACGGCTTCCACGGGTCGTCGTCCTTGCTGTAGTTGCCGCCCCGGGCAATCAGTTCGTTCTCGGTGAGAAAGGGCACCACCTTGTCCAGCTCTGCCAGTTTTTCTTCGGTATTGGAAAACCCGGTGACCTGCCGGTCCTTGAGCAACAGGCTGTTGTCGCTGAGCTTGATGTTCAAGAGGCCGACCACGCCGTGACAGACGGCGGCAACAATGCCGTTGTTTTCATAGATGCTGCGTGCCAGCTCCTGCAATGGCGAGTTGTCGGGGAAGTCGTACATGACACCGTGGCCGCCCGTGTAGTAGATGGCGCAGTAATCACTTGCCCTGACCTCGCCTGGGCTTGATGTTGCGCCCAGACGGTTCATGAACGATTTGTCGTCATACCATTGCCAGTCCAGCTCCGGGGCCATTTGCAGGCTATGCGGGTCGATGGGTACATAGCCGCCATTCGGGCTCACATAATCGACTTCATACCCAGCTTTCAGCGCGACCGCGACAAAGTGCACGGCTTCCCCCAGCCATAGGCCCGTGGCCCGCTTCAGGGTCGGGTACTTGGCCGTGTTGGTCAGTACTACCAGAATCTTCTTGCTCATCACCTCGCTCCCGGGTCTGTCGTCGTGGGGCAATGGGTTCAGTGGCGCGGGGAAAACCTGTTAAGCATAGCTTCCGTTCGCCAAGGCGCTATTTCGGTAATGGCTCTATGCTGGTGGTCGATGCCTGCGCAGCTATTGCAGTGGCAAAACGTCGGGCAGATGATGCGCAAACGGAATCTTCATCCCAACGCAACGGTGGAATCACGACAGTGCTGTTAAACGACACGCCGCGCAAACCTTCAGCGCAAGGCATGGAGCTCGCCACGCGGCCGGCAACGGCAGCGGGCATGGCTGAGCAGGTCACGCGGTTCGACTGGCGTTACAGTGCGCTCGGGCCGCTGCCGCATTGGCAGGCCCCGTTGCGCATCGCCGTCGACATGATGGTGCTTTCGCCGTTTCCCTGCGCGGTGGTCTGGGGCGCCGGGATGAGCGTGGTTCACAATGATGCGTACGCGAATTTGCTCGAATGTGACGGTCACGCCCTGGGGCAGGCGTTCGACAGGCTGTGGGCAAAAGCCTGGAAGGTCATCGGCCCTTGCGTATTCGAGGTGCTTGAAGGTGGCTCGATCTTTGGCGAAGACCAGCCACTGTGGCTGAAGAACAAGCAAACGGGCAACGAAGCCTGCTATGTCTTCAGCTACACACCGTTACGCGATGAACAGCACGAGGTGGTCGGGTTCCTGCATACGGTGATCGAAACCAGCGCCAGCGTCGACGCGCATGCTCAATGGCGCGAGCAGGCGTTGGCGTTCGAGCGCAAGATCCAGTCCGTCATGGCCGATCGTGATCACATCTGGCAACTGTCTCGCGATGCGATGATCGTCGTGACCCCCGACCTGCGGCTGCAAGCGGTCAACCCGGCCTGGCAACGCGCGCTGGGTTGGACTGAAGAGGAGGTGGTCGGCAGGCCGATTCTGCAACTGGTCCATCCTGCGGACAGAGCCGAAGTGGAAGTGGCGGTGCTGGAGTTCGTCAACGACCGCGGGCTTGAGCAGCTCGAGACGCGGTTACGCCACAAGGACGGGCACTACCGGTTGTTCCGCTGGACGGCGAGTTTCGACGGCACGCTGCTGACGGCCGTAGGGCGGGACATTTCGCAGGAACATGAAGATACGTTGCGCCACTCCGACACCCTTCTACGGGCAACCCAGCGGCTGGAAGCGGTCAGCCATCTGGCCGGAGGCATGGCCCACGAGATGAACAACCTGCTGTCGGGTATTGGCGGCAGCCTGGAGTTGTTGCAACGACGCATGGAGCAAGGGCGCCTGGAGCACATCGACCGTTATGTGTCCTTGGCCAGCGATTCTGTACAGCGCGCCATGAAGCTCACACACCGTCTGCTGGCGTTCTCGCGTCATCAGCCGCTGTCACCCAAGCCGGTAGACATCCATCGTCAGCTGGCCGCCATGGAGCCGCTGTTGCATCAGGTGCTAGGCACTGAAATGCGACTGAGCTGGGAGCTGGATGTACAACCCTGGACCGTCTGCCTGGATGTTGCGCAGCTGGAAACCGCCATGGTGAACCTGTTCGCCAACGCCCGCGAGGCGTGCCTTGGCCGTGGCGTGGTGACGTTGCGTACGATCAACAAGCGCCTGGAGGCGGCGTTCCCCGACGACCAAGGCGTTCCGCCTGGTGACTATGTCGCCTTGTATGTGATCGACGATGGCCATGGTATGCCCCAAGTGGATCTGGCTCGGGCATTCGAGCCGTTCTTCACCACCAAACCCATGGGCCACGGTGCCGGGTTGGGCCTGGCGATGGTGTATGGCTTCGTCGGCCAGTCGGGTGGCCACGTGTGGCTTGAATCAGCACCTGATCACGGTTTCAAGGTCTGTATGTTGTTCCCGCGATGCTTTGAACACATGGCGCAGCAAGCCCCGCAGCCGGTTCCGGCGGTAACCTGGGCCAGTGGCCAACGGGTGCTGCTGGTAGATGATGAAGAAAACCTGCGTTCGGTGATGAAGGAGTATCTGCAGGAACGTGGTTTCGACGTGTGCGATGCCAGGGATGCGAATTCGGCGCTTGACCGCTTCCGCCACCACGGCCCATTCGACCTGGTCATCACCGACATCGGCCTGCCCGGAGGTTTCAGTGGGCGGCAGGTCGCCAGGGCGATGCGCATGCTGGTGCCGGAGCAGAAAATTCTGTTCATCACCGGGTTCAATGACCAACCGCTGGACCCGCAACTGTCCGAGGCGCCCGGCACGGCGCTCATGCTCAAGCCGTTCGCGTTGGCCAGCCTGATGAACCAGGCCCTGCTGATGCTGAGCGACTGAACCGGTCCCCTCGACAACCCACTGGCCAATGCCAGTCACAGACCCTGCTGCAGGAAGGGATCGTCCGGGTTCTGCCGCTCCAGTTCAGCCAGCAAGACCTGGACATTCTGCAACTGGCCGGACGCTTTCCAGTACTGGATCAGCAGCACCCGCGCCTTGCGGTTGGCTGGCTGGCGGCTGAGCAGGGTTTCCAGTTGTTTTTGCGCAGCATCGGACTGGTCCAGCTCATGCAAGGTGACCGCCAGGGTGTAGCGATAGTCGGCATTCTCCGGTTCCAGTTCCACCGCGCGGGACAAGGCGAGCAGGGCGTATTCACGCTGATCATGGCGGATCAGCCAGAGCCCCAGCTCGTATTGCAGGAATGCCGAGTCCGGACGCAGCGCCAGGGCCTTGGCCAGCACCTGGCGGGATTGCTCGTGCTGGCCCTGGCGCTCCAGAAGGCGCACCTGGGTGGCCAGGGCGTCGAGGCCTTCCGGGGCCACCGCGAGGCTGCGCTGCAGGGCCGCGGCAGCCTGATCGTAGTCGTTCTCGTGCAAGTACAGGCGCGCCAGGTGCACCTGGGCCTCGGCGTCGTCGGGTTGTTTTTCCAGGGCTTGCTGGTATTGCTCCAGTGCGGTCTGCAACGGGCCGAAGTACAGGCCGATGGCATCGGGGTCGAGACCGAGCAATGCGTCCACGGCGGCGAAGCGCACGCTCTGCTCGTCATCGTCCAGCAACGGCCCCAGCACCAGGCTGCGCTGAGAGGGCGGCAGCAGCTTGCGGATGCTGGCAATGGCTGCGCGACGCACCAGCGGGTCCTCGTTTTCCAGGTCCAGGCGGGCCAGCTTGAGTGCTTGCGGCGAGGGGTAGTTGGGTAATTCGGCATACAGCGCGGCGCGGCGGATCGGCGTCAGGTCATCGCGTTGCAGCTGTTGGTACAGCACCCGGGCGGCACCGGGCAGGCCGTCATGGGCCTGGCGCAGTGCCTTGCCGTAGCTGTGAGGCGGCAGCACCGGTGGCGCGGGCCTGTCGTCCCGGCGCAGGAAAACGATGGCGAGCGACACCAGGATCAGCAACAACACGGCGATCAGGTAGCGGTGGCGTCTGGGCATCGTACGCAGCGGTCCATGGCAGTCGGAAGGCAGAGCTTGGGGCAGAATGCCCTGGGCTGCAAGCGAACGGGTCGTCAGCGGCCCATAAAAAAGCCCCGCAGACCAAGGCCGGCGGGGCAAACGGTTGGGGGAGGAACCAACCAAAGGAGTCGTTGCAAACAGCGGATCAGTGGGCGCTGGCGACGGTTTCCGGCTGCCAGCCACCGCCGAGGGCCTTGTAGATCGAGACGATGCCGCGATAGAGCTCGACTTCACCCTGGGCCTGAGCATCTTCCGCGCTCAGGCGTTCGCGTTCGGCATCGAGCAGCACCAGGTAATCCACCGTGCCCTCGCGGTAACGCACCGAGGCGAGGTCGGCTGCCTTGCGGCTGGCCTCGCTTTGCCGGATCAGCGACAACAGCCGCTGCTGGGTCTTGTCGTAATCGCTGAAGGCGTTGGCCGACTCTTCCAGGGCCAGCAGCACCTGCTGTTCATAGTTGGCCAGGGCGCCTTCGGCGTCAGCCTTGGCCCCGCGCAGGCGGGCCCGCACGCTGCCCAGGTCGAAGGCGGCCCAGGTGATGCTAGGCCCCAACGACCAGGCATTGGCCGCGGAGGAGCCGATCTGTGAGCCACGGGCGGCAGTAAAGCCGAGGAAGCCGCTGAGGCTTACCCGCGGGAACAGGTCGGCAGTGGCTACGCCGACATTGGCGGTGGCGGCGGCCAGCTGGCGTTCGGCGCTGCGGATATCCGGGCGGCGGCGCAGCAACTCGGCCGGGTCACCCACCGGCAAGGCCTTGGCGATCGCCGGCAAGGCCTTGGGCGACAGGTCGACGCTCAGCGCGTCCGGGCGCTGACCGAGCAGGGTGGCGATGCGGTGCCGCGCCCGGGCCTGTTCGGCCTGCAACTGCGGCACGGTGGCCTCGACCCCCGCCAGGCGGGCATCGGCACGGACGACGTCGAGATCGTTGCCAACCCCGGCGTCGCGCAGGGTCAGCGTGATACTGCGAGACTCCTGCTGGGTCTTGAGATTGGCCATGGCGATCTTTTCGCGCAGTTGCGCCCCGCGCAGCTGGCCATAGGCGTCCACCAGTTCAGCGATCAGGCTCACCTGCAGCTGTTGCAGGTCGGCCTGGGCTGCTGCTTCCTGGGCTTCGCTGGCCTCGATCTGGCGCTGGATGCGGCCGAACAGGTCAAGCTCCCAGGCCATGTCCAGGCCGAGGTCGTAGCGTTCCTGATTGACCCGCTGGGTGGTCTGGCCGGGAATCTGGCCCTTGCCGATCTCGCTGCTGGCGCGGCTGGTGACCACCGGGAACTGGTCGTTGGCGGCGTCATCACGTATCGCCCGTGCCGACTTGAGCCGGGCGAAGGCCACGCGCAGGTCACGGTTGCCATCCAGCGATGCCTGCACCAGCTGGTTCAGCACCGGGTCGTCGAACTGCTTCCACCACACGCTTTCGAAGCGGCTGCGGTCGAAGGCCTTGGCCTGCACATCCGTGCTGTCGAACTGCGCAGCTTCGGTGTCCGGGGCCTTGTAGTCCGGGCCGACCGCGCAGGCTGCCAGGGCCAGCGCCAGCAGGCTCGGGGTCAGGGGTTTGAGCAGGTTCATGCATGGTTCTCCAGCACGGGCGCGTGTTCGGCCTTGCGGGCCTGGCGACGCTCGACGAAACGGCGGATCAGGAAGAAGAACACCGGGGTCAGGAACAGGCCGAACACAGTCACGCCGATCATCCCCGAGAACACCGCCACACCCATGGCATGGCGCATTTCCGAGCCGGCACCGGAGCTGAACACCAGCGGTACCACGCCCATGATGAAGGCGATCGAGGTCATCAGGATCGGCCGCAGGCGCAGGCGGCAGGCTTCCAGCACCGCAGCCAGCGGGTCGAGGCCCTTGGCCTGTTCGTCCTTGGCGAACTCGACGATCAGAATCGCGTTCTTGCACGCCAGGCCCACCAGCACGATCAGTCCGATCTGGGTGAAGATGTTGTTGTCGCCACCCGACACGATCACCCCGGTGATGGCCGACAGCAGGGTCATCGGTACGATCAGGATCACCGCCAGCGGCAGGCTCCAGCTCTCGTACTGGGCGGCCAGCACCAGGAAGGCCAGCAGCACGCACAGCGGGAACACGAACAGCGCGGTATTGCCCGAGAGGATCTGCTGGTAGGTCAGGTCGGTCCACTCGAAGGTCATGCCGTTGGGCAGTTCTTGCTTGAGCAGCTTCTCGATCGCCGCCTCGGCCTGGCCGGAGCTGTAGCCTGGGGCTGCGGCACCGTTGATCTCGGCGGTGATGAAACCGTTGTAGTGCATCACCCGGTCAGGCCCGGAGGTGTCGCTGACCTTGAGGAAGGTTGCCAGCGGAATCATCTCGCCCAGGTTGTTGCGCACCTTCAACTGGCCGATCTGTTCGGCATCGAGGCGGAACTGCTGCTCGGCCTGGACGTTGACCTGGTAGGTGCGGCCAAAGCGGTTGAAATCGTTGGTGTACAGCGAGCCGAGGTAAACCTGCAAGGTGTCGAAGATGTCGGTGATCGCCACGCCGTGGGTCTTGGCTTTTTCCCGGTCGATGGCGGCATCGACCTGCGGCACGTTGACCTGGTAGCTGGTGAACAGGCCCGCCAGTTCCGGCACATTGTGGCTCTTGGCGATGATGTTCTGGGTTTCCTTGTACAGCGCTTCGTAGCCCAGGTTGCCGCGGTCCTCGATCTGCAGGCGGAAGCCGCCGATGGTGCCAAGGCCTTGCACGGGCGGTGGCGGGAAGATCGCGATGTAGGCGTCCTGGATGTCGGCGAACTTGGCATTCAGCGCAGCGGCAATCGCCGCAGCCGACTGGCTCGGGTCCTTGCGCTCGTCGAACGGCTTGAGCGGGGTGAACACGATGCCGCTGTTCGGGCTGTTGGTGAAGCCGTTGATCGACAGGCCCGGGAAGGCTACCGAATCGGCTACGCCCGGTTGCTCCAGGGCGATTTCGCTCATGCGCTTGATCACCGCCTCGGTACGGTCGAGGCTGGCGGCGTCGGGCAACTGGGCGAACGCCACCAGGTACTGCTTGTCCTGCGCCGGTACGAAACCGGTCGGCGTGGAGGCGAAGCCCAGGTAGGTCAGGCCCATCAGCCCGGCATAGACGAACAGGGCGATGCCGCTGGAGCGGATGACCCGGCGTACGCCACCGACGTAGCCGTGGCTGGCGCGGTCGAAGAAGCGGTTGAACGGGGCAAACAGCCAGCTGCCCAGCAGCCGCTCGAGGAACCGCGAGAAGCGATCTTTCGGCGCGTGGTGGTCTTTCAGCAGCACGGCAGCCAGCGCTGGCGACAAGGTCAGCGAGTTGAACGCCGAGATCACGGTGGAAATGGCGATGGTCAACGCGAACTGCTTGTAGAACTGCCCGGTCAGGCCAGAAATGAATGCCGCCGGTACGAACACCGCGCACAGCACCAGCGCCGTGGCGATGATCGGCCCGGTCACTTCGCTCATGGCTTTTTGCGTGGCTTCCAGGGGCTTCAACCCCAGCCCTATGTTCCGTTCGACGTTCTCCACCACGACGATGGCGTCGTCCACCACGATACCGATGGCCAGCACCAGGCCGAACAGCGACAGCGCGTTGAGCGAGAAGCCGAACAGGTGCATGACCGCGAAGGTACCGATCAGCGAGACGGGTACAGCCATCAGCGGGATGATCGAGGCGCGCCAGGTCTGCAGGAACAGGATCACCACCAGCACCACCAGCACCAGCGCTTCGAACAGCGTGTGCACCACGGCTTCGATGGAACCACGGACGAACACGGTCGGGTCGTAGACGATGCTGTAGTCCATGCCTTCCGGGAAGTCCTTCTTCAGTTCGGCCATCTTGGCCCGCACTTCGTCGGAGATTTCGATGGCGTTGGAGCCTGGGCGCTGGAAGATCGGGATGGCCACCGCCGGCTGGTTGTTCAGCAGCGAACGCAGGGCGTACTGGCTGGAGCCCAGCTCGACCCGGGCGATGTCCTTCAGGCGCGTGATTTCGCCATCGGCACCGGCGCGGATGATGATGTTCTCGAATTCTTCCTCGTTGACCAGGCGGCCCTGGGTGTTGATCGACAGCTGGAAGCTGGTAGAGCCGGGGGCGGGCGGGGCGCCCAGCTGGCCGGCGGCGACCTGGCGGTTCTGCTCGCGAATCGCGGCCACCACATCGCTGGCGGTCAGGTTGCGCGACGCGGTCTTGTTCGGGTCGAGCCACACGCGCAGCGAGTAGTCACCCATGCCGAACAGCTGCACGTCACCGACGCCGCCCAGGCGCGCCAACTCATCCTTGATGTTGAGGATGGCGTAGTTGGACAGGTAGAGCATGTCGTAGCGGTTGTCCGGCGAGGTCAGGTGCACGACCATGGTCAGGTCAGGCGAAGCCTTGTCGACGGTGATACCGATCCGCGTCACTTCCTCCGGCAGCTTGGGCTGGGTGCGGGTGACGCGGTTCTGCACTTGCACCTGGGCGTTGTCCAGGTCGGTGCCCAGGGCAAAGGTGATGGTCAGGGTCAGCTTGCCGTCGGCGGTGGACTGCGAGGACATGTACAGCATGTTCTCGACACCGGTGATGGCCTGCTCCAGCGGCGCGGCGACGGTTTCGCCGATGACCTTGGGGTTTGCCCCGGGGAAGTTGGCGCGCACTACCACGGTCGGCGGTACCACCTCGGGGTATTCGCTGATCGGCAGTTGGAACAGCGAGATCGAACCGGCGATCAGCAGCACCAGCGACAGCACCGCGGCGAAGATCGGCCGGGTAATGAAGAATTTCGAAAAGTTCATCGGTGGGGTCCCTTAACCGCGTGGCGCCTGGGCGCTGGCGACTTTTTCGGTGGAGCCGGCCACTTTCGGCGCCGGGTTGCTGGCCTCCAGGGCCTGGCGCTGCTGGGCGAGGGCGGCGAGGGTCTGTTCACTGGCCATCGGGGTTTCTTCCGGGGTCACCGGCGAGCCAGGGCGCACGCGCTGCAGGCCCTTGACCACGATGCGGTCGTCCTTGGCCAGGCCGCTACGGACGATGCGCAGGCCTTCGAGCTTCGGCCCCAGTTCCACGGCGCGGTAGGCGGCCTTGTTGTCCTTGTCCATGACCAGCACGAACTTCTTGCCAAGGTCGGTGCCGACCGCTTCGTCGTTGATCAGCACGGCGTCGTACTGGGCGCTGCCCACCAGTTTCAGGCGTGCATACAGGCCTGGGGTGAACTGGCCGTCGCGGTTGTCGAACACGGCACGGCCGCGGATGGTGCCGGTGCGCGGGTTGACCTGGTTGTCGACGAAGTTCATCTGGCCCAGGTGCGGGTTGCCGGTTTCGTTGGTCAGGCCCAGGTACACCGGGGTGCTCTGGCCGCGCTGGCCTTCGCGTGCCAGCTGGGTGTACTTCAGGTACACGCGCTCGTCGGCGTCGAAGTAGGCGTACACCTTGTCGGTGGACACTACGCTGGTCAGTGGCGTGACATCGGCGGTGACGATGTTGCCGGCGGTGAATTCGGCACGGCTGACACGGCCGCTGATCGGCGCGGTGACGCGGGTGAAGCTGAGGTTCAGGCGAGCCAGGTCGAGCTGGGCCTGAATCGCGTCGACCCCGGCGCGGGCTTCGGCGGCGGCGCTGCTGCGCGACTCGGCCAGCTCGGCGGAAATGGCGTTGCTGTCACGCAGGCGCTCGCCACGGCGGGCTTCGTTGGCGCTGCGGATGGCGGTGGCCTTGGCCTGTTGCAGTTGGGCTTCGAGGCGGCGCACCTCTGCCTGGAACGGGCGCGGGTCGATCTGGAACAGCAGGTCGCCTTTCTTCACCTGGGCGCCTTCGGTGAACGCCACCAAGTCAATCTGGCCGGAGACCCGTGGCCGCACTTCGACGGTTTCCGGCGCTTCCAGGCGGCCGGTGAACTCGTCCCATTCGTTGATCGGCTGCTCGATGACCTTGGCGACGCTGACCTTGGGCGCGGCGGGAGCCTGCACGGCGTCGGGGGTGCGGCCACAAGCGCTGAGCACCACCACTGCCAGGGCAGCGAGGGGGAAGCGCAAGGGTTTGAGTGAGTGATCCATGGAGAACTCCGCCAATGTATTAGTAGTGGGCGGAGTGTGAGTGTCTTGCGCGCGACGCACGAATCGAACGGAGCGAAGGTTAATATCACGCGCAATGATATGTCTGGATCAATCATCGATGGCGGGCATGTGACGGCGGTTGCGGGTAAGCTCTCCAAAGCCTGTGCCGGCGAATAGGCCAGGCAGAAACCCCCGCACAGCGACTGAAACAGGCCCCACCTTGCACACCTACCACCGCCTGCCCGGCCCCCTTGGCATCGTCCTGCTCGGCGTGCTGCAAATCCTGGTCTGGGGCGGCTCGTTCTTCCTCATGGCGGTGATGGCCGACCCGATCAGCCGCGACACCGGCTGGCCCAGCCAATGGGTCTATGGCGCGTTGTCCCTGAGCCTGATGGTCTCGGCGCTGCTGGCCCCGTTGTCCAGCCGACTGGTCGCCCGCTACGGCGGCCGCCCGCAAATGGCCGCCAGCGGCGCGGTGGTGGCGGTGGGGTTGCTGATCATGGCCGCCAGCCACAACCTCGGGCTGTTCCTGCTGGCCTGGGCGGTGATCGGCATCGGCATGGCCATGGGGTTGTATGAAGCGTTGTTCGCCACCCTGGGCGGGTTGTATGGCGAAGGCGCGGGCAAGGCCATTACGGGTATTACCCTGATTGCCGGTTTCGCCTCGACCCTCTCATGGCCGACCGTGGCCATGGCCATCGAACAGGTCGGCTGGCGGGCGACCTGCGTGTGCTATGCGCTGGTGCTGATCGTGGTGGTGGCACCGTTGTACTGGCGGGTGCTGCCAGCGGGCGGGCGGGTCGAGGTGCCGGCCAAGGCACAGGCGCAAGGCGCAGCGGCCGGCGTGGACCCCCCGCTGTACCTGCTGCTGACCAGCATGTTCGCCATTGGCGCGATCATCATGACCGCCATCGCCGTACAGCTGGTGGCCGTGCTGCAGGGGTTGGGGCATTCGCTGCCGGTGGCCATCGGCCTGGCGGCGATGCTCGGCCCCAGCCAGGTGGCGTCGCGGGTGCTGCAGATCCTGGCTGGCAAGCGCCACCCGATCTGGACCGCGCTGGCCTGGGTGGGCCTGGTGCTGCTCGGGTTGCTGATGGTGACCTTTGTGCCGGCCGCCACTGCGGTGGGCTTGCTGGTGTTCGGCTGTGGCAACGGCCTGCGGGCGATCGTGCGTGGGTTGCTGCCGCTGGCGATGATGCCACCCGCGCAGTACGTGCTGCTGATGGGGCGCATGTCTCGGCCGTCGCTGATCGGGCAGGCACTCACGCCCGTGGTGGGGGGCTTTCTGTTCGAGCACTTTGGCTCGATGGGGGTGTTGCTGACCTTGTGCCTGCTGGCGCTGACCAATGTGCTGCTGGTGGGCATGGTGATGCATCGGGTGCGAACCAGCAGCTGAGGCTGCTGGCACCACCGGTTGGCTACCGGGTTCAGCAGCTACGCGCCGCTACTGGCTTGGCCCGACGATACAGCACGGTCGTCGCGGTGAACCCGCAGACCGCTGCGAACATCAGCCAGTAGGCCGGCGACGCTTTGTCCCCGGTGGCCTGCACCAACAGCGTCGAGACCGCTGGCGTGAAGCCGCCGAACAGCGCGGTGGCCAGGCTGAAGGCCAGCGAGAAACCGACCACCCGCACGTTCGCCGGCATCACCTCGGTCAGCGCCGCGACCATGGCGCCGTTGTACATCCCGAAGAAGAACGAGAAGTACAGCAACACCACAAGCAGGCGCTCGAAGCTGGCGGCTTCGGCCAGCCAGTGCATGGCCGGGTAGGCGGTCAGCACGCACAGCAGGGAAATCGCCAACAGCTGCGGGCGCCGGCCGATGCGATCGGAGAGCGCGCCGCCGATGGGCAGCCAGATGAAGTTGCTAACCCCCACCAGCAGGGTTACCACCAGGCTGTCGGTAGTGCTCAGTTGCAGCACGGTCTTGCCGAAGGTCGGGGTGTAGACCGTGATCAGGTAGAACGTCGTGGTGGTCATGGCCGCCAGCAGCCCGCCCGCCAGCACCGTGCGCCAGTTGTCGCACATCGAGCGGAACACTTCAGCAGCGCCCGGGTGGTGCCCGCGGGCCTTGAACGCGTCGGTCTCTTGCAGCGAGCGGCGAATGACGAAGATGAACGGTATGATCACGCAGCCGATGAAGAAAGGAATGCGCCAGCCCCAGGCCGCCACTTCGCTGGTGGCCATGCAGGCGTTGAGGCCATAGCCCAGCGCTGCCGCCACGACGATCGCCACTTGCTGGCTCGCCGATTGCCAGCTGGTGAAGAAACCGGTGCGCCCCGGCGTGGCGATTTCCGAGAGGTAGACCGAAACGCCGCCCAGCTCGGCGCCAGCGGAAAAGCCCTGCAACAGTCGGCCCAGCAGCACCAGCAACGGGGCGAGGATGCCAATGCTGGCGTAACCCGGCACCAGGGCGATCAGCACGGTGCCGGCGGCCATGATCGACAGCGTCACGATCAGCCCTTTGCGCCGGCCGACCTTGTCGATGTAGGCGCCCAGCACGATGGCGCCCAGCGGGCGCATCAGGAAGCCTGAGCCGAACACCGCGAAGGTCATCATCAGCGAGGCGAACTCGCTGCTGGCCGGGAAGAACGTCTGCGATATGTAGGTGGCATAGAAACCGAACAGGAAGAAGTCGAACTGTTCGAGGAAGTTGCCGCTGGTCACCCGCAGGATGGCGCCCAGCTTGGCGCCCCTGGTCTGTGTTGTTGTTTTCATCATGGCTACCGTTTTGCTCGCTTTTGTTGTTTTTGAGTGTTCAATCGCTGCCGGCATTGATCGGGTTGGGCTGGCGTTTCTCGATGGCGTGCTTGAGCAACGCCGCGCTGCGGAAGATGCCGTGGGCGAACTTGCTGTAAGGCATGGTCAGGAAGAACGCCATCACCAGCCCCAGGTGCATGGCCAGCAGCAGGCCAAGCGCGCTGGTCTCGCGCCACGCCAGCAGGGCCAGGCCGCTGGCGCTGACCAGCAACAGCAGGGCGATGAAACCGCGGTCCATGGGCTTCTGCTCGGCGTCGCCGTGGTCGGGGTTGCGCCGCAGGTTGAGGTACAGCAAGCCGGCGGGGCCTGCCAGCAGGCCGAGACCGCCGGCAATACCCAGCAGGACCGGCAGGCTCAGCACCGGGTATGGCGCCGCCAGGCCCAGCAGGTAGTGGTAGAGCGTCGCGGTGCCGGTCGCGGCCAGGCACAGCAGGAAGCCGTAGAAGGTCAGGTGGTGAAAGCGCCGCCGCCACAGGGTGAAGCGGTCATCGGCGTTGTTGCAGCCTTCGCCGTGGCCACCGTCCAGATACTTGAGCCTGGCCACGCTGGCCGTCGCCTCCAGGGCTGCGGCGGTCTTTAGCCCGGCGCCTGCCGCAGGGGGCGAGACGTCGCGCCAGAAGCGCCGCACGCCCAGGCCCAGGGCGATGAGCGCAAAGCCGAACACCGCGCCGAACATCAGTGCCAGGGTGTTGTGCGGGAAGATCCCGTAGAAGTTGCCGCCGGGCATTGCCGTGAACAGGTTGCCCATGGCCAGCAGTGTCAGGCACAGGAACAGCACCAGGCCGAAGCCGCTGGCCAGCGCCAGCGTCAGGCCATTGCGCTGGTACAGGCGGCCCAGGGCACGCGGCCAGGCGTATTCGGCATAGGTGTCGAGGCGCACCTTGGCCATGGCCTTGGGCACGTTGACTTCGAACGCATGGGGTGCGGCGTACTGGCAGGCATGCAAGCAGGCGCCGCAGTTGTGGCACAGGTTGGCCAGGTAGTGGATGTCGGCCTGGGTAAATTCCAGGCGCCGGGTCATCGCCGGAAACACCGCGCAGAACCCTTCACAGTAGCGGCAGGCATTGCAGATGCTCATCTGCCGTTGCACTTCGCTTTCGTGCACGTTCAGCACCGGGATCAGTTCGCTTTTCTGGGCCTGCGGATCAAACAGCTGCATGACGTACCTCCCGGGTGTCGACAAAGCCGGCGCTGGCAGCCGCCTGGACACCGGCAATCCGGCCGAACGCCGTGCCGATGGCCATGCCGATACCGGCGGTGTAGCCCTTGCCCAGTACGTTACCGGCCATCATTTCTCCTGCGACGAAAAGGTTGGGGCTGGGCTTGCCGGCGAAATGCACCGCAGCGCTTTCGTCTGTCGCCAGGCCCAGGTAGGTGAAGGTGACGCCCGGCTTGAGCGGGTAGGCGTAGAACGGTGGCTTGACCAGCGGGCGGGCCCAGTGGGTCTTGGCCGGGGTCAGGCCGGCGGTGTGGCAGTCGTCGAGCGCGGTATGGTCGAAGGTGCCGACCTGGCAGGCGTTGTTGAACGCCTCGATGGTCTGGCAGAACGGCGCCTCTGGCAGGCCCAGCTTGCGCGCCAGTTCCGTCAGGGAGTTGGCCGTGGTGCCTGGGAACACCGGTGGCATGAAGCGGCCGATGGCCTGCTGGTCGATGATCGAATAGGCCTGCTGGCCCGGCTGGCCAGCTACCAGGCGGCCCCAGATGGCATAACGCTTGGGCCAGAAGTCTTCGCCCTCGTCATAGAAGCGTTCGCCGTCGCGATTGACCACCACGCCCAGCGACACGCAGTCGATACGGGTGCAGATACCGCCGTCATACAGCGGTGCGCGGGCGTCGATCGCGACCATGTGCGCCTGGGTCGGGTCGCCGATGATATCGGCGCCGAGTTCGCCCAGGCGCTTGAGCAGGATGCCGGTGTTGAAGCGCGTGCCGCGGATCAGGAAGTTGTCCGACGGCCATTCGCCACGGGCGTTCTGGCCCCAGGCTTCGCGCAACCACTGGCGATTGGACTCGAAGCCGCCCGCCGCCAGCACACAGGCCTTGGCCTGGATGCGTTCTGCGGGTAGTTGCCGGCCCTCGACCTCGCGGGCGGGCAGGTGAGCGGCGACGAACCTGCCGTCTTGCAGCTCGATATCGCAGACCTGGGCGTTGTAGCGCACCTGCACGCCAAGCCGTTCGGCACTGCGGAAATAGGCGTTCACCAGGGCCTTGCCGCCACCCATGAAGAACGCGTTGGTCCGCGCCACATGCAGGGCGCCGGACAGCGGCGGCTGAAAATGCACACCGTGGCTGCGCATCCAGTCGCGGCAGCTGGAGGAGGCACGAATGGCGATGCGCGCGAGTTTTTCGTTGGTCAGCCCGCCGGTGACCTTGAGCAGGTCTTGCCAGTACTCCTCTTCAGGGTAGGCGTCGACCAGCACATCCTGGGGCGCGTCGTGCATGCAGCGCAGGTTGCGGGTGTGTTGCGAATTGCCGCCACGCCAGGCCTTGGGCGCGGCTTCCAGCAGCATGACGCTGGCGCCGGCCTCACGGGCCATCAGCGCGGCGCAGAGGGCGGCATTGCCGCCGCCGATTACAAGAACATCGATCATTTTCGCTCCTCGGTCGCAAGGAGGCATGAACGAAGAGCCCCTTGCGAGTGAGCAGAAAATAGGGCGGTCGGCGAGGCGTCGAAAGGCGGGTTACGGCATGAGGTGTTCAGTTTTACTAAAGGCTGGCCTCTTCGATCCAGGTCGCCCCTGGCCATTGCCGCTGGCTGACCAGCTGGTGAGCAACGTCGATGATCACCCGTCGTGCGGCCAGCGCGGCAGGGGACAGCTCATCCTCCGCCAGGGTCGCCAGCAGGTTGCGCCGGCCAACGTGGGCGTCGCTGATCTGCGCGACCCGCAGCCCGCTTTCACCGCTGAGCGCCGCTGCGGCTCCGGGCTGGATGGTCGCGGCATGGCCCGCACGCACGGCGTTCATCAGCACGGCCAGGCCATCGACTTCCATGATGATGTTGGGCACCAGGCCGGAGCGTTCGAATGCGGTCATCAGGGTCGAGCGCAGCCCATGCTGGACACTGGGCATGACCAGCGGCAGCTGGCCCAGGTCGGCCAGTTGCACACTGTTTACCGGCGCATGGGCCAGCTGTGGCGGGCTGATGACGAATAGCTTTTCATCCAGCAGCGGCGTCACGCTCCAGCGTTTGCCACCCTCGAGCTGGAACAGGATCGCAAGGTCGATCTGGCGGGCGTTGAGCTGCGCGGCGAGGTGCCCGGAGAGCATCTCAACCAGGTGCAGCTGGATGTCGGGGTAGCGCTCGCGCATGGCACTGATCAGCGGCAGCGCGAGCACGGTCGCAGTGGTCGGTGGCAGGCCGACGGTGACGTAGCCGCTCATGCGCCCACGGTGGGCGGCCAGGATGGCGTTCTCGGCCTGGCGCAGGCTGAGTTGGGCATGGTGCAGAAACGCCATGCCGGCGCTGGTGGGCGTGACACCTGTGCTGCTGCGGTTGAGCAGGCGGGTGCAAAGCTCGCTTTCAAGCTTGGCGATCTGCTGGCTCAGGGCAGAGACGCCGACCTCCAGTTCGAGCGCGGCGCGGCCAAGGCTGCCGTGCTCGATGATCTTGATGAAGTAGCGCAGTTGCCTGAGTTCCAAGGGGGCTCCTGACGAAGGCAGAGGGAATGAGGGTTGGGCGTTAGTGTAACGTGCCTGCTGCGTCAGGCTTGTGCTCGGTGCCCTGCAGCCGCAGCTGCCGTTACCGGATCATGCGCTTTCCCGGGTAATCAATTCGCATTGCAGCAGGTTCAAGCGTTCCACTTCACCCTCATGGGCCACGCATCCCAGATGCTGCAACACCCGCATGGCTGCCAATTCGCCAATTTGCCGCGATGGGGGCCGCAAGGTGGTCAGGCTGGGTAACAGCATCTCGGCGAAGGGGTAGTCGCCAAAACCGACGATGGCCATGTCCTCGGGCAAGCGCAGCCCGGCACGTTGGCCGGCCAGGAGTGCGCCGGCGGCCAGGTTGTCGTTGGCGAAGATGATCGCCTCAGGACGAGGGTCGCGACGGATCAGCGCCTGCATCGCCTGCTTGCCGGCTTCAAACGGCGCGCAGTCAGTCGACGGCACGAACACCCAAGGCTCGAGCCCGGCTTCACGCAGTGCTTCGATATAGCCATCGCGCCGCTCCAGCGCGCTGAGGTCACCCGCCGCGCTGTTCTGCACGAAGGCTATGCGCCGGTGGCCCTTGCCCAGCAGATAGCGGCACGCCTGCACACCCACCTGGTGATGGCGGAAGCCAACCTGCAGCGGCGACCGTTCCGGGCGATAGTCCCAGATCTCCACCACCGGTACTTCGGCCTCGGTGAGCATCTTTTCGGTGGCCGGGCTGTGGAAATGGCTGGTCACCACCAGCGCTGCCGGCGACCAGCCGAGAAAGGCCCGCACGGCGCTTTCTTCCTGGGCCTCGCTGAAATAGCTGGACGCCAGCAATAGCTGGTAGCCATGCCGGGTCAAGGTGTCGCTGAAGGCCTGGATGGTCTGGGCGAATATCGGCCCGGAAATGTTCGGAATGACCATGCCGACGATTCGGCCACGGGCAGAGGCGAGGCCTCCCGCCACCAGGTTGGGCACATAACCTAGCGCTTGTACCGCGGCCTCGATGCGTTCGCGCAGGGGTGGGGATACCTGCCCGGGCTGGTTGAAGTAGCGCGACACGCTGATGGCCGACACGTTGGCGGCCCGCGCCACGTCCGCGAGCGTGACACGGCCCGCGCCACGGCGCTTGCGGGTGGGTTCCTTGGCTTGGCTCACAGGCTGGCCTCGATGGGAAATGCCGCGATGGTAGCGCTAACGAAGGCCGATATGGCAAATAGCTTTATGGAATATAAATCGTATTTTTAAGTATTTGACCTGCTAAGCATGGGCCTCTGATACTTGTTGATGTTAGCGCTAACAAGCGCGGCTGTTGGCAAGCGCCTGCCACTCGCACGAGCGAGACCAGACACCCACAGCAATACCCGTGTCGGCCCCGTGCGGGCCATGGTCTGGTCTTTCAAGGCAGTCGCATCATGCACAAACACCGCAAGGCATTCCCGTTCAAGCAACGCCAACCACTGGCCGCCGCTGTATTGCTGGCTGCCATCGGCCAACCCACGCAAGCGGCCGAACCCGCGCCGCAGGCCACGTCGCTGGACGCGGTGACCGTGACCGCCACCCGCCGCGAGTCGACCTTGCAGGAGGTGCCGGTGGCCGTTTCGGTGATCGATGGCGAACAGCTCGAACGCGACAATCGCAACAACGTCGCCAGCATCGTTCAGCAGGTACCCACGCTCAATTACCGCGCCGGCGCGTCGAACAAGGACACCTCGTTGTTCATTCGCGGGGTGGGGACCATTTCCACCTCGCCCGGCGTCGAGCCGACCGTGGCGACCGTGGTCGATGGCGTCGTGTTCGGCCGCCCTGGTCAGTCCACCCTCGACCTGCTCGACCTGGAGCGTATCGAAGTACTGCGCGGCCCGCAGGGTACGCTGTTTGGCAAGAATGCTTCGGCGGGTGTGCTGAACGTGGTCAGCAAGGCCATCCCTGAACAGACTCAAGGCTACGTGGATTATTCGCACTTCGGCGGTGGTGACGAAAACCGCCTGCGCTTCGGCATCGGTGGCCGCCTGAACGAGCAGTTAAAAGGCTCGTTGAGCACCTTGTGGGGCGACTACGACGGCAATGTCGAAAACGTCGCCAATGGCCACGACGTCAATGGCTACCAACGCAAGGGCGCCCGCGGCAAGCTGGAGTTCGAGCCCGGCGATGACCTGCGCCTGACACTGATCGCCGACTACATGAAAGGCGAGGACAGCTTGCCCAGTGGGGTGATCACCAGCGCCAGCACGGCCATCGCCAACCAGTTGCGCCCGGTTGTCCCCAGCGCGCACAACCGCGACATCAACAGTGACTTCAAGACCCACGTCGAAGACGAGAACCAGGGCCTGTCGGCACAGCTCGATTGGCAGCTGGGCGACTACACGCTCACCTCAATCAGCGCCTGGCGTGGCTGGGACAACACCCAGTACCAGGATGGTGACCGTCGCGCTGTGCTGCCGGTCACGGCCTCCCACGACAAAGGCACCGTGGACTATGACCAGTACAGCCAGGAGTTTCGCCTGACGTCGCCCAAGGGGCAGTTCAATGAGTACGTGCTGGGCGCCTTCTACATGCACGGCACCTCCAACGAGACCTATCAGCGGCTTTCGGTCAACGGCGGGGTGGCCAACACGGGCAGGGCGGATTACTCGACGACCAACGACAGCGTCGCGCTGTTTGGTGAAAACACCTTCAACTTCACCGACGATTTGCGCGCCATCTTCGGCTTGCGCTGGACCCATGATGACCTCGAGTACGACCACCGTCGCGTATCGACTTCAGCCACGGCGGTCACCGGCATCCAGCCGTCGACCGCCAGTTCCGGCTCGGTGGACGAAGACGGCTGGAGTGGCCGTACCGGCCTGCAGTACGACTTCAACGACAACCTCACCGGCTACGTCACCTATTCGCGCGGCTACAAGGGGCCGGCGTACAACGTGTTCTTCAACATGCAACCGCGTGATACCCAGGCGCTCAAGCCGGAAACATCCGACGCCTACGAGGTCGGCCTGAAAGGCACCGCGCTGGATAACCGCCTGATGGCCAACCTGGCGGTGTTCCACACCGATTACGATAACTACCAGGCCAACTTCTTCGACACCGTGGCCAACCAGGTGGTGACCCGCCTGGTCAACGCCGGCAAGGTCAAGACCCAGGGCGTCGAGCTCGATGCCAGCTTCCAGGCTACCCGTCAGCTCAAGTTCTCCGCCGCTGCGGCCTACACCAAGGCGCGGGTCGATCATTTCAACTGCCCGGTCGGGGCGGCGGCCAATTGCAACATCGACGGCGGCCGCCTGCCGTTCACCCCGGACTGGAAGACCTATGTGCGCGCCGATTACGTGATCCCGCTGGAGAACGGCCTGGATGTGGAGCTGGCCAGCGACTACAGCTGGCAGGACTCGGTGCAGTTCAGCCTGGACCAGAACCCGGACACCGTGCAGGGCGCTTATGGCATCTGGAACGCCAGCATCGCCCTGGCCGACTACAACGACGGCTGGCGCGTGGCGTTGCTGGGCAAGAACCTGGGTGACAAGTCCTACGCGCAGATGCTGGCCAGTGGCGGCGACTATATCTACCGGGCCGTGCCGCGTGATGACGGGCGTTATTTCGGCGTTCAGCTGCGCAAGGATTTCTGACTGTGCGAGCACTGCAAGGAGACAGAGCATGAGTCGTCAAATGAGCCTGGGGGCCTTTCTCATGGCCACCGGGCACCATGTCGCCGCCTGGCGTCACCCGGACGTGCCCGCCGACCCGCTGGATTTCGCCAGCTACCGGCGTACTGCGCAAATCGCTGAAGCGGCCTGCTTCGACGCACTGTTCGTCGCCGACAGCGTTGCCGCCCCCAGCGATGCGCTGGCCAGCCGCAGCGCCCGATCAGTCCATTTCGAACCCTTGACCCTGCTCTCGGCGCTGAGCATGGTGACCGAGCGCATTGGCCTGATCGCCACGTCCACCACCAGTTACAACGAGCCCTACCATGTGGCACGCAAGTACGCCTCGCTCGATCATCTCTCGGGCGGCCGTGCCGGCTGGAACCTGGTGACCTCCGACGCCGCCGCCGAGGCCGGCAACTTCGGCCGCGATGCGCATATTCCCCATGCCGAGCGTTACGCCCGGGCCCGCGAGTTCCAGCAGGTGGTGCAGGGCTTGTGGGACAGCTGGGCGGATGACGCCTTCGTCCGGGACAAGGCCAGCGGCGAGTTTCACCGGCCGCAGGCCGTGCGCAGCATCGACCATGCGGGTGCGCACTTTCGGGTTCGCGGTCCGCTCAACGTGGCTCGCTCACCTCAGGGCCGACCGGTGCTGGTCCAGGCCGGGTCGTCCGAAGCCGGTCGCGAGCTGGCGGCCGAAAGTGCCGAAGTGGTGTTCACCGCGCAGCCCAGCCTGGCCAGCGCCCAGGCGTTTTATGCCGACCTCAAGGGGCGCCTGGCCCGCTACGGGCGTAGCGACGATGAACTGAAGATCATGCCGGGCGTGTTCGTCGTGGTCGGCCGCAGTGCCGCCGAAGCCCAGGCCAAGTACCAGCAGTTTCAGGACCTGGTTGACCCCCGTGTGGGGGTTGCCTTGCTCGGCCGCATGCTCGGCAACTTCGACCTGTCCGGCTACCCGCTGGACGGCCCGCTACCGGCACTGCCACTGACTGAAGATGGCCAGCGCAGCCGCCAGCGACTGCTGACCGAACTGGCGGGGCAGGAGCAGTTGACCCTCGCCGAGCTGGGACGGCGCATCGCTGGCGGGCGAGGGCACTACAGCCTGATCGGTACGCCGACGCAGATCGCCGATGCGCTGCAGGCCTGGTTCGAAGGCCACGCGGCCGACGGCTTCAATGTGCTGGTCCCGCACCTGCCGCAGGGGCTCGAAGATTTCGCCAGCCTGGTGGTGCCCGAGTTGCAGCGCCGGGGCCTGTTCCGCCGCCAGTATCAGGGCCACACCCTGCGCGAGCACTTGGGCCTGCAGCGGCCCGTCAATCCCTATTTTGCCGAGTGAGGTCACGCATGAGCTACATCGCCAACCCTGAGCGCTACGCGCGCATTCCCTACCGTCGCGTCGGCCGCAGCGGCCTGGTGTTGCCGGCCCTGTCCCTGGGCCTGTGGCACAACTTCGGCGATGCGACGCCGATCGACACCCAGCGTGCCTTGCTGCGCACGGCTTTCGATGCCGGCATTACCCATTTCGACCTGGCCAACAATTACGGCCCGCCCTATGGCAGTGCCGAGCGCAACTTCGGCCGCCTTCTGCGAGAAGACCTGCGCAGCTACCGTGACGAACTGATCATTTCCAGCAAAGCCGGCTGGGATATGTGGCCGGGGCCTTACGGCCAGGGCGGCAGCTCACGCAAGTACCTGATCGCCAGCCTTGACCAGAGCCTCAAGCGTCTGGGGCTGGACTATGTGGACATCTTCTACTCGCACCGCTTCGATGCCGAAACGCCGCTGGAGGAAACCGCGATCGCCCTGGCCGATATCGTGCGCCAGGGCAAAGCGCTGTACATCGGCATTTCTTCCTATTCCGCCAACAAAACCCGCGAGATCGCCGCGCTGTTGGCCGAGTTGAAGGTCCCGCTGCTGATTCACCAGCCGTCGTACAACCTGTTCAATCGCTGGATCGAGCAGGACTTGCTGGACACCACCGAGGCGTTGGGCGCCGGTGTCATCGTATTCACCGCACTGGCCCAGGGGCTGCTCAGCGACAAGTACCTGGATGGCATTCCCGCTGATGCACGGGTCAACCGCCCCGGTGGCGGCTCGCTGCTGCCGCAGCACCTGTCCGAGGCCAACCTGGCCCGCGCCCGTGCGCTCAACGAGATTGCCCGTCGCCGTGGGCAGAGCCTGGCGCAACTGGCGCTGGCCTGGACCTTGCGCGACCCGCGGGTGAGTTCGGCGCTGATCGGTGCCAGCCGGCCGGAGCAGATCACCGAGAATGTCGCAGCACTCGACAACCTGGCATTCAGCCTCGAAGAGCTCGCCGAAATCGACCGCCATGCCGTTGAAGGCGGGATCAACCTGTGGGAAAAGCCCTCGACCGACTGGAAGGAGTGAGCCATGCGCGTACTACGCTTTGCCGCGCTCGTGCTGCTGGCGCTGGCGGGTGCCGTTCATGCCGCGGACCCTGCGACACTGCGCATCGGCTATCAGAAAGGCTCGATCAGCCTGGTGCTGGCCAAGCAGCACCGGCTGCTGGAACAGCGGTTCGCCAATACGCATGTGCAGTGGATCGAGTTCCCGGCGGGGCCACAGATGCTCGAAGCGCTGAACATTGGCAGCCTCGATATCGGTTCCACCGGGGACATTCCGCCGATCTTCGCCCAGGCCGCAGGTGCAGACCTGCTGTACATCGGCGCCGAACCTGCAAAGCCGAAGGCCGAAGTCATTCTGGTACCCAAAAGCAGCCCGATCATTTCGCTGGCTGAGCTCAAAGGCAAGCGTGTCGCCCTGCAGAAGGGCTCCAGCGCCCACAACCTGCTGTTGCGCAGCCTGGCCAGCGTGGGCTTGAGCATGCGCGACGTGCAACCGGTGTACCTGGCGCCCGCTGACGCCAGGGCAGCCTTCGAGCGTGGCAGCATCGATGCCTGGGCGATCTGGGACCCGTACTATTCGGCCATCGATCTGGAAGGCAAGGCACGGCTGCTGGCGGATGGCGAGGGGTTGGGGTTGATCGGGCCATTCATGCTGGGGGCGCGTGGTTATGTCGAAGCCAATGGCGATTTCATCAAGCGCTTGCTGGCGCAGATCTCCGAGGCTGAGGCGCTGACGCGCACTGACGAGGCCGGCAGCATCCGTGTACTGGCGCAGTTCATGGGGCTGCCGGAGGAGGTGGTACGGCGCAGTTTCAGCCATCGGCCGGCATCGCCGTTGATACCGGTGAGCGAGGACATCGTCGCCGCGCAGCAGCGCACGGCGCAGCTGTTCTACGAGAACCGGCTGTTGCCCAAGCGGGTCGACATTGCCGGTGCGGTCTGGCGTCAGGATTGACGTGCTGACCGAAGCTCAGCCCTGGGCGAACTGCAACAACCTGTCGCCCTCCAGCCGGTAGCGCACCCACTCCGCTTGCGGTTCGGCGCCCAGCGATCGGTAGAAACCGATCGCGGGCTCGTTCCAGTCCAGCACGCTCCACTCGAAGCGTCCGCACCCTTTGGCCACGGCTTCGCGAGCGATGTGCCGCAGCACATCCCGACCTGCGCCGCCGCCACGTTGTTCAGGGGTGATGTACAGGTCTTCCAGGTAAATGCCGTTGCGGCCTTGCCAGGTCGAGTAGCTGTAGAAGTACACGGCAAAGCCGATGGCCTGGCCATCGCGCTCGCAGATCAGGCTGTGCACGGTGCTGCCCTCATCGAACAGGCTGTGCTCGATATCGGCCAGGGTGGCGACCACTTCGTGACGGGCGCGCTCGTAGTCCGCCAGCTCGGTGATGTAGGCGAGAATCTGCGCGGCATCGGCGCGAACGGCGGGGCGGATGGTCAAGCTCATGCAGGGCTTCCTTGTGCTTGGCTGAGGGTGCGCTTGGTGAACGGTACAGTAATGTGTATGTGCATAATTTAATGCAGCTGTACCGGTCGCAGGGTAAGGCGACTCCGTTAGTGTGACAGCTCCTGCAATACTTCTGGAGTGCCTGCCATGCTTGCCTCTGCCGACCTGCTGACCGCCTTCGTGCTGTTTGCCTTCGTGTCCTCGATCACTCCTGGGCCTAACAACACCATGCTGCTGGCCTCGGGCGTGAACTTCGGCGTGCGCCGTTCGATCCCGCATGCCATGGGCATCAGCGTCGGCTTCATGGTCATGGTGCTGGCCGTGGGCCTGGGCCTGGGTGAGGTGTTCAAGGCCTGGCCAGTGCTGTACACCGTGTTGCGTTACACCGGTGCGGCCTACTTGTTGTACCTGGCCTGGAAGATCGCCACTTCAGGGCCGCTTGGCGCTGACTCGCCGAGCGCGCGCAAGCCGTTGGGGTTCTGGGGGGCGGCGGCATTCCAGTGGGTCAACCCCAAGGCCTGGGTGATGGCGGTCGGGGCAATCACTACCTACACGCCCGCCCAGGGCTACGTGATGAATGTGATCGTCATCGCCGCGTTGTTCGCCTTGGTCAACCTGCCCAGCGTCGGTGTCTGGGTGATGTTCGGCAGCGCCCTGCGCAACCTGCTGCAGAACCCGCGCTGGCTGATGCTGTTCAATGTCCTGATGGCCTTGCTGCTGGTGATATCACTGTACCCGCTGCTGTTTGTAGAATCGGCGTTTTCATGACGCGATGAGTACAGCAAACCGATGCAGTTGATTCCCTGGTCCTTTGACAGCGCCGAAGGCTTCACCCTGCGTGGCTGGCGCTCGCCAGCCAGTGGCAAGCCCTTGCTGCACTTCCTGCACGGCAACGGCTTCTGCTGCCTGGCCTACCAGCCTTTGCTGATGAGCCTGAGCGAAGATTTCGATCTGTGGCTCTGCGATGTCCAGGGCCATGGTGACAGCGACCATGGTGGGGCCTTCCGTGGTTGGAACCGTACCGCCGCGCTGGCGGTAGAGGCCTTCGAGGCCGGCCGCGGTGAATATGGCGAGGTTCCCCGGTACGCCGTGGGGCATAGCTTCGGTGGCGTGCTGACCGGGTTGATGCTGGCCAGCCAGCCGGGCTTGTTTGCCCGTGCCGTACTGCTCGACCCGGTGCTCTTCAGCCGGCGCATGATCGGCGTGATGGGCGCCGCTGCACTGCTCGGCCTGCACCGCCGGCATGCCTTGGCGCGCAAGGCTGCCAGCCGACGCAGCCATTGGCCAGACCGGGACGCGGCGCGGGCCTCGCTGCATGGGCGTGGCATCTTCAAGGGCTGGACCGACGCGGCGCTGCAAGCGTATGTCGAGCACGCGATCGGGGACTGCGGCGAGGGGGTGGTGCTCAAGTGTCGGCCCAGCCGCGAAGTGGAGATTTTCAGCTCGTTCCCGTCGCGCATGTGGGCGCAGCTGGCTTCCCTCCAGGTGCCCACGTTGGTCCTTTACGGCGAAGACACCTATCCCTTCGTGCCGCATTCGGTGCAGCGCCTGGCCCGCCTCAACCCTGCAGTCAGCGCCCGCCAGGTACCTGGCGGGCACTGCTTCATGCAGGAGGACCCGGCCATGGCTGCACAACAGGTGTTGGACTACCTGAAAGCAGAATGATTGTTCTGTTCGTGGAACGATGAGTGCCATTTCAACTGGCTACCGGCTTATTGGCCTCATTGGTAAGGTTAACCCAGCCAAGAGAGGAGACTTCTCATGAAACAGATCCTGGGTATCCACCGCAGCCCTCACGTCCATTGGGTGGGTGATGGCTTCCCGGTGCGCAGCCTGTTCACGTATGACAACCTGGCCAGCAAGATCAGCCCGTTCCTGCTGCTCGACTATGCCGGCCCGTACGACTTCAGCCCGACCAGCGCGCGACGCGGTGTCGGCCAGCACCCGCACCGTGGTTTCGAGACCGTGACCATCGTCTATCAGGGCGAACTGGAGCACCGCGACTCGACCGGCGCCGGTGGCCTGATCGGTCCCGGTGACGTGCAGTGGATGACCGCTGCCAATGGCATCATCCACGAAGAGTTCCATTCACCGGCCTTTGCCCGCAGTGGTGGTTCGCTGGAGATGGTGCAGCTCTGGGTCAACCTGCCGGCGCGTGACAAGCGTGCGGCGGCGGGGTACCAGACGCTGCTGGCCAAGGACATTCCGGTGGTGCAACTGGAGGGTGACGCCGGCAGCCTGCGGGTCATCGCGGGTAGCTATCAGGCCCACGCAGGCCCGGCGCGGACATTTACCCCGATGGATGTTTGGGACATGCGCCTGAAGGCGGGTGCCAGCCTGCAATTGCCGATCGCCGACGGCCACAATGCCGCTCTGGTGGTGCTGCGCGGTAGCGTACGCGTCAACGGCGAGCGCGAAGCCGGCCCGGCCAGCCTGGTGCTGTTGGAGCGCGCTGGCGAGGATGTGGCGATCGAGGCGCTCGAAGGCACCAGTCTGCTGTTGCTCAGCGGTGAGCCGATCGATGAGCCGATCGTAGGCTATGGCCCGTTCGTGATGAACAGCCAGGCAGAGATTGCCGAGTCGTTCGATGACTTCCACGCCGGGCGCTTCGGGCAGATGGCGGACGAGGGTGCTGGCCTGGATCATTGACTGCCTGAATCGGCCTCTCGCGGGTAAACCCGCTCCGCGGAATGCTCACTCCGCTCAAGGCGGTGACGATCCTGTGGGAGCGGGTTTACCCGCGAAGAGGCCGGTACAAACTCCGGCAAACCTTGGCATGATGCAGTGATGCCACAGTCCCGACTGCACGCCGTTCAGCGCTCACTCACTGCCTGCCGCCAGCACACGCTGTGGCTGCGTTACCCTACGCCCTATCACTGGCCATCGACCCAGGCCTTCCTGGCCGCCCGCTGCATTCCCGGTGTTGAGACCTTCAGTAATGGCCTCTATCGCCGCAGTCTCTCCGTGGCTGGCCAACACGCTGTACTCGAAGCCAGGCCTGCCAGTGGCAACCGCCTGTACATCCAGCTCAGCGGTGTGCCTGCCTCAGCCGTCCCTTTCCTGATCGCCCGTATCCGTCGTTTCTTCGACCTGGACGCCGACCCGGCGCGCATCGCCGCCGAGCTGTCCCGCGACCCGTTGATGGCCAGGCTGCTCGCCGTACGCCCAGGCCTGCGCGTTCCGCAAGGCTGGGACGCCTGTGAGCAGGCCATGCGCACGGTGCTCGGTCAGCAGATCAGCGTGGCGGGCGCCATGACCCTGGCAGGGCGCCTGGTGGTGCGCCACGGCCAGCCGTTGCGTGTTCCGGCCGCCGGCCTGACGCATGTGTTCCCGACGGCGGACGTGCTCGCCGCTGCCGACCTGGAAAACATGGGCATGCCTCGCGCACGTGCTGCCACCCTCGGAACGCTGGCGCGTGCGCTGAAGGAACAAACCGGATTGCTGCGTAACGGCCAGGCGCTGGAGCCGCTGGTGGCCGAGCTCTGCCGGCTGAAAGGGATCGGCCCCTGGAGTGCCCAGTACCTGGCACTGCGCCAGGCCGGCGCCAGCGATGCATTGCCGTTGGGCGATGTGGCGCTGGCCAAGGCCTTGCGCCTACTGGAAGGCCCTGACAGCCGACTGGCCGAACGCGCCCAGGCCTGGCGCCCCTGGCGTGCCTATGCCGCGCAGCATCTGTGGGCGTCCCTGGCTGACACTTAGGCATCCTCAGCGACCGCCTGTCGCGAACTGCCAGCATTCGATCGAACGAGCAGTGCTCCCCGCCGTTCTTCCACTAAGGTGCTAAGGGATTCCCCGCATGATCATTGCCCCGGCGCATGGACGGCCGCTTGGGCATGCGCAATATCAATTGGCACCCTGCCTGCCAAAGGCGTACTCACACACAACAGGCCATCCAGTACAGAGAGGGTCGTACTATGTCGTTGATAGGAGTTTCGATGCTGGAAATGCGGCAGATCATCGAGCAGGCTTGCCTGCCCGACCGCTGCGAAGTCAGCTGCCCGGACGGCACCACCCTGACCATTCGCCTGGGTCAGGGGCAAAGCCTGGAGGAGGGCGTGACCCTCTCCGGGGTCTCATTGCAGAGCTTGAACAGTTGTCGCGACCTGGTGAATCTTGTCGGTCAGTTGCACACCCTGCGGGACAGCCACCCGGCGGCACTCAGGGCCATCGCCTGAGCACCCGATGCGTACCGGTCAGCCGAGGCTGGCCGGGCGCACGTATTCGGGCATCAGCCCGTGGCTCCAGAACAGGATCATCGATACCAGGATGGTCACCAGCAACAGCAACCCCACCCCCCACACGCAGCTGGCAAACAGCATGGCCTGCTCTTTGCGCAGGCGCAGGAAGGTCTGCAAGCCGCCGTACAGCAACACCGTGGCGTAGGCTGACGCGGCGACCAGCGCCAGCAGTGCCAGCCAGCGGACCGGCACCAGGCCAACGACGCCGGCGAAGAACCACGGCGTAGCGCAGTAGGCGGCAAAGCCGATGCATTGGTTGAGCGTCGGTTGCGCATCGAAACCGCGCGACATCCAACGGATCATCACCCCCATCAGCATCACCCCGACCACCGTGGTGGCGTACAGCAGCCCGGCCAGTTGCGCGGCGCTGGCCATGCTCAAGCGTACGCGGTCCTCTGCGGCCAGGCTCCAGCCGAAGGTGGTGGTACCGACGAACAGGCACAGGGCAGGGATCAGGGCCAGCGCCAACAGGCGCGGCAGGTATTGCTGCGGATGATCTTCTTCGGCGCGGCGGATGTCGATCCAGGCGTCGGAGGGGCGCGTGAAGAGTTTGAGCAACGGGCTGTTCATGGCGTTCTCCAGAAGGCAAGCCTTGTAGTTATGGAGATCCGCCGCTTGTATCAGGTTCATCCTGACGCGTGGCCGTTGATCGGCTTATTGCAGTTCCAGCAGCAGGTTCAAGCCGCCATCGCCGCACTTGCCTTGATCGCGGACCACGCCATGATAGCTCCGCCCGTCCCATACGAACGCCACACTGTGGGCGCGCTCGACCTTGTCTGGCAAGGGTGGACAGATATGCAGGCGCAGGCCAGGGCGGCCCTGCAGATTGAGAGGGGCGAGCTGGCACTGGCATTCCACGCTCAGGGCGACCGGGCCGAACAGGGTGTCACGGACGTAGTCGAGTTGCAGGCTGGAATTGGGCGCACGGCCGGGCATCTTCATGGCCGCAGGGCTCCTGGGCGCTGGCACAGCAGGGAAGACGGGTTAGGCATTGGCGGCAGGCTCCTGGCAAAAGGATGGCACGTATCATCTTTTGGAAGCCTACCGCAGCTGTATGTTCAACTTGTTTCATGGGTTTTCACGGTTTTTTTGCAGTGGGCCGACGAAGGGCCGCGTGGCGCGGTGCGTCGTCAGTCAGCCGCTTGCAGGGGATCATCTGCGTTCACGCCTGCCCGAAAAAGCCCCGCTGCCATCTTCCGAAACGACAATGCATATCATCCCCCCGATTCGGGGAATTTCCATGGGGGATCCTCCCCAAATGGGTCCGTTTCCATTACTAACTGACTGAAATAGCACGCTATTTCCTTATGGCACACACCTTGCTGCCCTCTCTGCAGTGTTTCTGTGTCCCGGAGGTGCAGCATGTCGACCCCGTCCAAAGGCCCCGTCCTGACATCACTGGTCCTGGCCTTGTTTGGCTGGGAAGCGTCCGGCGACAGTGAGGCTGCCGTGCAGTGCCAGCGCACGCTGGTGGCCAACGTGGTGGCCCTGGATCAGCCGCTGATGTTCAACCGCCTGGGCGCGCAGAACGCCAACGGCATGATCTTCGCCCTGCGCGAGGATGTGGTGGACGAGCGTCAGGTTCCGCTGAGCAAGGGCGGTGCCGCGGTGCCGGGCAAGGTGACCCTGCGCCCTGACAAGCGCCCACGGCCGATCGTGCTGCGCGTGGCCGCCGGGGACTGCCTCACGGTCAACCTCACCAACCTGCTCGACTACCGGGCCAACCCCAACAAGCATGGCATCGAGGCGGAACACGTCGAAGGCGTCGAACTGCCGAAAGACCCGGCTGCCGAAGGCTTCGTCGCCGACGAGCAAGTCGCCGAGCGCATGGTCGGCTTCCAGGTCAACGGCATGCAGGCGGTCAACAGCATCGCCGACATCTCTGCCAACACCGGCCGCAACGGCAACTTCCTGGTCAGCCCCGGCAGCACCCGCAGCTACACCTTGTTTGCCGAACGCGAAGGGGCCTTCGTCGCTACCAGCAAGGCCGCCACCTTTGGCGGCGAAGGGGCTGCCGGCAACGTCGCCAACGGCTTGTTCGGCCAGGTGGTGGTGGTCCCCAAAGGTGGGCGAACCTACCGCAACACCCTGACCGAAGAAGAAATGCGCCTGGCCACCACCGGCCGCACCGCCGCTGGCCAGCCGGTGATCGACTACGAGGCCCGCTACCCACAGCGCGAGCCCTGGATCACCGAGGGCAAGGCCGGCAAGCCGATCATCGCGATGATCGACGGCAACCAGATCCTCAGCAGCGAAACCGACGCCATCGTCATGGGCCCCAACCCTGATGGCAGCTTCCCAAAGTCCACCTACCCACTGGAAAGCATCGGCAAGCGCAACCCGGCGCTGCCCAACCGGCTCGAAGCGTTCCGCGACTTCGCCTCGCAGTTCGCCGATGAGGTGGCCGGCACCCAGGCCTTCCCCGGTTACTGGGCGGACCCGGTGATGGGGCATGTACTGGAACCGGCACGCGACGCGTTCATGATCAACTACGGCTCCGGTGGCATGGGCGCCGAGGTGGTTGCCAACCGTCTCGGCGTGGGGCCGATGCATGACTGCCTGTCGTGCGCCTACGAAGAGTTCTTCCTCAGTGCGCACACCGTGGGCGATATTGGCACCCTGGTCGATGTGCCGGCCAACGTCGGCCTCGAACATATCCGCCCCGGCGAAGTGCCGCCGGCCAGTGCCACCGGGGTGAAGGCCAGCATGGCCCTGTACCCGGCGGAACCGGCCAATGTGCACCATAGCTATATCGGTGACTTCACCAAGTTCCGCAACACCCACAACGGTCACGAGCAGCACATCTTCCACTTGCACGGGCACCAGTGGCTGTTCAACCCCAACGACGACAATTCCGACTACATCGATGCCCAGGGTATCGGTGCCGGCGTCGGCTACACCTATGAGATCGCCAACGGTGGCTCGGGCAACCGCAACCGGGTGGCCGGCGATGCCATCTATCATTGCCATTTCTACCCGCATTTCGCCCAAGGCATGTGGGCCATGTGGCGGGTGCATGACGTGTTCGAGGAAGGCACCCGGCTGGATGTCAGCGGGCAGGGCGAGAACGGCTTCCACAGCACGCCGTTCGCACTGCGCAGCGGCAAGCCAGCGCCAGGCGCCCGGGCACTGCCAGACGGCGAGATCGTTGCCGGCACGCCAATCCCGGCCATCGTGCCGTTGCCAGGCAAGGCCATGGCGCCGATGCCTGGCAAGGTGGTGGTGGTGCCCAAGCTCGCTGCCGAGCAGGTGGTCGCCAACGACGATGACCACGCCCAGCCGCCTGGCGCTGCCAAGGCGATCGGCTCGCTGGCCCTGGTCGACCGCAGCGAGGCCAACCGCAATGCCGACGGTACGCTGAAGAACCCGGGCTACCCGTTCTGGATCGGCGGCATGGAAAGCAGCGTTGGCAACCGCCCGCCGACCCCGCCTCTGGACATGCTCGACCCGACCCTGGCCCGGCAGCTCAAGGACAGCGGCAAAGCCCTGTGGGCCAACCTCGACCCCAACCAGGTCGATGGCTGGGACGGTGGACTCGGGCGCCATGCGCTGGACGGTGTATCCGCTGGCGGCGAAGCCGTTACCACCACCACCAAACTGGATTTTTCCAAGGTGGTGCACCGGGCCAAGCCGATCTACCTGCCGGAGGAGGGCACCGACGTCGAGCAGGCCGCCATGCAGTTCCATGCGGCAGCCGAGCACCCCAGCTACGCGCTGGTCCCTGGCAGCCAGCCGGTGCCCAAGGCGTTCCGCACCAACGGCGCGCTGCCAACCGCAGGCGCCCCCTTCTACGAGCCGTGCATGGATGACCGCGGCAAACGCCTGACCCAGTCTTCGGGCGCGGGCGAATTCTTCAGCGGCGAAAGCCTGAGCGGTATCAACTTCCGTGGCGCGTCTGCCTTCACTGCCGATCGCCCGCGCATCTACAAGGGCGCCAACATCCAGTTCGACGCGGTGTACAACAAGGTCGGCTACCACTTCCCGCAGGCGCGCATCATCGCCCTGTGGGAAGACGCCTGGCCGGTGATCACCAAGCAGCGCCCGCCAGAGCCACTGGTGATGCGCATGAACACCTTCGACTGCACGATGTACCAGCACACCAACCTGATCCCGTCGTTCTATGAAATGGACGACTACCAGGTGCGCACCCCGACCGACGTGATCGGCCAGCACATCCACCTGCCCAAGTGGGACCTGACCGCTGCCGACGGTTCGGCCAATGGCTGGAACTACGAAGACGGCATCCTCTCGCCCGGCAGTGTGGTCGAGCGCGTGCAGGCCATCCGTGCCTTCAACAACTGCACCGAGGGCGACCCTCGCGACGGCACCGCTGCCTGCCCGAAAGCCAGGCAGCACCCGTACTTCGGCCGCTTCGGCCGGGCCGACTGGCTGGGCGCGCGCACCGCCATGCAGCGCTGGTTCGCCGACCCGCTGGTCAACGTGTTCAACGTCGACCGTGGCCTGGGCACCATCTTCACCCACGACCACCTCGGCCCATCGACCCACCAGCAACTCGGGCTGTACGCCACCGTGCTGGCCGAGCCGGCCGGTTCCACCTGGTACCACGCCGAGACTGGCGAGAAGCTGTACAACCCGGCCACCCGCCAGGATGGCGGCCCGACCTCGTGGCAAGCGGTGATCCACACCGGCGACAACGACGGTGACGGCAAGAACGACAGCTACCGCGAGTTCTTCCTGGAGTACAGCGACTTCCAGCATGCCTACGAGGCGGGGGTGTACGTTGGCGCCGGCCCGGATGGCATCCCCAATGCCCAGTCGTTCCCGGCCACTGGCGACAGCTTCCGTTACGCCATCAACCCGCCGGTACGCGGCAAGGCGTCGAACCTGCTGGAAGCCATCGTCGAGGAACGTGGGGGCATCACGCCGGGTTGCCCGAGCCGGCCATGCCCGCAGGCGATCTCGGTGGATGACCCCGGCATGTTCGTCGTCAACTACCGTAACGAACCGCTGGCCCTGCGCGTGTTCGACCCGAACAAGGTCGGCCCGGACGGCAAGCGCGGCATGCAGGCCGAGGGCCTTGGCGGTGACCTCAGCTACGCGCTGCAGACCCGCACCGACCGTGCCATACCGGCGCTGAACCTGGCGCCTTCGGCGATCACCTCGGCGGTCGGCCCAACCGGTGGCACCACGCTGTTCCCACCGCACATCAACCGGGGCGGCAGCGAGCCGGGCGACCCGTTCACGCCGATGCTGCGCACCTACAGCGGCGACAACGTGCGCCTGCGCATGCATGCCGGCGGCCATGAAGAGGAGCACAACGTGACGCTGCACGGCGTGAAATGGCTGCAGAATGGCTCCGGTTTCGGCAACAGCTCCAACTCGGGGTGGAAGTCATCGCAGATGATCGGCATCTCCGAGCAGCTTGGCTTCCTGGCTCCGGTGTCGATGATTTCCAGTTCCGCCGCCACCAATGGTGACTACCTGTATTCGCTGGACGCAGCGCTGGAAGGCTACTGGAACGGCATCTGGGGCATCATGCGCAACTACACCACCCAGCGTGCCGACCTGTTCCCGCTGCCGAACAACCCGCAGCCGGTGGCCATGCGCAACACCGTGAACTTCGACGGTATCTGCCCGAAAACCACGGCCAACCCCAACGGCATCGGCACCCGCGCCACCGTCAAGCGCAGCTACGAGATCGTCGCCGCGCTGGCCAACGACATCCTCGACAACCGCAACGGCGTCGCCATCAACGATATCGCCGGTATCGGCCAGCATGTCGGCGGGCCGCTCAAGGCCAATGGCGGCACCCTGGTGTTCAACAACCGCAAGACCAGCATCCCGCTGGTGAGCGGTGTCGATCCCGAGGACGGCATGCCGTTCAGCATCGGTGGCCACAGTGCGCCGCTGCACGACCCGACGGCCATCCTGTACGTGCGCAAGGCCGACCTCGATGCCAGCACCGGCAAGCTGAAAGCCGGCGTGCCTGTGGAGCCGCTGATCCTGCGGGCCAACGCTGGCGACTGCATCAGCATCACCCTGGAGAACCGCTTGCCCGAGGTGATGCCGGACTTGCCCAGCACCGCGGTGATGCACAACGTGGTCAAGCGTGACCGGTTCGACAGCGAAGGCGCCACCGCCTTTGCCAACAACCTGATGCGCCCGTCCAGCCATGTCGGCCTGCACGCCCAGTTGCTGGCCTATGACATCACCAGGTCCGATGGTGCCAACGTCGGCCTCAACCCGGTGCAGACCGTACCGCCCCGGGTCGGCAACAGTGGCGCCTACCCGAGCAAGGTGTACCAGTACTACGCCGGCCACCTGGAGCGTGAAGGCAAGCCAGTGCTGCAACTGGGCCGCACGGTGGACAACATCAACACCACGGCGATCGAGTTCGGCGGCCTCAACCTGACCCCGTCGGACTTCATCAAGCAACCGCAGAAGGGCCTGGTCGGTGCCATGAGTGTCCTGCCGCAGACCGCCACCTGGAGCGAAGACACGGCCACTCGCGCCCAGGCCACGGTAAAGGTCACTGGCCAGCCGGACTACCGCGACTTCGTCACGGTCTGGCAGCGCGCGCTGAACATGCGCTGGGCCGATGGTCGCCCGGTGGAAGGCATCAATGCCGAAGGTAATGGTGCGGCGGGCGACCCGCAGGACAACGGCAACATGGCCGTCAACTACCGCACCGAACCGCTGTGGCTGCGCTTCGGCATGGCCCCGGACTCGCCGTTCGGCCACGCCAACGGCCTGGGTTTCGCCGATGTGCCCAACGCTCACATGGCCTACGCCAACGCCCTGGTCGGTGGCGACCCGCTGACCCCGGTGCTGTACGCCAAGCCAGGCCAGCCGGTGCGCAACCACATCGTCATGCCCAGCGGTGGCAGTCGCGGCATGGTCTACCAGCTGGACGGGCACATCTGGCCGCTGCACAGCTACCAGGCCGAGAAGAATGACCTCGACGGCTACCCGATGAACCAGCCAGGCATCGGCTCGGTGCGCTTCGGCCTCAACCCGATGGCCATGTACATCGGCGCCCAGGAGAGCGTGCTGCCCGCCGCGCACTTCAGCTTCATGCTGCCCAGTGCCGGTGGCGCCAACGCAGTGCCCGGCGACTACCTGTTCCGCGACTATGCCGCCTACGGCAACCTCTCGGGGCTGTGGGGCATCCTGCGGGTGACCAATGAACTGCCGCCGGCAACCGCCGTGGGCCAGTAAGGGAGCGCGAAGATGAACAACAAGCATATTCGCTCTGCCTACATGGGCCTGGTCATGGGGGCGGCGCTGATCGGCCTGGGCATGGCGTACGAAAAGCTCTGGTGCGACCCGCGCGAACTGCTGCAGCAGCCCGCCGACCCGCAGGCCCTGCACCGGCTCAGCCGCGATGGCGTGACGGTGGAGTTCGAGGCGCGGCCATTGGCCGGCGGCGACTTGCGTGAAGGGGGCTTCGCCAACATCCGCTTCAAGGTCACCGACCAGGCCAGCGGCCAGCCGCTGTCGGGCATGGCGCCGGGGGCCTGGATCGACCCGGCACAGTCGGCACCGGCAGACGGCGGCAACCGCGACCAGAGCTGCAAGGCCCGTGTTGCCTTGTTCCTCAAGAGCAGCATCGGTGCACGCCCGTTGCTCGACCTGAACAGCTACTTTCTGCTGGTGCTGAACAAGGACGCCAGCCTGACCGTGATCGATCCGACCGTGTCGGTGGGCGGCATCACCAGTACCCTGGCGCGCATCGACCTGCCGGGCCGGCCAATGGACTGGACGGCCACCGGCGACGACAAGCAGGTCTTCGTGTCGATGCCGGAACGTGGCCAGGTGGCAGTCATCGATACCGAGACCTTCACCCGCGTGGCCACCCTGGAAGCCGGTGAGTCACCGGTGCGCGTGGCCCTGCAGCCGGATCAGCACCGGCTGTGGGTCGGCAACAACAGTAGCGACCCGGCCAAAGGCGGTGTCACGGTGATCGACGTTCCCGCGCGCAGTACCCTGAAGTCATTCGCCACCGGCTCCGGGCACCATGAAATCGCCTTCAGCGCCGACTCACGCTACGCCTTTGTCAGCAACCGCGACGGCGGCACGCTGAGCATCATCGACATCCCCCGGATGCGCCTGGTGAAAACCCTGGAGGTCGGCCCGCACCCGCTGTCGGTGGCGTATTCGGCTTTGTCCCAGGCGGTCTACGTCACCGACGGCGAAGAGGGCACGGTGCGGGTGATCGATGCCAGCAGCCATCAGCTGCGCCATATCGTCAAGGCCGAGCAAGGCCTTGGGCCGATGCGCTTCAGCGGTGATGGCCGCTATGGCATCGTGCTCAACACCCTGGACAACCAGGCGCTGGTGATCGATGCCAGTACCGACAAGCTGATCCATCGGGTTCCGGTGGCGGCCGAACCGTACCAGCTGACCTTCACCAAAGGCTATGCCTACATCCGCGGCCTGGCCTCGCCCAAGGTCAGCATGATCAACCTGAGCAGCCTGGGCGAAGGGCGCCAGCCGATCGTGCAGGGTTTCGAAGCCGGCCCCGCGGCGCCCCGCCAGGCCGGCGACCTGCCACTGGCCCAAGGGTTGGCGGTGTCGCGTGACGACAACTCGGTATTCGTGGTCAACCCGGTGGACAACACCACCTACTTCTACGCCGAGGGCATGAACGCCCCGATGTCCGGCTACAACAACCGTGGCCACCAGGCCCGCGCGACCCTGGTCATCGACCGCAGCCTGCGTGAGCTGGCACCGGGCGTGTATGGCTCGACGGTGAAGATGCCGGCGGCGGGCAGGTTCGATGTGGCCTTTTTGCTCAACCAGCCGCAGATCATCCACTGTTTCAGCACCGAGGTGGCCGCCGCGCCGGCGGCGAGCGAGCGCCGGGGGGCGCATGCCGAGTTCATCGGCCTCGACCAGCCCATGGCGCAGCAAACGCAATTCACCGCCAAGGTGCGCATCGTCGGCGACGACGGCCGGCCACGGGTGGGCCTGGGCGACCTGACCCTGCGCTACTTCCTGGCGCCGTCTTCGCTGCCGCGCAACCTGCCGCTCGAAGAGGTGGGTGAGGGCGTGTACCAGGCGGCGCTGACCTTGCCC
Source organism: Pseudomonas vlassakiae (assembly GCF_014269035.2). Taxonomy (GTDB): domain Bacteria; phylum Pseudomonadota; class Gammaproteobacteria; order Pseudomonadales; family Pseudomonadaceae; genus Aquipseudomonas; species Aquipseudomonas vlassakiae. The sequence goes on from NZ_JABWRP020000019.1 coordinate 59,104, forward strand.
GAAGCCGGCGCCTGGTACCTGCATGTGCAATCGCCATCGCTCGGGCGCACGTTCGCCGAAGAAAACTACACCAGCCTGCGCGTGCTGCCAGCCGCAGCGGCTACCGCTTCCCAGACCGAAGTGAGGCATGTGCGATGAACGCCAAGCATTGTTTCCGGCTGCTTGCCCTGAGCCTGGCATTGGCCAGCAACCTGGCGCTGGCCCATGCCGGCCATGACCACCAAGGCCACGCCGGGCCGCCGCCGATGGCGCAGCAGGAAAAGGCCAGCGTGCGCTTTGCCGATGTCCCGCTGCTCAACCAGGACGGCATGCCGGTGCGCCTGGAGCACGACCTGGTGGGCGAGCGCCTGGTGATCATGGGCTTCATCTACACCAGCTGCACCACGGTGTGCCCGGTGGTGTCGTCGATCATGGGCAAGGTCCAGCAACAGCTGGGGGGGCGGGTGGGCGAGGAGATCCAGCTGGTGTCGATCAGCGTCGACCCGCAACGTGACGACGCCAAGCGCCTGCAGAGCTACGCCAAAGCCTTCCAGCATGGCCCGGGCTGGAGCTGGCTGACCGGCTCGCAGTATGCAGTCACCGAAACCCTCAAGGGCCTCGGCAGCTTCAGTGCCGACCTCAGCCAGCATCCGCCGCTGATTCTGGTGGGTGACGGCCGCACGGGCCACTGGACCCGCTACTACGGCTTCACCGACCCGGCCGTGCTGGTCGAGGAAATCAACCGCCTGAGTGCTCGCCGCGTCCACGCCAAGAGCACCGCCATCGCCGAACGCAGTGAGGTGCAGCCATGAGCAGCACAACCCGCCACACCACGATGCGCAGCACTGACTGGCTGGCCCTGGTGGCCGTGCTGTGGATCCTCAGCGCGGTAGCGTTTGCCCATGAGGGCCATGGGCCACAGGGGCCCAGCCCGCAATCGGCACCGCCGGCCATGACCAGCGGTGGAGGCACCCGCGATGCGCAGGCCTGGTTCACCGACACCGTGCTCAAGGACCAGAACGGCCGCGAACTGCGCTTCTACAGCGATGTGCTCAAAGACAAGGTGGTGATGCTCAACGTGATCTTCACCCGCTGCACCGACGCCTGCCCGCTGATCACCCGCAAGCTGCGTGAGGTGCGCGATGCAATGGGGCCAGCGCTGGCCAGCCAGGTGACCTTCGTGTCGATCAGCAGTGACCCGCTCAACGACACCCCGACAGCGCTCAAGGCCTTCGCCGAGAAGCAAGGTGCAGACAGCGCCAACTGGCTGTTCCTCACCGGCGACCAGGCCGCTATCGACCTGGTGCTGGGGCGCATCGGCCAGTTCCTGCCCAGCCCCGAGCAGCATTCGACCCAGCTGATTGCCGGTGACGTGGCCGGCAAGCGCTGGAGCAAGATCCGCCCGGATGCACCCGCGGCCGCCATTGCCCAGCGCATGCAGCTGCTGGCGCAACCGCTGGCTGGGCGATAGCAGCCATGGCTCGGTTTTTGTGGGAGCGGCCTTGCGTCGCGAAAGGGCTGCGCAGCAACCCCGGGGATTGCTGCGTTGACGCTGAAAACGGGGGCCGCTGCGCGCCCCTTTCGCGACGCAAGGCCGCTCCCACAGGGTTTCGCATAACCTGTTCATTGCTGTTGGCACTCAGTGTTTTCCTTGCGCCTTGCGGTGCAACCCAGGCACTCGACCTTACGCCGACTGAACAAGCCGGCAAACGCTTGTACCGGTACGGGGTCTCGAGCAGCGACGCACAGCTGATGGCTCGGGTCGGCGCCAGCGACATGAGCGTACCCGCCAGCGTGCTGCCCTGCGCCAGCTGCCACGGGCTTGACGGGCGTGGGCGCGCCGAAGGCGGGGTACAGCCACCCAGCCTCGACTGGCAACGCCTGGCGCTCGGGCAGGGCGAGCGACAAAGCAACGGTCGCCGCTACCCGGCCTACCGCGACGGCACGCTGGCCCGCGCCATCCAGCACGGCGTCGACCCCGCGGGGCAGCGACTGGACCCCGCCATGCCGCGCTTCGAATTGACCCTGGCTGACCAGCGCAACCTCACGGCTTACCTCAAACGCCTGGGCGATGAACGTGACCCCGGGGTGGAAGCAGGCGTGCTGCGCCTGGGCACCTTGCTCCCCGCCCGTGGCCCACTGGCTGAAGCCGGGCATGTGGTGCGTGCCGTGCTGGAGGATGGCCTGGCTCAGATCAACCAGCAGGGCGGCATTCATGGCCGACGCCTGGAGCTGGTGGTCGCCGATGCCGGCACCGACCCGGCCAGTGCCGAGCGCGCCTTGCAGCGCCTGCTGGACCAGGAGCAGGTGTTCACCTTGATCACCCCGCTGGTGCCCATGCTCGATCAGCAACTGCCGACACTGCTCGAACAACGGGGCGTGCCGCTGATCGGCAGCACGCCACGCAGCGGCGGCAGCCCCCTGATTTTCGACCCGCTGCCGGATGTCGCCAGCCAATTGCTGAGCCTGGCAGCCCACGCCAAGGGCGCCCTCGGCTTGCCGCCAGATGGCTTGCGCGTGGTGTATGCCGGCAACGATCAGGCGGCACTGGCCGAGCAGGTGCGCCAACGCCTGCTCCAGCAAGGCTGGACGCCCGCACCGATCCTGGCCTTCGACGGCCAGGCCGTCGATGGCCAGGGCATCGTCTTCGTCGGCCGCGCCCAGGCCTTCGCCGCGCTAGCCCAGGCGCTGCACGCCGAAGGGCGTGCGCCATACCTGCTCGCCGCCTCCAGCCAGGTGGCGGCAGCGGTGGCCAGCGTGCCAGCGCAATGGTCGCAACGGCTGTTCCTGGCTTATCCGTTCTTGCCCGATGACTGGACCGAGCAGGGCATGGCGACCCTGGCTGGCCTGCAACAGCGCCAGGGCCTCGACCCGCGCCAGGTGTCGCTGCAGGTCAACGCCCTGTGTGCCCTCAAACTGCTGTCGGAAGCCCTGAAGCAGATGGGGCGCGAGGCCAGCCGCGAACGGCTGGTGGGCGCCCTGGAGCGCCTGCACGATGTCGATACCGGCCTGACCCCGGCGCTGGGCTTCGGCCCCGGCAGGCGCCAAGGTATGGCTGGCGCCCATGTCGTCGCGGTGGCGCTGCCTGGGCCGCGCTTCAGCGCCGTCGCCGCGTACCGGCCGTTGCCGGACAGCCCTTGAACGGAGGTGCTCATGCGATTCCTGTTGCTGTGCCTGCTGCTGGTGGCCGCCAAGGCGAGCTGGGCCGACGTGCCCGCTGCGCGGGTCAACGGCGTGACTATCGACCTGCTGCGCCTTGAGCGCTATTTTTCCGAATACCTGCAGGCACAGGGCAGGGCAGTGGCCAGCATTCGCAATCCGACGCTGTACAAGCGCCTGCGCGAGCAAGCACTGGATGAACTGATCGACAAGGAATTGCTCTGGCAGGAAGCCCAGCGCCGGGGTATTCACATCAGTGATGAGCAGGTATCAGCGCAAGTCAGCGAAATCGAAGCAGCCTTCGCCAGCCCGGCATTGTTCGCAAGGCGCCTGGCAGATGCAGGATTCGATCGTGCAGAGTACGCTGATTACATGCGCCGCGAGATGGCCGCGCAGCGGGTGTATGCTCAGCTCAGCGCGGTTGACGAACCCAGCCAGGCCGAAGTCGCGGCGTTCTACCAGGCCAACCGGCAAACCCTGCAAGGAGCGCAGAACCAAAGTGTTAGTCCATCGGTCATACCCGAACCGGCCCTGCAACGGGCCAAGGCTGCGCTCATCGGCCAGTTGCAGGCGCAGGCGCGCCAATCCGTGCGCCAACGTTTGCGCCAATCCGCTACAGTGGAGATCGCCGACTGACGCCCTTGAATGGGTTTCCCCAAAGCTGGGGAATAGCACTTTGGCAAAGTGCCATCAGTTTCCCCGGATGTGGGGAACAAGGCCTGCGCCTGTGTCGTGGAGTTTGCTGCAACCCAGCGGGATCAAAGACTTACAGTGGTGCGAGATGACAATTCATGCCTGGCACGAAGCCTGCTCTAGCCTTGTCGAGGCCGCACTTCGCAACCCGGGTTACCGGGCAGTATTTGGGAGTCGACCTTGGTGAACAGAGTATTGGTAGTCGATGACGAACAGACCCTTGCGCAAAACCTGCAAGCGTACCTGCAGGCGCAAGGCCTGGAAGTTCACGTCGCCCACGACGGTGCCAGTGGTATCGAGCAGGCTCAAAGCCTGGCACCGGACGTGATTGTGCTGGATTACCGCTTGCCCGACATGGTGGGGTTCCAACTCCTGGAGACCGTGCGCAAGAACAGGCAGTGCCATTTCGTGCTGATCACCGCCCACCCGACTGCCGAAGTCCGTGAGCGAGCTGCCGAACTTGGCGTGAGTCATGTCCTGTTCAAGCCGTTCCCGTTGGCCGAACTGGCCCGCGCGATCTTCGACCTGACGGGCATCGAGCGCCGGCGCAGGGCCACTGACGATCCAGCCGAAGGGTTTGTCGAACGACGCCAGAACAGGAACGAGTCGTTCCCCTTGCAGTTGTACGATGGCAGCTGGGTGTTGGCCGATCGCCGCCGTCATGGCGCCAAGCCCCCAGGACCTGACGACGAACAACTGCTCACCGGGGAATAGCGGCGCCCGCTGCCCTGGCCAAGCCAGCCCGCGACGCGCCCCTGAGCGGAGTCGCAGGCCATGGCAGACGTATTCGAAACAGGTGCAGGCAAGTACAGCGCCTTCCCCCGCGACCTCCTGGCCCAGGCCCGCCTGCAAGCGGGCGACGAGCGTCTGCTCAACTGCCTGGAGCGCCTGGCCAACGACACCCCCGACCGCTTCATCCAGCGCCTTGGCCTGACCCTGCATTACCCGGTGCTGGCCACCCAGCTACTGCTGGCCAGCACTGCGCGCTTCGACACGGTCAGCCTGGCCCAGTGCCTGAAGCACGAGTTCGTGATGATCGAGCAGGACGGCCAACTGATCGGCGTGTTCGCCGACCCCTTCGACCACGCCCGCCTGGCCTGGATCGACGACAACCTGCAAGGCGCGCCGCTGTACCTAGCCCACGCTGCCGACCTGGCCACCTTCCTGGCCCGCCACGAAGAAAGCTTCCATGCCGTCGATGCCCTTGATCATGACCCGGAAACCAGCGGTGAAAGCGACCCGCTGCAACGCCTGTCGCTGACCAGCATCAGCGAAGACCAGAGCAAGGTGGTGAAGCTGGTCAACTCCACCCTGTACGACGCGCTCAAACAGCACGCCAGCGACATCCACCTGGGGATGACTGGCCAAGGCCTGGTCATCAAGTACCGCATCGACGGCGTGCTCAATGGCGCTGGCAAGGCCAGTGGCAGCGCCTTCGCCGATCAGGTGATCTCGCGCATCAAGGTCATGGCCGAGCTGGACATCGGTGAAAAACGCGTACCCCAGGATGGCCGCTTCAAGGTCGCCATCGGCGAGCGGCAGATCGATTTCCGGGTGTCGATCATGCCGAGCATCTTCGGTGAGGATGCGGTGCTGCGGGTGCTTGACAAGCAGGACCTGTCCGACCGCGTCAGCGGTGTGCAGCTACAGGCCCTCGGTTTTGCCGAGCAAACCCTGTGCGCCCTGCGCCGGCTGGCCTGCGAGCCCTACGGCATGATCCTGGTCACCGGCCCCACCGGCAGCGGCAAGACCACCACCCTGTACGCCATGCTCAGCGAGATCAACCATGGCGTCGACAAGATCATCACCATCGAAGACCCGGTCGAGTACCAGCTGCCCGGCGTGCTGCAGATTCCGGTCAACGAGAAGAAGGGCCTGACCTTTGCCCGTGGCCTGCGCTCGATCCTGCGCCATGACCCGGACAAGATCCTGGTCGGAGAGATCCGCGACCCGGACACCGCACAGATCGCCGTGCAGTCGGCGCTGACCGGCCACCTGGTGTTCACCACCATCCACGCCAACAACGTCTTCGATGTGATCGGCCGCTTCAGCCAGATGCAGGTCGACCCCTACAGCTTCGTCTCCGCCCTCAACGCGGTGCTGGCGCAGCGCCTGATCCGCCTGGCCTGCCCGCACTGCTGCACGCCGTGCGAGGTCGATGACCACGCCCTGGCCGCCTCGGGCCTGACCCGCGAAGCGGTCAGCGGCTGGACATTCGTTCGCGCCCAGGGCTGCGGCCAGTGCCGTGGCAGCGGCTACCGCGGCCGCAGCGCGATTGCCGAACTGCTGCACCTGGACGACGACCTGCGGCAGATGATCGTCGAACGCCGCCCCCTGTCGCAGATCAAGCAGCTGGCCTGCCAACGCGGCCTGCGCCTGCTGCGTGCCTCGGCCCTTGACCTGGTCCGTGATGGCCGCACCACTCTCGAGGAGATCAACCGTGTCACATTCATCTGATCGTGGCTCTTGCAAGTACAGCGCCGTGCTCGGCGCCGACGGGGTCGGCCTGGGTCGCTCGTGCGGCAACCAAATGCAGTGGCTTGGCAGCCGCGCATTCACCTGCGATGCCGCGCAACCGGCCTGGGAAGCGGCCTTGCAAGCCTTGGCTGCACTGCTTGCCGAACACGCCGTCAAGAGCGCCCCGTTGCGCGTGCTGCTGTCGGCCCGTTACAGCCGCTTCTGCCTGGTGCCGTGGAGCGATGCCATCGGCCAGCCTCGCGAGCTGGATGCCTACGCCCGGGCCTGCTTCGAGCAGCTCTACGGCCAGTCGCTCGGTGACTGGCGCATCGTCCTTTCGCCGGAGCCCGCCGGGGCCGCACGTATCGCCACCGCGCTGCCAGAAGCCCTGCTGCTGGGGCTGCAGAGCCTGGGGCGGGACAGCCGCTTGAGCCTGCGCTCGGTGCAGCCCTACCTGATGGCTGCCTACAACCGCTGCTCGGCGCAGCTGGAGCAGGGCGACTTCCTGTTCGTGCTCGCCGAACCCCGCCGCAGCGTGCTGCTGCTGGCCGCTGGCGGTGCCTGGCAACAGGTGCTGGCCCAAGGCTGCGCTGACAGCGACCAGGCCCTGCAGGCACTGATCGAACGCACCTGTGAGCTGTACGGCGAGCGACTGCCACGGGTGTACCTGCATGCCGCAGGGCGCGGCGACGTACCGCAACTGGCGGCCGTGCAGTTGTGCCAGCCGGCTGGCGACAGCGACCCGCTGTGCGCCATGTGGCAGGCGGTGGCCTGACATGCGCCGCCTCGACCTGGAATTTCAGCCCCGTCGCAGCGGCCCGTTGGCCTGGTCGCTGCTGGCCCTGGGCGCAGTCGCAGTCGCCGGGCTGGTGCTGGTGCACCAGCAGCTGCAGGCCGAGCAGGCAGACCTGGAAACCCAGCTGCACAGCCTGGAACTGCAACTGGGCCGCCGCCCGGCCCCGGTCGCCCCGCAGAACAGCGCCGCCAGCCGCGAACAGGCCGAACGCCTGGCGCAGATGCGCAGCGTCTCGCAGCAACTGCAACGGCCCTGGCAACAGCTGTTCGCCATGCTCGAAGCGCAGCCACAGGACGACGTGGCACTGCTGACCCTGACCCCGGACGCGCGCAAGGGCCAGGTGCGCATCACGGCCGAGGCCCGCAACCTGGAAGCGATGCTGCAGTACCACCAACGCCTGGAGCAAAGCGACGCGCTCAGCGATGTCTCGCTGCTCAACCACGAAGTGCTGGCCGGGCAACCCGAGCACCCGGTGCGCTTCAACCTTACTGCGACCTGGGAGATTGGCCATGCGCGTCCCTAGTCTGATCATTCATGAGCAACTGCGCCGCATCGGACCGGTCGGCCTGGGCGCCGCCGCCGTCGCCGTGCTCGCCGTCGGTGTCGCCATGCTTGGCGTAGCCCCCGAGTGGCAGGCCGTGCGCGAACTGCGTGCCAGCGAAGCGGATGCCAGCGTGCAGGTCGAACGGGTCAAGCGCGGCGAGCTGAAGATTGCCGTCAAGCCCGAGCAACAGGCGCTGGACAGCCTGCGCCAGCAACTGCCCGGGCAGCCTGAAGCGAGCGAGCTGATCGAGCGCCTGTACCACCTGGCCAGCGCCGAGCACATCAGCCTGGCGCGTGGCGAATACGCCCTGGGGGTCGATCCCAAGACCCAGCTGTCGCGCTACCAGATCATCCTGCCAGTACGTGGCAGCTACCCGCAGATCCGCGGCTTCCTGCGCGGGCTGATCGGCCAGCTGCCGACCCTGGTGCTCGAAGACCTCGAACTGCAACGCAAGACCATCGGCGATACCGAACTCACCGGCCGGGTGCGCCTGACCCTCTACCTGTCGAGGTCGTGATGAATACACAACGCGCAGTGATATGGGTCGGGTTCCTGGGCGTGTCGGCAGCGCTGGCATGGGCGCCGGGGCACTGGTTCAACCAGGAAGACAGCGTCGCACCTTTCGCGGGCAAGCCCGCTCCCACAAGGTCGGCGTCGCATGCGCAACCTGTGGGAGCGGGTGAGCCGGCGAAAGGGCCGGAACAGGCCTCCAGAGATCTGTTCCCACCCCAGCAATGGACCAAACCACAAACCTTGGCCACCGTCACCGAGCAACCCATAGCCGCCGCGCCCGTGGTAGCCGCAACCCCAACCGCCCCGGCGCTGCCGTTCCAGTTCGTCGGCCGCATGGGCGACCGCGACGACCTGCAGATCTTCCTGCAGAGCGGCGAAAAGCTCTACGTCGTGCGCAAGGGCGACGTGATCGACAGTACCTATCGCCTCGACAGAGTCTCGGCCAATGAGCTGGACCTGGTTTATCTGCCTTTGCATCAGTCACAGACCTTGTCTGTAGGGAGCGCACCATGAAGTCGTCGAAACTGTGCAAGCCTGCTCCGTTCATGCTCCTGGCGCTGTGCGTGGCCATTGCCGGCTGCGGCTCCAGCGGGGTGCGCAAGGACAGCGCCGAGCTGATGAAGGAGGGCCAGTACGAGGCCGGCATCGCCCGCCTGGAAGAGGCCCTGAGCGAGAACCCGCGCGACACGGAGCTGAACATCGCCCTGGCCCACGGCCGCCAGGCAGCGGTGGAAGCGCTGATCAGCCAGGCGGATGCCGACCGCATCCGCCACGACTTCAGCAGCGCCCGCACCGGCTACAGCAGGGTGCTGACCCTCGAGCCGAACAACCGCCGTGCCCAGGAAGGCATCCGCCATCTGGAGCTGATCCGCACCCTCGACGAGCGTGTCGCGCTGGGCCAGGCTGCGCTGCGCCAGGGCGACCTGTTCGGCGCCGAGCGCTACATGCGCGAAGTGCTGCGCCTGGACCCACAGAACCAGAAGGGCGTGGCCCTGCGCACCGACATCGAGAACGTCCAGGCCCGCACTGCAACGCCTTACCCGCAGCTGCGCAGCAAGCTGGAGCGCCCGGTCACCCTGGAGTTTCGCGACGCCGGCCTGAAGACCATCTTCGAGGTGCTGTCGCAGGTCGCCGGCATCAACTTCATCTTCGACAAGGACCTGCGCCCGGACATGAAGGCCACCATCTTCGTGCGTGACGTGCGCATCGAGGATGCCGTGGCGCTGCTGCTGGAGCAGAACCAGTTGCGGCAGAAGATCGTCAACGACAATACCTTGCTGATCTACCCCGATTCACCGCAGAAGACCAAGGACTACCAGGAACTGGTCATGCGCACCTTCTACCTGACCAGCATCGACGCCAATACCGCGCTGAACATGGTCAAGACCATGCTCAAGACCCGTGACGTGTTCGTCGACGAACGCCTCAACACCCTGACCATGCGTGACACCCCCGACGCCGTGCGCATGGCCGAGAAGCTGCTGCAGTCGCAGGACCAGTCCAACCCCGAAGTGGTGCTGGAAGTGGAGGTGATGGAAGTCGCCACCTCGCGCATCCTCGACCTTGGCCTGCAATGGCCCAACACCTTCGGTGTGCTGACCGACGACGGCAACCCGGTCAGCGTGCTCGACCAGCTGCGCGGCATCAACTCCAGCCGTATCAGCATCTCGCCGGCACCGCAGGCCAAGATCAATGCCCAGGACAAGGACGTCAACACCTTGGCCAGCCCGGTGATCCGCGTCAGCAACCGCGAGCAGGCGCGTATCCACATCGGCCAGCGGGTACCGATCATCAGTGCCACTTCGGTACCGTCCACCCAAGGCCCGGTGATCACCGAAAGCGTGACCTACCTGGACGTCGGCCTCAAGCTCGAAGTGCAGCCGACGGTGCACCTGAACAACGAAGTGGCGATCAAGATTGCCCTGGAAGTGAGTAACGCCACTCCCCTGGAGGCCACCCGCCAGGGCACCATCCCGGTCCAGGTCGATACCCGCAACGCGCAGACCAGCCTGCGCCTGCACGACGGCGAAACCCAGGTGCTGGCCGGCCTGGTGCGCAACGACCACAACGCCGCCGGCAACAAGATCCCCGGCCTTGGCGACATCCCTGGCCTGGGGCGGCTGTTCGGCAGCAACAAGGACGACATGAGCAAGTCCGAGCTGGTGCTGGCGATCACCCCACGGATCGTGCGTAACCTGCCGTACCAGAGCCCTTCGGACATGGAGTTCGGCACCGGCACCGAGTCGAGCATGCAGGTGCGCCAGGCGGCGCCGCTGCCCGTGCGTGATGTGCCAGGCGACGTGCCGAGCGATAGCCAGGACAGCGCCCCGGCGATCCAGAGCCAAGTGGCCACTGCCCCAGCCACCGTCACTGTGAGCCCACGGCCATGAAACGCCGCCAGCAGGGATTCAGCCTGATCGAAGTGGTGCTGACCCTGGCCCTGCTCGGGATGCTCGCGAGCATGGCTGCACCGTTGACCGAGACGGTGGTGCGCCGTGGCAAGGAGCAGCAGCTGCGCGAGGCGCTGTACCAGATCCGCGACGCCATCGACGCCTACAAGCGCGCCTTCGACGCCGGCTACATCGAGAAGCGCCTGGATGCCAGCGGCTACCCGCCGAACCTGCAGGTGCTGGTCGACGGCGTGCGCGATGTGCGCAGTGCCAAGGGCGCCAAGTTCTACTTCCTGCGGCGCATTCCCCACGACCCGCTGGTGGCGGCCAGGAACGAGGACGAAGGCGGTTGGGGCCTGCGTGCGTACGCCAGCAGCCCGGACAACCCGCGTGAAGGCGAGGACGTCTTCGACGTGTATTCCAAGGCCCGCGGCAAAGGCCTCAACAACATCCCTTACGGGCAATGGTGACAGCCATGAAGCGCAGCAAAGGCTTCACCCTGATCGAACTGCTGGTGGTGATGGCGATCATTGCCACGCTGATGACCATCGCCATGCCGCGCTACTTCAACAGCCTGGACAGCTCCCGCGAGGCCACCCTGCGCCAGAGCCTGGCGGTGCTGCGCGAAGCCCTGGACCATTACTACGGCGACACCGGCCATTACCCGGATTCACTGGAGCAACTGGTCGAGCAGCGTTACCTGCGCAATACCCCGGTCGACCCGATCACCGAGCGCAGCGACGCCTGGCAGCTGGTGCCACCGCCCGAAGGCGTGGCCGGCGGCGTCGCCGATATCAAGAGCGGTGCCACAGGGAGGGCGCGTGATGGCAGCCTGTTCGCCGAATGGTAAGGCCAGCGCCGGCTTCACCTACCTGGGCGTGCTGCTGCTGATCGCGATCAGCAGCGTGGCCCTGGCCGCTACCGGCACGGTGTGGTCAAGCGTTGCCCAGCGCGAGCATGAACGCGAACTGCTGTGGGTCGGTGGCCAGTATGCCCAGGCCCTGCGCAGCTACTATCGCGCCTCGCCAGGCCTGGCCCAGTACCCCAAGGAGCTGGCCGACCTGCTCGAAGACAACCGCTTCCCGGAGGCCAAGCGGCACATCCGCCGCCTGTACCCGGACCCGATCACCAACAGTGACGACTGGGGCCTGCTGCGTGCCATCGATGGCCGTATCACCGGGGTGCACAGCCGCTCCGATGCCACCCCGTTCAAGCGCAGTGGCTTCGACATGCAGTTTTCCGGTTTCGAAGGTCTGGAGCATTACAGCGACTGGCAGTTCGTTGCCGAGCAGGCCTTCAACGAAAGCGCCGGCGGCGCCCGTACCCATGCCGGCCCGGGAGACACGCCATGAAATGCCTGCACGCCCTGTGCCTGAGCCTGCTGTTGGCAGCCGGGTCGCCGGGCGCAGCCATGGCCGACGCCGAGGACGAGATGAAGGGTTTCATCGTCGACAACACCATCTCGCACATCGGCCACGACTTTTACTACTACTTCGCCGACCGCCTGCGCGCCACCAGCCGGCTGGATTTCAACCTGGTGGTACGCGAGCGCCCGGATGCCCGTTGGGGCAGCCTGGTGACCGTGGAGTTCGACCGTGACGTGCTGTACCGGCGCTTTCTGCCACCGAACGTCACGCAATTAAAAGAAGAGGCCGTCGCGGCCGCCGACCTGGTCAAGCAGGAAGTCATCCAGCGCAAGCTGCAACGGCTGCTGCAGGACACCACTGATCTGGATAGGGATGAGCTATGAACATGTGCATACCCCGTTACCTTGCGGCTGGCCTGCTGTTCGGCGCCTGCGCCGTCCACGCCACCGAACTGGTGTACACCCCGGTCAACCCGGCATTCGGCGGCAACCCGTTGAACGGCACCTGGCTGCTCAACAACGCCCAGGCGCAGAACGACCATGACGACCCGGACCTGAAGGATCGCGCGTCCGCCATCAACGGGACCTCGGCCCTGGAGCGCTTCAGCAACCAGCTGGAGTCGCGGATGCTGTCGCAGCTGATGGACAACATCAGCAACGGCAAGACCGGCAGCATGGCCACCGACGCGTTCCTGATCGATGTGATCGATGACTCCGGTGCGCTGAGCATCAAGGTCACCGACCGCGCCACAGGGGAAACGTCGCTCATTGAGGTCAGTGGCCTGAACCCCTGAGAGGGGCGGGTCGTTTAGCTGGGGAGAGAGCACCATGAAACGTCTGCTGAGCACTCTAGTGATTGTCGCCACACTTGCCGGCCTGCAAGGTTGTGGCCTGCGCGAGCCGATGCCGGCCGAGCAGGACAGCGAAACCCCGACCCTGACGCCGCGGGCCTCGACCTACTACGACCTGATCAACATGCCGCGCCCCAAGGGCCGCCTGATGGCCGTGGTGTATGGCTTCCGCGACCAGACCGGGCAATACAAGCCGACCCCGGCCAGCTCGTTCTCCACCAGCGTCACCCAGGGGGCGGCGAGCATGCTGATGGATGCGCTGAATGCCAGCGGCTGGTTCGTGGTGCTGGAGCGTGAAGGCCTGCAGAACCTGCTGACCGAACGCAAGATCATCCGTGCTTCGCAGAAAAAGCCCGACGTGCCGGAAAACATCATGAGCGAACTGCCACCGCTGCAGGCCGCCAACCTGATGCTCGAAGGCGGCATCATCGCCTACGACACCAACGTGCGCAGTGGCGGCGAGGGCGCCCGTTACCTGGGTGTCGACATCTCCCGCGAGTACCGGGTCGACCAGGTCACGGTCAACCTGCGCGCGGTGGACGTTCGCACCGGGCAGGTGCTGGCCAACGTCATGACCAGCAAGACCATCTACTCGATCGGGCGCAATGCGGGGGTGTTCAAGTTCATCGAGTTCAAGAAGTTGCTGGAAGCCGAGGTGGGGTACACCACCAACGAACCGGCGCAGCTGTGCGTGCTGTCGGCGATCGAGGCAGCGGTGGGGCATTTGCTGGCCCAGGGGATCGAACGGCGCCTGTGGCAGGTGGCCGGGGATCCGGGGGAGGGCAAGGCCGAGGTGGACAAGTTCCTCAGTCAGAATCAACCGCAATGATTGGTCTTGCGGCCTTTTCGCGGGCAAGCCCACTCTCACAGGTAGGGTGTGAACTCAAGCACAGCGCTGTCCCTGCGGGAGTGGGCTTGCCCGCGAAGAGGCCAATGCAGGCGATGAAACTCTTGAGCGGGCAGTACGGGTTCTAATGGGTGTTTTTCATGGGGTCCCGCAATTCGGCTATATAACGATCTACTGAGTAGATTATGTTTCCAAGGTACCTGTTGGGCATCTTGGGGAATGCCCTTCTGAGCTTGTCCATTGGATTAAGCCCTGCCAACCTGTCCTCGATCACGCTAAATCTAGCGACTCTGCTCCATTTAAGGTCCAGGTACTGAAACTTTCGGGTGTTCGTAGTGTTCCAGCTATGCAGAACAGCAGTCTCAGAGCTATTTATCCTTGGGGTTCCGCGAGAATACCCAAGCGGGTCCAGACTTTCAGGTAATCGTCCGGTCCTGTTAGCATAACTTTGTCTGGTTTGCGAACTTAAGGGCTGAGGATGTTTTACGCGCCACCGCTTTTGAAATCCATCGGATATACGCGGCGGCCTTCCGTGCTCACGATGCAGGTTGCCAGCAGGTCGAGAGGGCCCGGGCTGCTGTTGCTGCGGGGCGGCAGCCAAATTGACGCTCGGCGTTGGCCTATGGATCTTGACTAGTTTTGATTTGGTAGTGTGCGCAACCCTTGGATTCTGCGGCCAACGCCCATCGGGGTCAGAAAAATTGATGGGGTCTCCCGAGCAATAGGCGTAACTATTAATGCCACCCGATCCGAACGGGCTATGTTCATCGCAGGCGTAAAAACGCATAAGGGTTGGGCTATAGGCTCTGTAGCCCAATCCCAGCAGGTAGAAATGTTCATGAAAGAATTCGCCGTTGTAAAAAAGGTGGGCGATACTGGTTTGAGTACCATTCGTGTGCCCATAAGCGTTATAAAATACAGGGCTTGGTTTGTTGTCGCTGCTTGTGATGTCGGTTGTCGTGCTTCGCATAACTGCTCCATCCTTGATGGCAAGTGCAGGGAGGGTGAGCGTGGTTAATAGAACTGTTTTTTTACTGTGTCTACTGGCAAGAATGTCAGCCATCCTGGCTTGCGCAAGGTCAGACTCGACCTGCTCCGGCCTCTTCGCGCGTGAACCCGCTGCCACATCCTGTCCCGCCATGGTTGTCTGCCTCGGCGCATGACTGAAGCCCTGCAAACAAGGCGGACAGCGGTGACCTCACAGGAATGATTGGCCCGAAACAGATCTAGAAGCGGATTTATCCGCGATGCGCCGCGCGGGCGGCGCTCGATCTCACAGGCACTGCAAATGCACCGTCGGACACAGCTGTTCACCCCGCCTTGCGCAAGGTCAGATTAATCCGCCGCTCGCCCATCCGCGGATGCATCCCCGGCTTTATCGGCAACACACCATGAAAGCGCAGCCGGTCTTCGCCACCCCACACCAGCACATCACCATGGTTCAACGGTATCCGCTGAGTCCTGTCCGAACGCTGCAAGCCACCAAGCAGGAACACCGCCGGCAACCCCAGCGAAATCGAAACGATCGGCTGGCCAAAGTCCTGCTCGTCACGGTCCTGGTGCAGGCTAAGGCGGGTGCCGGGCAGGTAGTGGTTGACCAGGCAGGCATCCGGCACGAAACCTTCGAAACCGGCCGCTGCTGCTGCACGGCCTGCCAGTTCGAGCAGGACCTGGGGCAGGGCAGGCCAGCGTTGCCCGCTGACCGGGTCGGTGGGGCTGTAGCGATAACCCTTGGCATCACTGACCCAACCCGGTGAGCCGCAGTTGGTCAACGCCACCGCCATGTTCAGGCCGCCCGGGGTCTTCATGTGCCGGAACGGCGCGGCACGCAGCACCGGGCGCAGAGCGTCGAGCAGCGGCTCGATGACGGCCAGGGCGAAGCCGGGCAGCAGCACGGTGTGGCTGGCCAGGCGCTGCGGCTGGGGGCCGAACAGGTCGAGGTCGGACTGGATCATGGTGACGGCATGATGAGGGAAGGTGTGAGGCATTGTAAGGCGTACACGGTCATTGTGGGAGCCGCGCTTGCCGGCGAGCGCGGGTCCCACAATCGTGTCAGCTTCATCAGGTTAAGCGCAGGTCGAGGTCGGGCTGGGGCTTGGTGCTCACATCGAACATACCAACTCAAAACGCTACCGCTGCTTGCCTGCTTGGCATATTTACAGCGAGACGTCGGAGGTTAGGCATAACCGCTTCTGCTAAGTTCTACAACTGATATATTTGACAGTTGTGCAATTCCAGTTCGTACCTGATGCTCGATGAATATCCTCAGGGTATTCGAGTATGCACATGATGAACGTAAGAGTTTATACGCCCTTCGGCTTTACTTCGGTAGTGCCAGGAGGGCTCTTGGTGGGGTTTAATGGCGAGCGAAGAGATTCCAGTATAGAGTGTGATATTTTAGGGCGCGGCAGAAGGGTATATAGCCCAGTGTTAATGAGGTTTTTCTCTGCAGATGCGTTAAGCCCTTTTTTTGAGGGTGGACTGAATGCATATTCCTATTGCGAAGGTGATCCGGTCAACTATTCGGACCCTAGCGCGATGAATCGGTGGGCTACAATTGTGCGCCAAAAGGTATTTGCAAGCGGTCGCCGTGCAGAGCTGAAAAGAAAACTACCGCTTCAGCAGCAAGCGCTCGATCTTAGCGTATCGCCTGAGTCGCGCATTACTGCGGGGCATTTGAAGCGAACAGGCTCGCCAATTGAGCAACGTCATGTCTCGCCAAAGCGTATGAAAGATTCAGCCTCTGCGAACCGGACAGCTGTAGACAAGGTGGTCAACCTCATGCAGGGTAAAAGGGTTGAGAGCGTAGGAAAAGAGGCAGATAAGATGCTTGATTATCTGAAGGGGCGGGCAGCGGCTTATGACGCAAAAACACACAGAGGGACACTCTCAACGCTAACGGAAAGGGAGAAAATAGTGGGTCTCGCTATTGGTGAAGGTCTCATGTTTGATGGGAGCATAACGTATTATTCTGGGGTAAAAAAGATGTATCCCGATATGAATCGGGAGAAAGCTAATTCATTAGCCGCTCGGATTAGAAAGTATGCGAATTCTGTCAGGAAGTCTGAGGGTCTGGAGTAGCGTGTTATAAAATCGGTGCCTTCTTGCAAGGAGTATCGAGAGCTTTTTTGAATTCGGATATATCAAATATCGAAATCTAAAAAGGAACCGCGACGCCAGGGAGAGGAGACGCCGCGGTTCAAGGGGGGAGCCGATTAGCGTTGGGTAGCGGTGGCCGTGTTGCCGTTGCCCATCTGGCTGATGGTAGCGCTCTGATAGGCGCCGCTCTGGTTGACGATGGCGGCGTTGTTGTTGCCGCCCTGGGTCACGTAGGCGACGTTGGCGCTGTCAGCCTGCTTGATGGTGGCGCTGTTGCCACTCCCGTACAGCTGGGTGGTATAGCTCTGGTTGGCATAGCCGGACTGGTCCAGGTTGATGCTGTTGCCACTGCCGGTGGACGAGCCGTAGGCATAGTTGTCGGTGCCGCGCTGGTCGGCGATGAGGCTGTTGTCGCTCCCGTTCTGATCGAAGTACAGCTCGTTGTAGCTGTCAGCCTGCTTGGTCTGCATGGTGTTGCCGGTGCCTTTCTGGCTCAGCGTGGCCAGTTGGTACGCGCCGTTCTGGGTCAGGTTGGCGCTGTTGCTGGTGCCGTTCTGGTGGACCGTGGCAGTCTGGTTATTGCCGAACTGCCCGCCCAGCTTGTCGCCTTTCCAGTTGCTGGCCAGGACCTTGTTGCCGTTGCCCTTGCTGTTGACGGTCAGGCTCTGGTTGTCACCGGTCTGGTAGGTGAAGCTGCTGTTGTTCTTGCCGCCCTGGGAGACGGTGGTGTTCGAATTGTTGGTCTCGAACTGATCCGACCAGCTGGCGTTGGACTGGCCCTGTTGATACAGGTTGGCGACGTTTTCCTTGCCGAAGCTCTGGTCGATGTAGCCTTCGTTGGTCTGGCCGGTCTGGTTGACCGTGGCGCGGCTGCCGGTCTGGGTGTCCTGCCAGACCTCCACCGAGCTGCCGGTGCCGTACTGGTCGATGGCGATCGTGCCGCCGTTGCCATCGCGCTGGTCACCGTAGGCGAAGTTCTGCTTGCCTTGCTGGTAGATCTGCACATAGCCGTCGTTGTGCAGGATGTGCTCGGAGGCGGCGTAGTTGTCCTGGCCATCCTGGCTGATGTTGGCGCGGTTGTTGCTGCCGCCGAACAGCTGCTCGACGAAGGCTTCGTTGCGCTGGCCGCTCTGGCTGGTGGTGGCCTGGCTGCCGGTCTGGCTGTCCTGCCACACGGTCGAGCGGTTTTCGCTGCCTTGCTGGTGCTGCAGCGACTGGTTGTTCTCGCCCACCGACTGGCTGGCGAAGGCATCGTTGTAGGACCCGGCGGCCTGCTGGGTGATCTGGCTGCCATTTTCGAACAGCTGCTCAGCGTAGCCGGCGTTGTACGACCCGCTGGCGCTCTGGTTGATGGTGCTGGTGCTGTTTTCCTGCACCGCCAGGTGGTTGTGGCCCTTGCCGGTCTGGGTCTGGGTGGCCGCGGCGAACGGCGCCACCGTCTGCTGCACTTCGGCGATGTTCTGGTTACCGTTCTGCGACTGGTTCGAGGTGCTGTCGTCAGCCATGACCTGGCCGGCCAGGGCCAGGACGATCGCGGCGCTTAAGGGGGCGAGCTTGAACATGGTGGTGCCTCCAGGTCTATCGGTATTGGGTGATCTGAACACGCTGGCCATTGCCGGCCTGGGTCACTGAGCTGCTCAGGCCTGTGCCGGCCTGCTCGATACTGGCGCTGTTGTGGTTGCCGATCTGCTCGATGCTGGCATTGTTGCTGGTGCCGCTCTGGCGGATCGCAGCGCTGTTGCCATATCCCTGTTGGCTGATGCTGGCCATCAGGTCACTGCCTTCCTGCAAGATGTACGCCTCCTGTGCGCCCCCGGCCTGGACGATGCGGCCCAGCAGGACCTGGCCGTTCTGGTCGAGGGCGGCGCGGTTGCCGTTGCCTTGCTGCTCGATCACCGCCGCCTGACCGGCACCGACCGGCAGCAGGCGGATGATCACCGGGTCGCCGAGGTCGCTGCCGGGCGCAAGGTCGGCGTTGTCCATCAGGTCATCGGCCCCGGCCTGGCCCGCCAGGGCCAGGCTCAGCAGCAGTGGATACAGGCACTTCATGGCGTTCTCCTAGCCCTACTGCACAGTCACGTTGACGGTACGGGTACTGCCTTGGCTGCTCGTCACGGTGGCGGTCGGTGCGGCCGTCGGGACGATCGTGGTGCTGTTGCTCACCGTCAGGCGCCAGCGGCCGGTTACCGGTACCGTTGTGGTGCCGAGGGTCTGCACGCCGGTGGTGGTAGTCACCCGCACGGTGACGGTATTGCCGGTGGTCACTGACGAGGTCCCGCTAACATCCCAGTTGTAACGGTTGTTCGAGCGGGCCAGGACGGTGGCTGCGGTGACCGTGAAGGTCTCGCCGGCTGCAGGCCGTGGCTGCACGTTGACCGTGACGGTGGCCGGGGCGGAGACCGCGCCCAGGGAGTCACGCGCCTGGTAGGTGAAGGTGGTGGTGAACGCCGTGGTCACCGTGGCCGGAGGGGTGTAGCTGACCGTGGTGCCATCGGTGCTCACGCTGCCGCGCCCGGCGGCAGGCTGAGTCAGGTTGGCGACGGTCAATGGCACGTTGCCTTCCGGGTCGGTGTCGTTGGCCAACACGTTGATGGTCAGCGGCGCGGCCAGGGTGGTCACGGTTTCCGGGTTGGCGGTGGGTGCCTGGTTGGGCGCGACGTTGACGGTCACGGTGGCCGGTTGCGACTTCAGGCCCTTGGCATCCATTGCCCGGTAGGTGAAGGTGGCGACCACCGGCTGCGTGGCACCTGGCGGTGGGGTGTAAGTCACGGCGGTGCTACCGTTGAGGACCACGCTGCCCTGGCCGGTGGCCGGTTGGGTAACGTCGGTGATGCTCAGTGGCACGTTGCCGTCCGGGTCGCTGTCGTTGAGCAGCAGGTTCATCGTCAGCGGCACGCCGACGCTGGTGCTGCCGACATCGGCCTGGGCCAGCGGCGGCTGGTTGGCGGCCGACACCGGTGCGGTGCCGACCACCACCACCGGCTCTACATCCACGCCGCCATGGCTGGACTTGATGGTGACGGTGGCCGGTGGCTGGGCCAGGTCATTGACGGTGAGCGTTTGCAGGGTGCCGGACTTGGACAGCCGGCCATAGCCTTGGGCGACCATGTCCGGGATCAGCACTTCATCGCTGGAGCGCGCTTCGAGGGTCAGCCGCTTGTTGGCCCACTCGTAGCGTGCGGTGCTGACTTTGACCACATCGGACAGCTTGCTCGAAATGGCGGTCGGCTGGGTGTTGATGTCGCTGCTGCTGGCGGTCACCACCACCACCGGCGGCGGCGCCACCTGGCTCAGTTGCTGGCTGAAGAACAGCCCGTTGTTGTCCGACGTCATGCTGAACTGGCAAGGCGATGGCGGCGTGCCGACCAGTGCCAGGCCGTTACGGAAACAGACACTGGCGTCGCTTGGCGCCTTGGCGAATACCTCCACCCGGGTGCCGCCGGCATTGCGCGAGTAGGTCGCCCGCTCCAGTGACGCCGGCAGCTGCGGACGTTGGTCGAGCACCTTGCCGGAGACCGTGAACAGGTTGGTTTCGATGCGCCCGGGCGGGCCGTCGATGCGGATGAAGTTGGTGTTGAACGGGCTGCCCTTGATCGCTTCCGGGCGGTTGGGGTCACCGATGAAGGTGTCGGTGCTGCCGGTATCCGGGTTCACGGCGGTATAGGGAGCGCCCAAACCTTGGATGAACGGCCCGATTGCACCATTGAGCGCGCCGGTGAAGTTGCCCGGGGCGCCGATGCCGATGTCACGAGTGATGTTGATCGCCCGGCGGCCGGGTGTGGTGACGTTGACCGTCTCCACGCCGTAGGGGTGGGTGATGGTGTAGGTACCGGCAGTGGGCACCGAGACGCGCAGACGGATGCGGGCAAAGCTCTGCTGGTCACCGTCGACCGGGTTGCCACCAGCGAATGCCGCTTCTATGCCCGCCACATAGGCGTCGAGGGCATAGCCGCTGTTGCCAACGGCTGGAATACTGGTTTCCGCCAGGAACCAGAACATCTCCGAAGGCCAGTTGTCAGGGAAGACCAGGGGCAGGGTATCGTCGAAGACGCCCGGTTCTGGCAGCAGGGTGCACATGTAGGCCGGTGCACCGGGGGCGCCAGCGACCAGGGTGCTGACGGCATGCGAGCGGCACAGTTCCAGTGACAACCCATCGGTGTCCTTGTACCACAGCGGGAACCCACCGGTGGCGAAGGTGTAGGGGCCCGGGTCGACGTCGGACAGGGCAGCCCAGGCCGCACTGCTGAGAGTGAGGGAAAAACCGGCGGCCAACAGCGCGCGGCGTTGCCAAGTGTTCATGCTGCCTCCTTGAAGGCGGAGCCTTTGTCTGTTCATGGCACCAGCACCACGTCTTCGATGTCGCTGCCGCCATTGGCACTGGTGACCTGCACCTTGGCTGGCGGGACGGGTGACAAGTTGGCGCTCAGGCTTTTCTGCGCGCCGTCGCCGGTGAAGTTGCCGATGAAGGTGCCGTTGCCGGTGTGGGCAGTCATTGCCGGCGGGTTGGTTTCGTCACTGCTGGTGGCGATCAAGGTCAGGGTGGCATTGGCCAAGCTGTATTCGGCCTTGGTGATGGTGACCAGGTCGGTGAGCGGCAGGCTGGCCTGGGTCACGCTGCTGGTGGGAATGGCCACGCTGTTGTCGGCGCTGATCAGCAGGCTGGTCGGCAGTGCCGGGTTGAGTGCCGACTGGGCATACCAGGTACCTGTGCCATTGGCTTCGGTCAGCGGCAGGTTAGGCGCCTGGCTGGTCAGGGTGGCGCTGCCAGGCGGTGGCGGCGCCAGCACGAACATGTCTTGCTGGGCGCGCAGGTCGCCGTTCTCGGTGTGCCGCGAGTAGGTGCTGCGCAAGGGGATCAACGGCGTCGGTCGGGCTACGGCGGAAAGCTTGCCGGAAACGGCGAACAGGTCCGTGCGCAAGTCGATGCCGTTGGGGCCTTCGATGCGTACGAAGTTGGTGTTGAACGGGCTGCCGGTGACCCGCTCGTTGAGGTTGGGGTCGCCGATGAATGTCTCGCTGCCTTCGGTGTAAGGGCCGTTGACGCTGCGCAGGAAGGGCCCGATATCGCCCTTCAGGGCGCCGGTAAAGGTGCCAGCGGAGCCGATGCCGATGTCGCGGGTCATGTTGATCGCCCGACGCCCGGCGGCGGGTACGTCGAACACCTCGACGCCGTAAGGGTGGGTGACCACGTAGGTGCCGGCCACGGGAACGTCGACCCGGATCCGCACGCGGGCGAAGCTGATCTGGTCGTTTTCTGCCGGGTCGCCACCGCCGAACGCGGCTTCGAGCGCGCTGACGTAGGTCAGGTTGACCCCCCGGGCGACATCGTTGATGGCAGCGTCGGCGGTGAACCAGAACGATTCATCCGGCCAGTTGCTCGGGAAGACCAACGGCTTGGTGTCGTCGAAGATGCCTGGGGCAGGCAACAGGGTGCACATGTACGCCGGTGCGCCAGGGGCGCCGGCGACGCGTGAACTCACCGCCTTGGACAGGCACAGGTCGAGGGTACGGCCGTGCGTGTCCTGGTACCAGGCGGCGTAGTGACCGTTTTCAGGTGTGTAGGGCCCGGTGTCGACGGCATACAGCGCTGCCTGCGCCGGGAGCTGGAACAGGCCGGCGACGATCGCCACTGCCAGCGTGTTGGATATCGGTCGGAGCATGAGTCGGTTCCTCCTGCTAACGGGCCCATGACTTGGGGCGTCTGGGAGGACCAGCGCAACAGCCGTGCCAATTTTTTCACATCAGGCTGCAGGCCTTGTGGCACTTGGGTTTCAGCGCGGCGGGGTGATCGAGCTGGATGATTTTCCGGTGGGCGGTGTTCCCCAGTATTGGGGTTAGCGTTGGGTTGGGGGCATGGCTTGAGGGGGTGGCGTCTGGGAGATCGAGCGGCACACCTCTCAAGGCATGCACCTCGACGCCCACCATAATCTCCCGCACACTGCGCAAAAGATACCAAGCCCGTAGCCTTGACCCCAGAGGCCACAGCTGGAGCAAAAAATGGCGCGACAATTTCCCATAACAAACGCCCAAGACCCACTGCACGAATCCCGCCAGGCCCGCATGCGTCTGGCCAGCGAAGGTGAGCTGCCGCTGGGCATGCTGCGCGATGAAATCGACGCCTCCTGGCGCCGCAGCCTCGGCCATGGCCTGGATTGCCTGCAAGGCGAGCAAGTCGGCGTGGGCCTGCAGCAGGGCCAGGACCTGCGCATGCTGCTGGAACGCAACCGGCTGCTGATGGACGCCGTCACCCCCGAACTGGACTACCTGGTATCACGCCAAGGCAAGGCTGGCATCGTCATCCTCGGCGATGCCCAGGCCAACGTGCTGGCCATCGAGGGGCAGAAGCATGTACTGCAACGCGAAGGCCTGCGCGACCTGCACCCCGGCAGTTGCTGGAGCGAGTCGCTGCGCGGCACCAACGCCATCGGCACCGCCGTGGTCGAAGGCCGGCCGACGCTGATCAACTGTGGCGAGCATTACCTGGACCGGCTCAGCCCGTTCTCCTGCACCTCGGTACCGCTGCGCGACCCGCGCGGCGAAGTGATCGGCGTGCTCGATGTCACCCGCGAAGGGGTCATGGCCCAGCCGCAGGACAGCCTGAGCGTGCTGATGCTGGCGGCTGGCAATATCGAGAGCAGGATGTTCGGCCTGTGCCATCCCGAGCAACTGGTGCTGGCGTTCCACAGCCGCCCGCAATACCTCAACAGCGCCTGGCACGGCCTGCTGGCGCTAAGCCTGGACGGCGAAGTGCTGGCCGCCAACGACAGCGCCTGCCAGTTGCTCCAGGTGCCGCGCCAGGGCCTGATCGGGCGGCGCAGCAGCGACCTGCTGGGTGAGCGTTCACCGGCCTTCATCGCCCGCCTGTGGCAGGGTGGCGTAAGCAACGTGCAGACGGCCAAGGGCGAATTCTTCTTCCGTGCGTTGCAGCTGCCGCGGCACAGCCCGCTCAATGGCAGCGCGGCGCAGGCCAAGCCGGCGGTGGCTAACAAAACCCCTGCGCTGGAGGCCTTGGCCGGGGCTGACGCGCGCTTGGCACGCAACCTGCGCATGGCCCGCCAGGGCCTGGGCAATGGCCTGCCGGTGTTGTTGCTGGGCGAGACCGGTACCGGCAAGGAAGTGGTCGCCCGTGCCCTGCACCAGGCCAGCCCGCGTGCCGACAAACCGTTCGTTGCGGTCAATTGCGCGGCGATTCCCGAGGGGCTGATCGAATCCGAACTGTTCGGCTACCGCGAGGGCGCCTTCACCGGCTCGCGTCGGGGCGGCATGGTCGGGCGGCTGATGCAGGCCCATGGCGGCACGCTGTTCCTCGACGAGATCGGTGACATGCCGCTGGCCCTGCAGGCCCGGCTGTTGCGCGTGCTGCAGGAGCGCCGGGTGGCGCCGCTGGGTGCGGGCGATGAGCAGGACATTGACGTGGCGTTGATCTGCGCCACCCACCGCGACCTCAAGCGCCTGGTACAGGAGCAGCACTTTCGCGAAGACCTGTACTACCGGGTCAACGGCGTGTCCCTGCGCCTGCCGGCCCTGCGCGAGCGCGATGACCTGGCGAACATCATCGAGGGCTTGCTGGACAAGTCCGGCGCCAAGGGCGTGAGCCTCGACCCGGCCCTGGCGGCGCTGCTCGAAGGCTTCGACTGGCCGGGTAACATCCGCCAGCTGGAAATGGTCGTGCGCACCGCCCTGGCCATGCGCGAGGATGGCGAGCAGGTGCTGACCCTCGACCACCTGACCGATTGCCTGCTGGATGAGCTGGCCAGCGGCACGGCGCCCTCGGGTAGCCTCAAGGACAACGAACTGGAACTGATCCGTGGCGCCCTGGCGCGCCACCAGGGCAATGTCTCGGCGGCCGCCGAAGCGCTGGGCATCAGCCGGGCGACGCTGTACCGCAAGCTCAAACAGTTGCGCGGCTGACATGGGTAACCTGTTCGCAAGGCTGGTGCACACCAGCGACCCCGTACTTATGCGCCAGGCCCTGGCTTGGCTGTATGGTTTCGTCCGCCCCCAGCAACGGGCCATCGGCGTGTTGCTGGGCTTGTCCTTCGGCGCTTCGCTGCTGGCCCTGGTGCAACCGTGGCTGGTCAAGACGCTGATCGATGAAGGCCTGCTGGCCAAGGATTACCAGACCCTCTGGCACATGGCCGCGATCATGATTGGCGCCGGCCTGCTGGGCACCGTGCTGGCGGGCGTCAACCGCTACCTGCACACGCGCCTGTCGGGGCGCATTCTGTTCGCCCTGCGTGATGACCTGTACCGCCATTTGCAGCAGCTGTCGCCAACCTTCTACGGGCGCCGGCGTACCGGCGACATCCTCTCGCGGCTCGACGGTGATGTCGCCGAGATCCAGCGTTTTGCCGTTGATTCGCTGTTCTCCGCGGTATCAGCGGTGATCGGCCTGGTGGGCGCGGTAGCGCTGATGCTGATGCTGTCCTGGCAACTGTCGCTGCTGCTGGCCTTGCTGATCCCGATCGAGGTGCTGTGGCTGCGCTGGATGCGGCGCAAGGTCGAGCGCGAGGTGCGCAGCCTGCGTGAGCGGTCCGCGGACGTGTCGTCGTTCCTGGTCGAGACCTTGCCGGCGATGAAATTCATCCAGGCGTCCGGCCAGCAGAACCGCGAGGCCGGGCGTCTGGACCAGTTGGGGCAGGGCTACATGCGCCAGCTGCTCAAGGTGCAGGTCACCGAGTTCTTCACCCAGGCAGTCCCGGGCACCCTGACCTCGTGGTGCCGCGCCTGCGCGTTCCTGGTCGGTGGCTGGTGGGTGATCCAGGGCACCTGGCAGCTCGGCGCGCTGATCGCGTTTTCCACCTACATGGGCATGGCGGTGGGGCCGGTGCAGAGCTTGTTGGGCCTGTACGTGGCGGTGCAGCGCATGGCGGTGAGTCTGGGCCGGGTAATGGAGTTGAAGCAAGAAGCCGTAGCGGTGCGCGAGGCCGACTCGCCCAGGCCCATGCCGCAAGGGCCGGGCGAGCTGCGCCTGGAAGGCGTGTGCTTTGCCCATGACGGGCGCCAGGGCGCGGTGCTGGCGCAGGTCGATGCCTGTATTGCCGGTGGCCTGAAAGTCGCCATCAGCGGTGCTTCGGGTGTCGGCAAGTCGACCCTGATCGACCTGTTGCAGCGCTTCTACGACCCGGATGCCGGGCGCATCCTGCTCGATGGCGCCGACCTGCGCGAGCTCGACCTGGCCGCCGTGCGCCAGCGCATCGCCGTGGTCAGCCAGGACATCGTGCTGTTTCGCGGCACCCTGGCGCAGAACCTGGCCTATGGCGCGCCGCAGGCCAGCCGTGGGGAGCTGGAGCGGGTGGTGCGACTGGCCCACCTCGACAGCCTGGTGGAAAGCCTGCCGCTGGGCCTGGACGGGCTGCTCGGTGAGCGCGGCCAGCAGCTTTCCGGTGGGCAGAAGCAGCGTATCGCCATCGCCCGGGCGGTGCTGCAGGCGCCTTCGATCCTGGTGCTCGACGAGGCCACCTCGGCGGTGGATGAAGCCACCGAACGCGAAGTGATTGCCGCCATCGACGAACTGTTCGCCGGGCGCACGCGCATCCTCATCAGCCACCGCGCATCGACCCTGGCCGATGCCGACCTGCATCTGCACCTGCAAGGCGGCCAGTTGCGCGTATTGCCTCGGGAGACGATCCAGCATGGCCGTTGATGTCCAGGTTGGTGTGATCGACAGCGGTTGTGCACCAACGCAGGCACTGGTCGCGGCCCGGCGTTTCTGGCTGGACGAGGGCGTGCTCTGCGAGGGCGAGTTGCAACCAGACCGGCTCGGCCATGGCAGCGCCGTGCTGGCCAGCCTGCAAGCCGAGGCCGGTGCGCTGCCGCTGTTGCTGGCCCAGGTCTTCAGCGAACGCGGCAGCACCAGCGCTTTACAAGTTGCCGCCGCGTTGTTCTGGCTGGCGGAGCAGGGCGTGACCTTGATCAATCTCAGCCTTGGCTTGCAGCAGGACCGGGCGGTGTTGCGCCAGGCCTGTGCTGAAGTGCAGCGGGCTGGCGTGCTGCTGTGCGCGTCCAGCCCGGCGCAGGGCAGTACGGTGTACCCGGCGGCGTATCCGGGGGTGATCCGCATCACCGGCGATGCCCGCTGCGCGCCGGGGCAGTGGTCGTGGCTTGGCAGCGCACAGGCCGACTTCGGTGGCCACGTGGGCGAGCGTGGTCGGGCCGGGGCGAGTCTTGGCTGCGCGGCGGTGAGTGGGCGGATAGCGACCCTGTTGCAACAGCAGCCCGGGCTGGATCGGCAGCAGGTCCATGCCTGGTTGCAAGCCCACGCCGCATTCAGCGGCCCGGAACGACGAGGTGCAGCGGATGCCTGAGCCACGCATTCTGGTGCTGGGCGCCGGGCCGGCCGGCGCCGCCACCGCGCTGGGTCTGCGCCGGCTGGGCTACCCGGTAACGGTGGTCTCCGACTGGCGCCGTTTCGCTGCCGTGGAAGGGGTTTCGCAACGCGTGTTGGAAGGGTTGCGCCATGCCGGCCTGGGCGGCGCCTTGGCCGAGGCGGCGGTACCGGCGACACGCCAGGTGCGCTGGAATGGCCAGCATCTGCAACTCAATCAGGAATACCTGCTCGACCGCCAGCGCTTTGATCGTGCGCTGCGTGATGACTTGCTGTGCGCCGGGGGGACGGTGGTGCAAGGGCGTGTGCGGGATGTTGCGCGCGCAGCGGGCTATCAGATTCGGCTGGATGACGGGCAGGTGCTGCAGGGTGATTTTCTGGTCGAAGCCCGCGGCCGCCAGGCACCGTTGGCGGCCGACCGTATGCGCGGGCCGGAGACGGTCAGCCTGCTCAATCTTTGGCAGTCGGAGCCTGGCGATCCTGCTTCGGCGGTGGAAAGCCTGGACGATGGCTGGGCTTGGATGGCCCGGCTGGCCGACGGGCGATGCTACTGGCAGGTGACCTTGGATGCCGGGGGGCTGCCGGGCAAGGCGGCGCTGCCAGACTATTGCGCCGCACGCCGTCGTGCGTCGGCACTGGTGGCTGAACTGTTCGATGCGCGTGCGCTGGAGCCTGCGCAGGTTCACGCTCGCAGCAGTACGGCGATTCTCGCGGGCGACTGCGTGGGCGATGACTGGCTGCGGGTGGGCGATGCGGCGATGGCGGTTGACCCATTGTCGGGGAACGGGATATTCCAGTCGCTGTCGTCGGCATTGCAGGCGCCGGTGGTGATCAATACCTTGTTGCGCCGGCCTGAACGGGCCGCACTGGCGAAGCAGTTTCATCAGCAGCGGATCGAGCAGCTGTTCATGCGTTTTGCCCGCATTGGGCGGGATTTCTATGGGCAGGAGCTTGAACGTGCCGGGCAGCCATTCTGGGAACGCCGGCGAGGCTGGCCGGATGCGCAGCCGTTGCATCTGGCGGCGGACTGGGCGGCGGTGCAGGTGGCGCGGCGGCCGGTGTTGCGGGATGGGCTGGTGGACGAGGCTGAGGTGGTGGTGACGGCGGATCAGCCTTTGGGGATCTGGCATTTGCAGGGGATCGAGTTGGCGCCGGTAGTCCGTGAGTTGCTGGCTGGTCGATCACCCGCGGCAGCCATGAGCAGCCTGCCAGCAGCGCATAAGAGGATGTTGATGCGCTGGCTGGCAGACCAGGGTGCAGCTCAGAGCTTGATCAGCACCGACTTCAATTCGGTGTAGTGCTCGATGGCCGCTGCGCCCATCTCACGGCCGACACCGGACATCTTGTAGCCGCCAAACGGCAGCGCCGGGTCCAGCGCGCTGTGGCAGTTGACCCACACCGACCCCGACTTGATCCGCGGAATCATCCGGTGCACCGCCGCCAGGTCGTTCGACCAGATGCTCGCGCCCAGCCCGTAAGGGTTGTCGTTGGCCATGCCGATCACTTCGTCGATGTCGTCGAACGGCATCGCCACCAGCACCGGGCCGAAGATCTCTTCCTGTACCAGGCGATGGCGCTGGTCGACGTCGACGATCACCGTCGGCTTGACGAAGTAGCCCGGGCCAAAACCTTCACCGCCACAGGCAATGGTCGCGCCGAGTTCGCGGCCCAGCTCGATGTAGCCGGTCACCCGGTCCTGCTGCTTGGCCGAGATCAGCGGGCCCATCTGCACCGCCGGATCCAGGCCGCTGCCGAGCTTCATGCCGTTGGCGATGCCGGCGATGTCGGCCACCACGTTGTCGAAGTGCTTGCGGTGCACATACAGGCGCGAGCCTGCGCAGCACACCTGGCCCTGGTTGAAGAAGATCGCCGTGGCGGCGCCGGCAGCGGCCTCCTGCAGGTTGGCGTCGGGCATGACGATGGTTGGCGACTTGCCGCCGAGCTCCAGGGTGACGCGGGTCATGTTGTCCATGGCCGCCTTGCCGATCAGCTTGCCCACTTCGGTGGAGCCGGTGAAGGTCAGCTTGTCCACGCTCGGGTGGCGGCTCAGTGCGGCGCCCGCGTTGAGGCCGGTGCCGGTGATCACGTTGAACACCCCGGCCGGGTAGCCGGCCTCATCCACCAGTTCGGCCAGCTTCAGTGCAGTCAGCGGGGTTTCGTCGGCCGGCTTGAGCACCACGGTGCAACCGCTGGCCAGGGCCGGGCCGAGTTTCCAGCAGGCCAGCAGCAGCGGGAAGTTCCAGGCAACGATGGCGCCGACCACGCCCACGGCTTCGCGGCGCACGAAACCATGGAACTGGTCGTTGGGCATCAACGGCATGGACACATCGACGGTGCTCCCCTCGATCTTGGTGGCCCAGCCGGCCATGTAGCGCAGGAAGTCGATGGCCAGCTGCACGTCCATGACTTTGGCCACGGCGGCGCTCTTGCCGTTGTTCAGGCACTCCAGCTCGGCCAGCTGCTGCGCGTCACGCTCCATCAGGTCGGCCAGGCGCCACAGCAGGTTCTGCCGCTCGCGTGGGCGCACACGGCTCCAAGGCGAGTCATCGAAGGCCTGGCGCGCGGCGCGCACGGCGCGGTCGACGTCTTCCTGCTCGGCGGCGGGCACTTCACCAAGGATTTCGCCGGTGGCCGGGTTGCGGAACGACAGCGTGCGACCACTGGCGGCGTCCTGCCAGTCGGCACCGATGCGCATCTTCAGCTTGCGTTCGAGGAAGGCGCGGGTAGCGGGCAGGATGGGCAGTTCGGAAAGCATGGGGCTGTGCCTCTTGTCATTGGGTGTGGCCGGTACTGGCGCAAGGCGCGTGCCAAACCGGTGCAATGGGCGCAAGGTGTTGAACTGTCTGGGTTTTGCTTTTGTGCAAGGCCAACCTTGCAGGCGCGCGCTGTTGCACATTGAGACGCTGTGAGACGGTGTTGAAACAGTGGCTGCGCAGGCCCTGTCTCAGGATGAAACACCCTGTCGCGAAATGGCACGCTCCAGCGCCCCCGGCAACCGTTCAACACCCCTGAAGAAAACGGCTAAGGACCTGAAATACAAAGCCTTTGCAGCACTTGGCACAGTTTCTGTATCGCAACCGTCACAAGCACACCTGCTGTACCAAAGCGTGTGAAAACCATAAGAACAACAACCGTGGAGGTCTGACCTTGAAGACGACTCGACTCCGGCGGCATGCGGGCAAACTGGCGCTGGCCGCCGCCGCACTGCTGGGCACCCAGGCCGTGGTGGCGGCCGGGCAGGGCCCGAGCCTGTTGCAGAACACGTGCATGGGGTGCCACATCCCCGAGGGCAACGATACCTACAGCCGCATCAGCCATCAGCGCAAGACGCCGGAAGGCTGGCTGATGAGCATTGCCCGCATGCAGGTGATGCACGGCGTGCAGATCAGCGACGACGATCGTCGCACCCTGGTCAAGTACCTGGCCGACAAGCAGGGCCTGGCGCCGAGCGAGACCGATGGCGTGCGCTACGCCATGGAGCGCCGGCTCAACACCGTCGAGCACTTCGATACCCAGCTCAGTGAAACCTGCGGGCGCTGCCACTCCGGTGCCCGTGTCGCGCTGCAGCGGCGCCCGGCGCAGGAATGGGAGCACCTGGTCAACTTCCACCTTGGCCAATGGCCGTCCCTCGAATACCAGGCCCAGGCGCGTGACCGCGACTGGCTGGAGATCGCCCTCAAGCAAGTGGTGCCGGACCTCGCCAAGCGCTTCCCGCTGGAGAGCCCGGCCTGGGCTGAATGGCAGAAGGCCAGGCCGGCCGCCGACGCGCTGGCGGGGCAGTGGGCGTTCAGCGGCCACATGCTGGCCAAGGGCGATGTGCGTGGGGTGATGACGGTGGTTGCCGACCAGGGCGATACCTTCAAGGTCGAGGTCAAAGGCAGCTACGCCGACGGCACGCCGTTCAATGGCAGTGGCACGGCGCTGCTCTACAACGGTTATGAATGGCGCGGCAACGTCAAGGTGGGCGACAGCAACCTGCGCCAGGTGTTCGCGGCGCTGGACGGCGAAATGAAAGGCCGCATGTTCGAGGCCGATCACGACGAGCGTGGCCTGGACTTCATCGCCGCCAAAGAGGGCAAGGCGCGCCTGCTGGCGGTTCAGCCTGCGTTCATCAAGGCCGGTGGCGAGAGCGAGATCACCCTGGTCGGCACCGGCCTGGCCGGCAAGCCCGACCTGGGGGGCGGGGTCGAGGTGAGCGAGGTGCTGGAACAGACCCCGACCCTGGTGCGTGTGAAGGCCCGCGCTGCGGCCGATGCCAAGCCCGGCCAGCGCGACGTGGGCGTGGGTGAACTCAAGGGCGCCAAGCTGGCGGTCTATGACAAGGTCGAGGAAGTGAAGGTGGTGCCGGCATTCTCCATCGCCCGTATCGGCGAGAACGGTGCCTCGGTGCCCAAGGTCCAGGGCCGTTTCGAAGCCGAAGCCTGGGGCAAGGATGGCAGTGGCCAGCCGCTGCGCATTGGCTACCTGCCGGCCAGCTGGAAGGTCGAGCCATTCAACGAGCGTGCGGTCGAGGACGAAGACGTCAGGTTCGCCGGGCAGATGCAGGCCGACGGTGTGTTCGTGCCAGGCGGTGCCGGGCCGAATCCGGCGCGCAAGATGATGACCAACAACGCCGGCAACCTGAAGGTCATCGCCACCTTGGCAGACGGTGGCCAGCGTGGTGAAGGCCACATGATCGTCACCGTTCAGCGTTGGAACAACCCGCCGCTGCCGTAAGGGCAGGGTGTAACGGTTTTGCCAACGGATCGATTATCGGGAGGTCGCCATGGGCGCGCTACTGAACCTGGTCGAACGCAACCTGCACGAAGTGCAGGTCGATGCCGACCGCATGCTGTTCCATATCCCCAGCAGTTCGCTGTTCACCGCCGACGCGGTGACCGGCAGCATCATCGACACCCTGCGTCAGCAAGGCTGCTCGGCCGAGGCGCTGATGCAGCGCCTTGGCCAGCAGTTTGCAAGCGACGATATCCAGGACACCCTGCGCGAGCTGATCGCGCTGGAGCTGGTCAGCGACGGCTCGCCGCTGACCCCGGAAATCGCCCTCAAGCAGGTCGAGCGCACGGCACTGAACACCGTGGTGCTCAACGTCAACACGGGCTGCAACCTCAGCTGCACCTACTGCTACAAGGAAGACCTGGACAAACCGTCCGCCGGCAAGAAGATGAGCACCGCCACCGCCGAAGCCTCGGTGGAGATGCTGCTCAAGGAATCACCCGACGAAGCGCGCTACAGCGTGGTGTTCTTCGGCGGCGAGCCGCTGTCCAACCGGCCGCTGATCGAGCACATGGTCGCCTACTGCGAGCGGCGCTTCGCCGCAGCCGGCAAGCAGGTGGAGTTCATCATGACCACCAACGCGACCCTGCTCACCGAAGAAATCATCGACTGGCTCGACGCTCACCGCTTCGGCCTGTCGATCAGCATCGACGGCCCGAAGACCGTGCACGACCGCAACCGCATCACCGTGGGCGGGCAGGGCACCTATGACGTGGTGCGGCGCAAGGCCGACCTGCTGCTGTCGCGCTACCGCAGCCGCCCGGTGGGCGCGCGGGTCACCCTGACCCGTGGCATCACCGATGTCGAGACCATCTGGAACCACCTGTTCAACGAAATGGGCTTTGCCGAAGTCGGCTTTGCCCCGGTCACCTCCGGCGACATGGCCGACTTCAACCTCACCGGTGAAGAGCTGGTGCAGGTGTTCGCCAACATGAAGGCGCTGGGCCGCAAGTACCTGGAAGCGGCGCTGGAGCACCGCAACATCGGCTTCTCCAACCTGCACCAGCTGATCACCGACATCCACGAAGGCCACAAGAAGGCCCTGCCGTGCGGTGCCGGGCTGAAGATGCTGGCCGTGGACCACGAGGGCGAGCTGAACCTGTGTCACCGCTTCACCGGCTCCAGCCTGCCGACCTTTGGCAACGTCCACCAGGGCGTGAAGCAGGCGCAGCTCAACGACTTCCTGTCGCAGCGCCTGGACCGCAGCAACACCGGCTGTGACAGCTGCCGCATCCGCAACCTGTGCTCCGGCGGCTGCTACCACGAGAGCTATGCCCGTTACGGCGACCCGCAGCACCCGACCTACCACTACTGCGAGCTGATGCGCGACTGGGTCGACTTCGGCATCGAAGTCTACAGCCGCATCATGGCCGCCAACCCGGCCTTCATCGACCGCTACATCACCCCGCGGAAGGCGCACTGACATGAAGCACTTGAAGCCCCTGAACAACAAGGCGCGCATCCTCGAGCAGGCCGCCGCCGAAGACCGCGTCGAAGAGGTCATGGCCATGAGCGCGGTCGCCGGTTGCACCGCCACCACCGACCCGGGTTGGGAAGTGGACGCCTTTGGCGGCGTCAGTTCGCTGTGCCAGCCGATGGAGGCCGACCTGTACGGGTGCTCCGATCCTTGCTGGTGGCCGGCCCAGGTGCCGGACATGATGAGCACCTACCAGGACTGGAATGCCCAGGCGAACAACTCCCAGGAAGACTGGCGCAACCTCGGCACCGTGTTCCCTAAAGACAAGTGACCGGCCCGACAAGAATGACAAGGGGAAACCGCATGAAAGCTGGACGCTGCGCGCAACTCGCGCTGACCATCGCCGCCACGGCCTGCGCCTGGGCGGTACAGGCCGATGATGCCGGCCCGGCCCTCAAGGCTGGCCAGGAATACCTGATCACCACCAACTACCCGAACAACCTTCACGTCATCGACGTGGCCAGCGACACGCTGTACAAGAGTTGCCAGATGCCCGACAGGTTCGGCCCCGGCACCGCGATGATGGCGCCAGACAACCGCACCGCGTATGTGCTCAACAACCACTATGCCGATATCTACGGTATCGACCTGGACACCTGCAAGACCACCTTCCACGCCAACCTGTCCAGCGTGCCGGGTGAAGTCGGCAAGTCGATGTATTCGTTCGCCCTGAGCCCGGATGGCAAAGAGGTGTACGCCACGGTCAACCCGACCCAGCGGTTGAACGACCACTATGTGGTCAAGCCACCGCGCCTGGAGGTGTACAACACCGCCGATGGCCTGCAGGCCAAGCCGGTGCGTACCTTCCCGATGCCGCGCCAGGTCTACCTGATGCGCACCGCCGACGATGGCAGCCTGTTCGTCGCCGGGCCGGACATCTACAAGATGGACGTGAAGACCGGCAAGTACAGCGTGGCCTTGCCGCTGCGCAACTGGCAGCGCAAAGGCTACAGCGCCCCGGATGTGCTGTACTTCTGGCCGCACCAGAGCCCGCGCCATGAATTCTCGATGCTCTACACCATCGCCAGGTTCAAGGACGCCAGGCAGGACCCGAACGAGGCGCAGCCGCTGTATGGCTACCTGAGCATCGACCTCAAGACCGGCAAGGCCCACACCCGGGAATTCGCCGACCTGACCGAACTCTACTTCACCGGCCTGCGTTCGCCCAAGGACCCGAACCAGATCTACGGCGTGCTCAACCGCCTGGCCAAATACGACATCAAGCAGCGCAAGCTGATCAAGGCGGCTGATCTGGAGCACACCTACTACTGCGTGACCTTCGACATGAAGGGCGACAAGCTGTACCTGGGCGGTACCTTCAACGACCTGGCGGTGTTCAACCCCGATACGCTGGAGAAGGTGAAGAACATCAAGCTGCCGGGCGGGGACATGTCCACCACCACGCCGCAGGTGTTCATCCGCTGAGCCGGTGTTGGCTTCATCGCGGATGAATCCGCTCCTACAGGATCACCGCTGTCCTGTAGGGGCGGATTCGTCCGCGATAGGGCCAGTCCTGGCAA